>JAVKCY010000131.1:0-3166 GCA_040223265.1 Parvibaculum sp. | reverse complement strand
CGTGCCGACCGGAGGCTTCAATGATTGACAATTCGCTGTAAATGATCGGGCTCTATGTCTCGCTCAATCTCCTTCTCAACCTCGTGCTCGCCTACCGTGTTTCGGCGGGACGCGTGCGCACAAAGCTGATGACAGGCACGGGTGAAGATAATCCGCTCTACAATGCGAGCCGGGCACATATCGTGAATGCCGAGTACACGCCGATTGGCCTGATTGGCCTCATTGCGCTTTTCATTCTATCCGCGTCGGTTTGGGTCATTCACATTGTCGGGATTGCGCTCACACTCGGTCGGCTGCTGCACGCAATCGGTCTTTCGCGCACGTCTGACAGCACGCCTCCCCGCCTTTGGGGCACTTTGCTCACCTGGGCCGGACAATTGATCGCTGCAGTCGGCTGTCTTTACTACACGTTCACCTGGATACCTGGATAAGGGCATACCAGGCTGCCGGGACAAAAGGCACGATCTGGTGTAAGAAAAAAAGCCGGCGGCCGGACATGGCCCGTTGCTCGCGCGCATAGATCATGTTTTCAAGGACTTTCACGACCCAAGGATTTTTACGGCCTATGACAAAGACGCTCGACCGAACGGACTTCCTGCAATCCCTGATCGCCAAAGCCCTGAAAGCGGGTGCTAGTGCTGCAGATGCCGTGATGGTGGAAAGCACATCGTTTGGTGCCTCTTACCGACTGGGCAAAGTGGAAGATGTTGAGCGCTCAGAAACGCAAGACCTGGGTCTGCGGGTCATGATCGGCCAGCGCCAAGCAGTCGTCTCCACCACTGATATCAGCGAGCGGGCGGTTGAGCCCCTGCTGGAACGCGTTATCGCCATGGCGAAGGTTGCGCCGGAAGACAAGTTTTGCGGACTTGCAGAGCCAGGGCAGCTTGCACGCTCGGTCGCCAACCTTGACCTTGATGACGGGACGGACCCTACAGCTGACAGTCTGGTGGCACTTGCGGCAGAGACCGAAGACGCGGCATTGGCCATCAAGGGCATTACGAACTCTGGCGGTGCGGGGGCAAGTTTTGGACGTGCCTCCATTTCGCTTGCCACGAGCGGCGGGTTTTCCGGCCATTATTCCGGCACATCCCATTCCTTCTCCGTGTCAGTGCTGGCGGGCGAAGGCACCGCGATGGAACGTGACTATGATTATTCTTCGGCGCGTCATCTCGGCGACCTCGAAGAACCCTCCAAGATCGGGCGGCAGGCGGGTGAACGTGCCGTGCGACGGCTCGGCGCGCGCAAAGTGAAAAGCGGGCAAGTGCCGATGGTCTATGACCCCCGTGTTTCAAGCGGTCTCGTTGGACATTTTGCAGGGGCGATTTCCGGTGCGTCCGTTGCGCGTGGCACAAGTTTTCTAAAAGGGTCGCTGGACAAGATGGTCTTTGCGCCGGGCATAATGATCACCGATGACCCGACGAAAAAGCGGGGACGCGGCTCCAAACCGTTTGACGGTGAAGGCGTTGCATCAAGGCCGCTGACCCTGATCGACGATGGGCGACTTACCACCTGGCTTCTCGATTGTTCGACGGCCAAGCAGCTTGGTCTTTCCAGCAATGGCCGCGCGTCTCGGGGAACCGGCAGCACGCCGTCCCCCTCCACCACCAACCTGACGCTGCTTCCCGGCACCCTCTCCCCGGAGGAGCTGATTGCCGACATCAAGTCCGGCTTTTACATCACCGAGATGATCGGCATGGGGGTCAATGGCGTGACCGGCGACTATTCCCGTGGCGCATCTGGTTTCTGGATTGAAAACGGACAATTGACCTTCCCGGTGAGCGAAGTCACCGTTGCGGGCAATCTCAAAACCATGTTCACTGAGATGAGCGTCGCAAATGATCTTGTCTACCGAAATGCGACCAATGCACCAACCGTGCGTATTGAGGGCATGACCGTTGCCGGCACCTGATCCGTCTCACCCTTATGATCTTGCAGAAGACCATGCGCTGTTGTGCGCAGCCGTGCGGGACGCAGGTGCACTTGCGCTCGACTATTTCCAGACGGACCTCAAACATTGGGACAAGGGCAAGGATGACCCTGTCAGTGAGGCAGATCATGCCGTCAATGATCTGCTACATGCGCGCCTTCAAGGAGGGCGGCCAGATTATGGCTGGCTTTCTGAAGAAACCGAAGATGACCCCGTGCGCCTTGGCCGTACCCACGTATGGGTCATTGACCCGATTGACGGAACGCGTGCCTTCATCAAGGGCCGTCCGCATTTCACGATCTGTGCTGCTCTTGTGAAAGGGGGCGCACCCATTTCTGCGGCTGTGTTCAACCCGGCGTCGGATGAGTTCTTTGAGGCGGTGCGCGGTGGCGGCGCGAAGCTCAACGGGAAACAGATCACGCCGAGCACGCGTTCTGAGATTGCCGGGTGCCGGATGGCGGCGTTCGCGCCTATGTTCAAACATCCCGCCTGGGCCGAACCCTGGCCGGACATGGAGATGATCGACAGGAACTCGGTTGCCTACCGGCTCGTGCTTGTCGCGAACGGTTATGTGGATGCATGTCTTGCTCTCAACCGCAAAAACGATTGGGATCTGGCCGCTGCCGACCTCATTGTGCGGGAAGCAGGTGGGCGGATCACAACCCATGACGGCGCGACACTGGTATACAACAAGCCCTTCACCAAACATCGCAGCCTGCTTGCGGCGGGTCCCGCGCTCTATGACGCACTTTTTGACAAGGTTGGGCAGATCACGCTCCCTTAATCATGTCCATCTATACTGAGTTTTCTAATGCGCCGCCTTTTTTGAGGAAGAACCATGGCTGACGAACCAACGCGTGAGGACCAATTGCTGCACCTCGTTTTTGGGGGCGAACTGGACCATATTGAGGGTCTGACCTTCAAAGACCTTGAAAATATCGATTTTGTCGGCGTTTATCCTGATTACGCCACCGCTCACCAAGCCTGGAAGAGTGCTGCCCAGCGCACCGTGGACAATGCCCATATGCGCTACTTCATCGTGCATCTGCATAAGCTGATGGACCCACACGCAGATGGCCATCATTAAGGCCGATAAATGTGCGTTTTTGGAGTGAAAAGCCTTAAAGAGGCTTGGAAAACAGTCACTTGATGCAACCAGACCGGGTGACGCCCGACCTTTGCCCATGGTATGGTCGCGCCACATTCCACCCATGATGCATTCAGTCAGGTTAGTTTTTG
>JAVKCY010000129.1:0-87619 GCA_040223265.1 Parvibaculum sp. | reverse complement strand
CGTGGATCAGGTAACCGTAATTGTCACTCAAGCAGGGGATCTGGTGAACAAGCAGCTTAGACATCTTCTTTTCCATTCGGGCGCCGTCCAGGTGGATCGGGCGCTGGGTGCAACATTTCGCAAGAGCCTATCGGTTTTCTGCACTGATTAAAACGGGGATTTAAACAGGGACTTAAGCGGGGACTTAAGCGGGAATTTAAACGGGTTTTTGCACAGGGAGATAATTGGTTGCCCTATTCATTTCACAAGTGTTTGAAGTATCTCTGTCAGAATCTGATAGATTTAGCTCATGTATCCAGATGTTCTTGAGCTTTGGAAGTTTTATGACCGCCCGCTTGGACGCGTGGCGCGAGAACTGATCCGCGCTCAAATTCGCGGTATCTGGCCGAATGTGCGCGGAATGAACGTTGCAGGGTTTGGGTATGCGACGCCCTATCTTGATGCTTTTCTGGGAGAGGCTACGCGCACCATTGCCTTGATGCCGGCGGAGCAGGGTGTGATGGTCTGGCCCGAAGAGGGTCAGGTGCTGTCAACGCTTGCGGTTGAAACCCGCTTTCCGCTTGCGGATGAGAGCTTCGATCGTATTCTCCTCGTTCATTCTGTTGAAAACAGTGAAGCGCTGCGAGGTCTTTTGCGACAGGTGTGGCAGGTGCTGGCGCCCGGCGGGCGGGTGATTGTCGTCGCGCCCAACCGGCATGGGTTCTGGTCGCGGCGAGACAAGACACCGTTCGGCACCGGGCGTCCCTTTACCCGTTTGCAATTAGGGGAATTGTTGCGCGGTGCGATGTTCACGCCAACTGTGTGGCGGTCGACGCTCTTTGTCCCTCCCTTTGGTGTGAAAGCTCTGATGCGCTCTGTCGGTTTCTGGGAAAGGTTGGGCGGCTTGGGTGGTCAGCGGTTCGCTGGTGTTATATTGGTTGAGGCGGCAAAGCAGGTTTATGCCCTTCCTCCTGCTGAACCGAAGAGAGCGTCTCGGGCCCGGCTTCTCGCACCGATCCGTGTTCTCCCCTCGGCCAATGCCAAGGTTTCACGCCTTGACGCTGGTTCTGTATCTTCTCCGAAGACCAAGGATTGATCTGATGAAAATGATTGTTGCGATCGTAAAACCCGCGGTCACTGAAACCGTTATGGACGCGCTGGCTGAGATTGGCATTTCCGGCCTGACGGTGAGTGAAGTGAAGGGTCATGGGCGTCAGAAGGGGCAGACCGAGATCTATCGTGGTGCGGAATATCAGGTGACGCTGGTGCCGAAAGTGCGTTTCGATATTGCCGTTGAAGATGGTGCGGTTGAGAAAGTTGTTGAAGTGATCCAGAAGTCTGCATCGACGGGGCGGATTGGTGACGGAAAAATTTTCGTGCTTGATCTTATCAGCGCTGTTCGCATCCGCACGGGTGAGCAAGATGGGGACGCAATCAATATCTGATTGAGGCGGGTCGCGGGCGGGCTTTAGCGGCGGCGGAGGAGGAAGACACTTTCTTCCGCCAGTATGTTGTCGCGCCAACCCGGATTGTGCGTGTGGCGGACCTTGCCACCTGACAGCATAAGGGCGCTCTCGGTCACCAGATCAAGCTCATCGCACAGAGACACAAAGTCTTGCACAGTGCACAGGTGGATGTTGGGCGTATCGTGCCATTTGTGGGCCAGTGTCTCTGTCACGGGCATGCGACCGCCCAACAGCAATTGCAGGCGAATGCGCCAATTGCCGAAATTGGGGAATGAGACGATCAGATGCTTGCCTATACGGCGCATGTCGCGCATCACCGCGCCTGGATTGCGGGTGGCCTGAATGGTTTGGCTCAGGATGACATAATCAAACGCATTGTCTGGATAGTCGGCAAGGTCGCGATCCGCGTCACCTTGAATGACCGAAAGGCCTCTGGTCACACAGGCGTTCACGCCGTCCTGGGACAGTTCAAGGCCGCGCCCATCGACGCCGCGTTCAGCACCAAGAATTTCCAAAAGTTCGCCGTCGCCACAGCCAATGTCGAGGACGCGTGAGCCCGGCTTTACCAGGTCAGCGATCAGTTTCAGGTCGCGGCGGTGTTGCTCTTCTGCGTTCATCGTTTCAGCCCTCGCTGCGCGGCGGCGCTGTTGATGAAGCCCGAAAGTGTGGCAAACATTTCCGGTTCGTCCAGCAGGAACGCATCATGTCCCTTGTCAGATGCAACTTCCACGAAGCTTACATTGGCGGCGGCTGCATTCAACGCATGCACAATCTGCTTGTTGTAGCTGGTGGGGTAATGCCAATCGCTCGTGAAGGAGACGATGCAGAAGCGCGTTTTTGTCTCTTTGAAAGCGCCTGGCAATGATCCGCCATGCTCGGCTGCGAGGTCGAAATAATCCATCGCACGCGTGATGTAGAGATAGGAGTTCGCGTCAAAGCGATCCACAAAAGCGAAGCCCTGGTGGCGGAGATAGCTTTCGATCTGAAAGTCTGGCCCAAATCCATAGGTGATTTTTTCGCGATCCTGCAGATTGCGATCAAATTTCTGGAAGAGGGAACTTTCAGACATGTAGGTGATGTGGGCCGCCATGCGCGCGACCGCCAGACCTTTTACCGGGCGCGTTCCATGTTCATAATATGCGCCTCCATGCCAGTCTGGATCTGCCTGAATGGCTTGGCGTCCAACTTCGTGGAAGGCAATGTTCTGTGCGGAGTGACGCGCCGCCGTTGCCAGCGGGATTGCTGAGAAGACGCGATCAGGATAGGCGCTTGCCCATTGCAGGGCCTGCATGCCGCCCATGGAGCCGCCTGCGACACAGAACAGGGTGTCTATCCCCAGGTGGTCGATCAGGTGGGTCTGGGCGCGCACCATGTCTGCAATTGTAATGACGGGGAAACCGAGCCCATAGGGCTTGCCTGTGGCCGGATTGATGCTTTCAGGGCCGGTTGTGCCCTGACAGCCGCCGATCACATTCGGGCAAATTACGAAGAAGCGGTCTGTGTCGATGGGCTTGCCGGGGCCGACCATCAGGTCCCACCAGCCGGGCTTTCCCGTAGCAGGGTGCGGGTTGGCGACGTGCTGGTCGCCGGTCAGGGCATGGCAGACGAGAAATGCATTGGTTTTTTCTGCGTTTAGCGCCCCATAGGTATTGTAGGCGATGGTAAAGGGAGACAGCTCAACACCGCAGTCGAGCGAAAGCGGGCGGTCTGCCCCGAAGGTTACCGTTTCCAAACGCGCATTCGAGGGCGCACTATGTACTGTCTCAGCCATTTTTTCGTCCAGGGTTCCGTTGCCCGCACTGAGGTGTGGGGGGGGAGCGTGGGGCAGGGAGCCAATTCTCGTGTTCCGACCGGGCACCATCGGGCCCGGAAAAGGCTGATTAGCTAGGGGTCGAAGGCCCTGAATGTCAACGTTTTCTTTGATTTCGCCAGGCTTGAACCTTATGAATAGGCCGCGTTCGGAATTGGGGAGGCTTTTTGCGCTCTTTCTGCCGGACCGCGTGCAAGGACCCAATTCAGGGTCTCGTGAAGGATCAGGGCGATGAGTGTACCCAAGCCGCAACCCGGCATTCTTGAGATTTCTCCTTACGTTGGTGGTCGTGAGAGCGCTGACGGGGCTCATCGCATCTATAAATTGTCAGCCAATGAAACACCGCTGGGGCCAAGTCCGAAGGCCGTTGAGGCGTTTCAGGCCGCCGGTCTGTCGCTTGAGCGTTATCCGGACGGCTCCTCGCTGCCGCTTCGCCAGGCGATTGCCGGACGCTTTGGTTTGGACGCCGAGCGGATTGTCTGCGGGGCGGGCTCTGACGAGCTGCTCCACCTTCTTGCGCAATCCTATCTGGGAGAGGGCGATGAGGCGATTGCGAGTGCGCACGGGTTTCTGGTCTATCCGATCATTACCCAGGCTGCGGGAGCCAAGATCGTTCAGGTTGCGGACAGCGCGTTTACGGCGAGCGTTGACGGGTTCCTTGCTGCGCAGACCGCGCGGACAAAAGTGGTGTTTCTCGCTAATCCCAACAATCCAACGGGCACCTACCTGCCTGTGTCGGAAGTGAAGCGTTTGCGCGCAGGCTTGCGCGATGACGTGCTGCTGGTGCTTGATGCTGCTTATGCGGAATATGTGCGCAAGAATGATTATGAGGCCGGGATCGAGATGGTTGCCACCCATGACAATGTGGTGATGACGCGCACGTTCTCGAAGATCTATGGTCTTGCGGGTCTGCGCCTTGGCTGGGCCTATTGTCCGGCGTCCGTTGCTGATGTGCTCAATCGCATTCGCGGGCCGTTTAATGTGAGCGTGCCTGCTATGGCGGCGGGTGTTGCCGCTATTGCGGATATTGCGCATGTGGAAAAAGCGGTGTCACATAATGAAACCTGGTTGGCATGGCTTGTAAAAGAACTGGAGGGGCTCGGCCTTCAGGTATTGCCGCCGGTGGCTAATTTTCTGGCGATCCGGTTTCCAGATGTTGCGGGCAAGCGTGCGGCGGACGCCGACCAGTTCCTGATGAAGCGGGGGCTCATTTTGCGGCAAATCGCATCCTACGGCATGCCGGATTTTCTGCGTCTCACAGTTGGCAGCGAAGAGGCGAACCGGTTGGTGATCGAGGCGCTTCGTGAATTTTTGGGGACCACGCCATGAGCAGCGCAGACACTCTCTTTGATCGGGTTGCGTTGATCGGTCTCGGGCTGATCGGCTCTTCGCTTGGCCATGCGATGAAACGCGGTGGCATCGCCGGGGAGATTGTCGGCTATGCGCGCTCAGCCGAAACACGGGCAAGGGCGCTTGAAATCGGTTTCATTGACAGTGTTGAAGAAACTGCCGAAGCGGCAGCGGACGGGGCTGACCTCGTGATCCTTTGTACGCCCGTTGGGATTGTCGGGCAGGTCGCCGCGCAGATTGCGAGCCATTTGAAAAAGGGTGCCATTCTGAGCGATGTGGGTTCTGTGAAGGCGTCGCTTGTGCGTGATGTCGGCCCCCACGTGCCAGACGGTGTGCATTTTATCCCTGGTCATCCGATTGCGGGGACCGAGCAAAGCGGCCCTGACGCGGGCTTTGCCCATCTTTTTGACGGGCGCTGGTGCATCTTGACGCCGGTGCCGGGGACAGATGCAAAAGCGCTGGAGAAGCTCTCGCGCTTCTGGGAGGCGTGTGGGTCCAAAATTGATCATATGGAGCCGGGGCATCATGATCTGGTGCTTGCGATCACGAGCCATCTGCCGCACCTGATTGCCTACAATATTGTGGGAACAGCTGACGATCTGGAGACTGTGACAAAGTCTGAAGTCATTAAATATTCTGCTGGCGGGTTTCGTGATTTCACCCGGCTTGCGGCTTCTGATCCTACGATGTGGCGGGATGTGTGCCTTAATAACCGTGAAGCGATCCTGGAAATGTTCGGGCGTTTCTCCGAAGATCTTGCGGCCATGCAACGCGCAATCCGTTGGGGTGATGGTGATGCGTTGTTTGATCTCTTCACACGCACCCGCGACATTCGCAGGTCGATTATTGATGCGGGTCAGGAAAGTGCTGCCCCCAATTTTGGTCGTGGAAACGAACCTGCCAAAAAATAGCTCAGAGAAGCGGTTTGAGGCGGCCTGCAGCGACCGGTCCCAGAAAGAGTACGCCGTCCTTCATGGCGACGGGCAGGCGCACGCGCCCACTCTCTTCGCCCTGAAGGTTGGAAAGGGCTGTCAACCCGGCAAAGGCGAGGTTTGCGCTCTGTCGTGACATAATTTCGGCGGTGACCAATGCATCGACCAGAGCGGGAAGATTACCCACGCTCGTGCGGAACTGGCCCTCCGGGCGGCCTTGCGCGTCGAGGGTCATTTCGCCGTAGCCGGTCATGTCAACGGGCCCCCAGATGAGTTTGAATTCAGAAATCGAGAGCTTTGTGCCTGACGCAAAAGCCTTGGCGGCAATCTTTTCCTCGTCCTTGAGGATGTCGGCTGGAATGCCCGACAGGCGCATCTGAGCCTCAAGGCTCTGCAAATGCGATCCTGTCCAGAGCGTGTCTCCCATGCCCTGCCATGTGATATTTTCCACCTGGAGGGCCGCGTCATAGGAGAGGGTGCCTGTTTCAGGTGCTGTTGTGCTGGCTTGCTGACGAGGGGTTGGCCGTGCGTGAAGTTGCAGGCGGTCCGCCGTTGCCTCTCCTGCGGCGCGCGTGATTTCGTGCATCACCATCGTGCGGTTGAGATTGAGGCCTGCAAGATCAAAGGCTATACGCTCGCTGTCTTTCTCTTCAAACACGAGGCTTGCCCAAAATGTTTCTGCCAGAAGGTTGAGGGTGACTTCTTGTTCGGTCCCGTCGCGACTTTCTGTGTAGCGCACGGTGTGTGCGCCCGGGGCATCGACGATCACGTGATCAAGATTGTAGGCAAGCGTTTGGGCGTTGAGAGTGTCAGCAGACCAGGTGAGGGGCTGCCGCCCATTTGTCAGTTCCGCAGAGGGTTTTGCCAGCTTCATCTCAAGACGGTAGGGGAAGCCGCCGCGTTCCACATTTTCCCAATTGACGTTGATGCCTTTCGTGGCCTGTTCAATTTGCCAGGCTTGCAGCTCTTCCTCAATGCGGTCACCAAGCGTCACCCACCAGATCGAATATGCGACCCCGGCAATCAACAGTGCCAGGAACGGGAGCAGCAGAGGCCAATGAAGGGCCGATAGTTTTTTGAAGAGGCTCATGCGAATGTTTGACCAATTGATATTTGATGGGAAAGACTAGCATCTCGATTGTGTTGCATGAAACGTTGAACGTGCTTTTTGGGTGACGCCGACTTTAAATTCCATCAGATGAAATAAACCCACAAGGTTGAAATAGTCGCACGCGGCATTGTTCCATTTTGATAAAAGTGAATCAGTCAAAGCTAATGATCAAACGTGGCGAGATGATGCCGGATTTGTGGGTTTTTGGGTACGGGTCACTCATGTGGCGACCGGGGTTTCCCGTGAAAGCGCAATTTGCCGCGCGCCTGCACGGGTATCACCGGTCTTTTTGTGTTTTCTCGCATGTTCACCGTGGCACACCGGAGACACCGGGGCTGGTGTTTGGCTTGGACAGGGGTGGGGCATGCCGCGGGCTCGCGTTCCAGGTGGATGCCGCCCATGCGGATGAGACCCGGCGTTATTTGATGGAACGGGAACAGGTTACGAGTGTTTATCTCGACGTGGTTCGGCGTGTTCGTCTTCTCGACGATGTGGCAGGGTCTGAAGAGAGGGCGCGTGATGTTGAGGCGCTTTGTTTCATTGTTGACCGGCAGCATCCGCAATATGCGGGCAAGCTTCCTTTTGAGCGTCAGGTGGAACTGATTGCGCATGGGTCCGGGCAATCGGGCAAGAACCCGGAATATCTGAAAAACACCGTCGCGCATCTGGACGAGATGGGGATCGGGGATGCGGGCCTTAAGCGTCTTTGGCATGCTGTAGAGCAGCATCCGCGTCTATCTCAGTCACGCCGGTAAACTTCGCCAGACGGCTGAGTGCGCGGCGTAGAGCGGCCTCCCGGGCTGCGCTCAAGTTGATGCCCGGCTCCAGCCATAGGCCCTTCACCTCCAGCCTGCCTTCTTTGCGATGTACTTTCAGGTCTGTGCGGCCGGTAAAGCGATCTCCCTCAAGGAGCGGCAGGACATAATAGCCATATTGGCGCTTTTTCTCCGGCACAAAGACCTCGATCCGATAGTCAAAGCCGAACAGGCGCTCGGCGCGTTTCCGGTCTCTGAGAACGGGGTCGAAGGGGGAGAGAAGTCGGAGACGGTTATGAGGTTTTGGTAATTGGGGGAGCTCGTCTTCCAACTCTTTAAAAGCGATCGCATTTTTGATGCTTCCATCCTTGCCGTGGACCGCGACTTGTACCAGGGATCGCTCCAGATTTTCTGTTACCCAGGCATTTGCCTCCTTGATGGAGACGCTGGCCCAGAAGGCCGCAATCTCCGTCGGTGTGGCGACACCGAGACGCTTCAGCGCTTCGGTGCATTTCCAGTTCCGGGTTTCGGTGGGGCCCGGTTTCCGGACGCGGTGACTTTCATCGACAACGCGCTCTGTTAGGTCATAGACTTTCTGGAACCCGTCCCGTCGGGCGATGGCCAGATCTCCGGTTCGCCAGAGAAATTCCAATGCAGTTTTTGAAGGGCCCCATCCCCACCAGGCCCCTTTGCCCTTATCTTCAAAGTCGCGCGCCATCAGCGGGCCTTCGCGCTTTATCCGGGCTCGCACATTTTTGATGACCTTCTTCGCGTCGGGGCCAATGCGCTCCTGCCATCTGGGTGAATTCAAGTGACGCGACGCAGCCTGAAAGCGCTGGTGCCAATAGGGATAGAATTCTGTCGGGATCAGGCAGGCATCATGGGTCCAATGCTCAAACAGGCTTGCTTCCTCTTCGTGCAGATTTTGAAGATGCAGGTGACGATAATTGTCTGCGCGGGAGTGCAGGATCATGTGGTGCGCGCGTTCCACCGTATTGATGCTGTCAAGCTGCACATAACCCAATTGGTGGATCAGGTTTTTAAGATTGTTCGCATCGAAAGGGCCTGTGGGCGCGCCGCTCAATCCCTGCCGCGACAGAAGCAGGTGGCGGGCTGTCTTGTCCGAAATAGGCAGGGCGGCCTTTGTCATCCGCAGCGAGAATAGCCGCAAGAGGTACAACTATCGCAGCCCTCTTGCCTTTGCAGGCCCCGCTCGCCACATCGTGGGCAGCTTGCGCGTTTTGGGCCGGCGTTTTCTCCGGCTGCGGCCTGCAGGGCTTCAGTGATCGGGCGCTCAGATTGTGTTGCGATGAAGCCGATATCGATCATGTGTTGCTCGATCACGCCCCCAATGGCGGCGAGCAGGCTTGGCACATAGTGGCCTTCCACCCAGGCGCCGCCTCGCGGGTCAAACACGGCTTTCAATTCTTCCACGACGAAGGTGACGTCTCCGCCTCTGCGAAACACCGCTGATATCATGCGGGTGAGTGCCACCGTCCAGGCATAATGCTCCATGTTTTTCGAGTTGATGAAAATCTCAAAGGGACGACGGCGACCGTCCTGCACAATGTCGTTCAACGTTATGTACATGGCATGGTCGCTCTCGGGCCATTGCAGCTTGTAGGTGAAACCCGGCAGCACATTGTTTCGCTCAAGCGGCGATGACATGTAAACAACGCCATCTTTCTCAAAAGGGGCTTTTTCAAAATGCGCTTTCGCCAGATGGGCAGGCGCTGTGGGAGCATCGAGCGGCAATGCCGATTGAAGAGGGGCAGACTGGAGAGGGGCTGCAGACCCGGACGCGGGCATACGCTCTGCCGGTTTTTCTTCTGCGATCAGCACGGACCCGCGTATATCGCTGGGGCGATAGGTGGTGCAGCCTTTGAGCCCTAAGCGGTAGGCGTCCAGATAGATGGATTTGAAATCTTCAAAGCTGAGATCTTCCGGGCAATTGATGGTCTTGGAGATGGAGCTGTCGATATGTTTTTGCACGGCGGCCTGAACGCGCAAATGCGCGGCCGGGGTGAGGCTCTCGGCGGTGACGAAAAAGTCCGGAAGCGGCTTGTCGTCCCCAAAGGTAGCGCGGTAGCGGGCAACCGCATAATCCACAACCTTCTCCTCCCGGTGGGTGCCGTCCGGCATCAGCACTCGGCGTCGATAGTCGAGGGCGAAAATGGGTTCGATGCCGCTTGATACGTTGCCGGCAAACAATGAGATCGTACCTGTCGGTGCGATGGAGGTCAGTAGCGCATTGCGGATACCGTTTTGCGCAATCGCTTCTCTTATGTCGTCATCCAGCTCGTGAATGGTTTCGCCAGACAGATATGCGTCGCGATCAAATAGCGGGAAGGGACCTTTTTCGATCGCGAGTTCCGTTGAGGCAAGGTAGGCAGCTCGCTGTAATGCCTTCATCCAGCTTTCAATCAGTGCAAGGCTTTCATCGCTGCCATAAGCCGCGCCACACAGAGCCAGCGCGTCGGCCAGGCCAGTGACACCAAGGCCGATGCGCCTTTTGGCTTTCGCTTCCCGTTCCTGTTCGATGAGTGGGAAGCGTGAGATGTCGATGACATTGTCGAGGGCGCGCACGGCGGTGCGCGTCAGGCTTGCCAGTTCAGCTTCGTCAATATGGGCATCTTCTGCAAAAGGATTGCGGACGAGCCGCGCCAGATTGATGGAACCCAGCAGGCAGGCACCGTAAGGAGGCAAGGGTTGTTCGCCGCACGGGTTGGTCGCGTGGATCGTCTCGCAATAATGCAGATTGTTGCGTTGATTGATCCGGTCGATGAAGATCACGCCCGGTTCTGCATAGGCGTAGGTCGCGCTCATGATTTTGTTCCAGAGCACATTAGCCTTCACCGTTTTATAGGTCTTGCCTTCGAAGCGGAGCGGCCAGTCAGCACCCTCGTCTACTGCCGCCATAAAGGCGTCGGTCACGAGGACCGATAGATTGAACATGGTCAATCGCCCGGCTGTCTGTTTCGCTGTGATGAAATCTTCAATGTCTGGATGGGTGCAGTTCATTGTTGCCATCATGGCTCCGCGTCTGGACCCGGCAGACATGATCGTCCGGCACATGGCGTCCCAGACATCCATAAAGCTCAACGGGCCGGACGCATCCGCGCCAACGCCCCTGACCTTTGCGCCGCGCGGACGGAGAGTTGAAAAATCATAGCCGATGCCGCCACCCTGCTGCATGGTGAGGGCGGCTTCTTTCAGGCTCTCAAAGATGCCAGCCATGTCGTCCGGCACATCGCCCATGACGAAGCAGTTGAACAAAGTGACCGCCCGCCCGGTGCCTGCACCTGACAGGATGCGGCCTGCGGGCAGGAAGCGGAAATCACCAAGGGATGAGCGGAAGGTGCTCTCCCATTGGGCACGGGCGTCCGGCGTCTCAGAGCTCGCCAGTGCGCGGGCCACCCTGTTCCATGAGCCGCCCACATCGGCATCACCCTCAAATTGCTCATTTCCGGCAAAGCGATATTTCATCTGCCAGATTTGCTCGGCGATGGCCGGGAGAGCGGTGTCGGTTGTGTATGGTTCTGCCATTTGGGTGTTAGGGTCCGTTGAAAGCCGGGTGTTTTACATTTCTGTTTTCTGCGCTGCGCTGACGCTTGCCTTCGGTGCATTGTTGCAGACCCGTGATGCTAGTCCTACCGGATAGGCCGGGTCAAATAAATGTTCGTTTTTTGTTCTTTTTGGGCCCGTACAGGCTCAAGGTTAAAACTACCCGGATTTTGTAGCGGATTGTTTAAGCGGTGGGGGTAAATCCGGCTTCGGCCAGAAGTTTGCCCGTTGCGCCCTCGATCTGGTTTTCCAGCTCGCTCATGAAGGCTTTGCGGTTCATGCCCGGTGGAATGGGAGGCAGAAATTCCACGACAATCGTGCCCGGTTTCCGCTGCAGCTGGCGGCGGGGCCAGAAAAGGCCGGAATTGAGGGCCACCGGCACGCAGGGCACATCCAGATGGCCGTAGAGGCCCGCGACGCCCGGCATGTAAGGGTTTCGGGCCCCGGGGGCCGCTCTCGTCCCTTCCGGGAAGATGATCAGGTGGCGGCCGGATTTCACGGCCTCGTCTGCCTGCCGCAGCATGGTGCGCAGTGCTTTGGGACCATCGGAACGGCGGATCGGGATCATGCCCGCCTTTTTTACATATTGGCCGTAGAGCGGGATGTAGAGCAGCTCCTGTTTCAGGATCAGCGCAGGGTTATCGACAATCGCCAGAAGACTGACGGTCTCCCACATAGACTGATGTTTGGACGCAACGATGACGGGGGAGGTACCCAGATTTTCCAGCCCGCGCACTTCGTACTTTGTGCCCGCAATGATCTTCAGCAACCAGAGGTTCCACAGGCCGACTGCGCGCATGAAGCGGATCGCATAGTTTTGTGGGCCGAGCAGCAGCGGCAGGCCCAGAAGCCCCGCTATCACAGAAGTGGTGTAAAATAGGAAGTTGAACAGGATTGAGCGGAAAGTCAGCAAATCTATCTCTCATACTTGTGCCCCAAGGGCTTCAACCTGGCACCAAAGGGCTTCCATCTGTGCCCATCTGGCGTTGAATTATTCGCATGGGCCCACCGGATTTTTCCATCCAATGGGAGAATGCCTTGACCCATCCTCAGATCAGATGTCTTCGGTCTGACTGAGACGCACAAGAGTTAGCAGAAATTTTGAATATTCGGAAACCAGAAGACGGGCGGTCCCTGGATAGAGCCACCAATCATCCAGCCTGACTTCGCTATGGAAGACCGCAAATCCGCTCAATTTTGCGTTTGGCATTGTGCGAGAAAGCTCTCGCAAGGAGCGTGGCAAATGATAGGCACTGGTGACGACGATCAGGCTTTTATAATCGTGTGACTTGGCCCAGCTTGCTGCTTCGGTCGCATTGCCGATGGTGGTCTCCGCCTGTTTGCCCAGATCCACACAACAGTCAAAAAGCGCTGCATCGCCTTTTATGAGGTCACGAAGTTCTTCACGCTTCACGCGGGGATGTACGCCTGAGACGAGAAGTCGATCTCCCTTGTGTGCGCTCAACAAGCCCATTGCTGCGTCAATGCGCTCAGGCCCGCCGGTCAAGACGACAATGGCGTCCGCTTTTTCCGGGGTTGCGTTCTGGAGCGGAATTTCACTCATGAACCAGAAAAACCCGACCGCATAAAAAAAGGTGAGGGCGAGCAGGACTGACAGGCCCCGTCTGGCAAACCTGATGGCTCCTGCAATTTTTCCGCGGTTTGATCCGGACATGTCTCAATCCATCAAAGGAGCTGTGCGTTCCAAATGCCTAAGCTCAATATTCAGTTTAACATAGGTGTGCTGGAGCGCACGTCATGTCTTAACATTCTTGTTGGATAGGGTGAGCTTGTGTTTTTTTGAAGGCTAACCAGGCGCATAGCGCTAATTCATTCGCGTGAGGGCCCGGAAAACGGTAAATCGTGCCGCGATAGTTGTGGTCAGCGCGAGCATAGCGGGCACGATCAGAAGCCAGGGGTAATCTGAGAAATTCAGCCCCGGGACAGGCAGCAGAAAAGCCCCCCCATCGGACCCTGCCCAGCTGATGGAGAGGAAGGTCAAAATCGCCGTGCCCAGACCGGCCAATCCGCCTCTCAAGCCTAATTGCAGAAAATGACGCTGGACTTCGCCTGCGACAAAAGTGTCCGGTGCACCGACCAGATGTAACACTTCAACCGTTTCGTGATTTGCAGCGAGGCTTGCCCGCGTCGCGAAGATGACGATCAGCATGGTGGTCCCGCCGATCAGGGCAAGAATGCCGATTGAGAGGATGGTGGCCGAGCGTGCGGCCGCCACCAGCTCGCCCAGCCATTGGCGATGGGTGTCGAGTTCAATGCCGGGAGCGGCGGCTGCCAGGCGCTCTGCAAGATGAGGCATGTCGAGTGTGGTTTCGTCTGACAGAGTTACGTCCACGAGCGCAGGCAGCGGCAAATCCTCACCTTCTTGAGCTTCGCCCAGCCAGGGGTCCAGCAGGTTGCGCACTTCGGTCTTTGAAAGAGAGGTGGCGCTCGCTACGCCTTCGGTCACGCTCAAGACTGCAAGAACAGCGTTGATTTGATCTTCAAGGGCAATGTCGTTTTGCGGTTTGATCTGAATGGTGAGCGAGCCCTCCAATTCAGTTGTCCAGGTGGCAGACGTGCGTGTTACCGTGACCATGGCACCAAGGGCAAGGCAGGCCAGATAGCACATGGCAGCGACAACAAGAACGAGTGTGGCGCCGGTCACGTCTGCCGGTGGCATGATGCCCTTGCGCTGGTTGCCGGTGATCAGGCGCAGCACCTTGTTCACGCGGCGTTGTAGGCCGTCAGTCGTCGCCGCAATTTCGTTATCATAGGGAAAATTATCTTGGCTTTTTTCAGGCACGGTAGGTGAGCTCCCCATTGCGGATGATAAGCTCAGGTGCTGCCGTTCGATCCACAAGTCCGCGATCATGGGTTGCGATCAGGACCGACGTGCCTAGTTTGTTCAGTTCTACAAACAGGCGAAGCAGGCGTTCGCCCATCTCGGGGTCGACATTGCCGGTTGGTTCGTCGGCGAGAAGGAGCGAGGGTCTGCCAACGACAGCGCGGGCGATCGCTGCCCGTTGTTGCTCGCCACCTGAAAGCGTTGACGGGTTTGCTTCCATCCGGTCACCCAGACCGACCCAGGTGAGCAGTTCTTCCACATCGTCTCGATAGTCCGCTTCCGGTCGTCCCACTACACGCAAGGGAAGGGCGACATTCTCGTATGTGGTCAAATGTTCCAGCAGCTTGAATTCCTGAAATACGACGCCAATGCGGCGGCGAAGGCCCGGCAAGTCATCTCGCGAGGTTGTGGCGATGTCGTGCCCAAACATTGAGATGAGGCCACGTGAGGGCTTGTGGGCCAGAAACATCAGTTTCAAGAGGGAGGTTTTACCCGCGCCGGATGGGCCAGTTAAAAAATGGAGTGAGCCGGGAGCCAGCTCAAACGATACGTCGCGCAGAACCTCTGGTCCCATGCCATATCGCATTCCCACATTTTCAAATCGAACCATACTGGTCTGTCGCCATGTTTTATTGCGTGCACTTGTGTAACCGATTTTTGATCGATTAACTCAGCTTTAACCGTGCCTAAGCGTTTAATAGGGGGCTCTCGCCTGACATGCACGGAAAATTCCTGGCTGATGCGTCTGGGAGCGATGTACCGGGGGGCGAGGGCCTCATGTTTCTGTCTTGAGTTCACATCTTGAGTTATGGTGAATGGCTGTGCAAAGTGCCGTTCACGCACCCGCATACGAAAAGCCCTGATTCGCATGATTATCTCCTGCCCTGCTTGCAGCACCCAATACCAGGTCGATCCGACCGGTTTTTCGCCGAAAGGGCGGAAAGTGCGCTGCGCGAAGTGTGGTGAAGTCTGGCATCAGGAACCTTCCAAGGATGTTGCCAAAACGCTGGATGCAGCCGATGAGGTGCGTTCAAAGCCCAAACCGCCACCGGCTGCGTCACGCCGTGACGAAGAAATCGACGAACGTGACAGCGATGATGTGAGTGGTGGGGCGCGCGCCGTATCAGCGCGCAGAATGGCTTCTTTCCGCAGGACACTTGCCCGTTGGCGATTGGCACAAGTGGCAGGCTTTGCTGCTCTGGCACTCTTTGTCGGGGGGACCTTTTATGGTCTCTACACTTACAAGGATGAGCTGGTTGCCAAATGGCCAGCAACCGCGTCGCTTTTTGATCTGCTGAATGAGCCCGTCAACCCCAAGGGGATGGAATTTCAGAACGTCACTTACGAACATCAGTTTGAAGATGGCCTGCCTGTGCTCGCTATTCGTGGTGAGGTGGTGAATGTGGGCGATCTACGCCGGTCCGTACCGCGTGTCCGGGTTGGTCTTCGTGATGAACGTCGCCGTGAGCTTTATGCGTGGACGTTCGCGGTCCCTGAGACGGCCCTTGAACCGGAAGGGACGGCCGAGTTCATCACACGCCTGTCCAGCCCGCCTGCGAATGCGTATGATCTTGAGATCCGTTTTGTGGAGCCTGACGAACTGGCCTCCACTGCGCATTGATGCGTGCGCACCGATGACTGCACACCGATGACTGCACGCTGAGATCGGACTGCAAGTGAGGCATTCGCGCTTAGATCAGAAGCGTTTTAACAGGCGTTCCAGATAATCTAGTTCTGATTGCGGGCGACCCAGTTCAGCCGCCCGTTTGCGGAGTTCGTCGAGGATCTGTCGTGCTTGCTGAAGGTCCATTTCGTCGGGCATCGCCATCTTGTCGGAATTTGGATTGCCAGAGGGTGAGAGTGGGCGCCCCAACGGGTCCGTCTCGTCCCCGCCCTCGCGTGACGCTGATTGTGCGCCCCGGGCGGCCATGCTTTTCATCATGGCGTCGGCGAGGGCCTGTGCGCCCTTGCGCAATTGATCAATGGCTTGGCCTTGAGCACCGGTTGCGCTGCCTGCGCGGCCGCGATCCAGACGATCTTCCGCCTGTTTCATGGCACGGTTGGCTTGTTCCAACGGACCGGGCAAAGGCTCTCCCTTTTCACCAAGCTTGCCCATGATTTCTTCCAGCTGTTCCCACAATTCCTGCTGGCGCACCCGCAGCCCTTCCAGGGTTGAGGCTGTCGGGTTTTCGGCCTCTTCTCCCCCGCCGCCAGACGCCTGATCGCTTCCATCATGGTTTTGTGTATCGCCGGTTGATCCTGCGGTCGCTCCTTGCCCTTGTTGGTGGCTCTGCTGGAACGTCTCGTCCATCAATTGACGCTGTTGCTCAATCATCTCTGCCATCTTGTCGATCGCATCCGAAAGCTCTTGCTCGCCGGGCGTCAGGCTTTGCTGCTGTTCTTCGCCGGTATTGAGATTTTCGAGGATTTCATCCAAAGCTGCGAGCAGGTCCTGTGCCTGATCGCGGGCGCCCGTGCGCGCGAGATCACCGATCTGGTCGAGCAGGCTTTCCAGATCTGCACGGTCCACCAGCTCACCATCGCCGGGCATACCAGGGGGCATTGGTGCGCCCGCGTCTGCGCGTGCTTCAAGTTGGGAGAGATATTCGTTGAGGGCCTGTTTCAGCTCTTGCATCAGGCGCTCGATCTCATCGGCGTCGGCACCCCCTGCCAGTGCTTCCGTCAACGCGTCGCGGGCTGCGCGCAGGTCTCGCTCGGCAACAGAAAGATCCCCATCCTCAATGTTCAGTGCAAGATCCCAGAGCAATGTTGAAAGCCCGTCCAGATCTCCGGCTTGTCTTGCTTTGACAAGGCGCCAATAGGCGGCGCGCAGACCCAGATAGACCGACTTGTCGTGCCCGAAAATTTCCTCGTCAAACGTGAAGGCGTTCAGGAAGCCTGCAACACTTCCGCGGTTGAGGGGGGAAAGGGAAAGGCGTTGGCGTTGCTCAATGATAGCGGCGGCGAGCGGATGAATGAACCTGCGTGCGGGGAGCGCTAGCGTGATTTTGCGGCTTTTCCCCTCCTGTTCAGCATCGTCTGTTGCCACAAGCTCGATCGTGACGGGGAGCCCTGCCCATGGATGGGACAGCAAGTCCTTGTAGGCGGTTTCCGTCGCATCCGCGACACGGATGCCGGGCAAGGGCATGTTGATCTCTGTTTCAATCGGTTCCGCGACAAAACCATTGATCAGAGAGCTGAAGCCGCGTCTCACCGGTGGTGCCTCGCCTATCTGGAAGATTTGCGCTTCTTCATGCACGAAAATGGGGTCGAGGGCGAGGGTCGCCTTGAGGCCTGTAACACCATAATCATCCTTAAGGGCGTAGATGAATTTCAGTGAGTTTCTGACGCTGATCCCAACATTGTCGAGCAGCATCACTTCGGGCGGATTGTCGGGAATTATTTCCAACGGCCATTCCCCGAGGGCCTTCCCGTTCTGGCGTACGCGCAGCAAGGCTGTGTCGCTCAGCATCGCTTCGGTTGCATAGGTACGGCCATTACGATCTGCGCGGGCCTCAATTTCGAGAAGTGTGTCACCGAGCGTTATGACGGGCAGACCACCACCAAACACCTGAGCGGACAGTACGCTTGCAGTTGGCACCTGAACGGCCTTGTCACTTGGCTGGGCACTCAGGAAAATCGGGGCCGCGCCGGTGTAGGCGGGTGGTGTGATCCAGGTATCGAGGCGTCCGTGTTCGCTTGATGGCACGCCGCCAGGCACGAGGGAGGTTGCCAGCCGAAGGCTTGCTTGCGGGCCTGCGATCACAAAAGCGGCGACGAGTGCGAGACCCAATGCAGCGCGGAGCGCCATCGGATCATGTTCCGCGAGGTTGGGATGCGGCAGGCGCACCTTGAGGGCAGTAATGCGTTTTGACGTCCAGGCGCGGTGGGCCGCCCACAGAGTGTCGCTGCCGCTCCCTTCGGCGGCACTATCCTGATAGGCGGACAAGGGCTGGTGCCCGAGCCCGTTCATTGTTTCCAGGCGCTTTAAAGCCTCTTCCCATGTGGGCCATCTGAACGCATGGCGGGCTATGTAGATGATTGTTCCGGCACCTATGACCGTGAGCAGCAGGGCGGCCTTGGCCAGCGCAACGGGCAGACTTTCCAAAATGCCGAGAAGTGCTGTCAGAACGTAAGTGCCCGCAAGGCCTGTTGCAGGCCACAGGGCGGGCCAGGTGCGCTCCCACCACAGGCTCACGCGTGCAAGCCTGATCCGGCGGGTGATAGCGCGCGGTAGCGCGTCGCCTCCCTCTTCTGATCCCGGATTTTGGTTCGGACGCGTCTTCAAGATGATCTTTCTTTGTTGAACGATTACGGGCCTTGTCGAACAATGACGGGGTTGGCTCGGGTTGGGTCAATCCGATGAAATCAGCTCGTCAACCAGTCCGGTAATCTATCCTGATCAAGCATTTCGTCATAAGTGGGGCGAGGCCGGATCACGGCGAATTGTCCCCCATCGACCATTATTTCGGGCACAAGTGGCCTCGTATTGTATGTCGAGGCCTGGACCGCGCCATAGGCACCGGCCGACATGAGGGCGAGCAGGTCCCCCGGCTTTTGTGCCGCAAGGTCGCGTGCTTTGGCAAAAAAGTCCCCGGTTTCGCAAACAGGTCCGACAATATCGTAGCTCTGGCGCGGTGCGCCGACCTTTGTTTCCGCGATCGGCTGAATGTCGTGATGGGCGTCATAGAGTGTCGGGCGGATGAGATCGTTCATAGCTCCGTCCACGATCAGAAATGAGCGGTCCTCGCCGTGCTTTTCATAGATGACACTCACAACGAGAATGCCGGCATTGCCTGCTATCATGCGGCCCGGTTCAAACATCAGCTGGCATCCCAGATGCCCGACGGTTTTCTTGACCATGGCCGCATAGTCGGCCGGTGGTGGCGGCACATCATTGGTTCCGCGATAGGGAATGCCCAGTCCACCGCCCAGATCAAGGCGCGTAATGTCGTGCCCGGCCTTGCGAAGGTCTGACACCATGCCCGCGACGCGGGTGAAGGCTGCTTCAAAGGGGGCGAGGTCTGTCAATTGCGAGCCGATGTGTACATCGATGCCGGCAATTTTGATGCCAGGCAGGTCGCGCGCGCGGGCGTAAACATGCGGAGCTCGCTTCCAGGAAATGCCGAACTTGTTCTCCGCCTTGCCGGTTGTGATTTTCTCGTGGGTCTTGGCATCGACATCCGGGTTCACGCGCAAGGCGATGGCAGCCTCTTTACCGAGGCTGGTGGCGACCTGAGACAGAAGCTCAAGCTCGGGCTCTGATTCTACGTTGAACTGGTAGATCCCGGTTTCGAGGGCGAGCTTTAGCTCACGCACTTGTTTGCCAACGCCGGAAAACACGATCTTGTGGGGAGGGATGCCTGCCGTCAACGCGCGACGAAGCTCACCTTCCGACACAATGTCTGCGCCGGAGCCGAGGTCTCCCAAGGTCTTGATGACGGCAATGTTTGAGTTCGCCTTGACCGAATAGCAGATGAGCGTATCGGTGCCTTTGAACGCATCTGCAAAAACGGTGTAATGCCTCTCCAGTGTGGCACGCGAATAACAGTAGAAGGGCGTGCCGACTTCTGCGGCAATTTCAATAAGCGATACATCTTCCGCGTGGAGTGTGCCGTCGCGGTAATGGAAATGGTGCACGGTCTTCAGCTTTCAATTGGACTTTCAATCGGGCAAGCGCGAGCCTGACGCTGATCAGGTTGCGGGCTCTTCAGTTTCCTGCGTTTCTTGAGGCAAATTGGGGGGACCCTTTTTTCCGCAGGCAGCAAGGCCCAGCCCGGCGATCAATGTGAGGACGAGAATGGATCGGATCATCTGTTTCTCCTTCGTGTATTTGACGCCGGATTTATTTGGCCCCGAATTATTTGGTACCGAGCAGCTTGCGCCAACGGGCCGCTTCCGCCCGCACATTGTCCGGGCTTGTGCCACCAAGGCTTGTACGGCTCTTCACCGAACTTTCCACACTCAGGACAGAAAAAATATCCTTTGTGATGGCGGGCTCAACCTTTTGCATATCCTCAAGGGTGAGTGCGTGAAGATCAACGCCTTTTGTTTCTGCCAATGCCACAAGCGTGCCGGTGACGTGGTGCGCCTGCCGGAACGGCAGGTTCGCCGCGCGGACAAGCCAGTCTGCCAGGTCCGTTGCGGTTGAAAAGCCCGCACCTGCCGCCTTCGCCATGGCGGATTTGTTGGCCGTGAGGGAGCCTGCCATGGCCGTCATCGCGGCGAGACACAGGGAGAGCGCATCGAGTGCATCAAACAGCGCCTCCTTGTCTTCCTGCATGTCTTTGGAATAGGCGAGCGGCAGACCCTTCATCACAATTGAAAGCGATGAGAAGGCTGCGATCACACGGCCAGACTTGGCGCGCACGAGTTCGGCTGCATCCGGGTTGCGCTTTTGCGGCATGATGGAGGAGCCGGTCGTGAGACTGTCGGGCAGATCGATGAATTTGAAGCCTGCGGACATCCAGACCACAATCTCTTCTGCAAAACGGGAGAGATGGATGGCGGTGATGGACGCCGCTGACAGGGCTTCAAGCGCAAAGTCCCGGTCGGACACGCTATCAAGCGAGTTCCGTGTGGGGGCGTCAAAGCCAAGTGCTTTTGCTGTTTGCTCCCGGTCGATGGGGAAAGACGTGCCTGCAAGGGCTGCGGCCCCCAGCGGGCATTCGTTCAGGCGCTTTCGTGCGTCCTGAAACCGTCCCCGGTCGCGGGCGAGCATCTCCACATAGGCCAAACAATGATGGCCGAATGTGACGGGCTGGGCCGTCTGCAAATGGGTGAAGCCCGGCATGACCGTGTCTGCATGGGTCTCAGCCTGGCCCAGAAAGGCTTGCTGAAGCGCGGCCATCTGGGTGTCCAGATGATCGATTGTGTCGCGCACATAAAGCTTGAAGTCGGTGGCGACCTGGTCGTTTCTGGAGCGGGCCGTGTGGAGCCTGCCGGAGGCCGGCCCCACGATCTCTGACAGGCGGCTTTCGACATTCATGTGAATGTCTTCAAGGGCCCGTGAGAAGGTAAACTCGCCTGCTTCAATCTCTCTCGCAATCGTGTCCAGACCGGCGTCAATTTGATCGGCATCGGACTTGGCGATAATGCCCTTTGCGGCCAACATGGCGCAGTGCGCTTTTGAGCCGCGGATATCTTGCGCGGCAAAGCGTTGGTCAAAACCGATGGAGGCGTTAATTTCCTCCATAATTGCATCCGGGCCTTCGCCAAAGCGGCCGCCCCACATTTTGTTGCTCATTATCTCGCTCCCGCGCGAAGGTTCGCGGTTCCGGTTGCGAGGATCTCAGAAAGGACCCTCATGTCTCTCCAGCGCCCGGTTCAGTTTGCCATTGCCTGCTTTGCCGTCGCTATCGTCATTGCGGGCATATACGGGACTTTTTGGGCGAAAAGCAATGATGCCGGGGCAAATTCCGCGGGGTGGTTGCAGGAATATGCGACGGGTTCGGTCGCGAATTTCACGATTTCAGCCGATTTGCAGCCCGTTCCGACGGTTTCCTTCCAGGATGAAGCAGGGCAGCAGCGGTCACTTGCGGATTGGAAGGGCAAGGTTCTGCTGGTTAACCTTTGGGCGACCTGGTGTGGGCCCTGCCGCCATGAGATGCCCTCGCTCGACCGGTTGCAGGCGGAAATGGGTGGGGATCAGTTCGAGGTTCTGGCTATTTCCCTCGATCGCGGGGGGCTTGAGCTCCCCAAGGC
This sequence comes from Parvibaculum sp., assembly GCA_040223265.1. GTDB lineage: Bacteria > Pseudomonadota > Alphaproteobacteria > Parvibaculales > Parvibaculaceae > Mf105b01. Next base: position 66,103 of record JAVKCY010000129.1, on the reverse strand, counting down.
GTTTTATGAAGAGGTCGGGGTCAAACATCTGGCGCTCTTCAACGACGCGAGTGCGCGGACGGGTGTTTCGCTCGGTGCCTTCGGCATGCCGACGACGGTGCTGGTGGATGCTGAGGGCAGGTTGGTGGGGCGGCTGGTCGGGCCTGCTGAATGGGACCATGAGGACGCCAAGGCGCTCATTCAGGCGCTCATTGAGCGAGCCATGGATGGTCAGTGATTACCTAGTCGGGACAGGTTCGGGCCCTGAATAATCATAGAAGCCGCGTTTGGTCTTCCGGCCAAGCCAGCCTGCTTCAACATATTTCACCAGGAGTGGGCAGGGACGGTATTTGCTGTCCGCCAGGCCATCGTAGAGCACTTGCATGATGGAGAGGCAGGTATCGAGGCCGATAAAGTCTGCGAGCTGCAAGGGTCCCATGGGGTGATTGGCGCCAAGGCGCATGGCTTGGTCGATGGCTTCAACATTGCCGACGCCCTCATAGAGCGTGTAAACCGCCTCGTTGATCATGGGCACGAGGATGCGGTTCACAATAAAGGCTGGATAGTCTTCCGCTGTCGCCCATTGCTTGCCAAGCTTCTCAACAAGACCGCGCATGGCCTCGAACGTGTCGTCATCGGTTGCTATGCCGCGCACCAGTTCCACCAGTTCCATCACGGGTACGGGGTTCATGAAGTGGACGCCCATGAAACGTTCGGGCCGGTCGGTTGCGGCAGCCAGTCTTGTGATGGAGATGGAGGATGTGTTGGTGGCGAGAAGGGTTTTCTCTGAAAGGTAAGGCACGATGTCGGTAAAGATTTTGCGCTTTATCTCTTCCTTCTCGGTTGCGCTCTCAATGATGAGATCGGCCTGGCCCAAATCTTCCGGCTTCAGACAGGCGGTGATGCGGTCGAGGGCTGCTTCTCTTTCGGATTCGCGGATTTTCTCGCTGGACACCTGACGGGTCATGTTGCCGTTGATGGTGGCGAGGCCCGCGTTCACACGATCCTTGTTCACATCGTTCAAGAGAACATTGTAGCCAGCGAGCGCGCAGACATGGGCGATGCCATTTCCCATTTGTCCGGCACCAATAATGCCGATTGTCTCGATGGTCATTTTACTCGACATCCTCTTTTGCAGTATGGCGGCCGGTTGGCCGATGTGTTCCCTTGCAGGCACCGAGCCTAAAACAAAAAAGGCGCCACCGAAATATCGATGACGCCTAATCTTTGAAAATCAGCGGTGTTTAGAGGCCGATTTTCCCCAATTCTTCTTCCAGTTCCGGTACTGCCTTGAAAAGGTCAGCCACCAGGCCGTAATCGGCCACCTGGAAAATGGGGGCTTCTTCATCCTTGTTGATGGCCACGATGACTTTGGAGTCCTTCATGCCCGCCAGATGCTGGATCGCGCCGGAGATGCCGACCGCGATGTAAAGCTCTGGTGCAACGATCTTGCCGGTTTGACCAACCTGGTAATCGTTCGGCACAAACCCTGCGTCAACGGCTGCGCGCGATGCGCCAACACCTGCACCCAGCTTGTCCGCAATCCGGTCAAGCATCGGGAAATTGTCGCCAGACTGCATACCGCGACCACCGGAAATGATGATCTTGGCTGCTGTCAGTTCCGGGCGATCCGACTTGGTCAGCTCTTCGCTGACGAAGGTTGCAAGGCCTGGATTGTCTGACGAGACCTGCTCAACCGAGGCTGATCCACCGTCACCGGCTGCGGCAAAGCTTGTTGTCCGCACGGTGATGACTTTTTTCGCATCCGTTGATTTGACCGTCTGGATGGCGTTACCAGCATAGATGGGACGCTCAAAGGTGTCAGCGGATAGGACAGCCGTGATTTCCGACAGCTGCATCACGTCGAGGAGTGCTGCAATGCGTGGAGCCACGTTCTTGCCACGTGTTGTGGCAGGCGCGAGGACCGCATCATAGCTGCCAGCCAGGCTCACCACGAGGGCTGCGATGGCTTCCGGCATGCCGTGATCATATTGTGCGTCGTCCGCGTGCAAGACCTTGGCAACGCCAGCGATTTTGGAAGCAGCTTCAGCGGCAGCGGCTGCGTTGCTACCCGCAACGAGAACGTGCACGTCACCGCCAAGGGCGGCTGCGGCTGTCACGGTCTTTGCTGTTGCGTCGGCAAGAGCTGAATTGGTGTGTTCTGCGATTACGAGGCTCGTCATCCGATCACTCCCGCTGCTTTGAGTTTGGCAACCAGTTCGGCTGCGCTTTCAACCTTGATGCCAGCCTGGCGTTCTGCAGGCTCAGTCACCTTCACAACCTGAAGGCGCGGCGCGATGTCGGCACCCAGATCTGCCGCCGACTTTTCGTCGATTGGCTTTTTCTTTGCTTTCATGATGTTTGGCAGTGAGGCGTAACGTGGCTCGTTGAGGCGCAGGTCACATGTCACGATGGCAGGCGAATTGAGACTTACTGTCTGCAGACCACCGTCGATTTCGCGGGTGACGTTGATCTTGTCGCCTGCCAGTTCGATTTTTGAGGCGAACGTGCCCTGCGGCCAGCCGAGAAGAGCTGCCAGCATCTGACCGGTCTGGTTGCTGTCATCGTCGATGGCTTGTTTGCCGACGATAACGAGACCTGGCTGTTCTTCATCGACAATCGCTTTGAGCACTTTGGCGACGCCGAGTGGCTCTACCACATCGTCGGTTTTCACCAGAATGCCGCGATCTGCGCCCATAGCGAGTGCTGTACGGATAGTTTCCTGAGCCTGCTGAGGACCGACAGACACGACGATAACTTCCGTCGCTGTGCCAGCTTCTTTCATGCGGACTGCTTCTTCGACGGAAATTTCGTCGAATGGGTTCATGGACATTTTCACGTTGGCGAGTTCGACACCGGTCTGATCCGATTTCACACGGACTTTGACGTTGTAGTCGACGACTCGCTTGACGGGAACGAGCACTTTCATTGAGCTGAACTCCTGCGCGTTGCCTGGCGTTGGCCTCTAAAGAATTGGCGTTTGCCTGCTGAATAAGACTTGCCTCACTCCCCCGGCGCAGGCGACAGCAATGCGCTGCACTCACGTCAATCCGGCGAAGGAAACTCACGTTTCTCGGCGATCTGGAGGATCACCTTCCTTGCGGTGCGGCAACCTAGTCCGCCCCTTTCGGCCTGTCAAATAGCACAAACGGCGCAGATGTACAGGAAAGACCGCAAAAAAGGGACGATTTGCCGCTGGGTGGGGCCAATTTTCCGGAGCCGGGTCTGTGTTTCCCAAATGGTGGGTTTTTACACCTTTAGGACAGGAGGATTGAGGCGTAGAGTTAATCGCTGAGTGCGAATCGGAGGATTTGAGAGAGGGCCACATGAGTGCATATGCGTATCACTTGGATGAAGACCTGCCACTGGTTGTCAGCGACGAAGTGCAGCGATTGCGGATGGTGGATTTCCGGATTGCGGGACTGGTGCTTGTCCCAAACGAGGGCGGCATTGCCGGACCATTGAAAGTGGTGTTTGCGACCCGTCGTTTCAGTGACCTTACAGGTTACGAAGAAGGGCAGATTGCAGATCGGGCAACGGATTGGCTTCAGGGCCCTGAGACAGACCTGCAAGCGCTGGCTGACTTGAAAGAGTCAGTTGTTGCCGGGGAGGAAGCTGAAACCCATCTACTTTCCTATACGAATGCGGGTGATGCGTTCTGGGCACGGGTTCAGGCACATCCCTTGAAGCGGCGGGATGGCACCGTGGAAGGCGTGTCTGTGTTCTTTTCACCAACGACAAAAAGCCGGGCGAGCTATTTGAGTGACGCCTGGTCTCAGATTGAGGCTGCCTGGACAGATGGTGTGCGCAGCGAAGATGGCGGGCGTCGATAGACGCCTGTCGGTTCGCGTCTTCTTGTCCTAAAAGCGCTCCCTATCGGGTCGCGTCTTCTCATTTTATTGGCGCTGCCTATCGGTTCGCGCCGGGTGTCCACAATACGTCCGCGCGGCCGTTCTGGTTGGCAGCGCGGGCTGCCACGAAGAAGAGATCAGACAATCTGTTCAGATATTTGATCGCGGCCTGGTTCACAAGGCCGGGCTCCGCTTCGTTTAAAGCGGTGATGAGCCGCTCTGCACGACGGGACACTGTGCGCGCCATGTGCAGATGAGCGGCGAGCGGTGAGCCACCGGGCAGGATGAAAGAATTGAGCGGTGAAAGGTCGGCGTTCAGCTGGTCAATCTCCCCTTCGAGGCGTGTCACTTGCGCGTCTGTAATGCGCAAGGGTTCAAAATCCAGCGGTTCGCCATTGTCGGGAAAGCAAAGATCAGCCCCTAAGTCAAACATATCGTTCTGGATGCGGGCGAGCATGGCGTCCAGTTCCGCATGATCTTGTGTGTGCAGGCGGGCGAGGCCGATCACGGCATTGGTCTCGTCCGTTGTGCCGTAGGTTTCAACCCGGAGCGCATGTTTGGCCACGCGCTCGCCGGTGCCCAGCGCCGTTGTGCCCGCGTCACCTGTGCGTGTGTAGATTTTATTCAGAACAACCATGTACCGTTTCCAGCTCTTCCTGTGCGCTTTGTCTTGTTAGACACGCCCATATGGCAGCATGCGTTTGAGGACCGTGTCATTCTGCACAAAGTGATGATAGAGCGCGGCGGCCACATGGAGCGCGACAAGCGCCACCAGCAACATGCCGTTCAACCCGTGCAGCACATGGAAAATTTTGTGCAGGCCTTCATTCGCGCCCATACTGACGGAGAAGAGCCCGAACGGACGCACATCATAGTCGGCAAACATGGATTGGCCGAGACCGAAAAGCGGTTGCAGGATCACAAAAAAATAGAGGCTGTGATGGCTCATTTTCGAGGCCGTGACCTGCCACGCGGGCATGTGGTCTGGCAAAGCGGGCGGTGTGTGGCCCCGGCGCCAGAGGAGACGCGCGATCATCAGCAGAAAAACCGATGCGCCCAGACTGGAGTGAATAACAAGGGTCTGTACCTTCTCGTCGATCTCCATGTCTTCCAAGCCCCAACCAAAGGTCAGCATGACGATCATGAAGAGAGCGACGATCCAGTGCAGTGTTTTTGCAATGGCGTCATATTTCCCCGGCGTGGTGGTCTGACTATCGTTCATATGGCAACTCCCCTCCATGATGATCTCAGGTTATCAGAATGACGGGGGCGTACTTCGAGAGCAAGCATTATCGCCGGGTGACGCAAAGATCGAGCCGGGATCGTGCCGACAATAGCGATACCCAGATGGTCACTCGACAGCGCGACTGTGAGCATGCGTTCTCCCACGGGTTGATCAAGGGAGCGTAAAACCGACAGGACGGAGTGAAACAGAATGTTGACAGGCATCATGATGACGCGCGCCCAGCCAATGTTGCGGAAGCATGCACATTCTGCGCTATAAAAATCTGACCGCCTCCGCTTTCAGGTGGGTCAGGAGATCGACCTGCGCCAATCGGCAATAGCCGTCCCAATGTCGTGCGGGCAATCTTCCTGGATGAAGTGAGAGCCTTTGACTGTCACTTCGTGCTGATTTTTCCAGGACCGGCAGAATTCACGTTGCGCGCCGATCAAGATGGCACCGGGCTCTGCATTGATGAAAAGTTTCGGCAGATCGTTCTCTGCCATCCACTTGGCGTAATTTGCCACAATCGCCACCATCTCAGCGGGTTCATCCCCGAGCGGGATTTGCCTTGGCCAAGTGAGCGTGGGTCTGCGATCTTCGCCCTTGTTCAGAAACGGGCGACGGTAAACTGCCATTTCGGGTTCCGTGAGACCACGCAGCACAGAGCCCGGCAAGACGCGTTCAATGAAGATGTTTTTATCAAGCACCATTTCTTCGCCCGCGGGGGAGCGGAAGCCCTGAAAAACGGCTGTCGCGTCTTTGGACCATTCAGACCAATTGAGCGGGCGCACTATCCCTTCCATGTAGGCGATGGCTTTCACCGCGTGGCGGTGGCGGTTTGCCCAATCAAACCCAAGCGCTGAGCCCCAATCATGGATCACAAGGGTGACGTTGTTTGTGATACAAAGGGCCTTCAGGATGCCGTCGAGATACTCGCGATGTTCAACAAAGCGGTAGCTATCTGGTCCCACATTGTCGAGCTTGTCGCTATCCCCCATGCCGATCAGGTCTGGCGCGATGCAGCGCCCCTGATCTTTCAAATGTGGCATGACATTGCGCCAGAGGTAGGACGAGGTTGGATTGCCATGCAGGAAGATGATGGGATCACCTTTACCCATCTCCACATAGGTCATCTTTTTGCCATTGACGGTGACGGATTTTTTTGGATGTTCGATTGTCGAGATGTCTTGGGTCATGGGGCTCACTCTCCTTCTGGTGCGATCGGGCCTTCTGGTGCGATCAGGTTGGGGGTTGCCTGACCATCTGTCAAAATCGGATGACGCATCGTGCAAATTCCCATGAAAAAACGGGGCCGAAGCCCCGTTGTTCACCGCGTCAACGAAAGTGTTGCTTAGAATTTGTAGCCGTAGCGAACGCCAATGTTCGTCAGACCTTCATTCTCCGAGCAGAGGCTTGCATTGGAGATGTGCTCTGCCGTCAGCATCAGGCGATGATGTTCGGTCAGCTCGTAGCCGAGCGAAACACTTTCATGGAAATTCCATGTGCAGCCCAGCTCATTGGATGTTGTGGAGCGACCGGTTTCGCCATCATGCAGGGCGACACCAAATGCGCCTTCAACGAAAGCGGGGCCCCAAAAATTCCAGTCCCATGCGAGGCCGGTATAGATGAAACTTGTTGCGTCATCATGGGTCGCAATCGTTGCGCCCAGATGTGGACGTGGTGAGCCAGCCCATTCCAGCCATTGTGGGCTGTCAAACAGAACTTCAAGGTTCACGTCGACGCCATCTTCGTCTGAACTGTCACGGAACAGTGTCATTTCGTGGTTCAGCGCGCCAATGCGCACTTCGTCCACAATGCCACCTTCGTTTGCTTGTGCTGCGCCAAAAAGTGCGGCGCCAAGGGATGCTGCAATGACAGCTGCTGTAAATGTAGAAACGGTTTTCACGTAGTGCCCCCGATGTGTCCGCGACCCCAAGCGTGTTGTCGAAGACATGTTGCCCATATCGCCCAGAATCGCGTGGTCGCTCATTGTAAGTAATGCCTCGTACCATATCTGGAGAGGCGCAAAGATTTCCATAAGCTATCGCCGCTTTATTGGATTAGTCCCGTCCCACGTGGCGCATTTGTTGCGTATTCTACAAAAAAGTTGCCCTTTTGCACCACTGATTTCTGACAGTTCGATCACAGTTCCGGCATGAGAGGGGCTGTCGAAATAGACAAAGCGGCCATCCGGCGCACCTGAATAGCCTGAATGAACGATGGTGAACCCTCTGGCTTCCGCTTCGGCCAGATCGGCGTCAAAGTTTTCGGTCCAATAAGCAACGTGCTGAAGTCCTTCATGTCCCTGGTCGAGAAAATCTTTGTACATGGAGGGGGCGTCGTTGCGCTGCTGGATAAGCTCAATTTGCAAAGGGCCAGAGTTTGCCAATGCGATGGAGACTTCGATATCGCTGGGTGTACCGCGATAGTGGAAGTCCATGATCGGGGCGCGGTCGAGATAGAGCCAGGGTCCGACGCCCATTGTCTCTGACCAGTGTTTCATGGCGGCTTCAATGTCGCGCACGACATAGCCGTTCTGTCTGATTTCACCAAAGAAGCGGCTCATCAGATCAGGCGGACGTGAAGTAAAAGGCCGTCATCACAATGATCACAGCAACGAACTGAAGGCCGACGCGCCAGCGCATCAGGTTTTGTGAACGGCTGGCGGAGCCGTTGCGCATCATGTTGATGAGACCGAGCAAGAGCACGAGCACTACGGCGCCCATTGCAATCGGTGCGGCGAGGATCAGAAGGTCAGCCATGTTTTGTCGCTTTCATGTTGGAAGTCTAAGCCTGCCTGACGGTGGCTTTCAGGGCAAGACGCGTTCAATTTCTGCAAGAACCTGTTCGGGATAAACGCGGTAGGCAGTTGCATGTGTGCCCCAGCCTTCCGCCTCGATCAGGACAGGATGATCGGCGGCGACAGCGGGCATCTCAACATAGCTGATATTGTCATTTGCGCTGGCAGCTGCCCGGGCAAAGGAGGCCTGCGTCACCGGGTCGTCAATGTCCTGGATAAGCAGGATGGGAAGGGAGAGGCGGCCTATCTTTTCGCTGAGGCTGGGGTCGGTCTCCCCCAGGCCGAAAAATGTGGTGGCGCTCCAGACGGTGGGACGCAGCAGGGCTGCGGGTAGCCCCGTGATGGCTTGCATGCCTGCAAGGGTTGCACTTGCGGGATCCAGAAGAGGGTCCACCAGAATGAGGGCGTTGAGAGGGGCATCATGGGATGCGGCTTCAATGAGCGTGGCACCGCCCATGGAAACGCCAATGCCATAGACCGGCAGGTCGGGTGACTGTGTTTCGATCAGTGTGAGCGCTGCGATGATGTCGCGGTATTCTTCTGCGCCATAGGCAAGGTTGCCGCTTTCGGTTTTGGCGGAGCCGCCATGATTGCGCAAATCAACGCCCAGTACGTTCACGTTACGCGCGACCATCGCCTTGTAGAAGTCGAGTGCGCCGAAATAGAAATCTTCTTTGTTAGCGTTGGCTCCGTGCACAAAGAGAATTGTTGCCTTTGCGTCTTCCGCAGGCATCCACCAGGCGGAAAGGGTGAGGTCTTCGTCTGTGAGCGGGATTGAGACATCGTCAAACTCCAACCCGACACTGTCAGGTGTGTTGATGAAGGATGGTCCCTCTGCCTTCATCAATTGGGAGGGCAGGTAGCCGAGGAAAAGCACTGCCCAAAGAATAACGAGGAGGGCCAGCCCTCCGCCTAATATCTTACGCAACATGTTTCCCCCGTTTTCTTGTTTTAGTTTGCGTTGTCGAGAACGCGTCGTGCGATCACCTGTGCCTGAATTTCGGCCGCGCCTTCAAAGATGTTGAGGATGCGGGCATCGTTCATCACGCGGCTGATCGGGTATTCGAGTGCGAAGCCGTTGCCACCATGGATCTGGAGTGCATTGTCGGCCGCGGCCCAGGCCACGCGGGCGGCGAGCAGTTTCGCCATGCCGGCCTCCAGATCGCAGCGGCGTCCTTCGTCCTTTTCGCGTGCCGCAAAATAGGTGAGCTGGCGGGCGATCATCAGCTCAATGGCCATGGCCGCAATCTTGCCGGAGACGCGCGGGAAGCTGAGTATCGGTTTGCCGAACTGGATGCGGTCTTGCGCGTAACGAAGGCCGAGGTCGAGAGCTGATTGCGCGACGCCCACGGCGCGGGCTGCTGTTTGGACGCGCGCTGACTCGAATGTCTGCATCAGTTGTTTGAAGCCCTGACCTTCTTCGCCACCGAGCAGGTTTTCCTTTTTGACTTCAAAATCATCGAAGCCGATTTCAAATTCTTTCATGCCGCGATAGCCGAGCACCTCGATCTCACCGCCTGTCATGCCCTTGGCGGGGAAAGGTTCTGCATCGTCACCGCGCGGCTTTTCCGCGAGCAGCATGGAGAGGCCCTTGTAGCCGGGCTCATCACTTGTGCGGCACAGCAGCGTCATTACATCGGCGCGGGCCGCGTGGGTGATCCATGTCTTGTTGCCGGTCACCTTGTAGACATCACCATCGAGGCGACCACGGGTGCGAAGGCTTGCAAGATCTGATCCGGTATTGGGTTCGGTAAAGACGGCGGTTGGCAATATCTCGCCACTGGCGATCTTCGGAAGCCAGTGCGCTTTTTGTGCGTCGGTGCCGCCGCAGAGAATAAGTTCGGCTGCAATTTCAGAGCGGGTGCCGAGCGAGCCGACCCCTATATAACCGCGCGAAAGTTCCTCAGAGACCACGCACATACTCTCTTTGCCAAGACCAAGTCCGCCAAACTCTTCCGGTATCGTGAGGCCGAAAACGCCAAGTTCTGCCATCTGGGTGAGGACGCTGAGCGGGATGTAATCGTTCTTCAAATGCCAATCATGGGCGAAAGGCGTTACCTGTTCGTCTGCAAAGCGGCGCATCTGGTCGCGAATGGCATTCAGTGTTTCATCAAGGCCGGTGTCGCCATAGGTTGCAGCGCCTGCCTGCTCTGTGATGATCTCGACAATGCGGGCACGGACAGCGGCGGAATTTCCCTGCTGTGTCAATGTCTGGACGGCGGGCACCATGAACGCGCGCTGATCGTCCTGGGTGAGGCCCATATCCTGGGGGCGCAGAATTTCGCCCTGGCTCATGGGAATGCCGCCATAAAGCTGCCAGAGATATTCGCCGAACGCTGCCTGGACCAGCAGCGCTTCCATTTCACCGAAGCGACCTTCCTGCCCCATGCGTACTGCATAGGCATGGAGCTGGCGCAGGGCCTCCACATAAGTGGCAAACCAGGCAAGCCCGTGGGCGGCAAACTGTTCTTCTTCGAGCCGTGCTGCTGAGACCTTACCGTCAACACTCACGAGCTCCCGGACGGCGTGGGCGGCGTGTGCCAGCAGCGCGTCTGCGGCGGTCACGGCGTTAGCTGTCAGGCTCGTGAGATTGTCGAGGAGAAGGGGGGCGCGGGGTGTATCAGCGAGGCTCATTCCATTACCTTTTCAGTCCAAATTTTGGCGCAGTCTATAGCGCTCCCCTCTGAAATACGACTCGCGGGCGAAAGACAAGAGGTTGGACGGGTTTTGGCGCCCCAAATGGCGAAAACAGGCCGAAAATCTATGTTTTTCTTTGCGCTTGATGCCTCATTCGTCATGATTGCCCTATGAAAAAGCTCAACCAGAAGCCCGTCACCCGCCGCTCCCTCCTTTCAACCGGAGGGGGAATGGCTATCGGTCTTAGCGTGGGTCTCGGCATGGTGCCGCTGCTTGGGCGGAGCGCCCGCGCGGCGTCCGGCAAAAGCGTCACGATTATCGGTGCCGGTGTTGCGGGGCTCGCTGCCTCCATGCAGCTCGCGTCAGCCGGTGTGCCACACCGTGTGATTGAGGCGTCTTCGCGGATCGGGGGTCGAACCTTCACACAGACGGAGACTTTTGGTGTGCCTTGTGATGTGGGGGCCCATTGGCTCCACAATGCTGAGACGAACCCGCTTGTGCCTTTCGCCCGCACGGTCAATGTCCGCACTTACGAAGCACCTGAAGAATGGAGCCTGTTTGCGGATGGCGAATGGCTTGAAGGCGATGATGAAGAAGAGATCTGGGACGAGGTTGAAGATATTCAAAGGGCGATTGAGCGCGCCGTCGACCGGGACCTTGATGTTGCTGTTTCCGGGCTGGTGGACAGCGATGCATCGCCGCTCGCGCAGTTTCTTGTAGGCCCATACGAACATGCTGCCTCGCTTTCCAAGCTTTCGACGATGGATTGGGATGCGCAGTCGGAAGGCACGGATTTCTATTGCGACGGCGGACTTGGCGCACTGGTGGCCGAATGGGGTGCTTCAGTTGCTGTAGAACATGGTGTCATCGCCCGGAAGATCGACTGGTCTGGAAAAGGCATCAAAATAGAGACCAATAAGGGCGTAATCGAAAGTGATGCCGTCATTGTCACCGTGCCGACGGCGGTGCTCGCGCGCGGAGACATTCAATTCACGCCAAAACTCCCGCATGCCAGTGAGCGCGCTATCCATGATCTGCCGCTGGGCTCCTACAATCATATTGTGGTGGAGCTGGATCACACTGATTTTGAAGTGCCGGTTGACACGATGCTGGCCTATGCAGGGCAGGGAGGTACGGCAGGTCTTCTGGTTGATGCAGGTGGCGCGGGGCTCACCTATCTTGATGTGGCGGGTGATTTTGGTGCGAGCCTCACTGCACAAGGCGAAGCCGCGATGGTTGATTTCGCCCGGTCGGTGCTGGTTGATCTTCTGGGTGCGGGAGAGGTTCCAGCAGACCTCAACATGAAAGCGTTCCCGTGGGAGGCGATGCCCTTTGCAGGCGGTGCCTATACGGCGGCGCGACCGGGGCGGGCAGGCGCGCGGTCTGACCTTCGTCGTTCTGTCGGTGATCGTGTCTTCTTTGCGGGGGAGGCAACAAGCCTCTCCAAGCCTGCCACGCTTGATGGTGCGATTGCTGAAGGGATCCGCGCCGCCAGGGCGATTGTCGGTTAGCGTTTACCTCTTCACCATAACGTCAATTCACGTCGACACCTCCATCTCCCACAAAGAAATAGATGTGTGGAGCTGGTGCTCGCCATGCGGCTGGGTCACTGGCCCTGCTTTGTTTTTGCAAAATCCCTTTTTAGTTGTTTCGTCTCGTTTTATTTTGACGATGCAGTCCCCTTCGCCATGACGCGGATGTACACGAAGGGGATCAGCTTTCGCCCATCACGGGTGCAGGCGCGCGCCCTTCTGCAGTAAATTTGTGAAGAGGTGGCATGTGGTCACTATCACCCGGAAGTGGTGACAAGTCTGGAAGCCACGTTCAGTGATGCGATTGACGCAATGGATGATCCGGGTCCGAAGGTCGTGTTTACCAATGATTGGCTGTGAGGATTTTTAGTCCTCACACTTTTCCTGTTTATTTGTTGCCGGCCTCAATCGCATCTTCAACTGTGCGAAGGCCCGGACGGGCAGCCGACACGAGCACGGCCATGTTTCCGGGCAGGTGTTCGTTCTTCCACATTTTCGTGTGTGCCTTTGGAATATCATTCCAGGAGAAAACCTCCGACATGCACGGGTCGATGCGGCGATTAATGACCAGACGATTTGCCTGCGCCGCTTGTTTCAAGTGGGCAAAGTGCGAGCCCTGAATGCGCTTTTGGCGCATCCAGACAAAGCGGGCATCAAAGGTAATGTTGAAGCCGGTTGTGCCCGCACAGAAGACAACCATGCCGCCGCGTTTGCACACCATGGCGGAGACTGGAAAGGTTGCCTCACCCGGATGTTCAAAGACGACATCAGGATCAATGCCCTTGCCGGTAATGTCCCAGATGGCCTTGCCGAATTTGCGCGCTTCTTTCATGAAGGCGTTGAACTCCGGCGAGTTCACTTTCGGCAATTGTCCCCAGCAATTGAAATCCTTGCGGTTGATGACGCCCTTTGCACCCATGGACATAACAAAATCGCGCTTGCTCTCATCAGAGATCACGCCAATGGCATTTGCCCCTGCAATGGCGCAGAGCTGAACTGCGAAAGAGCCCAGACCGCCGCTTGCCCCCCAGACAAGGACGTTCTGTCCGGGCTTGAGGACGTGGGGCCTGTGGCCGAACAACATTCGGTAAGCGGTGGCAAGCGTCAGCGTGTAGCACGCACTTTCTTCCCACGTGAGGTGCTGCGGGCGCGGCATGAGCTGCTGGTCCTGCACGCGGGCAAACTGGGCGAAGGACCCGTCCGGTGTCTCATAGCCCCAGATGCGCTGGGATGGAGAGAACATCGGATCGCCGCCATTGCATTCTTCATCATCATGGTCGTCCTGATTGCAGTGGATGACCACTTCATCGCCGACCTTCCATCGTTTCACTTTTGCGCCCACGGCGTAAACGATGCCGGACGCGTCCGAGCCTGCAATATGATAGGGCTCATCGTGAACCTGAAAGACGGAAACCGGGTCGCCCAGGCCTGCCCAGACGCCATTATAGTTCACGCCTGCCGCCATCACGAGGACGAGCACTTCGTGGCTGTCCAGCTCCCATGTGGGGACCACTTCAAGCTTCATGCTTTGTTCCGGTGGGCCGAAACGCTCCTCCCGGATCGTCCAGGCGTACATGTTCTTGGGCACGTGGCCGAGTGGAGGGATCTCGCCGACCTCGTACAGGTCCTTGATCGGAATAGGGTTTGCCGGAGGGTTTGCCGGGCCGGTCTCAGTCTGCTTGCTCATGGGGGTCCCTTTCTCTGGTTGCGCGGATAAAACGATAGGGGCGCGGCGTATTCAAGGTCTTTTTGCGATGCGGCAAGGGTTATGCTAAGCGGGCAGAAGATGTTTGTGAAAGAATTGACCTATGAGCGACCAAAAGCCATTTCAACACGATAAAGATCGGCCCTGGATTTTTCGGACCTATGCCGGGCATTCGACGGCATCTGCCTCCAATGAGCTTTATCGGGACAATCTCTCCAAGGGCCAGACGGGTCTCTCGGTTGCCTTCGATCTGCCGACCCAGACGGGTTATGACAGTGATCATGTGCTGGCGCGTGGTGAGGTGGGCAAGGTCGGGGTGCCGATCTCGCATCTGGGCGACATGCGGCAGCTTTTCGACAAGATTCCGCTTGAGCAGATGAACACGTCGATGACGATCAATGCGACGGCGGCCTGGCTGTTGGCGCTATATATCGCGGCGGCGGATGAGCAGGGTGCCGACCGGGCGAAGCTCACGGGCACAGTGCAGAACGATATTATCAAGGAATATCTGTCGCGCGGGACCTATGTTTTCCCGCCCAACCCATCATTGCGGTTGATCACAGATATTATTTCCTACACCTATCGCGAGCTGCCCAAGTGGAACCCGACCAATGTCTGTTCCTATCATCTGCAGGAAGCAGGGGCGACGCCGGTGCAGGAGCTTGCCTTTGCCCTTGCAACTGCGATTGCGGTGCTTGACGGGGTGAAGGCATCCGGCCAGGTGCCGGACGCTGAGTTTGCAACTGTTGTCGGGCGGATCAGTTTTTTTGTGAATGCGGGTGTGCGCTTTGTCACCGAGATTGCGAAGATGCGTGCCTTTGTCGATCTCTGGGATGAGATTTGCCTTGTTCGCTACGGCGTTCAAGACGAGAAGATGCGTCGCTTCCGCTATGGGGTGCAGGTCAATTCGCTGGGGCTCACCGAGCAGCAGCCGGAAAACAATGTCTACCGTATTCTGATCGAAATGCTGGCTGTGACCTTGTCGAAAGATGCGCGCGCGCGCGCGGTGCAATTGCCAGCGTGGAACGAGGCACTTGGTCTGCCACGGCCCTGGGATCAGCAATGGTCGCTACGGGCGCAACAGATCCTCGCGTTTGAAACGGATCTGCTTGAGTATGAGGATCTTTTCACCGGCTCGCAGGTGATGCAGGCCAAGGTGGATGAGCTCAAAGCGCTGGCGAAAGAAGAGCTTGCCCAGATCGAGAAGATGGGCGGCGCGGTGGCGGCGATTGAGAGCGCTTACATGAAGGAGGCGCTTGTCCTGTCCAACGCGGAGCGCTTTGCCAAAATTGAAACGCGGGAGATGACCGTCATTGGCGTTAACAGCCATGTGGAAACGGCAGCCTCGCCGTTGGGGACCGGCGATGAGGCGATCATGGTTGTGCCGCCTCATGTGGAGGCAGATCAGATCGCTAATCTCAATGCCTGGCGTGCGGCGCGCGATGAGGCTGCGGTGAAAGCCTCTCTTGAGGCATTGCGCGCGGCGGCTAGGCAAGGCCGCAACATCATGGAGCCGTCTATTGTTTGCGCGCAGGCGGGGGTGACGACCGGTGAGTGGAGCGAAGTATTGCGCGGTGTGTTTGGTGAGTTCCGTGCGCCCACTGGTGTCAGCAAAGCGCCGCGCAATGATGTCACGGGCCTTGATGAGCTGCGGGCGCAAGTGGATGCAGTGTCTGTGAAGCTTGGCCGCCGCCTCAAGTTTCTGGTGGGTAAGCCGGGGCTTGATGGACATTCCAATGGGGCGGAGCAGATTGCCGTGCGTGCGCGTGATTGCGGCATGGATATTGTTTATGATGGTATTCGCTTGACGCCTGAGCAGATTGTCGCCGACGCGATCGAGGGAAAGGTTCATGTGATCGGCCTCTCGATCCTGTCTGGCTCTCACGTGCCTTTGGTTGAAGATGTGATGGCACGGCTCAAAGCCGCCGGGCGTCTTGATGTGCCGGTGGTTGTCGGCGGCATTATCCCGCCCGAGGATGAGGCTGTTCTCAAGGCTGCCGGTGTCGCCGGTGTCTACACACCAAAGGATTTCGATCTCAACAAAATCATGGGCGAGATTGTGAAGATCGTTGACACGGATAGTGCGGCTTAAGTTTGGCAGGAATAGTCAGGCCTGTTTCAGGCTCAAACTGGCGAAAAACGACCTAATCACAGTTCTGCCCTAATTCAGGGATGGTTTTGCCGCAAAGATTGCGCAAAACTTAAGGCTTAACGGGTCTCCGCTCTGTGCGGCGTTGGTGGAGATCGGGGAGTGATTGAAGGAGAGACCATCGCCTGCACGCTGTTGCTTGCACATGAGAGGCAGCAAGGTTTGCGGTTCTTTCCATCAGAGAAACCTGAATGAGGTGAGCCATGAGCTGGGGGCAAAATACCCATAAACGCGAAGATGAGTTGAAGGCGGCAGGCGAATATGGCCGCCGGACTGAACCTTTGCCCGATATTCATCTGCATGCGGTCTTGACCGCCGGAGATGCGGATTTTGGCGACGAGCTGCGTGATCGCCGCGCCCGTCAGGAGCATCTGGAACGGGAGATTATCTCGCTTGGTCGCAGGCTTGCGGCACCCCTCAATGACGATAAGCCGAAACGCCGCTGGTTTTCGCGTGGGCGCAAAGGGGAGAAGAGCTGATGGCTATGTCCTATTCTTCCATGGTTGGTGATGACCAGCGCCAGGAGATCAGTACTAATTATCTCGCCAGCCAGCGGGCCGCGCGGTTCCGCCCCTATTATTTCGGGGCGATTGTGTTCACCGTTGTTGTCGCGTTCGCCGCTCTCTTTGTCGATTACATGATCGTCACCGAGTTCTGGACGCGGGCGCTCTCCAATGAGTTCCTGGAATTGCCGGGCACGCTTGCGGGTTCTGTCGCGTTCAAAAGCCTTCAGGTGTTGTTTGCGACCCTGGCGGCCCATATTTTTATTGAACAGATGTCGGGTTTTGGCCGGGCCGTGTTTGTACGTGCGCTGTTCATTCTGGCGCTCACCATGTTGGGCGGTGTGGGTATGTTGCTTGCGCTCATGTCCCTGCCTGCGGGCATGGCGGATGCGGGGCTCGGCGGTCCGGGTGCCTCGCTTGGCTCTGCGCTCTCAAGCCTTGGCATTGAGACAGAGGCTGCACGGGAAGCGGTGGTCGCCCAATCCAGCCTGCAAGAAATGCAGGCCTACCAGCCTGTTTTCTGGATGGCATCCTTGAGTGTGATCTTTCTTGTGGTCACGGGTGTGGCTGCACTCTTTCTTCATTATGCGCTCAACAATCTGCGGAAGCTCTTTGAGACCCGCGATTTTGCCGAGCGCAAGGCGGATATGGCGCGGCTTGCGGCGCTCGAAGCAGAATATGCGCGCAACCGTGAGCAGCTCATCGATATGGAGCGCACAGACTATCGTCGCAACGCCTTGTGGACGCGGTTGATGGATAATTGCCGGGCTTATGAGAGCGGTCTTGAAGGATCGCGGGCCCAGCCTGTCAGCAACCGCAGGATGCTTGCGCTCCCCGCACCGGGGCGTCGTCGCCGTGATGCTGCGAGCGCGGATGTGCGCAACGGGCAGTTGCAAGCCTGTGCCGATAGCCAAAAGATTGCGCGCTATGAAGGTGTGTTTGAGGATTGGTGGGCGCGGCGTCAGCGCATGTCGCAGACCGATCCGGCGGCGTATGACCGCTCTGGTGAAGTTTTGCCACCACTTGATGGGGCGAAGGTGTTTGCCTTTTCCAAAACCGTTAAGGCAGCGGAGTGAGCGGTATGGCGGGGTTGACCTCCTTCTTTTCTGATGCGCTCTCAAGTCTCGTCGTGTCGGCTTCGTTGCTGACCGGGAGTGTTGCCGGTGCGTCTGCTACAGAGGTTGCCGTTGTCGGCCCACGCCATCTCGTTATCGGGCTTGATCTGTCCAAATCCAACCCGCTTGTGACGAGTGACAGTTATGCGGCACAGGTTGCCGCGCGCCTTGCGGAAGATATTCGGGGTCTGCCTGTGCGGTCCAAGGTCACCGTTCGCTCTTTCGGCGTTTATGACACCGGCTCAAATGCCTTGCGGATTGATCAGGTGATTTCCGCACGCGCTCGCCCGGACGATGTGGCAGACGGCATTCAGGCACTTGTCGCCAATCTGCCGCGGCTTGTGGCAGAGGGAAAACTTCAGGCGCAGATGAAGACGAACATTGTGCCCTTCCTGGAGACCTTGTCAGGGAGCGTGGATTGTTCGACACCGACGAAGATTGTTTTGCTCACCGACGGGGCTGAAGACAGTGAGGTCGGCAAGCTGACCCGGAGTGGCGGCAGCCTGCCTGAACCGCGCACAGATGCGTTTAGCGGATGCGATGAGCTTTTAATGCTGGGGATCGGGCGCGGCTTTGACAGTCCCGCCACCACGACGCGGTTTCGCGCGGCCTGGACCGGCTGGGCGGAGGGTGCTGGTTTCCGGCAGTTTACCGGCCTTTATGACTGGTGATGCTGGTCTGAAATTTGACCGGGACGGGTCTGGAAAGTAGGGTCCGCCTCGCGCGGGCCCTTTTTGTTTCTTTGCCTTCTATCCTTGCCATGTTTTTTTCCTGGTTCGCGTCTCACCACAGGATGCGTCATGGAAGCCGTTCAACTCGTCCTCCCCATTTTTGCAATCATCACACTGGGATATTTTGCGGCGCGCACCGGATTTCTCGCGCATGCGGGGGTCGATGGTATTGATCGCTATGTCTTCAACTTTGCGCTGCCGGCGCTTCTCTTCCGTGCGCTGGCCAACACGGAACTCCCTGCCGAGCTCCCCTGGGGGCTCTGGTTTTCCTATTATGGCGGGGTGCTGATTGTCTGGGCTGTTGGTGGGGTGATCGCGCGGCTTGTATTCAAGCGGACGCCAGCTGATAGTGTGATTATTGGTTTTGGTGGCGGTTTTTCAAACACTGTCATGCTGGGCATCCCGATCATTCTGACGGCTTATGGTGAAGAGGCGAGCATACCGCTTTTCTTTATTCTCGCCTTTCACGGGATCACCGTTTTCACGATCGCGACCTTCCTGCTTGAGACGACAAAACCAAGGGAGGGGGCCGGGCTTACGTTCCCACAAATTTTGCGCGAGAGCGGAAAAGGCGTTGTAACCAATCCCATTATTCTGGCGCTGGGCGCTGGCATTGCGTTCGGTCAAACAGGGCTCGGCATACCTGGGCCGCTTGATGTGACGCTTGAGATGCTGGCGCGGACCGGCATCCCGTGCGCCTTGTTTGTGCTGGGTGCAACGCTTGTGCGGTATGAGTTGAAGCAGTCTCTTGATGCCGCGACCCTGATTGCAACGATCAAGCTCGTGGCTCACCCCTTGGTCGTGCTTGGGCTTGCAAGCTTTGTCTTTGTGCTGCCGCCCTTGTGGATTAAGGTTGCGGTCACGATGGCCGCGATGCCGACGGGGGTTTTCTGTTTCGTGCTGGCGAACCGCTATCAGGCCGCGCCAGGTGCAGCATCATCTTCCATTCTGCTTGCAACCGGCTTCAGCCTTGTAACCCTTACACTCATTCTGAACTACTTCCTCTAACCACTTCTTACCGGTGGTCAGTGCTGTCGTTCACGCGTAGGTCTTCGTTCAGGCGAAAGTCTTGCGGAGCTCGGTTGCCTGGCGCAGGTGGAACGCTTTTGGCCGCGTGAAGAGGAAGGCAAGCGGTGTACGTTCGATGATAAGGGCTGCAATGAGTGGGCTTGCGACCGCGATAATTGTCGCAATGGCTGCAATAGCATCTGCATTCTCAATGAAGCCGGTTTTCATCAGGCCCAAACGGACCACGGCACCTGGCAGGAAGAAGGCAAGGTAGACGTAGAGTGAGCGCTTGCCGACATAGGCCAACCAACCCAAATAGCCACGATCAGCCGCAACACTTAAGAGTGCGATGGTGGCAATGGACCCACCGAACGCAGCAAGTAGACCGAAGAGTGGCTTGTCGGCGATGCCCGCTTCGACAAAGAATAAAACCATTGCGAAGGCCGCGGTGGAGCCTGCAATGACGCGCGTCACATTTTCGCGGGCGAAGGCTGCAACATCGAAGAAGAATTTTGACCCATGCCAACCGGCAAGGAAGAAAATGTAACGGCTGGCGAACTCGTCAATCGTGGTCCAGCCTGTGTGAATAGGGGCTGCGTAGAAGATGATAGCGCCACCAAACAGAAAAATCGGTGGCACATCTTTGAAGAGACGTGTGACCATGAAGAAGAGCGCCAGCGCATGAATGAACCAGAGCGTTGAGAAAGGCTCAAGGGGCAGCAGGAGAATGTCTGTAAGCTCGATGGCGTGATTGCCATAGCCGGCGAAGGCAAACTTCACCGCGAACTGGATGAGAGACCAGATGGCATAGAAATAGGCGAAATGGATAAACTTCGCGTCCACGTAGCGGGAGAAATCCCATTTGAGGGAACGGCTGACGAAGAGACCTGCAATGATAAAGAAAAGCGGGACGCGGAAGGGGCGCGCAAACTCAACGAAATCGGCAAGCCACATGTGGGTGGCACCCGTCATCTCCATCGTGCCCAGGGTGATGTGCATTTGGGCAACCATGATGATGGTCAGACCTTTTACATAGTCGATCCACTCAACACGGTCGGTCGCCTGGTTTTGCACATTCTGGGTCATATTTTTCTTCCCTACGGATGCGCCCTGATGAAAATGTCCCGAAATGGCACAGGTCTTGTGCAGTCTCGGCACAGGATCAGGGTTTCAACAAGTCCGCTGCACGAAGAGGGCCAGTCCGTCTCTCTTTGCGGGGGGGTGGACCGTGAGGTTAGAGGCCGATCATCCGCTTTACGTCAGATGGGGTGTGCCCTGCGGCTCTCAGGTCGTGAAGGCTCATGTCTTTTGCGCTTTTGGACAGGCGCCGACCGGCCTCGTCGGTGATGAGGCGATGGTGCCGGTAGCGCGGCTCCGGCAGTTCCAGCAGGACTTGAAGCAGGCGGTGAATGTAGGTGGCGGGAAAAAGGTCGCGCCCGCGTGTCACATGGGTGATGTGCTGTAGTGCATCATCCACCACGACAGAAAGGTGATAGGAGGTGGGCACGTCTTTGCGCGCAATGATGACGTCGCCAAACAGATCAGGGCGGATCTCCTGCTCGCCGGTTTGGCCTTCCGGATCCCCTTCTTCCTCGACAAATGTAATCGGACCCTGGTTCATCTCCTTGGCGAGGTTAAGCGCTTTTTCAACGTCCAGCCGCCAAGCATAAGACCGACCTTCCCAAAGGAACGTGCTTCTTTCTTCGGCGTCCATGTCCTTGTAGATGCCCGGGTAAAGGAGCGCGCCATCCGGGTCGCGCGGCCATCGGTCGAGACCAATGCCGCTTTCAGTGATTGTCTGTTCAATCTCCCGGCGGGTCGCAAAACAGGGATAGACGACATTGAGTGATCGCAATGTTTTGAGGGCACGCTCATAGGTCGGGAAATGTTCAGACTGGCGGCGGACAGGTTTTTCCCATGAAAGACCGAGCCAGGCCAGATCGTCATAAATGCCGGTGACATATTCCCCTCGACACCGCCCGACATCGATATCCTCGATCCGTAGGAGGAAGTTTCCGCCGCCTTCGTGCGAGACGCCCGTGCTGTAGAGCGCTGAGAACGCGTGGCCCAGATGCAGCCTGCCATTGGGGCTAGGGGCGAAGCGGGTTCTCACCTTTTCGTTCAGGGTCACTCTGTCTGTGGGTGCAGATGTCATGATTTGGCGTCTGGTACCGGGTAATTGTCACAAAAACGGGATATCGCGGAGCTTGGAGCTTCACACGACCGTCGCACTAGATATAGTATTTTAACAACCGGAATCGAAGACAACCGTTCAGAAAAAAAGCGGGAGGCGAAAAGTGCACGGTGAGTTCGCAACGCCGGAGGCTTGTCCGGCGCTTGTTCTAAATGCGGATTATCGTCCGCTCAGTTATTATCCGCTCTCGCTTTGGTCGTGGCAGGATGCCATCAAGGCTGTGTTTCTTGATCGTGTGAACATTGTTTCTCACTATGATGTTGCTGTGCATTCCCCCAGTTTTGAGATGAAACTGCCAAGCGTGGTTTGCCTCAAAACCTATATGAAGCCTGCGCGCTATCCTGCCTTTACCCGGTTCAATCTGTTTTTGCGGGATAGTTTTGTCTGCCAATATTGCAACACGCCGCAGGAATTGACCTTTGATCATTTGATTCCGCGCAGACTGGGTGGACAGACCACCTGGGAAAATGTGGTCACGGCGTGCGCGCCGTGTAACCTGCGCAAAGGCGGAAAGCTTCCCAAGGAAGCGGGCATGCAGCCTTTTCAATATCCCTATCGGCCAACCGTCAACGAGTTACATCGTAACGGGCGTCGCTTCCCGCCTAACTATCTCCACGAGAGCTGGCGTGACTATCTCTATTGGGATAGCGAGTTGGAGGCGTAATTTTCCCGTTTGCGGACGGAAAACCGGTGCCCACTTTTCCTGCAAACGCTTGTTAAATTTTTTCACATGTGCGGATGGCAAAGCGGCAGATGGCGCCGATGGCGCCCGACAGGATGGGATAGCCCGGCGCTTGTGCGGCGCCTTGGGCGAGGGCTTCTTCCTTGTGGGCGATCTCTTCCTCACGGAATTGAATGATGGTTTCTTTCAGCTCGTCTTCGCCTTCAAGCAATTCAAGCTCGTCGATCTGGCGCTGATAATGTTCATCGATCACGGTCTCAACCGCGACGGTGCAGGCGTGTGCGGCTTTCTCTCCCATGAGGGCCGTCACGGCTCCCATGGCAAAGCCGCCCACATGCCAGAGTGGGTTGAGCGCCGTGGGGCGGACGTCGCGCTCGTTCACGAGTTTGCTGAAACGCTCCAGATGCTCTTTTTCTTCAGCGGCCATGCGGCGCAAGGCGGCGGTGATCTCTTTCTTGTGTGGCAGCACCTTGAAGACGGCGAGCTGGCCTTCGTAGATCCGCACCGCGCCATATTCGCCTGCGTGATCGACGCGGATCATTTCCTTGATGCGCTCAGCCGTTGAAGTGCGTCCTGGATGGTCTTGCGCGGGGTTGAAATGGCTTGTGCCCATTTGCGGCTCCAAAAGTTCTGGCGTCGTCTTGGTTCAGGTATCATCTTCGTCTCCCTCTGGGCCGGTCTCGGTCCAGTAGCGAAGAAGAGCCAGGTTCGCCAAGCCCAGCAGGCCAAGTGAAATCAGGAAATTGAAGCCTGCCATGGAGATACCAAAAAGGCTCCATGGTGTTTCGTCGCAGCGGGGTACCTTGACGCCGTCAAGCTGTTGCTGAAGTTCCGCGAGGGACCCCGCAATCAGCCCATTGCCAGTGCAGCCTTGCGGGCCCTCCCACCATTTATATTCAACGCCTGCATGATAGCCGGCAAGCCCCACATTGGTGGCGGCGGCAAGTGCACAAAGCGCGATCAGCAAAACCGGTGCGAGGCCCAGATTGGTTTCCCGGCCCAGAACCCCTGCAAGGAAGGAAGCAGGGATCAAAAACCAGTAAGGCATGCGTTGCTGGAGGCAGAGCGAGCAGGGGTCGAGGCCGCCGACATGCTCAAAAATGAGTGCGGAGCCCAAGGTCGCGATGGAGGCGGCGAAAATGATCCAGGGGATTTCGCGGTTGGCGATCGGCAGATGTGTGATCCAGTTCATGGGCTTTAGCCTATAGGAAAAGGCCGACGGCGAAAAAGCCTCCGATGAGCAGGATCACGAAAATGATCGAAAGAATGGCGAAATATCGGTCGATGAAGGTGCGGATGGGCTCGCCAAACCACCAGAGCAGGGCGGAGACGGCGAAGAAACGCAAACCTCGGGCAAAAATGCTGGTGCCGACAAAGGCCACAAAATTGAGTGCGGTGGCGCCGCTTGCGATGGTAATGACCTTGAACGGGAAGGGGGTGAGCCCTGCGATCAGGACAATCCAGACGCCTTGCTCATTGTAGCGGGCGGCGAAGCTCTCAAATTGGTCGGCATAACCATAGAAGGCGAGAATGGGCTCACCCAGCTGAACGAACAGAAAAAAGCCGATAGCATAGCCCGCAATACCACCCAGAACTGAAGCCAGAGTGCAGATGGTCGCATAGGTCCAGGCGGCGGCGCGTTTGGCCAGCACCATCGGTATCAGCGCCACATCCGGCGGGATCGGGAAGAAAGAGCTTTCAGCAAAGGCAACAAGCGCAAGGCCCCAGCGCGCATGGCGGTGGGCAGCAAGGTTCATTGTCCAGTCGTAAAGGCTGCGCAGCATGGTTGAAGACATATCAGGGCGCGGAAAATCTGTCTATCGGGTACTCTTTCCCTTTGACGTCTGGCTTCCCGTGCCTATGATGGCGCCGCTTGCGAGGGCAGCTTTCAGCAGCCTCGGCGCAATGCCCCTGTGGCGGAATTGGTAGACGCGGTAGATTCAAAATCTGCTGTCCGTACGGGCGTGCTGGTTCGAGTCCGGCCAGGGGCACCATATTAAGGTTGGGCCATAGTGGTCGAGCCGCTGAGTTCAATCATTAGAGCGGTGATGATTGAAATTCCGAGTGATGTGCTCGCGCAAGAATCGTGAATGTTTCGAAACTAGCATCGATCGGGTCTGGCAACTGAAATCCGTCAAGTGTTGGGCTTGGCTTGCGTATGCACTGCGATCAGGTCACCCAGCCATTCGCGGAACCGCTGGCGCACATTTTTGTCGTCGCCGAACCCACAGGCTTTGTAATAATAGTCGCCCATCACTGCCTCGCCGAAGGCCGCATTGGCGACCAGGAGTGTCAGAAAAACCGTGTCTTCTTTATCCGGGCGAGGTTCATTTGCCTTGTCCGCCAGTTGGCAGCGCGCGCTGTGGCTGCGATCCACAATGTCGGGCATGACATCAAGGGTTGGGTTTCGTTTTGGTCCGGCGCCGGTCATCACCAGCCAGGCGAGAAGTTTGGCGGCACCCTGGTCGCTCATGGCTTCGAACGTGTCGTTGACCAGCCGTGGGGCCTGACTTTCAACGCTGACCCCATCCCCTCCGTCCAGAACGGTTAGCAGGTTTTCGCGCAACTGCGTTGTTGCCCGATCAACAAGGGCTGCAACCAGGCCTGCGCGGCTTGAAAAGTGATGGAGAATAGCTGGATGCGAAATGCCAACGTCGCGCGCAATGTCTTGCAAGCGGATGCCTTCGGGGCCCTGCTCTGCCAATCGTTTCGCGGCGGCGTCCAAGATCACGCGCTGGCTTTCTTCCGCGGAACGGCGCACGCGTTTTGGTGGGGCCTGTTCCTCGTCCGTGTCGGCCATTGCCTCAGCAGTGTCTGCTTCCATCAGTTTGGACATGTCGTACTTTCAATTCGTTCTATTGTTCTGTCTATCTTATCCGTGTCCGGATGGGAAGAAAGTGCGTACTTGTACTCCCTTTTTTGGCCTTCGCTTAGTTGTGAGTGAGCAGATTGGGGTTACAAGGTGGGTTTGAGGACCGAATCTACCCAGAATGAGCCAAATTCTTGAGAGGTGACCGATGATCCGCGTAAACGGGCTTAAATCCTGCGATACCTGCAAAAAGGCTCTGAAATGGCTAGAGGCTGAAGGGATTGCGTTTACCTACCGCGATGTGCGTGCGGACGGGATACTGCTTGCGGATCTAAAAGCGTGGGGCGCGAAGGTCGGGTTCGAGACGCTGGTCAATAAAGCCAGCACCACCTGGCGCGGACTTTCAGACCAGGAAAAGGCTGCGGCTCAAGGTGCGGGTGCCGCCCAATTGCTCGCTGAAAATCCGACGCTGATCAAGCGGCCGGTCTTTGAATGTGAGGACAGATTGTGGGTTGGCTTTAAGGCCGATGTTCAGGCCGCACTTAAATCGCTTTGATCCGAAAGATGAGGGTTCTGCCTTCGTTCGTGCTTTCCAGCAGCTCATGCCCACTCTCGTGACAGAAGTGGGGGACGTCGATCGCTGCCATCGGATCGGTTGCGAGGACGCGCAAAATTGTGCCGGGGGTCAGCGCGCGGAGTCGCTTTTGAGCTCGCAGAACAGGTATAGGGCAGGTAAGGCCCGTCACATCTAGCAAAATGTCTTCTGACACGGGCGTTTTCTCCGGTTTGCCTTGACCGCTCAGCGGAGGAATTCATACCATTCGGACTATAAAAATGCACACAATGGGGTGTGCGAGGGAGGAATTGAATGGGACTGGTTAAACGCGTATCGAATGAAATTACCTACCTGAGGGCGGCGCTGCGTTCGCTGAAGCGGGTCGACCAAGTCTATGAAGATAATACGCGGACCTTTTCCGATATCATTGAAGACTTCGCCAGGACAAAACCCAATAATCTCGCGATTATTGAGGGGGATCGGCGGATCACGTACGCCGAGCTTGATGCGATGGCCAATCGCTATGCGCGCTGGGCAAAAGAGCAGGGGATCGGGCCGGATCAGTCGGTCGCTCTTTTGATGGAGAACCGGGCTGAATATATTGCTGCGTGGCTTGGCGTCATCAAGGCGGGCGGGGCTGCCGCTTTGATTAATACGAATTTGAGCGGTGGTCCGCTCGTCCACTCGCTCTCTATCTCGAATGCCGACCATGTGATTTTGGGGGCGGAGCTTGCCGATAATTATGCAAGCGCTGTGGATCAGCTTGAGCGCCCGATGAGTGTTTGGGCGACGGGTGGCAAGGTTCAAGGTGCAAATGATCTTGATGCTATTCTTGCGGATCGTTCGCCGGAGAGCTTGCCCGGCGATTTTCGGGCTGGGCTCACGATTGATCATACGGCGCTTTACATTTACACGAGCGGCACCACAGGAAATCCAAAAGCGGCCAAAATCCCTCATGCACGTTTGCTTGTGATGATGGGCGGCTTTTCAGCGGCAACCAATGCCACCGAGAAAGATCGCATGTATGTCTGCCTTCCGCTCTACCATTCGGCCGGTGGGGTTTGTGCTGTTGGAACCGTGCTGACCGTTGGTGGATCAATCATTATCAAGCGCCGGTTCTCAGCACGTGAGTTCTGGGATGATGTGGTGGATAACAAGGCGACGCTCTTTCAATATATTGGGGAGCTGTGCCGATACCTGCTCAACACGGATGTGCATCCAAAAGAGCGCAAGCACAAGCTGCGCATGGTGATCGGGAACGGTTTGCGGCCTGAGATTTGGCCCGCCTTTCAGAAGCGGTTCAAAATTCCTAATGTGCTGGAGTTTTATGGTGCGACAGAAGGCAATGTGGCGCTGATGAATTATGATGGCACTGTCGGCTCCATTGGTCGCGTTCCCGGCTGGGCGAAGTCCAAGTTCAATGTGGAGATTGTGCGTTTCGATATTGAAAATGAAACGCCGATCCGTGGTGCAGATGGTTTCTGTCAGGTGTGCGCACCCGGTGAAGTGGGCGAAGCGCTTGGAAAAATTATCAATGATCCGAGTGCGCGGACTGGTCGTTTTGATGGCTATGCGAAAAAAGAAGAGACTGAGAAGAAAATTCTGCGTGACGTGTTTGAGAAGGGCGATGCCTGGTTCCGCACGGGCGATCTTTTGAAACAGGACAAGCTTGGCTATTTTTACTTTGTTGACCGGATCGGAGACACGTTCCGCTGGAAGGGTGAGAATGTGGCCACGTCAGAAGTGGCAGAAGCCATCTCCGTTTTCCCCGGCGTGAAGGAAGCAAACGTCTATGGCGTTCATGTGCCGGGTGCCGATGGTCGTGCGGGCATGGCCTCCATTGTTGCGCCACTCGATATTGATCTTGTGAAGTTGCGGGCGCATCTGGAGAAGGAGCTGGCAGCCTATGCCCAGCCGCTTTTCGTGCGCTTGCAACCGGAGATGGAGATCACCGGCACGTTCAAGCATCGAAAGGTTGAGCTGGTGAAAGAAGGCTTCAGCCCGGAGGCGGTCAGCGACCCGATCTATTTCAATGATCCGGCGGCGAAGGCTTTTGTCCCGCTTGATAAGGAACTTTTTGAGAAGATTGCAGGTGGTGGCGTTCGCGTCTGATCGTTCTTTCTCCCATTAGCAAAGCAAAAGGCGGCCGGGATTTCTCCTGGCCGCCTTTTTTATTTCAGACCTGTGCGGGATATTTCCAGATCACTCGGCTGCGTCGGGCTTCTTGCCCGCAGCGGCGAGAATATCTGGGCTGATGTCTTTCGTCCCTTTTTCCTCGATATGCTTCATGATCCGGGAGCCGACGGCAGTTATTGCAGCGCCCATAAAGGTTTCATGATTGTCGCGGGCCCAGGCATAAGACAGGTCACGGTTCTCGTTCAGACCCTGGAACTTTGGCATCACGTAACGCGCCATCAACTCGTAGGAGTTTTTGGTGCGTTCAAAGTTCGCCCAATTGTGCGCCATGAAGAGGAACGCACCATAGCCGCCTGATTGTTTTTCGAGGCGATCCAGTTGGGCGATGGCGTCATCGGGTGTGCCGATGACGGCGAGACCCGAATTGATGAGCGCATCAACCGGGTCGCCTGCGTCAGCCGGGGCGAGCGGCAGCGCAGCCACTTCGCGGAAATAGGTCAGCCAGTCGTTCAGGCCGAACTGGACGTCTGCGCGAGCCTGTTCGCGGGTTTCTGCGATGTGCATCGGGCCAACGAGGCGCCAACCGGAGCGGTCCATCGTGTTGCCGCATTCTTTCGCTTTCTCCACCGCAATGTTCCAGTTGGAAGAGAGGGCGTTGAAGCCGCCCGATGATGTGGCCCCGAGGGACAGAAGGCTGAGCCCCAAACGACCCGCCGCTGTTGCGCCTGTCGGTGAGACCTGGCTTGCGGTTGCGATCTCGACGGATGGCCGCGAGTAAGGCGTCATTTGCAGGCGTGCTTCGTTCAGCTCGAACCAGTCTGACTTATGGGTGACTGTTTCACCGCGCAGGAGCGGTACAAGGACTTCCAGCGCTTCGTCCATCTTGTCGCGTTGGGTCTGTACGTCGATCCCCATCATGAAGGCATCGGATGGGAGTGAACCCGGGCCCACACCAAACATAACGCGACCGCGTGTCATGTGATCAAGCTGGTTGATACGGTCGGCGAGCATCAACGGATGGTGGTAGGGGAGCGATGAAACGCCCGTGCCGAAACGGATATGTTTGGTGCGCTCAGCGGCAGCGGCGATGAAAATTTCGGGGCTTGCGATCACTTCGAAGGCAGCGGAATGGTGTTCGCCGATCCAGGCTTCGTCATAACCCAGCTTGTCCATCCATTCGACAAGCTCCATGTCTCTGTGCATTGCGAGCGATGGATTTTCGCGCAACGAATGAAATGGTGCGATGAAAGCGCCGAAGCGTAGTTTTGGTCCTGCCATTTTTGTTTCCTAAGGTTTTTATATTGTTGTCGTGATTGTAGATGGTTTGGTTGTGGGGCGTCCTATTTTTGCTTGAGGCCGAAAAGCATGATGTCGAGCAATTCGCCGCCCACTGTCGGTGATACGTCTTGATCCGTCGTGCTCCAGGTGGAGACAAAGGCACCCCAGCTAGCGATCAGCATGGCGGCCACAATGTCAGCGGGGGCATGTGTGCGAAGCTCGCCGGTTGATTGCCCTTCGGCGACGATTTCCGTGATGACCTCATGAAGGCCTGCACTCGCGTCTGATGCTGCTTGCGGCAAGGCGGGCTGGTTCAGAAATTCACGGGTCATCTTCCGCATGATTTCTGCGTTGCGACCCCAATTATCAATCAGCATCTGGAGGGCGAGGCGCAGTTTTTCCTCGGCACTGCCTTTGTTGCCGGCCAAATGGTCGCGCAGGTTTGTGGCGATCCGCTCGTTGAACTCCGTCAGGAGAGCGGCCTTGTTGTGGAAGTGGAGAAAGAAGGTGGCTTTCGCAACGTCGGCCCGCTCGCAAATGTCCTCGATTTTCACCGCGTCATAATCGTGGGCGGCAAAGAGTTCCATCGCGGATGAGAAAATGTTTCGCCGAGTCTTTTCCTTTTTGCGGGACCTGCGGGACACGGGCTCAAGCTCAGCAGTCGCGCGCGCATTGGCCCTGGGGGCCCTGGGGGCCCCGGCGGCCATGGGGCGTGTGGTGCTGATCGGTTTGGCTTGGGCCACGGGCGAGGTCTCTGTCTGAAAATTAAAACTAGACTGAAGTCTAATTTTGCAAATTGAGGGAGTCAAATGGTGGCGAGGGCGCTAAGGTGACGCTAGCGTCATTAAAAAATACATTCAAAGGGGCGAAAAATGGGACGATTGAACGGGAAAGTAGCACTTGTGACCGGTGGCGGCAGCGGTATTGGCCGCGGTGCGGCGATTGCCATGGCGGCTGAAGGGGCGAAGGTCTTCGTGACCGATATTGATGCAGAAGGCGGTAACGAGACCGTCGCCCTGATAGCGAAAGCGGGCGGACAGGCCAAATTTGCAACGCAGGATGTAGTCGATGAAGGGCGCTGGGCAGAAATCGTGAGCCAAACCGTTGCCGCGTTCGGCGGGCTCAATATTCTCCTTAACAATGCGGGCATTGCGATCGGTGCGCCGGTGACAGAAATGAGCCTTGAGGATTGGCGCAGGCAGACCGCGATCAATGTGGATGGGGTCTTTCTTGGCTGCAAGCACGCAATCCCCAGCATGGCGGAAAGCGGTGGCGGCTCCATCGTTAATGTCTCGTCGATTGCGGGCTTTAAGGGAGCACCTGGCCTATCCGGTTATTGCGCAACGAAGGGCGCCGTCCGCCTCTTTTCAAAGGCTGTTGCGCTGGAGTGTGCGCAAGCTCAAAACAATATTCGTTGCAACTCGATCCATCCGGGCATTATCGACACGGCTATCTGGAGCAAATCGATTATTGATGGCAACACGTTCGCCAATTCAGATGTGATGCCCGAAGGCGCAAATGCCATTGATGCGGTGGCGCTTGCGGCCGCGACGGCGCCGCTGGGGACGGTGGGTCTGCCTGCTGATATTGCAGCCGGTGTTGTGTTCCTCGCGTCCGATGAAGCGCGTTACATTACCGGGACAGAGCTTGTGATCGATGGCGGGGCGACCGCGCGCTAAGCGGTCTTGCCATTTGATCAGTTTTGCTTGATGACCCAGAAGCCGACCCGTGGGAAATGGATGGTGACCTCGCCGACCCGCGGGTCGTTTCGTTTAATCGCTACATGTTGTGCAGACGATGATACAAGCTCACCGACAATCGGGTCGCGGCCATAATCGTCTGCCATAACCGCGACGCTGTCGCCCGGCTTTAGGCCATTGGGTTCGCCGGGGTCTGCTTTGGGTGTTTCGGTTGATTGTGCGGCCTTTGCAATGTCGAGCGATTCCTCTCGTGACATTTCGGTGCGCTTCCCATGGCCAATGGCCTTGATCCGCGTTTCCCAACCTGAGACGTTCTTGAATGTATCGATGAGCTTTGCGCCCTCGGGGGCGATCCAGCGGATGAAGGCGAGATTGTAATAGGCGTTCACGTCTGCGATACCGGCACGGTCTCCCATCAGATAGGGACGGTGGTCGGCCAGTTGCGTATCCAACCAGTCGAGCTGTGCGCGGAGCTGCTCTTTCATAATGGGGACAGAGGCTTTCATCTGTTCTGCATCGAACGGGCGACCCATGAGCTTTTCGCGATCTTTCATGAAGGCTTCGTCGGCAAAGCCGTCCGCCGTGCCAAAGATAATTGCAACAGCAGTGAGAAAGAGCGGTCTGTCCGTCCAAAGGCCCATGCCCCAACCGAGCGCCTTGTCGCCGCCGACAAAAAGGGAGGGCTCAGGAAAACGCTTTTCAAGTTCGCGAAGGATGATTTGCGTGTCGCAAAAGATGTCTGCGCCAATTTGCATGACCGGGATTTTACGATACCCGCCGGTGAGAGCCGTCAGATCAGGCTTTGGCATGATGACCGGTTGTTCAACGGCGTACCAGTCCAGACCCTTGATGCCAAAAGCGACACGGACCTTCTCAGAGAAGGGCGAGATGTCGTAATGATGGAAAATGATCGCGTTGGATTTGTTGGTCATATGTCTTCCTTGTCAGCCGCGAGGGGGCGGAGTGGCGGCCATTTGGCTTGTCAGCTGCGGAGTTTGCAAAGGGCGGCCATTTGGCCAAAGAGGGTTGGAATGTCGGGTTCGGAATGATCGCCTGAAAATTCCCGATAAAGCGTCGTCACATTGATGATGATCCGTTCGCCATCGCCCCAGCTGTCATAGTCTGAGAAGTTGATGTCTTGTGCCGCTTCGAAGGCCGACAGGCCCGCGTCAAAGCGTTTGCGTGCTTCGTCGCGCGTGTAGATGAGGTAGTCCTGCACCGCCTTGACCCCGCGCTTGTCGGTGATCGGGCCGTGCCCCGGAACAATTGTATCGACATCCATCGCCATGATCGCGTTGCAGGCATCGATCCAGTTTTGTACCGGGCCTTCCCACATGATCGGGTGTCCTTCGATGAAGAGGATGTCGCCTGTGTAGACGGTCTTGTCTGCGGGCACGTGGACGATAATGTCCCCGGGGGAATGGGCGGGGCCTACATGGGTCATCAGGACGGTTTTGTTGCCCACCTTGCGGGTCAGTTCCGTCTCAAAAGTCGTTGTTGGCAGGGTTTGTGTCACGCCCTTGAAATCGAAGGCACCAAAGCTTTTGGTAATGAACGCGCCCAGGTCGCCCAAGTCCGGCGCCATGTCGAGAAAGCCTGCAAGGAGGGCTGGTGGTTCTTTCAGCATGGCCTCTGCGGCGAGCCTGTGGGCAATGATTTCCGCCCTCTCGCAGCATTCATTGCCGTTGCAATGGTCCCCATTGTGATGGGTGTTGATCAGGGTTTTGATATTGTCGGCTGCCTTTGGCTCCGCTCGTTTCATCGCGGCCAGCATCTCGCGGGTGAGGGGCACATCAAACAGCGTGTCGACGAGCAGGGCTTCGCCGCTATCGACAATCAGGCCTGCGTTTGACCAGCCCCAGCCGCCGTCTGGTTGCAGATATGCATAGGCACCGTTTCCCAGATCATGCAGACCCTTGGTGTAGCTGAATTTCGGCAATCCCAATGATGTGTGATCATGTGCCATGAGGGTCTCCTGTTTAGCGTATGGATGTGAGGCCCGCATCGACTGCGAGTATTTGGCCGTTCACATAAGAGGCTTCGCCCGAAAGCAGAAAGAGGGCGGCATAGGCGATCTCCCACCCGGTTCCCTGGCGGCCACCGGGAATGTTCGTTTTGGCACGGCTTGGGCGGCCTTGCGTAGAGAGCCGACCCAGCGGTGTATCAATGAGGCCGGGTGCCACAATGTTGGCGCGGATTGCTTTTGGTTCCGCCTCAAGGGCGACGTGACGCATGAGGCCCGCGAGGGCGGCTTTTGAGGCGTCATAAGCTGGCATGCGGCTGCCAGCCTTCATGGAGGCGATGGAGGAAATGAAGATCACAGAGCCCCCTTCGCCCATGCGCGGCAGGGCCGCCCGGCAGGCAAGCATCGGGCCTTTTAAATTGACAGCCAGAACCTTGTCCCAAAGCTCTGGCGTGGAGCCTTGCAAATGCATGCCTGCTCCAATACCGACATTGAGGACCAGTCCATCCAGCCCGCCCATTTTGTTTGTGGCGTCCGCAAGCAATCGCTCAACATCGCTTTCATTGGCGATATCGCCGACCAGGGCCTGGGCTTTGCCGCCCTCGTTTTGAATCTGGAGAACGGTTTCTTCGGCTGCGCGTTCATCAATGTCTATGACCGTTACCATTGCGCCCTCGCGGGCAAATAGTCTGCACATGGCGCGACCATTGCCGACCGGGTCGGTTGCAGCATCAACGATGCGCTGGCCGCCGCCGAAGACTGCAATCTTGCGACCGTTCAATCGGCCGCGACCCGGCGCATTGCCTTTTGCTTCCGCGCTCAAGGGTAAGGCTGTGCGTGCGCGACCGGGACTTTGTTCTTGTGGCTCTTTGTTGTTCACGCCTGGGTCGCTCATGCCGGTATTCCTGATGCTTGTATGCTTCGCTGATCCACTTGCAGGCCTATTTCTGGCCGAGACGCGCTACACCTGCCTCGATCTCTTCAAGGCCTGATCCTTGAATATCGTCTTCTTCCAGCTCGACTTCCAGTGTCTCCAGAAAGCGGCAGACCATGAGATAGGTGCCGATCACGATCAACAGCTCCGTCATCTCTGCATCGCTCAAATGTTTTTTTGTCGCCTCGAACATGGCGGACGAAACTTTGACGCGCTCTACCTGTTCGTCGGTGAAGGCGAGTACCTGGTTTTCCTTTTCGCTCAGGTGACCGGACGGGAGGCTGCCTTTCGCGGATTGCAATCGGGGTTCGCTCATGCCAATGGTGCGGGCGACGCGCTCATGTTGATGTACTTCGTAGTCGGATCCACAAAGATGTCCTACGCGGAGAATGACCAGCTCGCGGAGTTCTGGCGCGAGTACACCCTCGTTCAGGTAGGCGCTGATGAATTGCATGAACGGCGCAAAGGACGCGCCCGCCCCCGCCATCATGCGAAAGACATTGAGTTGCGGGAGGCTTGCCAGCAGGTTCCGCGCTGCGGCCGGGAGGTTTGCCGGTTCTGGATAAGGGAGGCGGGCCATGATCAGCTTTTGTTTAGGCGTTTTTTGAGCGCGTCGAGGTCGACGCCTTCGGTCTTGCCATCTTCCTCGATATCCACATCAAAGGTCTCAAGGAAGCGTGATACCATCATGTAGAAGCCGATCGTGAGAGTGAGCTCCTGCATTTCTTTGTGGTTGAGCTGTTTGGCAAGTTTGTCGAAGGTTGCATCGCTTGCGCGTACGTTCAGCACAATGTCATCTGTGTAGAGCATGATGTCACGCTGCAGGTCGTCAAATATTTTGGCCTGCGGGCCTTCATGTATGGCCTGGATGAGCTCTTCCGCCATGCCCATCTGGCGACAGATGCGTTCGTGCTGGTGGACTTCGTAAGTTGCTTTTGAGAGCACACCGACGCGCACGATTGCGATTTCACGCAAGACCGGGTCAAGGTCGGCAACGCCCAGCAGATGATTGCCGAGGCCGATAAAGCGTTTCAGCAGACCACCGGAGTGGCCCATCATGCGGAAAATGTTTAACGGAGGCAGTTTGCCAAGGGTTTCTTTGGTTGCGGCATCCGCATTTGTCGCGTCGAAATAGGGTATCCGTGCCACTTTGTTCCTCCCGATTGCTTCTTGGATAGCCTCTGTTTGGGGCCCATTTTGTTTTGTTGGATTTCAGACTAAAGGCTGAACAAGCGCCTGCCTAGAGGGAATGCTTTCCTTCCGGGCTTTCTTTCTGGGAGTATAGCGCTAGACTTTGTATCAATAAGCGGTCAGTGCGGGAGCGACACTGGCGCAAGAAGGCTGAAGAGCCCGATTTTTCACACAATGGGAGGGAGCATGATCGACTTCGATCATATCAAGTGCGTTGCCGATGTGACGCGGCGTCAGGCGAAGGCAATGCCGAACGAGATTGCGCAGGTCTTTGAGGGTAAGGAAACCAGCTTCGCGGCGCTTAACGCGCAATCCAATCAGGTGGCGCAGGGGTTGATTGCTGAAGGCTGTAAACCCGGTACACGTATCGGATTTCTGGGCAAAGGATCAGACCGCTATTTCCAGATGCTGCATGGAGCTTTCAAAGCCGGTAGCGTTGTTGTGGGTATCAACTGGCGTCTTGCCGGACCGGAAGTCACTTACGTTCTCAATGACAGCCAGACAGAGATCATCTTTGTCGGGGCTGAGTTTTACGGGCTTGTTGAGAGTGTGCTGGCGGACAATCCAGGCGTGCGCAAGGTTATTGCGCTGGATGATGGACATGCGACTTGGGAAGCGTTTGACAGCTGGCGGGACAAGTTTCCGGACAAAGACCCTATGTTGCCGCAAACAGGCAGCGATGATGTGATCCAGCTTTATACAAGCGGGACCACAGGGCACCCAAAGGGTGTGCAGCTTACCAATGACAATTACATCTCCGTTTTCAAGCAAGGTGCCGCCGCAGGCTGGGCCGACTGGAGCCAGGGGGATGTCAATCTTGTCTGCATGCCCTTGTTCCATGTGGCGGGTGTCAATATCGGGCTCATCGGGAACGCGCAGGGGTGCAAGAACGTCATCCTGAAAGATGTGGATCCCGTTGTGATCTTTGAGCTTATTCGCGATTACAAAATCAATATCGCGTTTATGGTGCCTGCGGTCATTTTGATGATGTTGCAGGCCCCGGGCGTGGATGAAGCTGATTTTTCCTGTCTTAAGCAGGTGATCTATGGCGCGTCACCGATTGCCGAAGATGTTCTGCGACGTGCGCAGGCGCGGTTCGGTTGTGACTTTATCCAGGTCTATGGTTTGACGGAGACGACAGGTGCGGGCACCTATCTGCCACCGGAGGCTCATGATCCAGCGCGCGGGAAACTTCGGTCCTGTGGTCTGCCTAATCCGGGTATGGAAGTTGCCATTGTGGGTGATGACGGGAAGCCGGTTGCGCAAGGTGCTGTTGGCGAGATCATGATCCGTGGTGGGGCTATCATGAAAGCCTATTGGAACCGTGCTGATGCCACGGCGGAGGCGATCGACAAGGAGGGCTGGTTCAAAACCGGGGATGCGGGATATCTCGATGAAGAGGGCTTTGTCTATATTCATGACCGGGTGAAAGACATGATTGTGTCCGGTGGTGAGAATATTTATCCCGCCGAAGTTGAGAATGCGCTCTTTGGGCATCCCGCGATCGCGGACGTTGCTGTCATCGGCGTACCAGATGACCGGTGGGGTGAGGCCGTCAAGGCCATCATTGTGCGCAAACCTGGTGAAGCACCGGAGCCCGCGGAGATCATTCAATGGGCGAAGGGGCAGATTGCCGGTTACAAGGTGCCCAAGACCATCGACTTTATTGAGGCATTGCCGCGCAACCCGTCAGGCAAAATTCTTCGTCGGGAACTGCGTGATCCCTATTGGGCAGGGCGAGACCGGAAGGTAAATTGATGGAGGGCTCGCCGTCAGAGATTGTTCGCTTCTGGAGGGAGGCAGGGCCTGCCCTGTGGTTTAAAAAAGATCTCGCCTTTGATGATGAGATCCGGTTCCGGTTTTTATCAACTGTTGAGGCTGCTTTTGCCGGGCGATTGAGTGCGTGGGAAAGCAGTGACGAGGGCCTGTTGGCTCTCGTCCTGCTGTTTGACCAGTTTACGCGCAATATCTGGCGGGACGATGCCCGTGCCTTTAGCGGTGATTTGCGTGCGCTTGCCCTTTCCAGGCTTGCGATTGAGCGCGGGGTTGATCTTCGTATGGGCGAGGCCGAGCGGTGCTGGTTTTATATGCCCTTCATGCATTCAGAAGACCTGGCGGCGCAGCAAGCCGGGATGGAGTATTTTGCCACGCGGCTAGATGACCCTGGGACGCTCAAGTTCGCGCAAATTCATCTCGACATTATCGAACGATTTGGTCGCTTTCCCCATCGCAACGTTCTTTTGGGGCGAGAGACGGGCGTTGAAGAGCAGGCGTTCCTTGACGAAGGTGGTTTCAAGGGCTGACGAAAGCAAAAGAGGCGCCCACAAGGAGCGCCTCTTTCGTATTGTATGTATCAATTGCCGTGCTGATCAGGCCGCACGTACTTTCTTCAAGAACTCATCGACAGCAATCTTCACATGATCGGCTTGACTAGCAAGCTCTGCCGCCGCGCTTTGTACCTGTGTTGCGGCACTTGCGCTCTCGTTTGCGGATGCCGTTACACCAGAGATGTTGGATGCAACTTCACCAGAGCTTGCAGCGGCCTGCTGGACGTTGGTTGAGATTTCAACCGTTGCCTCCTGCTGCTGATCAACTGACACCGCAATCGCTTGTGAAATCTCAGAGATCTCAGCAACTGTGATGGTGACGTCACGAATAGCGGTGACAGCATCGTCGGTTGAGCTTTGAACGGCTGCGATCTGCTTGCTGATCTGCTCCGTTGCACGTGCCGTCTGGTTTGCCAGTTCCTTCACCTCAGAGGCCACAACGGCGAAGCCTTTGCCGGCTTCCCCTGCGCGTGCCGCTTCGATTGTGGCGTTCAGGGCGAGCAGGTTTGTTTGTTCTGCTACGTCCTGAATAAGGGTCACCACTTCGCTGATCTGGCGGGCAGCCTCCGAAAGGCCTTCGATGCGGCTGTTGGCATCATTGGCTGTGTTGGTTGCTTTCTGCGTGATCTGCGTCGATTGCGTTACCTGGCGACGGATTTCCTGGATTGAGCTTGAAAGCTCTTCCGCAGCTCCTGCTACCGTCTGTACGTTTGCACTTGCTTCTTCCGAAGCAGCCGCAACGGCGGCAGATTGTGCGTTGGTGGTCGCCGCGGTGTTGTTCATCGCGGAAGCCGTGTGCTCCATCTCTTCTGCAGCAGCGCTGACGGTTGCCAGCATC
Source organism: Parvibaculum sp. (assembly GCA_040223265.1). GTDB lineage: Bacteria > Pseudomonadota > Alphaproteobacteria > Parvibaculales > Parvibaculaceae > Mf105b01. Next base: position 28,260 of record JAVKCY010000129.1, on the reverse strand, counting down.
TGCTTCATGTTGTCATCGAAGCCCTTGATCAGCGCTTCAATATCCGCTGTCCGGCGTTCTTTGGTTTTCTGCTCCTCGGCCTGAGCTGCTTCGAGCTCCATGCGCTGGATCGCGTTTTGACGGAAGACTTCAACCGCGCGTGCCATGTCACCAATTTCGTCATGGCGGTCCATGCCTTCGAGATCAAGCTGTGTGTTGCCTGATGCCAATTTCGTCATGGCGTCCGTCGTTGCGCTGATCGGACCGGAAATCTGACGAGCAAGGTAGTAACCCGCTGCGGAGATTGCCGCCACGAGAGCAATGGCAATGACCAGCATAGTGTTGCGCATCGAGACGAGGTCTGCGTTGACTTCGTCTTCTGCGATCTGTGCCAGAATTGCCCAGCGGACGCCGTGAAAATCCACTGCCTGCCCATAGGTGCGAACTTCATGGCCCATATGGCTCAGGCTGCCGCTGGATGCGGCACGGTCTGCACCGCCGAAGATCGCAGCGGTGGAGTCGTTTTCGACGGTTGTTTTCAGAAGCGTTGACGTCTCTGACAGGCGCGAGTCCGCGCGCATTAGCCCGTCTGTGCCAATCAAGAGCATTTCACCTGTTTCACCAAGGCCGTCTGCTGACGCCATGAATTGGTTGATAATGCCGACGGGCATCTGGAAGGCAATAACGCCGATGCGGACACCGTCGCTGTTGAGAACCGGTCGTGCAATGAAACTTGCCGGTGCATCTGCGCTTGGTGCGTAGGGTTTGAAGTCAGTGAAGGCTATCGATGCGTTGTCAGGGGCATTTGAGACAGTCTTGAAAACCGTACCAAGGTCAGACTCTTTCCATTCTCCGGACAAAACATTGGTCGCGTAATCAAGTTCCTTGAAGACCGAATAAATGACATTGCCCTTCATATCGAAAAGGAAAATGTCGTAATATCCACGCTCGTTCAGGAACGTCCTGATCCAGGGATGATATTTGCGGTGAACGCTGGAATATTGTGATCCATCATTTGCATAGTCGAGCAGATGTTTTTCACCGGCTGCGTTTGAATTGCCGCTAATGTAGGCGCGCTGAAGGTAGGTTGTTGGGTTCTCGTCTTGAAGAGCACCCCATGCCCGCTCAAAACCTGCCAGCGCACTGGCGACAAGTGGGTTCGTTGACATAATATCGAGGTCTTGCTCGATGGTCGTCAGATAATTTGAGAAGGAAACCTGCCTTGCACTCAAGGCTGCCTCAAAACGATTGTTAGTGGCTTGATGAAGCGATGACGCGGCGCGCCAATAACTCGAAAGCCCAATGCCCAACGCCATTACTATTGCACACCCAACTATGATCGCTGGCAGTTTTTCCGCGATCTTTAGCTTCGTGATACGCTCCATCATTCTGATCCCCATCCAAATGAAACCTGTTTTCTACTTCAGGTAGAAAATCTTCTAATACTTACGTACGGGAAAGAGATTAAGTTTGACTAAATTTGTACCGATGATGCAGATATTTGGTACAATTTTGGGCATAGCCGCATCAGAAGTAGGTATTTAGGGTTGCAAGGCTTAATCCTCCTTCCAGAGTGTGAACGTGCCGGAGTTTGTTGCTGAAGACGCCCGGCTCCGCGATACTCAGCCGCTGAATTGACAGAAAGGCTCTCTGCGTGACCCAGATTCCCAAACCGACAAAAGTGCTCCCTTCGACATTGGATCCGCAGGTCAAAGGCCTGCTGGAGATGTTGGCGGAGGCTGGCGGCACACCGATTTCCCAGATGGCGCCCGAGGGTGCGCGCGCCATGTATGCGGCCATGAAGGATGCGTATGAGGTCTCCATCGGGAAAGTGGAAGATCAGGTGATTGCGGGCCCAGGTGGCGATCTCCCCGTCCGTCTCTATACACCTGTCGCTGCCGGGGGTGGTGCGCTTCCCGCCCTTGTCTTCTTTCATGGTGGCGGCTGGGTGATCGGCGATCTGGATACCCATGATGCGCTTTGCCGGACATTGGCGAATGAAAGCGGGTGCAAGGTTGTGGCCGTTGACTACCGCCTTGCGCCGGAGCACCGCTGCCCCGCTGCAGCGGAAGATGCATATGCGGCAGTTGCGTGGGTCGAGGAAAAGGGGTCTTCGCTCGGGATTGATGTGAATGCGATCGGTGTCGCAGGTGATTCAGCCGGTGGTAATCTGGCCGCTGTCGTCTGTCAGATGGCAAAAGCCAAAAAGGGGCCGCAGATCCGGCACCAGCTTCTCATCTATCCTGTGACGGACACGAAAACAGATACCGCGTCTTACCAGGCGTTTGGTGAGGGCTTTTTTCTGGAAAAGCAGACCATGGACTGGTTCATCGACCATTATGTAGGGCCGGATGGTGATCCCACTGATCCGGTTGTTGCGCCTCTTAATGCCGAGGACCTGTCAGGTCTGCCAGAGGCCTATGTGGTGACGGCCGGGCATGATGTCCTCAAATCAGAGGGCGCAGCCTATGCAGAGCGGCTGAAAGAGGCTGGCGTTGCTGTCACCTATGTTGATTGTCCGGGCATGATCCACGGGTTTTTCAATTTGCAGGCAATGGTTGACGAGGCACGGGTTGCCGTCGCCCAAGCGGCCAAGGCGGTTGGGAAAGCGCTTGAATGAGCATCAAGGCATGATGCAATTCTCATTATCGTGTGAAAATTACAAAGGTTACCGATGTCTGCTCCTAATGCGCCCGTTCTTCGTACGCCCAGTGTTCATCCGTTCTCCGGCACCGATGTGGCCCATCATGTGGCGATGCAGGCTGCCCATCGCGGCGCCCATCCCTTCCTGATTTGGGCCCCGTTTGAGGGGGAGGGGCGGACGTGGAGCTATGCGGCGTTTTACAGTGACGTCTGCCAGATCGCGGCGGGGCTCAAAGCGCGGGGAGTAAAGAAGGGCGAACGCGTTCTTGTTCATCTCGACAATTGTCCAGAGAGCATTCTTGTTTGGTATGCCTGTGCGCATCTGGGAGCGGTGGCTGTGACGACCAACGCCCGGTCTGTTGCGGCAGAGCTTACCTATTATGCGGAGAATGCCGAAGTCGTCGGCGCGATCACCCAGCCAAAATTCGCTCAGCTGGTGAAAGATGCCTGCGTGGGTCTTTCCTGGCTGGTGGTGACGGAAACCGACAATGGGGAGCCAGCGGTCGGCGGTTCAAGCCCTGCCGATGCGGCTCCTTTTGTCTCGCTCTATGGTGATGCTGAAACCGTGCCGCTCAGAGAGCCGGAACCGTTCCTTCCCGTTGGGGTTCAGTATACGTCGGGTACGACGTCCCGGCCAAAAGGGGTTGTGTGGACCCATGCGAACGCGCTGTGGGGTGGAAAGCTTTGTGCCGCCCATGAAACGCTGACGCAGGACGATGTGCATCTTGTTTATTTGCCGCTCTTTCATACGAATGCGCAGGCCTATTCCGTGCTGGCATCGCTTTGGGTGGGAGCAAGCCTGGTGGTACAACCGCGCTTCTCTGCTTCACGCTTCTGGCCGGTCTCTCTCAAGCACAAATGTACCTGGACGAGCATGGTGCCCTTCTGTCTGAAGGCGCTTATGAGCCAGGACGTGCCGAAGAACCATGCCTATCGTTTGTGGGGCAATGGTGTTGCGAACCTGCCCACGGACGCGCATTTTGGCGTAACGACGATGGGCTGGTGGGGCATGACGGAAACCATTACCCACGGTATCGTCTCGAACCCCCATGACAAGTCAACACCGCCGATGACAATCGGTAAGCCCGCTGTCGGGTATGAGATTGCAATCACGCGGGATGATGGTACGCCCGTCGCGCCCGGCGAGACAGGTAATCTTCTGATCAAGGGTGTTCCCGGTCTTTCGCTCTTTCTGGAATATCTCAACAATCCAGCAGCGACGGCGGACAGTTTTGACGCAGACGGTTTTTTCATCACGGGCGACAAAGTCACGCTGCTGGAAAACGGGTTCCTGCAATTTGCGGACCGTGACAAGGATATGTTGAAGGTGGGCGGCGAGAATGTCGCGGCATCTGAAGTTGAGCGCGTCATCATGAGCGTGCCGGGCATTGCGGAATGTGCGGTGGTCGCGAAGAAGGACAAGATGCTAGATGAGGTGCCGGTCGCGTTTCTTCTGGTGCCGGGTGGCGCCCCGGCGGGGCTTGCCGATCAAGTGATTGAAGCGTGCAAACGAGAGCTTGCAGACTTTAAAGTCCCGCGCGAAATTCATATCGTTGACAGTCTGCCCCGGTCGACCCTTGAAAAGATCGCCAAGGCAGAACTGCGGAAACGACTGGATTAAGGCAACAGCTTGCCGGGGTTCATGATGCCTTTGGGATCAAGCTTGTCTTTCAACGTGCGTAAAAGAGAAAGGCCTATGGCGCCTTTCTCTTCTTCCATCCAGGGGGCGTGGTCTGTGCCCACGCCATGGTGATGGCTGATCGTGCCGCCATTGGCCATGATCGCATCTGACGCGGCGCGCTTGATCTTCTGCCATTGGGCGACTTCATTTTTCAAATCTCTCGGGAAGACGAAGGTGAAGTAGAGGCTCGCCCCATCGGGATAGGAATGGCTGACATGGCCCATAACGATGCCTTTGGCGGTGGGCTCTGCTTTTGTTTCATCGATGGCGGATGCTATCGCGCTCGTCACCTTCTGATGAAGGTTTAAGATGTTGGACCAATGGGTTGAGGTTTCGAGCGTGTCGATGCCGACACCACGGTCCATCATCGGGTCACGTGCATAAGGCGAGTTGAAGCGGCCATGATACCATTTGTCGCCTGCACCCGCGCCAATGGCCAGTGCGCCTGCCTTTTTGCAGATCGCCTCGGTCCGCTCCTTCGCCCACCCGACAGTTTCTTTTTCTCCCTCAATGCCGATCAGCATGAGGCATGGGTTTTCAGCGAGACCTTTCCACTTCAGGAAAAGGGACTGTAGTTTTGATTTCAGGCCGCCTGCCCCTGTCGCGGAGAAGGCTTGAAAGAAATAGGTCTCCGGCGCATCTGACAGGCGGACCATCGCCACCGGAATGCCGGCATGATTGATTTCACGCGCCACACTGGCGCCGGTCTCAAAGCTTTTGAACAGGTAGCCGCGATAATCTTTTGCTTCCGGCACTTCGTGGATCTTGACCGTCGCATCGCAAATGATCCCGAGCGCTCCCTCTGAGCCCGCGACGATCTGGTTGAGATTGGGGCCCGCGGCAGAGGCTGGTGTTTCCTCTGTTGACCAAGGGCCCGACGGTGTTGCAACCCGTGCGGAGATCAACCATTTTTCTGCCTTGCCGTAGCGGTTTGACTGCTGGCCAGCACCGCGCGCGGCGATCCAGCCGCCAAGTGTTGAGAATTGAAAGCTTTGCGGATAATGGCCAAGGGTCAGGCCTTGTGCCTGTAGCTTTTCTTCAAGCGCCGGGCCGTAAATGCCAGCCTCGATCCGCGCGGTCATGGAGACGCGGTCGATCTCGATAATTTTGTCCATCAGCGTTGTGTCGATGGTCACGAGCTTGTCCTCGCCATTGCGGGCATGCGCATTGACGCCGCCTACCACAGAAGAGCCACCGCCATAGGGCACGATCGCGATATTTTTCTCGGCGCAGAGCGTGATGAGTTGTTGGACCTCAGCGCTTGAGCGGGGATAGAGAATGCCGTCAGGTGCCACGGCAAGGTCTCCCGCGCGCACGTAAAGCAGATCGTGATAGGATTTGCCGCGCGCATGGAAGGCGCGTTCATAATCGTCCGTTCGCACCTGGTTGCCGCCAACGATCCTCTCAAAGGCTGCGATGTCGTCAGCTGTGAGATGGCAGGGCGGAAGCGTTATGTCCGACAGACGTTTTGCAGGCGTCGAAGGAAGCACGGAAAGGCCAAGTGTTTCGCGTATCCAGCCCCATTGTGCTGCGCCATCTGGCAGAGGGTTTTCCTGTTTTGCAGGTCCCCAACCGTTCCATCTCAGGGTCTGGCGGTCGATTGTCATGGTCAATCCTTTCGGCGGTCGGCGGCGCGGCCGTTATTAAAGGCGCAGCGTGAGCGCGCTTGAGAGTAAATCAAATCGGGCGGGCAAGCGTCCGGGTGCTTCCCCATCAATGTCGAGAAGGACCGGTGTTTTGTTGATCGGTTCTGCTTCAACCCAGCTAGCGCGGATTTCAATAACTTTTTCATTTTGAAGGTGCGATCCGTCATAGAGGGAGCCGGAACCGCTTGCGAGATCGCGCACGCCCATGTCCTTCATGATGATGAGATCGAAAAGGCCGTCATCAGGTTTGGCGTTTGGTGCCATCATCATGCCGCCGCCAAAGAAGCGACCATTGGCAATCGCAGCAGTGCTGACGTTCAAGATCTCATCAAACCCCTGATCCGTTCTGATGCGGACGGGTTGAGGTTTGTAGCGCATCAAGGCTTTGAATGAGGCCCATTGATAGGCGAAACCGCCGCCAAAAATTTTTGAGAAACGAGTTTTGTTGATGGCCCGGTCAACGGCGCCAGACAGACCGAAGCTCGCAATATTGTTGAAATAGCGTGTCAGGCTTATCCCCTCATCGCTCTCAAAGCTCAGGCGGCCAATATCGACGGTTCGTGACGTGCCGGTCGCCATGCGTGCAATGCAGGCGTGACGTTCGGCCGCCAGGTCAAAGCTTTTGCGGAAGTCGCCCCCCGTGCCGGTGTTCAAAAGACCGAGTTGAACAGCATCGGGTGTACCGCCTGCCTGCATGATACCGTTCACGGTTTCGCTGATTGTGCCGTCACCGCCGACAGCGATGAGGAGCGTCGAGCCCGCGTCAAGGGCCGCCCGCGCGAGATGTGCGGCGGGCAAATAATCGGGGCGTGCCGGGCCGTCTGTGAAATAGGGCGTGACGGGACCGAGCGCTGTTTCCAGTTCCCGCTGGATGGAAGGCCAATCCCGACCCGTGCGTCCGCCACCTGATGCCGGATTGATGATCGCAGCAACAGGCCCTTTTGGGGCGGGCGTGCCGGGTTTGCTCATTTTCTTTCATCGAGGGTCAGGAACCCCCGCTCCAGTTCCGCGATCTGTTTCGTTCGTTCTGCCGCATCCCAGTCCAGTTCACGGGCCATGAGATCGGCTGCGGTCTCGATCGCTTGTTTGCCGGGATGGCCGATTGTGCCAAGGCCCGTTCGGCGCATCACGGCGTCAGACAGGGTCTGCGCCATTTCGTGACGAACAGCGTGAACGATTTGCACACCAAGATCAACGCTTGTTGCGCTCAAAGGTTTTAGCAGTTCCGCTTCTTCTCCCTGGCGTTCTGTGGCTGTCGCGAGGACGGCTTCATAACGACTGCCATGATATCTGGTCAGGTTCTCGATGGTGTTTGCATCGAGGTTCGTATGCGTTTGCTTTGCCTGTTCCACGAAGGGACGGAAGCGACCGGTCGCGCCGCCATAAAGCGGGACGTCCTGGGTAGTCGCTTTATCATGTCGTCCAAGTTTGGCGGCAACCTTGTCAACAACCTGTTCCGCCAGGTGGCGCGAGGTTGTCCATTTACCACCCATGGCAGACAGAAAGCCCTGAATACCGTTCAGCTCTGCATGGTCCATGATTTCGGCTGCACGACTTGCATTGTAGCTATCGGCGTCGTCTTCATCATCATCTTGCGGTGTTGTGTCAACGAGGGGGCGGATGCCGACATAGAAATGTTCCACATCGTCCCGTGTGAGGTGGAGGCCTGGCAGGCCATCGTTCACCACCTCCAAAAAGTCGCTAATGTCTTTTTCGCTGACACCAATTTCATCGGGTGCGCCATCAAACACCGTGTCTGTTGTGCCCAGAATGGTTTTTCCCCGCCACGGGAGCACAAAAAAATGGCCACCGATCTTGGACTGGACGGCCAGCGCATTTTTGCCAGACAGTGCGCGTGTGATGAGGTGAATGCCTTTGGAGCGGATGAGGCGGCGCGATGGTTTGCCGCCTTCTGACAGGCCCAGCATGATGTCGGCCCATGGACCAGCCGCATTCACTGTGAGCTTGCCTTTGATCTCGTGGGTCTTGCCGGTCAATGTGTCTTTGACCTTGACGCCCTTGATGGTTTTTCCATCATCGCTTTTCAGGAAGTTGTTTACTTCCGCATAGTTTGCGGCGTCTGCACCTTTTTCCGCTGCGCCCAGAATGAATTCCAGACACAGCCGTTCGGGTGCAAACATCTGGCAGTCATAATAGATCTTGGCGCCGGTGAGCCCCTCGGGGCGCAAAGACGGCATCAGCTTCAGCGCTTCGTCGCGGGAGATCGTGCGGTAGCCGGGGATTTTCTTGTCCGGGTCGTCCAGGCGATTGCGATCAAAGGCCAGCAAATCATACATGGTGAGGCCGATGGCGAGGACGAGCCCGCCTTTCAGCCCGCGCCCGTAGGTTGGCAGAATGAAAGGCAGCGGGTCGACCATGTGCGGTGCGTTTTGCTCCCAGATGCGGCGCTCGCGCAGGCTTTCGCGCACAAGGCCAATTTCACCATTGACCAGATAGCGCAGGCCACCATGGATCAGTTTGGAAGACCCGGCTGTCGTCGCATGGGCAAAATCATCTTTTTCGAGCAGGGCGACCTTCAGGCCGCGCAGACTTGCATCCCACGCAATGGAGGCGCCGGAAATGCCGCCCCCCACCACGATCAGATCGTACTCTGTCATGCTCATGGAAGAGAGATTGCGCTGCATATTGTCCTGCCGATAACGTGAGAATTGTGGTGCCACGCCGCGCGTCTGGCGGTGTTGACGTGGGGTAAGCCACATGTTGTCGCGCGTCAGGCCCTTGTTTGCAAGCCGTTTTGCTTCATCCGCCATTCCAGATGAGAAAGCCGATCCTGGCCGAAAAACGGCTCGCCTTCATAGACCATCAGCGGCACGCCCCAATGGCCTGCGGCCTTTTGCGCGGCTTCATTTCCGGCGATGATCTTCTCATAATGGTCAGGATCTGCCTCGATCTTGGCATCAAGCTTTGCAAGGTCGAGGCCTGCCCGTGCCGTCGCCTCTTTCAGGTGATCGCCTTCATTCCAGCCTTTGACACCGCCGAAAATGATGCCGCTCACTTCGTCGAGGAAGGCGAGGCCTTTCCCGTCTTCCGCGGCAGCGCACCCAAGCCTGGTCAGACGGTGAATGTAGGGCTGTTCTTTGGGCACATTGCCGGTGGCTAGGTCCATCTTGACAGGGTCTGGCGATGGCCAAGCATAGGGCAGGCCTTCCATCTGGGCCACGCGAACGGTGTCTTTCAGGAGGTAGGGAGGCCACATCGGGTTCACGGTCTTGAAAAAACCGTCCATGCGCACGGCGATCGGGTAGACAGGCCGCACGTTGACTTTCAGGTTGAAGGCCTTCTCCATCGCCACGATCCGCTTGGTTGCCAGATAGGAATAGGGCGAGCGAAAGGACCAGAAAAGGTCAAATTCTAATGGAATGGCGGTCATGGGCAATCTCCCTCTCAAATTTATGCTTTTTGTTTCGTTGGCGGCAAAGGTCAGGCTTTTGGCGAGGTTTTGCAAGAGCTTTGGAAGCCCTGCTAAACTGTCCCAATGGGATTTGAACGACATAAAAGCAAGGGAGGCGCATGAATGGCGCAGGTGAAGGCGAACAATATTCAGATCGAGTATGAACGGTTCGGGCCGGAAGACCGGGAGACCGTGCTTCTGATCATGGGGCTTGCAGGACAGTTGACGCTCTGGCCGGTGGAGCTTTGTGAAGAGCTTGTTGCGCGTGGCTATCATGTTGTGCGGTTTGACAATCGCGACATCGGATTGTCGGCGAAGTTTGACCATGCCGGCCTGCCTGATATGGGCGCCTTGATTGGGGCCTTGCTCTCCGGCGCGAAACCGGATGCGCCTTATGCGCTCGATGATATGGCTGCGGACGCCGCCGGTCTTCTTGATGCGCTGGGGATTGCCAAAGCGCATATTGTGGGTGCCTCCATGGGCGGTATGATTGCTCAACTGGTGGCGATCAATCATCCGGAAAAAACTCTCAGCCTCACGTCCATCATGTCGACGACTGGCAATCCGGAACTGCCACAGGCAACGCCGGATGCGATGGGTGCTTTAATGGCACCTGCGCCAGATCCGAAGGATCTGGAGGCGGTCGTTGCGCGCGGTATTCATACCTGGCGGACCATTGGCAGTCCGGGTTTTCCGACGGACGACGAACAGCTGCGCGAATGGATTTTGCGTGACTTCGATCGGTCCTTCTATCCACAAGGCATTCTTCGCCAGATGGCGGCGATTGTCTCAAACGGTGATCGTCGTGAACGGTTGGCCGCCATCCGTGTGCCGGCTGTTGTGCTGCACGGTGTTGATGATCCGCTTGTCCCTGTTGAGGGCGGGCGCGATACGGCTGCCAGTATCAAGAATGCAGAACTGATTGAAGTGCCGGGCATGGGGCATGACTTCCCCTTGTCGTTAGTCACCATTTTTGCAGATGCCATCACCAAAGCCGCGTCACGCGCGGGCAACAAAAAAGCGGCGGAATAAATTATGCAAGTGAGATCAAACGGACTTCATCTGGAAGTGGAACGCTTTGGGCCAGAGACAGGAGAGCCTATTCTTCTGGTTATGGGTCTTGGGGGGCAGTTGACGCTGTGGCCGATTGAACTTGTTGAGGAGCTTGTCTCGCGTGGCTATCACGTGGTGCGCTTTGATAATCGCGATGTCGGTCTCTCCGCCAAGTTTGACCATATGGGCACACCCTCCATCATCCGGTTGATGATTGCCGATGCGCTTCGCATCCGGCCGCGCGCGCCTTATCTTCTCGATGATATGGCCAAGGATGCGGTTGGTGTGCTGGATGCGCTTGGCATTAAGAAGGCTCATATTGTGGGTGTCTCGATGGGGGGCATGATTTCTCAATTGATTGCCGCACATCATGGTGAGCGGGTGTTGAGCTTTACGTCGATTATGTCGACCACTGGACACAGAACTCTGCCAGGGCCCAGCAAGGCAGCACGTAAGGCGCTACTTGCCCCACCGCCAAAGGACCCGAGTGATATGGCGGCGATCCGGCAGCGGATGATGGACACGGTTTCTGTGATCGGCAGTCCCGCCTATCCGATGGATGAGACGGAACGCCAGGACCTGGTGAATAGTCAGCTTGATCGCGACTATCATCCGACGGGGCTGGTTCGCCAGATTGCAGCCATTGTTGCTAGTGGTGATCGTCGTGAGGCGCTGAAGAAAGTGACCGCTCCGACGGTTGTGCTTCATGGGGAAGATGATCCGCTCGTCCCTATCGAAGGAGGGCGTGATACGGCTCTGCATATTCGCGGCGCGGAACTTGTGACAGTGCCTGGTATGGGGCACGACATGCCGCGCGCGCTCGTCCCTTTGATTGCAGATACGATTGAGAAGGCAACCGTCCTTGGGCGCGCGGCTTCTGCGGAGGCTGCCAACCGGGCTGCCATTCAAGCGGCGGAGTGAGATAGATGCGGGTCAAAGCAAACAATATTGAAGTTGAAGTTGTTACCCACGGTGATGCCGGGTCCCCCGCCATCCTGCTTGTGAACGGCTATACGTCTCAGCTTATCAACTGGCCAAAGCCGTTCATTGACGGGCTTGTGAGCGCTGGTTTTCAGGTTGTGACCTATGACAATCGGGATGTCGGGCTCTCGCAGAAGTTTTCCGGCACTCCTGATCCACGCGCGACGTTCAAAGCGGTGATGGAGGGACGTGCACCTGATATTCCTTACACGCTCGCCGACATGGCGGCAGACGGGATCGGCGTTCTGGATGCGCTGGGTATTGAGCGGGCTCATGTGTTGGGTGTCTCGATGGGGGGCATGATTGTGCAACTTATGGGGATCAATCATGGGGAACGGCTTTTGTCTCTTACATCGGTCATGTCTTCAACCGGCAACCCAGATGTACCGCCAGCGACGGCGGAGGCGCAGAAGGCGCTCAATGAGCCCGCCCCAAGCCAGGAGCGCGGCGATGTGATTGCTCATTCAACCAAGGGGCGTCGTACCTATGAAAGCCCAGCCTATCGCAAGAGCGATGCGGAATATGCGGCGCTGATTGGCGAGGCCTATGACCGGATGTTCTACCCGCAAGGATATATGCGCCAATATTGTGCGATCGTTGCTGACGGGAGCCGCGTTGAGCGCTTGAAATCCGTCACGGTGCCAACGCTTGTGATCCACGGGAAAGACGACAATCTCGTCCGCGTTGAAGGCGGGATTGATACGGCGAAATCCATCCCCGGTGCCCGGCTCGAGTTGATTGACGGGATGGGGCACGATCTGCCGGAAGGTCTTTGTGACCGGCTCCTTGCGCTTGTCATCGGCCATGCAAGAGGGGCGCTTGTTGCCGCTGCCGACTGAAAGAACTGAAAGCTCAAAATAAAAAGCGGGGCCCAGTGGACCCCGCTTTTGTTTGACTATTTGTCGTCGGCTTACATGCCGCCGCCAACTTGACTTGAGCCGCCGTCGCACGGGACGCAGGCACCTGTTGTGTAGGCGCTTGCGCGCGACGCGAGGAAGATTGCAACGCCGGCAATGTCTTCCGGCTGGCCGATACGCTTGCGGGGATTGGCTTTGGAGATTTCATCGCCCATGGTGGCGAGCGTGGCCGCCATCATGTGGCTTTGGAACGGGCCCGGGGCAATGCAGTTCACCAGAATGTCGTCGGAAGCCAGGCGCTGTGCCAGATGACGCGTCAGCATAATCATGCCAGCCTTCGACGACGAATAGGCATAGGTTTCGAGCATTGGCGGATTGATGCCGTTGATCGACGCCGTATTGATGATACGTGCGGGAGCCTCATAGGTTGCGGCCTTGCGCAAAAGGGGCAGCAATTTCTGGATCAGGAAAAACGGGCCTTTGATGTTGATGTCGAAGACTTTGTCCCAGCCTTTTTCGCCATATTGTTCCAGCGGTTCGCCCCAGGCAGCGCCTGCATTGTTGACCAGAATGTCGATCTTTTCTTCGCGCTTGGCAATTTCTTCTGCGAATTTGGTGACGCCTTCAACGGTGGACAGGTCGCCAGGGATGGAGATGCATTCGCCGATTTCGCTCAAGCGTGCTGCCGTCCCGTCACACGCTTCAGCCTTGCGCGCGGTGATATAGACCTTTGCGCCGTTCTCCACGAAGCCTTGTGCGATCATTTCGCCAATGCCGCGCGAGCCACCGGTGACGATGGCGACTTTTCCTTTAATGTCGAAGAGGTTTTTCATGTGCTTCCCTGTCATTTAGCTTCGTGTTTCCGGACGGAAAACCGGTTCCCACTTTTCCTGGAAACACTTGGTCGCCTACCGCAGCCTATTTTTGATGGCGGGCACGCTAGCACAGGCTGTCGCAGAGGCGAAGCGACAAACTGGCACGCTTTGTCTGTGTTGTGGCTCTTGGTCTTTGCTCTCTGTTCTTGTTCTGTGTTTTTGCCGCCGATCTCGGTGGCGCCTATTTTTTTGCGGCGTAGAGGGCCAACATCTGATAGGCGATGCTGGCGGCTGCAAGGGTCGTGATTTCACTTACATCATATGCGGGGGCCACTTCCACTACATCCATGCCGACAAGATTGATACCTTCCAGACCGCGCAGAATGTCGAGTGTGTGTCTTGTCGTCAGTCCTCCCACACACGGGGTGCCGGTGCCCGGCGCATAGGCGGGATCGAGGCAGTCAATGTCGAAGGTCAGGTAGGCAGGGTTTGTCCCCACGACTTGCTTGATCGACTTTGCAATTTCATCTGCACTTTGTGCGCATGCGTCGCGACCATTGATAATATTGAAGCCATGGGTCTTGGGATTGTGGGTACGGATGCCGATCTGGATCGATCGCTCGGCCGAGATCAGACCTTGTTCCTTCGCGTGATAGAACATGGTGCCATGGTCAATGCGACCGGGTGCATCTTCCCACGTGTCTGAATGTGCGTCGAAATGGATAAGCGAAAGGAGCCCGTGTTTTGCCGCATGGGCTTTCAAAAGCGGGTAGGTGACAAAATGGTCGCCGCCAAGAGTGAGCATGGCGGTGTCTGTGGCAAGGATCTCCCTTGCATGCGCCTCCATGCGTTCAATCCAGGTCGAAGGCGTGCCGGGGTCAAATGTGCAGTCGCCCCAGTCTGCGACCTTTAGACGGTCCAGCGGATTGAAGTCCCAACCTTGTGGCCAGTCCCATGCCAGATTGGTTGAAGCTTGTCGGACGGCGCGGGGGCCAAGGCGCGCGCCGGACCTACCTGTCGTTGCGAGGTCAAAGGGGACGCCTGAAATTGCGACATCCATGTCTTTCAGGTCGCGGGTATAGTGGCAGCGTAGAAAGCTGGTCGCGCCGGAATAGGTGGGTTCATAGGAACCGCCATAGGGTGAACGGCGCATGAAGCTCGCGTCCCCTTTTTCTTCGCCGACTTTTGATGCGTCATAGTCTGTCATTTCGTGATCGCCTCGTTTTTGTGGGTCCCAGAATGGCGCAGGTCGGCGGGTGAGGGAAGGTCTTTCCGGCAAATTCGAGGCTGGCCCCGCAGACAAACAAAAGCCCCGACCTGTGGTCGGGGCTTCAGGTTGTTCATCGTACTGATGTCGTTCAGGCGACGAATGCGTCCGCGTCCAATGCCATCAGGTCATCTGAACCCAGTTCAATCCGTTCCAGGTAAGCGGCTGTGTTTGGTACTTCACGCTCCAGCCAGAACTTTGCGAGCAGGAGCTTGCGCTTGTAGAAGTCCGCATTGCCTTCGCCAGCTTTGAGTTTCGCCAGTGAAACCTTCGCCATCCGGCCCCACATCCAGCCGAGCGCCACAACGCCGAACAGGTTCAGCATTTCGTAAGAAGCCGAGCCCGCATTGTTGTAGTTCTTCGGCGCGTTTTCCATCAGCCAGCCAGCGGCTTTGCCTAGGCGTTCGTACGCGACTTTCAGCGGGTTGATGAAGGGTGCCATTTCAGCATTGCCTTCGTTCTCTTTAATGAAGGCGTCAATCTTGCCGAAGAAGGTCATCGTGGCGCGGCCACCCTTCATGGTCATTTTGCGGGCAACAAGGTCAAGTGCCTGAACGCCATTGGCGCCTTCATAGACCTGGTTGATGCGGGCATCACGAACAAACTGTTCCATGCCGTGATCGCGCACATAACCGTGTCCGCCGAAAACCTGCATGGATGCGTTTGCAGTCTCAAAGCCCTTGTCGGTGAAATAGGCTTTGATGATAGGCGTGAGGAGCTGGCTGAGATCGCCTGCTTCTTCACGCTCCTTTTCGTCCGCTGCGTTGTTTTGGACCGAGAACAACATGGAGACATACATGGCGAGTGCGCGTGCACCTTCCACGAAGGCTCGGGACTGGAGCAGAAGGCGACGCACGTCCGGGTAGACGATGATCGGGTCTGCTGCGGCATCAGGGTTTTGTGCGCCGGTCAGTGCACGGCCTGCGGTGCGCTCCAGCGTGTAGGCGGCACCGTTCTGCAGTGAGACTTCACCAACCGCGATGCCCTGGATGCCAACGCCCATACGTGCGCCGTTCATCATGCCGAACATGCCGGCCATACCAGCGGACTTCGATTTTACTTCTTTGCCGTCTGCAGCCTTCTTGGCTGTTTTGGGTGCGCCACCAAGCTTGTAGGCAACCGCATTATCAAAGTTCAGTACGCAGGTTGCGTTGCCTTTGATGCCCATCTTCTTTTCGATGGAACCTGTGTTGACGCCATTGCGCTTGGTCATTTTGCCGGATTCCGGGTCTACCAGAAACTTTGGCACCATGAAGAAGTTCACGGTCGACAGGTCATTGGCGAGCTTGCCATCTTCACCGGGGATCTTTGCAATCACCATGTGGATGATGTTGTCGGTCATGTCGTGATCGCCACCAGAGATGAAGATCTTGGTGCCGTTCATGAGATATGTGCCGTCTTCCTGCTCAACGGCGTTTGTGCGCATGAGCTTCAGGTCGGTACCACAATGAGGTTCGGTCAGACACATGGTGCCGGTCCATTCGCCTGCAACCATGCGCGAGACGACATGCTCTTTCATCCAGGGTTCACCCGTTGCGGCCAGTGCGCCGTAAGCGGCGTTGGTGAGACCGGGGTACATGGCAAATGCCTGATTGGCGGATGAACTCATCTCTGAGAAGGCGAAAGTGATCACAGATGGCAGGTTTGCGCCGCCCATGCTTTCAGGTGCGCCAAGGCGGTTCCATCCGTTTTCACAGAATTGCTGGAATGCTTCTTTGAAGCCGGGAGGGGTGCGAACGACACCGTTCTCCAGTACGCACCCATGTTCGTCGCCGATCTGGTTCAGGGGCTGAAGCACTTCTTCGCAGAATTTCGCGCCGCCTTCCAGGATGGCGGAGGTCATGTCGGGGGTCAGATCAGCGAAACCTGGCAGGTCGTCGCGCTTTTCGATTTCAAGCAGTTCATGGAAGATGAATTTAAAATCATCAACCGGCGCCTTATATGTTGGCATGGCGTCCTCAAATTTTCAAAATTGTCAGTAGTCGGTTCGGGCGCGATTTTATCGGGCCCAAGGCGATTGTCGAGCGAAATTATTGGGCTCGGACCGGGGCGAGTGTAGCCAAAAAAGCCTGAGAATGCTCAGAAGAATGCACATTTTCGTGTGTTGGCGGTTTTGGTGGTCTGTCAGGGTTTTCCAGGAAAATGGCTGATTTTACCCTCCATGTCACCGATGGCGGGCTATGTCACCGATGCCGGGCTGTATGATCCAGAAGCGTGAGAAATTCACGTTTTGCGTCAAGCCAGCGCAGGGCGACGGTCCCATCCTCGTCCCGGCGGACGATGGTGGCGACAAAAGGCGATAATTTATCGTCTGATGTCCATCCGGCTTCGCCAGAGAGGAGTGTGCCCACGGGGCCTGCATCATGAAAGCGGGGAATGGCAGTGCCACCCGCCGACCAGTCTCTTGCCACATAGGCGAAACCCTCCGTCTCGATGCGGAGCCATGGCTCGCCATCGCGGCGATGGTTGCGACGCTCTTCTGTCCTTTCGCTCGCGGAAGAAATATGGAGGGTTTTTGAACGCATGTCTTGAGAGGTCCTTGAATCACTATGTTCTATTTTCGCAGGAATTCTGCCGACTTGCCAACGAATTGCCAGGGAAAGCCATGGGAGCCGTGCGCTTTCCAGTGGCATTGTCCGGTGTTTCCGGCTGGGCGTGGTGAATGAGTTCCGCTATAAGGACCGCCAATGTCTGTCTTGCGCCCCTTATTGGTGGCGAGACCCACGCTTACGAAACAGGTGATTTATGTCTGCAGAACCCATCATGATCGAAGTCGGTGCCGGCGAGTTAATCGACAAGATTACGATTCTCACCATCAAATCCGAGCGGATGAGCGATGAAGCGAAGTTGAAGAATGTCCGCTATGAGCTTCAGGTTCTCAGTACCGCGCGGGATGCCAGCCTTAAAGATACAAGCGAACTTCAGAAGCTGACAAAAGCGCTGAAAGATGTGAACGAAGCGCTTTGGGATATTGAAGATGATATTCGCGCGTGTGAGCGTGAAAAAGATTTCAGTGACAAATTTGTCCAGCTCGCCCGCGCTGTTTACATCACCAATGACAAGCGTGCGGCGATCAAGAAAGACATTAATCTTGCGACCGGTGCGCAGATCATTGAAGAGAAGTCCTATACCGAATTTGAGTGAGCGTTGAGCTCATTTCTTATCTTGTCGAACACGCGGTCGGGTGTGAGGTCTTTCAGGTCTTCCACTTCGATCGCGTCGAACTTTTCTGTTTTGATGCCGGTCTTTTCAACGCTCGTGTGTGAGCCGAAAAGGGCGAGGCCCGGGCGGCCCATGTGGGCTGCGATATGCGAGGGGCCTGTGTCATTGCCGATGACGAAGCCTGCGTTCGCAATGACGCCTGCAAGATCAAACCAGCCCAGAAACTTGCCGCCGGTCAGCATTGTCCCTGGCAGGTTTTCGCACAGGTCAAGCTCGTCAGGGCCCGGTGCAGTAGCGACTTGATGGCCGCTTGCGATCAGCATTTGCGCAAGCTCATGATAGTAGGGCCAGCGCTTTTGCGGATGGGCTGCGGACGATCCCGGGATCAGCAGAACGAAGCCCGGCTTGAGCTGCGCTTCGGCCAATAGTTCAGACACATCATCAGCGAGCCAGGAGAGGTTGGGCGTCAATGTGTGACGACAGGTGAGGCCTGCATCGCGAAGCTGGCCTTCCATGCGTTTCAGGCTGTGGATGGATTTGGGATTGTCGGCCTTGTGGGGATGGGAGCAGCCGGGTGCCGTTCCCGACCAGGGCGTGTCTTTGAAAATCCAGCGAAAATAGTCTGCGGTGCGCGAAGAGTTCTGCAGGTCGTAGACCATATCCACGTTGAGCGCGCGCAGCGTTTTGCGCAAACGCCACATGAGATCGAGCCGCCATCGTGGTGCGCGGGGGTCTTTCACCACCTCATCCACCCAGGGACAGCGGGCCATGATCCGCGCATAGGCGGGTTCCGTCAGGACGGTGATTTTGGCGCCAGGGTGGTGCTCGCAAATATCGCGCAAGGCGCCAGCCGACTGGATGATGTCGCCCAGTGCGCCATGCTTGATGATGAGAATGTTCCGGCCTGTGCTCATAGAGTTTTCATATCAAGTCCGGGTGATTGTTGATAGGCCTTCTTTTGGGGAGCCTTTTTTCCACCTATTGCGAAATAGGTTTCACGCGTTGACGAGGTTGGCGCTCATGGGTCAAGCCGTTGCCAACAGTCCGCTGATCGCCTGATGTACGAGTGTTTCCGGATCCGACCAAGGATAACCATTGATCGTGATCAGATTATGCGCGATCCCGTTCAGCACGCAGAGAAGCAGGTCAGTTTTGAGCTGCAAAGTCTCTGCATCGGTGCCGCCTCCCAGTGCGGCACCCAGGTTCGTGCGCAGCATTTCGAAGCGCGCTAGTGACGGGCCTTCAGAAACGAAACCGACCACGTCGGCCTTGCTGATCCCGCCTGACATGAACACCATGAAGTAGCGCTCGCGATGTTCGAGCCAATAAGAAACATAGCCCAAGGCGATGGTGTTCAAGCGCGTTACCGGCTCGGTCTCTTGAGAGGCGGTTTCTTCCAGTCCGTCAAAAAGCTCATCGAACACGTCTGCCCACAGGGACCGCAGGACGTCGATCTTGTTGTCAAAATATTTGTACAGCGTCATGACGGCGCAGCCCGCCTCCTGCGCCAGGCGGCGCATCGATATGGCTGCATAGCCTTCCTCCAGAAACAGATGCAAGGCGCAGGCTGAAATATGCACTCTCATATCTGCAATCTGCTTTGAAGAGTGGGCGGGACGCCCTCTGGCGCGACGTTTGGGTTGCGATACCGCAGTTTTCCTGGCCATTTTTATTTTCCTCCCTCCTTGATTGACAGCTTCGAATAATTAAATATAACGTGTAACAAATAAATCTGAGGCAGGCATGCGTTCCCCTATTCTTGTGTCCTTACTGGTCTACCTCTGCCTGGCGGCGGACGCCAGCGCTGGGGAAACCGACAGTCTTGCAGGATATTGGCGTACTGTCCGGCACGGTGCATTGGTCAAAATTGCCGATTGCGGGGATGGAACGCCTTGCGGGGCGCTTGCCTGGGTCAGTGAGGCGATTTCCGAAGGCAATGTCCTGGACATACGAAATCGCGATCCGGCCTTGCGTGATCAGTTGCTGATTGGCGCTCCCATTCTGTGGGGCTTCTCGCTCACCGAGAATGAGTGGCGGGACGGCCTCCTTTATAATCCGGAAGACGGCAAGACCTTCCGTGCTCATCTGCGGCTACTGTCGCATAGTGAGTTGCAAGTGAGCGGCTGTATTGGCCCCTTTTGCCGTAGCCAGATCTGGACGCGTTCAGCTGAGCCGTCCGACCCCGTCAAACCCTAGGAAAATGTGAGGCTTGAAATGACTATGACCACTAATCTTCCAAATCGGGAGCTGCTGGCTTTCAGGGTATTGTTTGTGATCTCGGCGCTTTGGAATTTCGCGGGCGCGTTTCCCGGGCTTTTCGACAGTGCGGGCATGTTTGCGAACGAGTTTGGCCGAGAGCTGACCGACCCCGTTTTGCTGGCCGTCTATCGTGGTGCCTGGTGCACGGCATTGCTTTACGGCTTTGGTTTTCTCGCGGTCGCCTACGACCCGGTCCGGCATACCGGTATAGTGCTGATGGGCGGTCTGGGAAAAGCGCTCTTTGCGCTCAATCTGCTCTATATGTACCTGAGCGGCTGGACGTCGGATTTTGCCATTGTGGTCATTGGCGGTGATGTCATTTTCGTGGCTTTCTTTATACGGTACTTCCTTCGGCTCCGCCATCATGGCCACAGTTTGATCTGACTGGTGTCTGCGACGTCCGGTCGCGAGTTGTTTCATCAAGCGGTAGGTTCTGGGCCTAGGCAGGTTCTATCCGCTTTACACCTAATGTTTGGCCGACGGCGAAGGATGCGACGACCAAAGCGGTGAGACCCATTGAAACGAGGCCGAGGTCGGTCATGAAATCTGCGACGAAAGGCAGGAGCGCAACACTCCCCGCGACCCAGACAATGTCGAGCACAATCACGGTCCAGACAAGGCCGGGTTGAGGGGCGGTGCGCGTTGCCAGCCAGACAAGGAAGCCTGCAAAGACCAGCAGCTGCGAACCGAGAACCGCGAGGAAGGTTGGGTCAGGGATGCCCAATGTTTTCGCCAGCGGTGCTGCGGCGAGCAACGACACCAGACCGGTCAATGTGGAGAACATCGCATTCCCGAGCAGGCTGCGGCGGAGCAGAAGCGAGCGGGCTGCGGGGGTCTGTGCCGGGTTCTGTGCCGGGTTCCAGGCGTTGATTACGTTCATGAGGGCCTTCTCCTGAGGTGGACGGAAAAATCGCTCCCATTCTCCCCCCTCGTGGCGGCAGGGCTCAATTATCTGGCAGGTAGGTGCCGGTGCGCCGGGTTTCCGGTTTTATGGTTGTTCCGGTTCGTCAGAGCCGAAATGCGTCAGCCAGTTCTCACGGCTTTCCTTGTCAGACGGGATGAAGGCTTCTATCCGGATTTCATTTTCCACCGCATCCAGCGGCGTGCCGAGGGTTGTTATGGTGGTGAAGAGCCGGATCGGCTTTCCCGCCACTGCCAGATCAATTTCGAGTGCCGGTGCGAGAGGCGCGCTGATGTCCAGTAATTGCCAGCGGGGCGGCAGATCGTACTGGCGCATCAGGTCGTCCAGCAGATCCCGCGCGCCGGTTTGTTTCTGCCGCAATTCGGCAATCGCCTCGCGGTGCAGGCGCTGGATCATCTGATAGGCGGCGTCATCCCAGTTGCTCACCAGATCGCGCATGCCGCCTGGCTCAAAAAAGCGGTGCAGCATGTTGGACCGCTTGCCGTTTTCCTCCGCTCCCGTCAGTGCCCGATAGGTGTCGTTGGCCGCGACAATGTTCCAATGTCGGTCAACCGCCGCGGCGCAATAGGGTTCATTTGCCTGCAAGATCAGCTCAACGGCATGGCGAACAGGCGCCATTTGCGGGGCGTTGTAATCCAGCGCTGTGGTTTCGGCAAACCCGGCGGCGGCGAGAAGTGCGCTGCGCTGTGCGGTGTCCAGTTTCAACGCGGCTGCAAGGTTCTTTACGGCGTCGCGGCCGGGGAGTGCGCGCCCGGTTTCAAGGAAGCTTAAATGCCGGGCCGACATGTCCGCCTCCAGCGCGAGGTCCAGTTGGCTTTTGCTTTTCGCGATGCGCCATTCTCGTATCAGGATTCCGACGGCGCTTTGTTGTCTTTCCGCTTGCATGGCTTTCTCCGCTTATCTGGATCGCGCTCCTTACCAAGATGGGGTTGGATTGCCTGCGGCGTGGAACCAATGAAAACAAGAGGGCAGGGCCAATTCAGTTTGTGTAATATTCGACCATCGGCTGTCGGGTCCCGAGTGCATATTGTGCAAGGTCATAGGCGTCGAGCGGCAATGAAATTGTCAGGGTGGCGAGCGCGATGTAAAGCCAAGCGCGATAAAATGGCTTGCCGGTCAGATCGATCTGGCGCTTTAAAAGCCGGAGAAGAATGTAGACATAGGCGGCTGCCCAGAAAATATGGCCAAGGCCAAAAAGTTTGGTGATCTGTAACCCCTCTGCCGCATAGACCATGCCGCCCAACAGGAAATTCAGCAATTGTGCCAAAATCCAGATACGCGCTTCGTGATATTTCCAAAAAAAGAACGGTACCAGAATGAGTGTGGTCTGCATCCAGGTCAGCCAATATTGCAACCAGTGCGGAAATTGTCCGATTTGCGCGTTCAAGTCTACGAACAGGTCCACCATGTTGCCTCCCGATTGCTGCCTACCGGCAAGATCGGCGAGGTGCGGTCACGCTGCAATTACCTGGCAGGTAGGTCATCAGAGGTGCGGGACAGGAGCAGTGCGCGCCAGACGCCGCCTGCCGCAGGCACATGGTATTGGTGACCCCGAGTGGATTCGAACCACCGACCCTCAGATTAGGAATCTGATGCTCTATCCTGCTGAGCTACGGGATCATGCACCGGTGAACGGGCGCGGGTCTGTATAGCAGAGCCTCTGTTTGACGGGTAGGCTCGATTGCAACGCTTCTTGTTTGACATTGAAGAAGCGAGGTCCACAACCATGTCGCGTGGGCTGGAGCAATTACCCCCGTAAAAACCATTATATCACTTGAGAAAATGTCATTTTGACTAGAAGGACAGCGATCAATGCGTTACTATATTTCAGGAAATTAATATTTTACTATCTGCGATTACAGAGTTCATTGTTGATGTGGGCGCTGGAGAACGGGCTGAAACGCCCGTTTAGTATCAAGTCGTGTGTTATTGCCGGGGGGCGTTGCGACGTGGAAATTTTTGTTGTGAGTGGGCATCCGTGTTGTCGGCTGGGGTTGGCGACGATTATGAAGGGTGTTGCTGAGGCGGGCCGCGTGACGGAAGCGCGCTCGGTTGAGCACCTGTCTGAAATGCTGTCGGACAATTCTCACGCTGACCTTGTTGTTTTTGATACATCTGCAAATCTGGCCCAGGAGATGGAGACGGTTGCCCGTCTTCAGGAAATGAAGGGCATTGGCTCTGTCATGGTGATCCACGAGCAGGACCAACCGGAGATTGCGCGGCGCTACCTCGATATGGGGGTCAACGGTGTTGTGCCCAAACGCACAGAAATTCCGGTTCTGGTCAATGCGGCGCGACTGGTCTTGTCGGGGGGGCGCTATGTGCCTGACCTTGTGCTGAATGCAGAGACGACAGGATTTGCGGAAACGCCGGAAGAGTTTGCCGATGCCGGCCTTGAACGTTTGACGCGCCGCCAGATGGATGTCCTGAAAGAATTGGGGCAGGGCGCTTCCAATCAAGAGATCGGGACACGGCTTGGCATTGCGCTTGCGACCGTCAAGCTTCATGTGAATGCCATTCTCAGTACGTTGGGTGTGCGCAATCGCACCGAAGCTGCGATCATTGCTTACCGTGCAGGGCTTACGACCGTTGATCGTCCCTAGATTTCTTTCGTCTGCGGGACCCGTGATATTTGCACCTGATTTTTGGCGTCGGCATTTTTGTGCTGGCGCCGTTTTGCTGTCTTGTCTCCTGTCGGGTGCGCTTGCCCAGCCAGTATGGGCAGCGGGCGCCGTCCTACAGGACCAGGCTGCTGTTCAATGTGGATTGAAGGCAGGTGAGCGCTTTGCGGTCACCGAGATCGTCGACGGGGATACGGTTGTTCTGGAAACAGGTCGGCAGGTACGCCTTGTCGGGCTTCAAGCACCGAAACTTGCCCTTGGTCGCCGCAACTATAAAGAATGGCCGCTAGCGGAAGAAGCCAGAGACGCGCTCGCGGATTTGGTTCTGGGGCAGGCGGTCACGCTTCACTATGGTGGTCGTAAGGAAGACCGCCATGGTCGCATACTCGCGCATCTCATTCTCGATGACGGACGGTGGGTGCAGCGGGACATGCTGGCGCTTGGGTATGCGCGGGTCTATTCGTTTCCAGACAATAGGGCGTGCGTGCCTGAACTGTTGAAGAGCGAGATCATTGCGCGCGCTGAAGGGCGTGGAATATGGCCTTTGGATTATTACGCGCTGCAGCCTGCTGATACGCCGGACGCGCTGCTGCGCGCCGTTGACAGTTTTCAATTGGTGGAAGGGCAGATTGCCCGGGTCGCACGCGTGCGGAACCGGATTTTCATCAATTTCGGGGAGAACTGGCGTGATGATTTCACTCTCGTGATTGAAGGCGCTGACCGACGGCGTTTCCCCGATGATCTCGACGGCTGGGCGGGCCGCACCGTGCGAGTGCGGGGCTGGATCAGCTCCTATAATGGGCCGGAAATCGAGCTTACTCACCCGGAGCAAATTGAATGGCTGGATGCGCCACCGTCCTGACGGGTTTTATGGGTCGGTTTGTTTAGATTTTTCGGTCATAGTTTGAGGATGACCGGACGCATTTTCACACCTCGATGGGTACTTCTTTTCCGACTTTCCTGTCGCCTGCCGAGTGTTTTCTTGGCGGGGCTGGTTGCTGTGGCCTGCACGACAAATGTTTCGACGGGAAAACGTCAGCTCGTATTGATGGATATGGAGGAGGAAGCTGAGATTGGCCGCGCCGCCCATCCGCGCATTCTCGCCGCCTATGGCGGGGCCTATGATGACGCCCGTGTTGCGCGCTATGTCTCAGACATTGTGGACAGGATCGGGGCTGCCACCGTTCAGCCCGGGCAGTCAAAGCCGGCTTATGTCTCCACCGTTTTGGATAGCGCCATTGTTAACGCGTTTGCGCTTCCTGGCGGCTATGTCTATGTCACGCGCGGCCTGATTGCGCTTGCCAATGATGAGGCAGAGCTTGCAGGTGTGATCGCTCACGAAATTGGCCATGTGAATGCGCGCCATGTTGCGGAACGTCAGGCGGCAGCGACTGGGTCGAGCCTGATTGGTGGTCTGCTCGGCGCAGTGATTGGCGGTGGTATGGTCGACAAGCTCGTCGCCTTTGGCTCCGAGAGCTTGCTTGCCGGATATTCGCGGGAGCAGGAAGCGGAGGCCGACCGGTTGGCTGTCGGTTATCTGACACTTGCCGGATATGATCCGTATGCAGTGCGCGATTTCCTGCAATCGATGAATGCTTATGCGGCCTTCCAGGCGGAGCTGATTGGCGAAGACTATGATGGCAGTCAGTCGGGATGGCTTTCCACTCATCCGGCGACAGTTGATCGTGTGAGCGATACGGCGCGGGATGCAGCGGCAGCTGTTGCACGTGTCGGCTCACCAAATGCGTCTGGCCGTAAGCGCTCAGCCTATCTCACGGCGGTGGATGGTCTTCTCTATGGTGACAACCCGGATGATGGGTATGTGCGGGGAACGCGCTTTGTGCACGCTATTGAAGGCTATCAGTTTGAGGTAGCAGACGGGTTTCAGCTGACCAATACGCCAAATGCCGTCTGGGCGCTGGGGCCGAACAAAACAATCGTGAAGTTTGATAGCGCTGAGAAAAGTGCAGACGCGGATATTGCCTATTACCTTCGCGATGTCTGGGCTGTGCAGCTTGCGGTTCACGATGTGCAGCGATTTGAGTTGAATGGTATGCAGGCGGCCTCGGCACGTACACGCCTGCAAGGGTTGAACACGCTGATTGTTGCTGTGGCCTTTTCACCAAATCAGGTCTATCGCTTCCTGATTGGTATTGCACCCCAAATGGGTGCGCAATATGACGAGGTCGTTCGCAATATGATAGCGAGCTTCCGTCGGCTGAGCGCCGCTGAAAAAGCTTCCATCGGGCCTTGGCGTGTGACTGTTGTTCAACCCACGAAGGCGATGTCGATCGTTGACGCGGCCTCTCTCATGGCGAGTGATGATTTCCCGCTGGCACGATTTCGATTGCTCAATGGTCGTACACAGGCCGAGATACTTGGGGATGAACCGATCAAGATTATCATCGAAGATGTGAGAGCTGGCTCAAGCTGATTAAGCCAGTCTCATGAGCTCATGGAGCTCATGCTGGGCTCATGGGGCTGGCGGGTTTGTTGCGACGTGATTGCGTCTTTGAGCTTTTGCATTGCCCTTCCTTCGATTTGGCGGACACGTTCTTTCGATATCCCGAATTTTTTTCCGAGCTGTTCAAGCGTTACGGTTTCGTCTTTGAGCTGGCGGTGAGTGATGATGGCCTGCTCGCGTTCGTTCAGCATTTTGAATGCTCCCTGGATCCATTCGCGGGCGCGGCTCTGCTCATCTTCGGCGATGAGATTTTCTTCGGGCGTCGGTGCGTCTGAGACAAGCCGGTCCAACCAGCTTGCGTTGCTTTCATCCGCATCGGTGCCGGGCGAGACATCCAGAGAGCGGTCTCCGGCACTCAGGCGCCCGTCCATTTGCTCTACGTCCTGAGGTTTGACGCCAAGTTCGGTTGCAATCCAGTTTCGACTTTCGGCTGTGAGTTGATCGCTGGTTCCGTTCCGGATTTTTGACTTCATGCGCCGCAGATTGAAGAAGAGTTTCTTCTGTGCCGATGTCGTTCCGGTTCTGACAATTGACCAGTTGCGCAGGACAAAATCCTGCATTGATGCACGGATCCACCATGTGGCATAGGTCGAGAACCGCAATTCGCGTTCCGGTTCGAAGCGCATGGCTGCCTGCATGAGGCCGATATTGCCTTCCTGTATGAGGTCGGAAAGTGGAAGGCCGTAATTGCGAAATCTCGACGCCATGGACACAACCAGGCGGATGTAGGCACTCGTGAGTTGATGGAGGGCGTGAGCGTCTTCCTCGTCGCGCCATTTGAGTGCGAGTTCGCGTTCTCTTTCTGCCGACAGAAGTGGATGGGCCATCGCGACTTTGATGAAGCGGCGATCCTCACTGGTGCTTGCATTGTTCCGGAAAGAGTTTTGGTTGCTCATTGTCTGTTCCTCTCGTGGTCGCTTTCAACGTTCTACGTCCGGCGGAGAGGTTCGGATCAATGGGACTGGAATGAGAGGTGGACAAAAAAGAGCCCGGCATTGCCGGGCTCTCGATCTGTCTAATGCCTAGATTTTGTGCATTTTGTTTTATGCACTTTCATTTATGCACTTTCGGGGGCTTCCGCATCCGCAGCAGCAGCTTCTTCCTCAGCTTTTTTGGCCGCTGCTTTTTCGGCTTTGACGCTAGAGCCGACCAATACCTCTTCCAGGCGGCTGACGGCGGCTGTGTCCGTCATATTATCGGCGGCCGCTACTTCGCGGGCCATCCGGTCGATCGCCGCTTCATAGAGTTGGCGTTCCGAATAGGATTGTTCAGGTTGCTTATCTGAGCGGTAGAGGTCACGCACAACTTCAGCGATGAAAATGAGATCGCCGGAGTTGATTTTGGCCTCATATTCTTGTGCACGACGGCTCCACATGGTGCGCTTGACCTTCGCTTTGCCTTTCAGTGTATTGATCGCGTCTGTGACCACTTTGGCATCAGATAGCTTGCGCATACCCACGGTCTCCGACTTGTTGGTCGGCACGCGGAGCGTCATTTTGTCTTTCTCAAACGTGATGACGTAGAGCTCAAGCACATGGCCTGCGACTTCCTGGCGTTCAATGGAATCTATCTTGCCAACACCGTGGGACGGATAAACGACATACTGATCTGGTTTGAAGTCCAGGTTTTTGGGGCTGGGCGCTGGCTCAACCGTGACTTTCGGCTCGCTCTTCTCCATCGGACGGATTGCTGCAGGCTCAGGCCGCGCCACTTTTGCCGGTCGCGCAATGATTGGCTTTGTTCGCGCGATGACGGGTTTCTTGGGGGCATTTGTTCCAGCAGTCAGTTTGGCAGCAGGTTTTTTTGCAGCGGTCTTTTTCGTTGTTGCCTTTTTGGCTTTGGGAGCAGCTTTTGCCTTTGGGGCTTTGCTTGCGGACTTTGGTGCAGCCTTTTTGGCCGCGGTCTTTGCGGTAGCACTCTTCACAGCGGTCTTCTTCTTTGCAGCGGTTTTTTTGGTCTCCGCCGGCTTTGTGGGGGCGGCTTTCACCGTGCTTGATTTCGTGGCGGTGGTTTTGGTTGCTGGCTTGGCCGCAGCCGGTTTTTTCGTCACCGTCTTCTTTACCGCTGTCTTTCCGGGTGCGGCCTTTTTGGCCACCGTCTTTTTAGTTGCGGTTTTGCTTGTTGCTTTGGCGGCAGCTTTTTTCGGCGTGGCCTTCTTAGGTGTCGTTTTTGCCTTTGGCGCAGCTGCTTTTTTCACAGTGGTTTTCTTGGCCGCTGCTTTGGTTGTTGTTTTGGTTTTCTTGGCTGTCGCGGTCTTTGACTTTTGAGTGGCTTTCGCTGCCATGGTGGCTCCGTCTCATTCCCGTCGGGCCACACATGTCGCCCGATCCGCCTTAATCCCGAGGCCCCACTAGAACGGGGCCCATTTGCTACCGTGCTAATCCGAAGACCTGACCGAGTGACGCCGATCCAGTTCCTGTTTGGATTTCTCCAAATCGCGGTACCGGAGTGGCAAAGCACGCCGTCTGCCTGAGATGTCTGTGCTGTAAGACCGGCTA
>JAVKCY010000128.1:0-16306 GCA_040223265.1 Parvibaculum sp. | reverse complement strand
ATGCACTGACCCGTGGCTGAGTTTGACCAGGAGACCGGACGTATAAAGGAACCGCCAGCGTTCAATGCCCCCGCCGTTGTGGTTGGGCTGATCGGTATGCTGGTGGGTGTGCATGTGATCAGTTTGTTTCTCGACCCTTCAGAGCAGAACAGGCTCATTGCCTATTTTGCGTTAAGCCCTGCACGCTTTGCGCCGTCGCCAACGGGAGAGTTTTTGCCCTTGCCAGGTGGTGTGCTGGTAGACCTTGCGGGGTTTGTCACCCACATGTTCCTGCATGCGAACTGGACACACCTGATTTTCAATTGTGTCTGGCTCTTGGCGTTTGGAACACCTCTTGCGCGGCGGTTTGGCGCGATCCGGTTTGTGTCCTTCTTTTTCCTCACCGGTATTATCGGCGGGCTCACCCATGTTGCCTTGCATGCCGGGGAGCTTGCCTTTGTGGTCGGGGCGTCTGGCGCTATCTCGGGCCTGATGGGGGGCGCGGCGCGGTTTGTTTTTCTGGCGGATGGACCGCTGGGGCTCCTGACAGCGCGGGACCCGTCGGTCCCCGGTGCCCCGCGGGCACAGGCAACCATCTTGCGTGCGCTGACCGACCGGCGAACGCTTTTGTTCGTTGGCGTCTGGCTGGCGCTCAATCTCGTGTTTGGGCTTTCCGGCCTGACGCTCGACGGGCAGACAGCGGCCATTGCCTGGGAGGCGCATCTGGGCGGGTTTGTCGCAGGGCTCCTGCTTTTCGGGTTGTTTGACCCGATGAAGCGCTCACCGTCTGGTGGGCCGGGCAATGTGGGCTATGGCAAGTGGCGTGGCGACTGAGCAGTCCGTCTGATTACTGAGCGTTTCGCCCATTGACAATCCCATGTGAGTTCCCATGTTTAGAGGGCAGCGGAGACGCTGCTCTCTCTTTTTTCGACTTGCTGGAGCCCCAAAATGAGCCGTTCGTCAGCGCAAGATGAACCTGAAGATATCTCCTTCGATGATGATGAAGACGCAGATAAAGAGCCT
This sequence comes from Parvibaculum sp., assembly GCA_040223265.1. Lineage (GTDB taxonomy): Bacteria > Pseudomonadota > Alphaproteobacteria > Parvibaculales > Parvibaculaceae > Mf105b01. Next base: position 15,304 of record JAVKCY010000128.1, on the reverse strand, counting down.
CTTTGGCAACGCCTTCTTTATATGATCGGGTTTTGGATAGCAGGTCGGATTGCGTTTGCACTTTCCATTGTTGCAGGTGCGGTGCAACTGATCCTGCTGTTTGTCACTGGCGAGAAGAACAGCGAACTTCTCTCCTTCAGCCAACGTTTGGCGGCCTATACGCGCGACTGCCTTGCCTACATCACCTTCGGCCAGGACGATAAGCCGTTCCCGATCGGGACCTTTCCACCTCGCGAGGATGACCCGTCGGACGAGGGGTCAACGGGTTTCTAGACGTGTTGTCGATCTGAATTGATACGATGGATGCGCAGTTCAATTGTTTTGCTGCTTAGTCCAATAGGTCCTTCCCTTGCGGGTGAGGAGCCCTGTGAGAATGGCGCTGGTAAGTAGAAGGAAGGCGCGCTCGGCGTCTTCAGGCGTCGCGTGAAAGCCCGCAAGCTCCAGACTTGCATGCCCATGCACCGTTGCCCAAAGGACTGCCGTTATGTCTGACGGTTTCAGCGCCGGGTCAAAATAGGCGGCGGCCTGACAGGCAGACACACAATCCTCAATTGAATGATAGGCGCGCTGCCGGGCAATACCCCGTGCGACGGGTTCATTGATGGTAGCTGGGTCGGCTGCCGGATGCCCGGTTTGTATTTCTGGCAGGGGCAGCGTCGACGAGATCATCAAGGCGTAATAGGCGGGGTAGGTGAGTGCGAAGTGGCGGTAGGCGGCGCCAAGGCGCGCCAACCATTCCAGCGGGTTATTGGGCCGGGGCACGTTTTGTTGCATCTCCGCCATGCGCTCATAGGCTTCGTCATAGAGAGCGGAGATCAGGCCTTCTTTCCCGCCAAAGGCCGTGTAAATGACCATTGTGGAGGTGCCTAGACTGGTGGCGAGCTTGCGCACGGACAAACCATCGGGCCCCAGCTTTGCAAGCATTTCACTCGCCGCATCCAGAATTTCAGTCCGCTGAGCCTGGGCCGAAATCCGGCGGGTTTTCCGCAATTTTGTATCTGTGTTCATTTGTGTCGGTCGGGTCTCAAAAATTTGTGCAGATAAGGCGCTTGAAGAAATATATAACAGTGTTATTTTAAGCGCAATTCAGTTGGTCGATCATTCGCGTTTGAGGAGGACCCGATGACAATACCGTTTCCGAATATACCTGTTTTGCAGAATAATTTTGCACCCGTTTTGGCGGAATGTGACGCGCCGGATCTGGTTGTGAAGGGCGAAATCCCGTCGGGCCTCCAAGGGACCCTTTATCGGAATGGCCCGAACCCGATGTTCCCGCCGCTGGGGCATTCCCACCATTGGTTCCTTGGCGAAGGCATGATCCACGCGATCCATGTCGAAGATGGCAAGGCAAGCTTCCGCAATCGCTGGGTGCGCACCGAGCAGTACAAAGTGCAGCGGGAAAAAGGTGAGCGGCTGATTGATACGAGTTTTGGCGGGCAATCAGCACCCGGCGCGGAAGGTATTCCGCGCAATGTTGCCAATACGAATGTGGTTGCGCACGCAGGTAAACTCTGGGCGCTTGATGAGGGCTCAAGCCCCATGCTGATGGATATGCGGACGCTTGAGACAGAAGGGCCTTGGACGTTCAAGGGTAAGTATGCGGGGCCGATGACGGCGCATCCGAAGTTTGATCCCAAGACGGGGGAGATGCTGTTTTTCGGCTATATGGCAGCGGGGCCGGGCTCGCCGGACATTTCTTATAATGTTGTGGCCTCTGACGGTTCGATGACGCGGACGGAAATGTTCAAGGCACCTTATGCCAGCATGGTGCATGATTTCATCACGACCGACGAACATGTCATTTTCCCGATCTTTCCGGCGACCATTGATGTTGATCGGATTATGAAGGGTGGACCGACCATTGCCTGGGACCAAAGTCAGTCCAGCTGGATCGGGATTATGGGGCGCAACGAGAGCGTCGATACCATTCGTTGGTTCGAGGGTGATCCCTGTTATGTCTACCATCCGATGAATGCTTACACGGTGCATGGAGGTGGGCATACGAAAGTCATTGCCGATGTGATGAAATATTCGCGCGTTCCCCTGTTCCCGGATGTTGACGGTAACAAGATGACTGATCTTGGAACGGAGCTTGGGCAGTTGGTACGCTGGACCTTTGATCTTGACAGCAACACGAACAGCTATACGGAGACGGCGTTGACGGACTTAGGGGGTGAGTTCCCACGGTTCGATGAGCGGTTTGTTGGCCATGCCTATACCCAAGGGTTCTACGCCACAATCAATCGCCCCCACGCGCCGGGTTCACCGTTTGACACGATTGTTCACGTCGATCTGAAAACCGGGAACCGCAAGCTCTGGGAGCCGGGTGAAGGGTGCTTTGTGCACGAGCCTGTGTTTGTTCCGCGTCACGAGGCGGCGGCAGAGGGTGACGGGTATGTCGTGTCGCTTGTCTATGATGGCAACAAGAACCTGTCTGACTTTGTGGTTCTCGATACGAAGGACATTTCCAAAGGGCCTATTGGCTCGGCGGAACTGCCAACGCGCGTGCCTTACGGTTTCCACGGGAATTGGGCCAGCTTCTGAAATAGCAGCTTGCTGGAGCCTGTTTTGTTGCGGCCTCGGACTTCATGTCCGGGGTCGTACCTTTTTTAAAACAATGGCTCGTCGTAAATCTTTTTGCCATCCATCATCAAGCCTTTAATGGCGGCGTCGCCATCTTCGTTCAGCGCGACGATGACGCCGAGTGCACGCTCATTCCGATATTGTTCGATTTCGGTTCCGGTGCCTTCGGGTACAAAGTAGCTGTCGATTGGAAGTGAAAGAGAGAGGCTGGTGCAATCACCACAACCTGTGTCGGTTGGCTGGCGCTGGACCGTGTCTACCCAATAGGCACTGCCACGAATGACCGCCTGGCCCGGCTCCAGTGTCTCCGGTCGTGACGCCAGCACCTTCACCGGTGTGGCAAAGGGAAGGGTCAGATTGAGGACGATATAGATATCCTGATCCTGTTGGACGTCGGTCGCGATATCTACTCTGTCGTTTCGAAGTTGTTCCATCTCATAGTTCAAGATTACATAATCACCGCGGAATATGTCGCGGGGATCGACCGGAACGGTTTTCAAAATCGCTTCGGTCGGGGAATTGAGCAGGCGGACCTGCCCCATTACCATTTGTGTCAGGATGGCGGTCTGAACGACGGCGGCAAGGGCGATCCCCAAAATCAAACGTGTGCGGGTCATTGGCCGTCCTCCACGGGTTTGCCGGGTAAGGTGCGTCGTCTCATTCGCTCAAGCAGCAACCCACCTGCAATCAGCAATACACCCCCAACAAGGAAGAAGGCGGATGTGTCGAGCAGCGTGCCGAATGTCTCAAAGTAAAGAAAGAGGACTTCCGCTGCGAAGGCGGCAAAACCCAGATTGACCAGAAAGCGATTGAAGGCGCGCGATCCATAAGCGATGAGCCAAACCGTCATGGCGAGATAGAGAGGTGCGAGCAGCCACATGTCCGACGTGTCGGTTGTGTAGAGCATCGCGGTTTGTATGAGCGGCACTGCCGGGAAAGCCGAGAAGGCGAGGGCATCAACCGCGTGCAGATGCTCGACACGCCGGGAGAGCCAATAGGTCGCTCCTGCCAGGAGTGGCATTGTGGCCAACAGGGCGCCCAGCAGGGCAGTTGCGCTCGCCTGTTCCTCCGCGACCTGCGGCAGCCAGATCAGAACAAAGAGACAGAAGGCCAGATAGTTCTGGGTTGAGCGGGCAAATGAACTCCCTTTGCTCTCAAGATACGCAGCGAAAATCCATCCAAAAGCGAGAAGGGCGGCGAGACAACCAATAATTTCCGTTGGGGAGACTGAGCTAATGTCGCCGATGACAAGAGCATTGCCGAAAATCCACATAAGCAATCCGATGAGGGAAAGGTGTTTTAGTGGCGCCCAGTTTTGACGGAAGGCCAGATAGGTTGTGGCAAGCCTCGGCACGAGATAGCTGATCTGCAAGGCCGAACCAGTGAGGCCGTTCATCAAAAAGCCGGCGAAGATCAGTTGGCTGGCGCCGAGTGCTGCGCGCGATTTGATAGCAAGCGCGGTCACGATGGTGCCGACACCCCAGGCAAGGAGGCCCGACGAAAAGTCTGAGGGCATGTGGTACATTTGCCCGATGAGCATGATGCTCGCGCCAAAGAGGCCGGAGGCAATGAGGAGGGCGGTTTCGGCAAGGGCTGTCTTGCCTTTCAGGTGTGCCCAGAGGGCTGCGCCATAGGTGCCCCACATCGTAAGGCCGAGCAGGCCAAGGCGTGTCGCTTTCGACATTTCCTGCCAATTGGCCGCGACGAAGGCCATGGCGGCGAAAGCAATCAGGACACCACCTAAAATTGAGATGATGGCAGGGAGGCGACTTGCATCATCCTCACCGTCGAGAGATGTGCGGATGGCGAGCGCATTGTCTTTGGTTATCCAACCGTTCGCGACCCATGTGTCCAGATCTCTGGTTACGCGTTTAGCGTAGAGGTTTCCCAGCATCTTATCCCTCCGCCTGCGGATTTACGTGACGGATGTGTCACGAATCCGCTCTTGTGTGGTCGCCTATTCTTATCCGCGGTACGGCGGAATTATGGCCGAAAACGGGCCTTGTTTACGGTAATTTAAGATGAACCCTTGCATCGCCGTCGCGTCTCGCTCATGATTTTACTATGTGCGCTGGACGGAGTGAAAGATAGAGCTTGCTCGAACTTTTCATCTGAGTGCTTCGGGAGTGGCTCGCAAGCCCGCAACAAGACGGGACGCTCTTTGAGCATTACCTGATGGCGTAATTTGGACCCACTGCTGGGAGAATTCGCGATGAACGTTGAGGCCATTCTTAAAGGTAAGGGCGGAGCTGTCACCACTGTTGACACTTCCACGAAGCTTGCTCGTGCTGCAAGTCTGCTCACTGAAAAGAAAATTGGTGCGCTGGTTGTCATGGATGGTGACAGAGTCCGCGGCATTATTTCTGAGCGCGACATCGTACGCACTCTTTCTCTTGCGGGCGCTGAGGCGCTTGATATGGAGATCGGGCAGGTGATGACACAGAACGTGATTACCTGCACGCGGGAAGATACGCTCGATCAGCTGATGAACCTGATGACCGGCAAGCGGTTCCGCCACTTGCCCGTTGTTGAAGACGACATATTGATCGGTATTGTTTCCATCGGCGATGTGGTCAAGCACCGGATTGCCGAAACGGAGCGAGAAGCAGAGCAGCTTCGGCTTTATATCGCCACTGGCTGAAGGCCGGACGGTTCTATGCCGCCGTTCATTTGAGAAAGTGCCCGCTCGATGAAGGGTACGGCGTGCGTTGCTGCGGCTTCGCCTTTGGCGATCAGCTCTTGCGCCTTGTCAAAGTCGATGAGGCTGATATGGCCGACATGCGGCGTGATGGTGACATCGGCGGGATCAGCTGCAAGGCGCGACCGCGACAGGCGGTCCTGCATGATGTTGAGCGCGCCGACCATGACGCTGGTGAGGCCCGGTGTTTCTCTTCGTGATCCCAGAATTTGCCGGGCGATACTCTTCTTTTGTATCTCTCCGGTTTTGGATGCTTGTTTGGCATGACGTTTTTGACGCCAGCTTGCTGGGTGCTGTTCGGTCCGCATGGTTTCAATCATGTGGCCGTCAAAGTGATTTGAAATCCCGTGCGCATCGGAGTTGAGATTAACGGCGATCACCAGACGCGCGCCCATGGCGCGGCAGGCGGAAACGGGAATGGGGTTCACGAGCGCGCCGTCAATCAGCCAACGGCCATCATGCAATACGGGCTCAAAGAGACCGGGCAATGCGTAGGATGCGCGAATGGCATTGACGATGGAGCCCTCCCGCAACCAGGCTTCATGTCCCGTAGAAAGTTCTGTTGCAACCGCAACAAAGGTGCGGCCCAGATGCTCAATCTGAACGTCGCCCAGATGTTGTTCCATGAGCCGCTCAAGGCGCTTGCCGCCAATGAGCCCTGCGCCCCCCAGGCGAAGGTCGAGCAGATTGATGAGTTTGCGACCGTGGAAGGAGAGGGCGAACTGTTCCAACTGATTGAGTTTTCCTGCGGCGTAAGAACCGCCGACCAGTGCACCAATGGACGTGCCGGAGATAATTTCGGGGGCGAAGCCTGCTTTCGTGAGACTCTTCAGGACACCAATATGTGCCCAGCCCCGCGCAACGCCCGATCCAAACGCGATCCCGATTTTGATCTTTGACATACTCATCAGCTGTTCCCGTCAGCCTTCTGGCCTCTCACTCAACTAAAGATCAGTGTGGCACAGGTGTGTTTCCAAAGTGCAAAGGGTAGGTCGTTGACGCTGACCCAAATCTGAAGGTCGCGTGCAGGAGGTGTTAAGGTTTGGTTTCAGCCGCGATCCAGGCGGCAACGTCATCTGACGTTTGGGTCGTGTGGGTCAGGATCACGGGAAGATCATAAGGATGGCTCTGTTGGAGGTGGGTGATCACCTCTTTTTCCAAGGCGACCCTCGTCTTCGCGGTGAGCTGCCATTCGGTTTCCTCCGCGATCTCATCCTTCCAGCGATAAACACTCGTTAACGGCCCCTCAATGTGGACACAGGCGGCAAGCATTTTCTCCACAAGAGATCTTGCGGCAATGAGGGCGTCTTGTTTCGTGGCGTAGGTGACGCTGATCTCGATGGTTTCAGAACTCATGATTTGAGAGGGTATGGGATGCTTCACAGTTTCTCTCGGTCGCGCACGAGTTTGACCTGTCCGTCCGTCTGGCCGACGGGAACCGAGCGGTAAAAGCAGGAGCGGAAGCCGACATGGCAGCAGCCGCCATCGCCTTGGGGTTCGACAATGAGCCAGACCGCGTCCTGATCACAATCCGTGCGGATGTCCTTGACGATCTGCATCTGACCGCTGGTGGCGCCCTTGTGCCAAAGCTCTTTGCGGCTGCGGCTCCAGTACCAGGCTTCACCGGTGGCGATGGTGCGGGCGAGTGCTTCTTCATTCATCCAGGCTTGCATCAGAAGCTCGCCAGTCTTTGCGTCCGTCGTGATGGCAGGGATAAGCCCGCTCTCGTCGAACTTCGGCGCAAAAAGAAGCCCTTCCTCGATGTCGTTTTTCGAGGAAAGGCTTGCAAATGTTGGCAGGTTGGTCACGGGGTCTGCTCCTCTTGTCTTTTGGCGGAGCGGGTTTCCGTGAACTTGAGGCTTAGTAGCCCCGGATCATGGTAAGGAAACGCCGTTCCATATTCGGGTCTGTTTTGAAGACACCGGTGAACTGGCTTGTAATCGTGGCGACATCCGGTTTTTTAATGCCGCGTGTCGTCATGCATTGATGCTTTGCTTCGATCAAGATGGCAACGCCTTTTGGCGCCAGCACGCGATTGATTGTATCTGCGATCTGGGCCGTCATGGTTTCCTGGGTCTGGAGACGCTTTGCGTAAATCTCAATCACGCGGGCAAGTTTTGAAATGCCGACCACCTTTGCGGTTGGCATATAGGCGATATGCACCCGGCCTAGAATAGCGACCATATGATGCTCGCAATGGCTCTCCAGATCGATGTCGCGCAGCATGACCATGTCGTCATAGCCTTCGACTTCTTCAAAGGTTTTGCCCAGCACTTCGTCCGGATCTTCGTCATAGCCTGCGAAGAACTCCTCATAGGCTTTCACCACGCGCTTTGGCGTTTCTATGAGACCTTCACGATCAGGATTGTCGCCCGCCCACGAAATCAGCGTGCGAACGGCGGCTTCGGCTTCCTTGCGGCTGGGGCGTGCGTCTTTTGTGGTGGATTTCTTCAAGTCTTCTACTACAGAGTTCATGTCCATATGACCAATCTCGTTTGGGGTTTCCCGGCCGCTCGTGGGGCTACCCACGTCGATGTACGACCGGTTCAAGTCATGGACGGCTGCAAGCACAATTGCTTTCCAGTCCGGCCATTTTGCCCATCAAGCACGGGGTTTATGCCATGCGGCAGCTGATGCGACACCGTCTAAAGGATGCATATAGCGTTGCGCAAAAGGCGTATCAAGGGAACAGATAGGTGAGCTTGCGCAAGGCTTAACCCGTTTTTCTTTGTGGTATTTTAGGATTTGACGCTCATAAAGGCTGGAAAACTGCCTTTTTGGCGTATATCCTCGCGTGAGGAGATTTGGTATGACCTGTCAAAGCTGTAGAAAAACACGAACAGAATCACTGGCTTAGCCAGCTCGCGTTTGTCGCGGGTGGTTGGGCCCCGACAAGCATCTGACGAAACACGCGAGACAGACATGACCGCCAGCACTCAGCCCGTCCTCTACCTGCACAATAATTTGACCCGCTCCAAAGAGGCTTTTCAGCCTCAGGATCCGGCCCGGGTGACGATGTATGTCTGCGGACCGACGGTCTATAATCATGCCCATATTGGCAATGCGCGGCCTGCTGTGGTGTTCGATACGCTCGCGCGCGTCTTGCGGCATCTTTTTCCCAAAGTCGTCTATGCCCGGAATATTACCGATATTGAGGACAAGATCATCGATATGGCCGCGAAAGAAGGCGTCGATATTTCGGTGATCACGGAACGCTATGCCGACATTTACCGCGATGATATGGGCGCGCTCGGGGTTGAGCGACCGGACATTGAGCCGCTCGCGACCGAAACGATTGCCGAGATGATTGCGATGATGGAGCGGTTGATTGCCGCCCGTCATGCCTATGCAGCGGAGGGGCATGTGCTTTTCGATGTGCCGAGCTTCCCTGAATATGGCTCATTGTCGCGTCGCCCGATGGACGAGATGATCGCCGGTGCGCGGGTGGAAGTTGCACCGTACAAAAAGAGCCCGGCGGACTTTGTGTTATGGAAACCGAGCACCGATGCGCAACCTGGCTGGGACAGTCCCTGGGGACGCGGCCGACCGGGCTGGCATATTGAATGCTCCGCCATGATCGAAAAACATCTGGGCGAGACGATTGATATTCACGGCGGCGGGATCGACCTTCAGTTTCCCCACCATGAAAACGAGGTCGCGCAGAGCGCCTGCAGTCACGGTGGCGCGCCGATTGCACGCTATTGGCTGCACAATGGTTTTGTGAACATGAACTCGGAGAAGATGTCGAAGTCACTTGGCAATGTGTTGCTTGTGCATGATCTGATTGCCGATGCACCCGGCGAGGCTATCCGCCTCGCACTTCTCAATGCGCATTATCGCCAGCCGCTCGACTGGAATGACGATGTGTTGCCGCAGGCGAAGGCGATGCTTGACCGGCTTTACGGCGCGTTGAAGACGCTTGGCGATGTGGTCCCCGCCAATGGCGATCAGATGGCGGCGGGGTTCCTTGACGCGCTGCTCGATGATCTCAATACGCCCAAGGCGCTGGCAGAACTTTTTGCCATGGCGAAACTCGCCAATGTCGCGACAGATGAGACCGAGAAGGCACGGCTAAAAGCCGGTCTGTTGCAGGCCGGAAAACTGCTGGGACTGTTGCAGCAGGAGCCCAAAGCCTGGTTTGAAGGTGCACCCTCGGCCAAGGGGGGGCTTGATGCGGCGGCCATTGAGGCCCAGATAGAGGCGAGGAACGCGGCACGGGCGGCAAAGAATTTTGCTGAAGCGGACCGTATCCGCGATGAGCTTGCCGCGGCGGGTATTCTGATCGAGGACGGCGCCGGTGGCACGAGCTGGCGCAAAGCGTAAGAAGTAGGGCCCATGCTGGATGATATTTACAATCAGCGGATTTTGAAGCTCGCGTCGGATATTCCGCGCATCGGGCATCTTGATCATGCCGATGGTGTGGCGAGTGCCGTCTCCAAGCTTTGCGGGTCCAAGGTCAGTGTTGAAGTGAAGATGGAAGGCGACCGGGTGGTGGACTTCGCCCATGACGTGAAGGCGTGTGCGCTCGGTCAGGCGTCATCCTCCATCATGGCGGCACATGTTGTGGGCTCTACGGCAGAAGAGCTTCACACGCTCCGCGATACGATGCGCAAAATGCTGAAAGAGGGTGGGGAACCACCGACCGGCAAATGGGCGGATGCGGAAGTGCTAACGCCGGTGCGCGATTACAAGGCGCGCCATGCCTCAACACTCCTCACGTTTGAGGCGACCTGCGACGCGGTCGATCAGGCGATGGGGGTTGGTGGCTGAGCCGGTGTTTACCCTGCGCTCACTCTTCTGCTATAAAACGCCTCTAAAGGTGAGACGATGAAACATGTGACGCACAATTTGAACGGGAGAGGTGGCCTCAAGGCTGCACGCCGATTTGTGCGTTCGGGCGTGTTCCTTGTGCTGGAGGTTGCAACCGGCACCACTCTCACTACGACCAGCACCGGGACCGGCACTAGCACCGGCTCGGTCTGAACCCGAGCCGGCTGGCCTCCAACGCGTGCGCGCTCCGGGCCCCAATCTCCAAAAATTGACGAAATGCGCTGTTTTCAAACAGTTTTGGGCTGATTTTATGTTCCTCAACTGTTGAGCGGCGCCAATATTGACGATAGTTAGGGTTCTCTTGGCTTTGATGGAATCAAAGTCGGATCGACACTTGTGAAGGAAACCTCATGCGGCGCAGTCCGCTCGCGTATCTCCTGATAGGGCTGGTTCAGTTTTACCGCTGGACGCTTTCGCCGTTGATGGGGCCCAAATGTCGGCACTTGCCGACATGTTCGGCTTATGCGCTGGACGCGGTTTCGCGCCATGGGGGATGGCGGGGCGGCTGGCTCAGCCTGTCGCGTATTCTTCGGTGCCACCCCTGGGGGTCGCACGGGTTTGATCCGGTGCCGGAGGTGTTGGCGGTGCAGCCATGGTATGCACCCTGGCGCTATGGCCACTGGTCACGCAAGCTTCGACAAGACATGCCCGGTAACAGTGCCTCATGCTCATGTGCAGAGGCTGGAAGGAACGAGAGATGATTAAGTTGACGATGCCGGATGGATCTGTACGTGAGGTCGCGGCACCGCTTACGGGGCTTGAGCTTGCGGAGAGCATTTCCAAATCACTTGCCAAGAAGGCGGTGGCGCTGAAACTTGATGGCAAGGTGGATGATCTTTGTTCGGTCATCGACCGGGACGCTGCCGTTGAGATTGTGACGCCTGATAGTGATGACGGGGTTGAGCTTCTTCGCCATGATGCGGCGCATGTGATGGCGGAGGCTGTGCAGGAGCTGTTTCCCGGCACGCAGGTCACTATCGGTCCTGTGATCGAGAACGGTTTCTTTTATGACTTCGCGCGCTCCGAGCCGTTTCGGCTTGAGGACCTTGAAGTCATTGAAAAGAAGATGGTTGAAATCGTGGACCGAGATGAAGCGATTGTTCGCGAGGTCTGGAACCGGGATGAGGCGGTTGCCTATTTCAAAAAGATCGGCGAGGCCTACAAGGCGGAGATCATTGAGAGCATCCCAGCGGGCGAAGATGTGCGCATCTATCGCCAGGGGGATTGGCTTGACCTTTGTCGCGGGCCGCACCTGCCGTCAACGGGCAAGCTCGGCAAGGCTTTCAAACTGACCAAGCTCGCGGGCGCCTATTGGCGTGGTGACAGTCGCAATGAAGTGTTGCAGCGCATTTATGGTACGTGCTGGGCGAGCGAAAAAGATCTCAAGCAATATCTTCATATGGTGGAAGAGGCTGAAAAGCGTGACCATCGCAAGATCGGTCGCGAGATGGACCTTTATCACTTTCAGGAAGAGGCGCAAGGCTCTGTCTTTTGGCACCCGAAAGGGTTTGTCATCTACAATCAGCTCGAGGCCTATATCCGTCGCCGCTTGAACAAGTCTGGCTATGAGGAAGTGAAAACGCCTCAGCTCATGGCGTCGAAGTTTTGGGAACAGTCCGGCCATTGGGGCAAGTATCGCGAGAACATGTTTGTCGTGCCGGATGAAGTGCCAAACACGGAAGATGAAGGTCCCGTGCTTTCAGGCAAAGCGGACCTGATGGCGATCAAGCCGATGAACTGCCCGGCGCATGTGCAAATTTTCAATCAGGGCATCAAGTCCTATCGCGATCTGCCGATGCGTATGGCGGAGTTTGGGTGTTGCCATCGCAACGAGGCGCACGGCGCGCTGCACGGCCTGATGCGTGTGCGCCAGATGACGCAGGATGATGCGCATATTTTCTGCACCGAAGAGCAGATCCAGTCGGAGACGGAGCATTTCGTCAATCTGCTTTACGCGGTTTATGAAGATATGGGGTTTGACGATGTTGTGATCAAACTCGCGACACGGCCTGAAAAATTTGGCGGGACGATTGAGCGTTGGGACGCGGCGGAGAAGGCATTGGGCGCCGCGCTTGAAGCCACCGGACACAAATATATCATCGCGGAAGGCGAGGGTGCGTTTTACGCACCAAAGCTTGAATTCCATCTGAAAGATGCGATTGGCCGGTCATGGCAGGTGGGTACCTTGCAGCTTGATTATGTTCTGCCGGAGCGGTTGAACGCGACTTATGTTGCCGAGGATGGATCGCGTAAATTTGCGGTCATGTTGCACCGGGCTATTCTGGGTACGCTGGAGCGGTTCATCGGGATTATGATTGAAAGCTGCGCGGGCAAGCTTCCTTTGTGGCTCGCCCCTGTTCAGGCGGTTGTCGCGACAATCACGTCGGAGGCGGATAGCTATGGTCTGGCTGTGACGGAAAAACTTCGCGCTGCGGGTTTGCGGGTTGAGAGCGACATTCGCAACGAGAAGATCAATTACAAGGTGCGGGAGCATTCCGTCGGCAAGGTGCCGGTGATCATGGTGGTGGGTATGAAAGAAGCGGAAGAGGGCAAGGTTTCGATCCGCCGTCTTGGCTCCAAGGACCAGACTGTGATGGATCTTGATGAGGCGATTGTGGCTTTACGCGCAGAAGCCACACCACCTGACCTTGCGCGCCGCGCTCAGGGTTAAAACCGATACCAGAATGCGAGCTTGAGGCCGGTTTCTTTCAACACGTTGCGTCCTGCAATGGTGCGGAAGGCGCCGGCCTCGATGCTGAAGCCTGGCTCCAGATCGTGCACGACGCTCAGTTCCCCCTTGTTGGCCCAGAAGTGACCGCGTGGTGAGGGCGTTCGCCCAAGCGAATTTTCCGTCTGGTTTTTCAGCATGACCAGCCATTGGTCATTGACGTGAACGCCCATGGTGACATCGACCTTCGCTTCGGCGGGGCGGGCGCCGGGACGCTGACGATAGGCAATCCGTGTTTCGTTGAACCCGTTAAGGCCAAATTCGGTGAAAGTGGTTCCGGTGGTGAGGCCAAACTCATAGTCAAGATCGCCGCTCTGCGATGCGGCGGGGTCGTTTGTACTTGCGCCGAGCGTTCGTCCGAAAATCACGTCCACGGTGTAAAGCGTTTCGCGCCAGGTGAAAAGGTAGGCGCGTGCGCCAATTTCGGCGCGTCTGAAATTTACATCCGTGAATTCCTGACCAAAGGCGACGCTCTGGTCTGTGGAACGGGAAAACTTTCCAAGCAATGTGATCTGCTTCGTCAAGCCATGCTCGACATAAAGCTGTGGCTCGATTTTGCTGAAGCGGCCCCGTGATGTGGCATTGCCGGATTGATCAAAATTTCGATGCGCGAGAGTATGGGATACTTGAACAATGGCGAGCGTGTCTCCTTCGGGAAGCGGCCAGGCCCCCGCCAAAACAGGGGAGACGCTACTTGTGAATGCAGCGAAATAAGCGACACAACCTATTTGCACGCGATGCGCGAATTTATCCATATAGAATTGAATATTTCAGTGTATCTAATGTCCACTGAAATCATTGCGAGTCGATTGCAATTTCTTCAAAAAGGCTTATGTCCTTGGACATTCATCAACGGAGAAGTGCATGCCTGCCATCGAAGCGAACCCGAGCCTGATTGATCTCCTGCTGACACGTCGATCGGTATCGTGTGCGTTGATGACTGAAGATGGACCGGACGCGGAAGCGCTTGATCTGATTTTGCGCGCGGGACATCGCGTGCCGGATCATGGCAAGCTTGGTCCCTGGCGGTTTGTGATTTTTGAAGGTGCCGCGCGGGGTGAATTCGGACAGGTGTTGAAGGACGTGTTTCTTACGGCGAACCCTGACGCCGGAGAGGAACGTGCGTCGCTGGAAGCGCTGCGCCTCATGAGGGCACCCACGGTCATTTGCGTGATTTCATGTGCGACGGCCCACGTGAAAATCCCCACCTGGGAGCAAGAGCTTTCAGCTGGTGCGGCCTGTCAAAATATGCTGGTGGCCGCAATGGCGCTCGGGTTTGGTGCGCAATGGCTCACAGAGTGGTTTGCGTTCAACGACCAAGTTGGGAATGCGCTCGGGCTTGTTGGTGATGAGCGGGTGGCGGGTTTCATTTACCTTGGTGGTCATCCCGGACCGCAGGACGAACGTGTGCGGCCAGACCTTGCCGAGCGCATCAGCCGTTGGTCGCCTCGTTAATTAGCGGCCTTTGGGCATTCCAGAAACTTCACCTTCTTCACGCATAGCCATGGCACGTGCCTGTCTGAGGCCATGCTCCGCCCGTGTGGACGGCTCTTGCCCAACGCGTGTGCGCGCCGCTGCCGCTTTTCTGTGATTGAGCCAGAAGGGAATGGCAAGGCAAAGGCTCAAGATGACGACAATGGCTGCTGCGAGCTGGCTTTGCTGGTAGACAATAAACGCGCCATAAAGACCAAGTGCCAGCAGAATGAGAGAAACAGTACGTCTGATTATTTGCATCGAATTCTCCCGTGTGCGGTTGACTGCTTTGTGCCGCTCGCGAAGCCTAGCACAGGCTCAAGGATTTGGTGGTCAGCTTTTATCCCAGATGGATGAAAAGCCTGTGACACGGCCCAAAAGCCGGTGTGCCGGGGTTTGTTTGTCGATATGGCCGATGAGAGAGTGATAGGTGCCAAAGCCGCAGAGATCCTGAAGCCGGGGTGAAAAGGTTTTTGCCAGATCAAGGGGAATGCCCAATTGCTGGTTTTCCTGTTGGCGAATGAAACCTGCGCAATAATTCATGGCAAGGCCGATCCGGCGCTTGTCGGTCCGGTTCTCGCCGCCGCCATGCCAAAGTGATCCGTTCCACACGAGGATTGACCCTCGCTTCATTTCCGCCGGGATGGAGGGGTAGTGAACGTCCGGGCCATATTCCGGAAAATGATCCCACAGGTGAGAGCGGGGCACGAGACGCGTTGCGCCATTTTCTTCTGTGAAGTCAGTCAGTGCCCACATGGAATTGCAGACAAGCGGTTCGTGCGGGCGTTGCAGGTTGATGAGCTGATCGTCCGCATGGATGGGCTGAGCACGCTCCCCGCCTGTGATGGCGATGGAGGAGAGGGACGAGATCAGGCAATCTTTGTCCAGCACACTTTCAACGACCGGCAGCAGGTTTTCATGGATGGGTACCTGTTGGAATATTTCATGTCGCGCCAGAAGGTTGTAGATGCGGACCGTGTGTTTGCCTTCAA
>JAVKCY010000108.1:0-76517 GCA_040223265.1 Parvibaculum sp. | reverse complement strand
TCCTCAATCTTCGTCTTCGGTGCTCATACCGTCTGCGGGCGCAGGGCCCAGCAATTCCGGTTCGACGATGTTTTTGATTGTGGCACCGGGGAACATGTCCAAAACTGCTTTCACGAGCGGGTCGCTTGCAATCTCTGAGCGCAATTCCTTGTGCCGGGTTTGCTTTTGATCGTGGAGGGTCGGTGCGCCTTCTGCCTTTGAGATTGAGACAAGCCAGCGTTCACCCGTCCAGGCTTTGAGACGCTCTGCCAACTGACCCGCCACAGAATTGTCACCCTGAATCACGTTGACTTCAATCCGGCCCTTCTCGAAATGGACGAGACGAAGCCCTGTCTCCATCAGATGGGCAAGACGGATGTCGCGCTCTGCCTTTGCAAAGGCGATGACGTCCTGAAAGGTGTGAAACTCTGGCGCGGACCGAGCTGCGGCCAATGGCTGCGACACGTCTGACGACATTTCGACACCGCCGCCTGCAACGCGGGCCATGCGCGATCCGCCCGCGCCACCCGAGGGCGCTGCGGCCGATGACGTGCGCGCACCGGACGTGGTGCCACCGCCAGTGGGCTGGTCTTTCAGGCGGGCAACCAGGTCTTCCGGTGAAGGCTGATCTGAGACATAGGCGAGGCGCACCAGCACCATTTCTGCGGCGGCGATGGGCTTGGTGGCGCGCTGCACTTCTTCAATGCCCTTCAAGAGCATCTGCCAGACGCGGGACAGCACCCGCACGGGCAGCGCCTTTGCCATCTCCTGACCCCTGACGCGTTCTGTCTCGGTGACGGTCATATCGTCGGCGGCACTGTCTGCCAGTTTCAGGCGCGTCAACCAATGGGTGAGTTCCGCAAGATCCGAGAGAATGACTTCAGGGTCGGCACCGCTGTCATATTGGTCGCGAAGTTCCGCCAGCGTGTTCCCGATCTCGCCCTTCATGATGAAGTCAAAAAGATCGAAAATGCGCGCCCGGTCTGCAAGACCCAGCATGTCGCGCACATCATCTTCCCGGACATGGCCTGCACCATGGGCTATCGCCTGATCAAGCAGCGAAAGACCATCGCGGGCTGAGCCTTCCGCCGCGCGAGCGATGAGCCCAAGCGCTGCGTCCTCTGCGCTCACGCCTTCTTTCTCCGAGACTTTTTTCAGAAGGCCCATCAGCCCTTCTGATCCCAGTCTGCGAAGATCAAAACGCTGACATCGGGAGAGAACCGTGACCGGCACCTTCCTGATTTCGGTGGTCGCAAAAATGAATTTCACATGGGCTGGTGGCTCTTCCAGCGTTTTCAACAGGCCGTTGAAAGCCTGCTTGGAGAGCATGTGCACTTCGTCAATGATGTAGACTTTGTAGCGGGCGCTCACCGGATTGTAGCGAACGCTCTCAATGATCTCACGAATGTCATCAATGCCGGTGCGCGATGCCGCATCCATCTCCAGCACGTCCTGGTGACGTGATTCCATGATGGCTTCGCAATGCTCGCCAAAATCATGAAGCTCGATGGTGGGGCGGTCGCCCTCGGCTTTGGAATAGTTGAGTGCGCGGGCAAGAATACGGGCGGTTGTGGTTTTGCCCACGCCGCGCACCCCCGTCAGCATGAAGGCATGGGCAATGCGGCCGCTCTCAAACGCATTTTTGAGCGTGCGGACCATGGCCTCCTGGCCAACCAGATCTTCAAATGTTGTAGGGCGATATTTGCGAGCGAGAACGCGGTAACCGGTGTCGGCGGTTTTTTTTGCCTCGCCGCCCAGAAGATCAAATCCGGGCTCGCTTGCTGGATCAGGACGGTGGGGCATTTCAGCAGCGTTATCGACACTCTCATCCATGTTCGCTGCTCCGTCGATTACCGTCACCCTGCCCTTGTGCAAGCCCTCAATGAAGCGGCATTGACCGTCTTGCATCAAGGGCTTGGGAATAAGGTGGGAGGCTGGAACAGAGACCCGAGACGGACTCGTTACGGCTGCTTCCTTCCGGACCTGACCGGGTTGGCGAGGGTTTCGTCCACCGCCAACCTCCCGAGGGCACTATATCAGGGTTTTGCCGCAAGATGGCAAGGGAGAAGGGCGAGATTCTTGTGCGAGAGAGAGAATTTGAGAATTTCTGCCTCATCTTTACATTCCGCCCGTGCCCATGCCACCTTGCCGCGCATTGATATTCATCTATCTGCATTTTGGGGGCTGTTTCCATGGCGCTTGAGGCCAATCCTAATATTTTTGCCAATAATCCGTTAGACAGGGCAGGACATTTCCGCACCGATCCCGCTTGGCTCGATGAGCGCATGCGCGACCCCTCTACGCTTTGTGTCCCGCTCCACTATCTAAAACCGCTGATTTTGCCGGAAGCGCAAAAGGGTATGGGTGTTGATGTGGGCTGGATGCCGTTTGAACTGGTGCGCAGCGCAGCACCCGCAGGCACCACGATTTTTCTGGGCATCAACAAGCGTGGCAAAGCGCTTTTTGCGCACGACATTTCAGCGCTCAAGGACCCGGTAAATGAGGGTCCGCTGAAGGGGCTCGGCACGTTTGACGATCTGCGCGGGCTTGGCATGAGTGCCGCACTGCCCGCAACTGAGCTTGCGATCCTTGCGCAAGCAAAAGCGATGATCGACTGGCATGCACGGCATCTGCATTGCGCTGTCTGCGGTACGCCGACGCAGGTTGCCGACGCGGGCTACAAGCGCGCCTGCCCATCATGTAAATCTGAACACTTCCCGCGGACAGACCCGGTCGTGATCATGCTCGCGACCCATGGCGACAAGGCATTTCTCGGGCGGCAAAAAATCTTCCCGAAGGGCATGTTCTCCGCGCTTGCGGGCTTTATTGAGCCGGGCGAAAGCATTGAAGAGGCGGTCGCACGCGAGCTTGATGAAGAGGCAAAGCTTGTCACCAAATCCGTTCGCTATCATTCCACACAACCCTGGCCCTTTCCGTCCTCCCTCATGATCGGCTGCATTGCGGAAGCGGAAAGTGAAGAGTTCCACATTGATGGTGTGGAACTCTCCGAAGGGCGCTGGTTCAGCCGCGAGGAGCTTGTGCCCGCAGTCGCCGGGCAAACCCGCGACTTTTTTGTGCCCCCCTCCTTCGCCATTGCGCATCATCTGGTGAAAGCGTTTGTGGAGAAGTGGTGAGCGCGCAAACGCACAGCACTAATCCCGCGCGATGACCGGCATGTCTGCGCGAAACGGGCTTGACGGGTAGACGCCCAGAATTTTCAGCTCTGAACAGAAGAATTGAAGCTCTTCAAGCGCGAGCCGCACATTGCGCGACGCGGGATGCCCTTCAATGTCTGCATAAAACTGCGTCGCGTTGAACGAGCCGCCGACCTGATAGCTTTCAAGCTTGGTCATGTTAACACCATTGGTGGCAAACCCGCCCATCGCCTTGTAAAGGGCTGCGGGTACGTTTCGCACCTTGAAAACGAAGCTGGTAATGACCGGCCCGTCTTCCGGTTCTGCATCATCTGGCTCGTTTGCCAGAATGACAAAACGCGTCGTGTTGTGGGCTGCATCCTCCACATCGCGTTTGAGGATGTTAAGGCCGTAAATTTCCGCCGCAAGCTCCGGCGCGAGGGCCGCGCGCGTTGGATCGCCCGCTTCTGCAATCTGACGGGCAGAGCCTGCCGTGTCTGCGCCCACGATGGCCTTCAGTTTCAGCTCCCGAATGAGATTGCGGCATTGGCCGAGCGCCATGACATGAGACTGGACAGATTTGAGCCCCTCGATCGTTGCGCCCTTCACGCTCATTAATTGAAAGCGGATCGGCAGGAAATATTCGCCAATAATATAAAGACCACTATTAGGCAGAAGATGATGCATGTCCGCGACCCGGCCCGCGACCGAGTTTTCAATCGGGATCATACCGAGCCGGGCCTCACCTTCCTTGATGGCGTTCAGCGCTTCTTCAAACGTGTCGCAAGGACGCTCGACCATATCTGGAAACGCATCGCGACAGGCGATGTGGGAATTGGCGCCGGGCTCCCCCTGAAAGACGATTGTGTTTTCAGGTGCGTTGGGTGCTGAAGTTTTAGGGTTCGGTGCTTTTGTCATGTTTCTTTCCCTTAACTTTTTGCGGCCAGAACGGTGCGGGCATAATCGAGGTCTGCTGGCGTATCCACACCATGGGGTACGGTATCCACCAGAGCTGCGTAAATTGTCATACCCACCTCAAGCGCGCGAAGCTGCTCCAGCTTTTCCCGCACTTCCAATGGTGAGGGTGGCAAGGACACAAACTGCTTGAGGGCGGCGCGACGATATCCGTATAGCCCGATATGATGATAGAGCGGTCCCTCGTTCGCAGGCGCGGTGGCACGGGTAAAATAGAGCGCGCGAGCAACCCGTTCTCCGGTTTTGAGGCCCAGGATGGCCTTTACGACATTGGGGTTGGTCTTTTCTTCTTCTTTGGTGATTTCCGCAACAAGGGTGGAGATGTCTGCCTTTGTCGTCTCCAGCACGTCGAGGGCGACTTTGATCAGAGCTGGATCAAGGAGTGGAAGATCGCCCTGCACATTCAAAATCAGTTCGTGTTGGCCCGCAGCGTCCACTTTCTCCAACGCCTGCCAGATCCGGTCTGAGCCCGAGGGTAGATCCGGGTCTGTGAGCACCGCCTCGCCGCCTGCGGCCTCCACCGCCTTTATGATCTCAGGTTCCGCCGCCGCGATCACCACACGGCCGACAGCAGCTTCCTGGGCCCGGCGCATCACCTGCACAATCATGGGCTCCCCGCAAATGTCTGCCAGGGGCTTGCCCGGCAGACGGGTGGAGGCCATGCGGGCCGGAATAAGAATGATCGGTGTGGAACCCATGAAAGCAGCTCATTTTGGTTGGTGTGACAGCGATTCGCCTCCATGAGGCCTATCCTGACGCGAAATTCTATCGTCTTCATTGAATGCCGGGCCAAAAACCCCGCAAAACAGCGGCAGACCGCCGCAGACATTTTGGTTTTATACGGGTTGCGGGCGGGTTGCGGAAGCGGGTAATGTCCGCCCAACCGGCAGGTGGGGGCCTTTCGCGGGCCTTTTCCCATTTGCGACCACATTATCTGGACCAAAACCTGGGCCTAAGGCGGAGCCGCTTTTCCATGAATAGTTTCGAACTCAACAAAATTGCAGGCGCTTTGCTGGCCTCCGTTCTCGTCATTATTGGCGTGCAAAATCTCAGTTCCGTCTTTTTTGCGGTAGAGCCTGCCAACCCGGCCTCCTTTCCGGTCGACGTCGCGGAAGAAGACGATCATTCAGCCGGTGGCGAAGGCCAAGAGGAAGAAGCGGGCCCGAGCCTGGCGATGCTGCTTGCCAGTGCTGACGCCGCCAAGGGCGAAAAAGTTGCCAAGAAATGTGCGGCTTGCCACACTTTTGATCAGGGTGGTGCCAACAAGGTTGGTCCAAACCTCTACGGCATTTTGGGGCGCCCTGTCGCAGCCGGCGCGGGCTTCAACTATTCGCAGGCTATGTCTGCGATGGGTGGTACCTGGTCATTTGAGAACCTTGCCCACTTCCTTGAAAAGCCAGCTGCGGCTGTGCCTGGCACCGCAATGTCCTTTGCGGGGCTTC
Organism: Parvibaculum sp.; assembly: GCA_040223265.1. GTDB lineage: Bacteria > Pseudomonadota > Alphaproteobacteria > Parvibaculales > Parvibaculaceae > Mf105b01. The sequence goes on along the minus strand of JAVKCY010000108.1, from coordinate 70,987 downwards.
GCAAACCAGCCGATCAGGCTGACCTTCTTGCCTATCTGAACGCCCAAGGCTCCAACCTTCCGCTTCCAACTGAGTGAACAGACCCGGCGGATTAGACAGACCGGACGTTACGAATTTGTCAGACAGATTGAAGGGTGCCGGGCATGAGTCTGGCGCCCTTTTTGTTATACTGGTGGAAGGATGGTAACGCCTAGTCTTTGCCATATTCGTCAGGCCTGATGGGCCCAACTATCTAAGTTGCCATGATGGGGAGAGATGCGTGACAAAATATGCCTGGACGTTGATCGTGGTGTTTGCGGGGCTTGTCGCCGCGAGCGGTGCCCACGCGGAAGAAGACCGGCACGGGCTTTCCCTTTTTGGCTCACTCAAATACGAGCATGATTTCGAACGCTTTGACTATGTGAACCCTGATGCGCCCAAGGGTGGCACGCTTCGCTATGCCGCCGTCGGGGGCTTTGACAGCCTGAACCCGTTCATCATCAAAGGATCGCCTGCCACCGGGATCACCTTCATCTATGACACGCTGATGGCAAGCGCCTTTGACGAACCCGCGAGCGAGTATGGCCTGTTGGCTGAAAGCGTGTCCTATCCGGATGATTATTCGTCCGTGACCTTCACATTGCGGACACAAGCCAAATGGCATGACGGCACGCGGATCACCCCTGAAGATGTGATCTGGTCGTTTGAAACCCTGAAAGCCAACATCCCTTTTTACAACGCCTATTATGCGGATGTGGAAAGCGCTGAAAAACTTTCGCCGCTCAAAGTCCGGTTCAATTTTGCCATTTCAGGCAATCGCGAGCTGCCACAAATTGTCGGACAGCTGGTTGTTCTCCCCAAGCATTATTGGGAGGGGCGGGACTTTTCTGCGACGACCCTTGAGCCGCCGCTTGGCAGCGGGCCTTACCGTGTGGCTGAAGTGGATGCGCCCAAAAGCATTACCTATGAGCGCGTGCCTGACTATTGGGGCAAGGATCTGCCGGTGAATGTCGGCAGCCACAATTTTGACCGGCTGCGCTTTGATTATTATGGTGACACAACCATCGCGCTCGAAGCCTTCAAGGGCGATCAGCTGGATGTGCGCTTTGAAAACTCCGCCAAGGATTGGGCGACGGCTTATGACTTCCCTGCCAAGCGCGAGGGTCGCGTACGGTTGGCGGAATTGCGCACGCTCAACCCTGAAGTCATGCAGGGCTTTGTCATGAACATGCGCCGCGACCGGTTCAAGGATGTGCGCGTTCGCGAAGCTTTCAATCTTGCCTTTGACTTTGAATGGGCAAACAAATCGCTCTTCTATGGCCAGTACATCCGGACAGACAGCTATTTTGTAAACTCCGAGCTTGCCTCAAGTGGTGTGCCGGAAGGCAAAGAGCTTGCGCTGCTGGAACCGTTTCGCGACCAGCTGCCGGCGTCCCTCTTTACCGAACCGTTCAGCAATCCGGTGACGGACGGCAGCGGCAATAATCGCCGTCAATTGCGCACAGCAACACAGTTGCTGCAGGATGCAGGTTATGAGATTGACGGCAAGGGCCAGCTTGTCAACAAGGAGACAGGAAAGGCTTTCGAAGTAGAGTTTCTTCTGGTGACTCCTTTGTTTGAACGGATCGTACAGCCCTATCTGCAAACCCTTGAAAAACTCGGCATCAAAGGCTCGATACGCATTGTCGATACATCGCAATATCAGGCGCGCGTTGACGCTTATGATTTTGACATTGTGATCGGGAATTTTGGTCAGTCGCTTTCACCTGGCAATGAGCAGAGAGAATTTTGGGGCTGCGCGGCCGCCGACCAAAAAGGTGGACGCAATGTCGCCGGCATTTGCGATCCGGTTGTTGAAGCACTGGTGGACGCCGTGATTTTTGCGAAAGACCGTGAGACATTGGTGACGGCGACACACGCGCTCGACCGGGTCTTGCTGTGGAACCATTATGTGGTCCCGCAATGGCATGTACCTTTTCTACGGGCAGCGATTTGGGATCGCATTCAGCACCCGAACCCAACACCCGATTTCAACCCCGGCTTCCCCTCTGCCTGGTGGTATGCGGAGACATTAAATTGAAGCCAATGCGGCAAAACAACGCCCTTACACTTTCTATCCTATTCGGTCTTGGAATAGGTCTTGGAACAGTTCTTGGGACATCTCTCCCTGCGATGGCGGAACCACGACATGGCATGTCCACCTTTGGTGATCTTCTTTATGAGGAAGGGTTTTCGCATTTTTCATACGTAAACCCAGATGCACCCAAGGGCGGCACATTCAGCCAGATCGGGCCCAACTGGATTTTCAATCAATCGCCGCTCTCCTTTGATAGTCTCAATTCCTATATTCTGAGCGGCAACGGGGCGATGGGGGCCGAGCTCACCTTTGATACGCTGATGACCCGCTCTGGCGATGAACCGGATGCGGTTTACGGGTTGGTCGCAAAGACTGCTGACCTTGCCGAAGATGAAAACTCGATTGTGTTTGAGCTAAGGGCTGAAGCCCGCTTTCACGATGGTAGCGCGCTTACGGCGGAGGATGTGGCTTTTTCGCTTCTTCTGCTGCAGGAAAAAGGCCATCCACTCATCTCTCTTTCCATGAAAGAGCTGCAAGATGCAGAGGCGCTCGGACCTCACACGCTCAAAGTCAGTTTCTCAGGCAAGCAGACCCGCGACCTGCCGCTCCTCATCACGTTACTGCCGATCTTTTCCAAAGCGTATTACGAGACTCATGAGTTTGACCAATCCACACTTGATGCACCGCTCGGGAGCGGCCCTTACCGGGTTGGCAAGGTTGAACAAGGGCGCTTTATTGAATATGAACGTGTTACGGACTATTGGGCCCGCGACCTGAACGTAAATGTCGGACGATGGAATTTTGACATTGTTCGTTTTGAGTTTTACCGGGACCGCACAGCGCAGTTTGAAGCCTTCAAGGTAGGCGAATATCTCCTCCGTGAAGAGTTCACGTCGAAAACCTGGGCGACGGAATATAACTTCCCGGCTGTCGCCGATGGCCGTGTCCGACTTCTGACCACCCGCGACGATACCCCATCGGGCGCGCAGGGCTGGTTCTTCAACACACGGCGACCGCAGCTTGCGGATGCACGTGTGCGCGAGGCCCTGGGGCTTGCTTTCGATTTTGAATGGACGAACCGTAATCACTTTTTCGAGCTTTACACACGCACCGGCAGCTACTTTGAAAACTCGGTTATGCGCGCGCGTGATCTCCCCTCTCCGGAAGAGCTGACACTGCTTGAACCTTTCCGGGCGCAGTTACCAGAGCGTGCCTTTGGTCCAGCGATCGAACCGCCTGCGTCCGACGGATCGGGCAAAGACCGGCGGATGCTTCTGCGCGCCCGCACACTTCTGGAAGAAGCCGGGTGGCAGATTGTGGACGGCAAACGTCGGAATGAGGCGGGCGAAGTGCTCGCACTTGAATTCCTGAGCGACACACCGACATTTGAACGGGTAATTTCCCCACTTCAGGCAAACCTCACCTTGCTTGGCATCGAGACCCGCATCCGGCCCGTGAACTCTGCTGAATATCAGGAGCGAATGAAAAATTTCGACTTTGATATTGTGACGCGGCGCTTCTCTGTTTCGGCAACGCCGGGGACGGAACTTCGCAACCTGCTGGACAGCAGCTCAGCCAATACGCCCGGCAGCAACAACCTCGCTGGCATTGCCGACCCGGTGGTGGACGATCTGGTGACGCAAGTGATAGAGGCAGAGACAAGAGAGGCGCAGGTGGTCGCCGCTCGCGCCCTCGACAGGGTGCTTCGAACCGGTTTTTACTGGATCCCTCACTGGTACAAGGCCGCGCATAATCTTGCCTTCTGGGATGTGTTTGCCTGGCCTGAGAAAGCGCCTGTTTATGGACGTGGTGCAGCCATGCCAGATTCCAGAGGCGTGATCGATACCTGGTGGATTGACGAGACCAAGGCAGGGAATGCGCCCGGGCAAAACTGATGCATCCATGCCGAACGCCAGATCTGATGTAATAAGGAGGTTGGGCCGCGTGCCCACTTCAGCTAATCTGTCACCTGAATATTCCTGACGGGCGCGCCGCCCTCTCCTCAACCATCGGATCTTTTTATGGCTGCCTATATTGCTCGACGCCTGCTTCTGATGATCCCGACCATTCTGGGCATCATGCTTGTAAGCTTCACCATCGTGCAATTTGCACCAGGCGGGCCGATTGAACGGATCATCGCCCAGGTGACCGGTACGGAGGTTTCTGCCACCGCACGGGTTGGCGGCACGGGAGGCGGTGACTTCTCCGCTGGTGCGGCCGCCGATGTCACGTCGAAATATCGTGGCGCGCAGGGGCTTGATCCTGAGTTTATTGCAAGCCTTGAGAAACAGTTTGGATTCGACAAACCTGTCTATGAACGGTTTGGCCTGATGGTGTGGAACTATCTCCGGTTTGATTTCGGGGAAAGCTATTTCCGTGACGTGGCGGTCGTCGACCTGATCGTTGAGAAAATGCCTGTGTCGATCTCGCTAGGTCTATGGACGACACTCATCACCTATTTGATCTCCATTCCGCTCGGGGTGATGAAGGCGGTGCGCGACGGGTCCAGCTTTGACATCTGGACAAGCTCGGTCATCATTGTTGGCTATGCGATCCCGGGCTTTCTGTTTGCGGTTCTGCTGATCGTTCTGTTTGCTGGTGGATCCTATTTTGATGTCTTTCCGTTACGCGGGCTTGCCTCTGATAATTGGGATGAGCTTAGCTGGCTTGGCAAAGTGACGGATTATTTCTGGCATCTGGCGCTGCCGATTACGGCCATGGTGATATCCGGGTTTGCGACGACAACACTTCTCACCAAGAACTCCTTTCTCGACGAGATCAAAAAGCAATATGTGGTGACAGCGCGGGCGAAGGGCCTGTCTGAACGCGAAGTGCTTTATGGGCATGTCTTCCGCAACGCGATGCTGATTGTCATTGCCGGTTTCCCCGGCGCGTTTGTCGGCGTGTTCTTCACCGGCTCTTTGTTGATTGAGACGATTTTTTCTCTCGACGGGCTTGGGCTTCTCTCGTTTGAGAGCATTATCAATCGCGACTATCCGGTCGTATTTGGCACGCTTTACATATTTGGTCTGCTTGGGCTTGTTATTACGCTGATCAGTGACCTTACCTATACGTGGATTGATCCCCGGATCGACTTTGAATCGCGGGAGGTGTGAGCATGGGCCTTCGTCAACTTTTCCGCCTTCCGGCCATGACACCGCTCAATCAGCGCCGCTGGCGCAACTTCAAAGCCAATCGCCGTGGATATCTGTCATTACATATATTCATGGTCTTGTTTGTGGTAACGCTGTTTGCACCGCTGATTGCCAATGACAAGCCGCTACTGCTGACCTTTGAAGGCGAGGTTTATTTTCCGTTTCTGACCGCCTATCCTGAAACGGCCTTTGGTGGCGATTTTGCGACGGAAGCGGACTATCGCGATCCGTTCGTTCAGGAGCTGATTGACAAGGCCGGTGGCAGTGTCATCTGGCCTCCGATCCGCTACAGCTACGATACGATCAATCGCGATCTACCGGTGCCCGCCCCGGCGCCCCCCAGTGCTGAAAACTGGCTCGGCACAGATGATCAAGGCCGCGACGTCGTGGCGCGGTTGATTTACGGGTTCCGGATTTCGGTTCTGTTCGGGCTCATCCTCACCTTCTTCTCCTCCATTATCGGCGTCGCCGCGGGTGCTGCTCAGGGCTATTTTGGTGGTTGGGTCGATCTCATATTCCAGCGGGTGATCGAGATATGGACGAGTGTGCCACAGCTATATTTGCTCATTATCATTGCTGCCATTATCGAGCCCAGTTTCTGGATCCTGCTCGGCATTTTGCTGCTCTTCAGCTGGGTGGCGCTTGTGGGCGTGGTGCGAGCTGAATTCTTGCGCGGTCGAAACTTTGAATATGTGAACGCGGCGCGCGCGCTTGGTGTTTCAAATGGCGTGATCATGTTCAAACATCTACTGCCCAACGCTATGGTGGCAACGCTTACATTCATGCCCTTTATTCTAAACTCGTCGATCACGACGCTCACCTCGCTCGACTTTCTGGGCTTCGGTCTGCCGCCTGGCTCCCCCTCACTTGGGGAATTGCTGGCGCAAGGCAAAGCGAACCTGCAAGCACCATGGCTTGGGTTTTCCGGCTTCTTCACCATTGCGTTGATGCTTTCACTTCTCATTTTTGTTGGTGAGGCTGTACGCGATGCGTTTGACCCAAGAAAGACGCTGGCATGAGGGACGGGGGCATGAGGGACGGGGGCATGAAGAACGGGGACATGAGTGAGCAGAAAGACACTTTGCTGGAGATCGTCGATCTCAGTGTCGACTTCACGCAAGGTGACAATGTTACCCACGCGGTGAAAAGCGTCTCGCTTTCAATTGCCAAGGGAGAAACCGTTGCGCTGGTGGGCGAAAGCGGTTCCGGCAAATCGGTCACCGCGCTTTCCGTTCTGAAGCTCCTGCCTTACCCCCAAGCATCTCACCCTGGCGGGCATATCCGCTTTCAGGGCGAGGACCTGATGCGGGCGGATGAGGCGAAGCTTTCCTCTGTGCGCGGCAACAAAATCTCGATGGTGTTTCAGGAACCCATGACCTCACTGAACCCGCTTCATACGATTGAGCGGCAAGTGGGCGAAATCCTCATCCGGCATCGCGGCCTTAGAGAGAATGAAGCCCGTGTGCGGGTGTTGGAGCTGCTGGCCAAAGTTGGCATTCGTGACGCCGCTTCGCGGCTTGGCGCCTACCCGCATCAGCTTTCCGGTGGTCAACGCCAGCGGGTGATGATCGCCATGGCGCTTGCCAATGAGCCTGACCTACTGATTGCTGACGAGCCCACCACCGCACTTGACGTGACAGTGCAGGCGCAAATTCTGGCTCTCCTGAAAGAGCTGCAAAAAGAGATGGGCATGGCGCTTCTGCTCATCACCCATGATCTTGGCATTGTGCGCAAGATGGCCGACCGGACCTATGTCATGACCGGCGGTGAAGTGGTTGAAGAGGGAGAGACCAAGCAAATTTTCGCCAGCCCCGTCCACGAATATACCAGGCACCTGCTGAGCGCAGAGCCACAGGGGCAACCAGAACCTATCGACCCTCATGCGCCGCTTGTGATGGAAACGGATGACCTTAAAGTCTGGTTCCCGATCAAAAAGGGCTTCCTTCGGAAAACCGTTGATCACGTGAAAGCGGTCGACGGTATTTCCGTCCAGGTTCGCCAGGGAGAGACGGTTGGCATTGTTGGGGAAAGCGGTTCGGGCAAGACCACCCTTGGGCTTGCGATGATGCGGCTTATTTCCTCAGACGGGCCCGTTCGCTTTCTCGGAAAGGCGATTGACGGGCTAAGCTCGTCGGACATTCGGCCTTTGCGGCAGGAAATGCAGATCGTGTTTCAGGATCCGTTCGGGTCGCTCTCGCCGCGCCTTTCCATCTCGCAGATCGTTGAAGAAGGTCTTCTGGTTCAAAACAAGAACCTGTCCGCCGTTGAGCGACGCGCCCGTGTTACTGCTGCACTTCAGGAAGTGGGTATTGATCCGGACATGCAAGATCGTTATCCGCATGAGTTTTCCGGCGGTCAGCGGCAACGGATCGCGATTGCACGCGCCATGGTGCTGCAGCCCAAATTTGTGATGCTGGATGAGCCGACAAGCGCGCTCGACATGTCCGTGCAGGCACAGATCGTGGACCTGCTGCGCGCCCTCCAGAAGCGGCATAATCTTGCCTATCTGTTTATTAGCCACGATCTGAAAGTTGTGCGGGCGCTCGCAACCCATGTGATCGTAATGCAGAGTGGCAAAGTTGTGGAACAAGGCCCGGCGACAGAGATTTTTGAGCGTCCAAAAACGGACTATACGAAAACATTGATGGCGGCGGCATTTGATCTGGAAACAGGCCCCGGCATGGCGGCGCACTAAGCGCTCGCGTGGCCTCGTAACGTTTGATCAGGCTCCTTGCCTTTGATCAAGATCCTTGCCTTTGATCAGGCTTGCAGTCGGCGAATGGACGTGACCGGCCCATCGGTTTTCTCGATCCGGTTGACGGCTTCACGAAAGTTTTCTTTTGCGACGCGCATGTGGGTGGCGTTTGCATGAAGCAACGTTACCGCATCGGCCATGATACCCACATGGCCGCGCCAGAAAATCAGGTCGCCGCGACACACTTCATCAATTTTCGCCATGCCCCCGACAGGGCCCCCAAGGGTTGCTTCCTGCAGGTCGGTGTCGCGGAGGCACGCAATGCCACAACGTTCGAGCGCCATTTGTACGAGACCTGAACAATCAAGGCCGCGCGCATCGCGCCCACCCCACAGATAGGGCACGCCCAGAAACTCCTCCGCGACTGAGACAAAGTCATGGGCAAATGCGTCGATTTTGGCCAAATGCTGAACCACGACATAGCCACCGCCGGCAATCTCCACAAATTTTCCAGCTGTACCGGTCACCGCGACTTTGGCATTCATCGAGAGCGGCAAGACAGGCCGTGATTTGATGTCGGGTTCGGGATAGCGAAACGTGCGCAAGGCGACAACGCGGTGTGTCGGCGGCGTGTCCCGCCGGACCAGCCGATTGGCCGAAACATGACCGACATAATCATCGTGTGCCGACTGCCCCCAGCACCAGTCCCCCACACGCTCATAAACGCGAAATGTCTCCCCGAACAGGAGCTCCGTATCCATGGGGGCATTGCTTTTCGGCTGGCGGAGCAGTGCCGCGCGGGGTGCAGACACTTGCCAATCTTCGCCTTCAACAAATTTCGTGGCCTCCACTTCACCACGTAAGTAGGCGGCGGCCAAATCTGACCGATAGGGGTTCAATCTCTTGTCGGGTCCAAGCGGTTTGGTCAAGAGGTACGCTCCTTCGCCTTCGCGATGACGATATCTGAAAGTTCCGACAGATAGATAGAGCCGGCGACCGTGCGCTGGATCAGGACATTGCGCTTGTCGGTTTCGTCCCGCTTGCGCTTCAGCAGATCTTTTTGTCCCATAGTGTCGAGGGCGCGCGTGATGGCGGGCTTTGATACTTTGAGCTTGGCAGCAAGGCCGCGCACTGTATGCGGCGGTGTCTCCAGATAGACGGTCAGGAGGATGGCCATCTGCCGCGCCGACAAATCCGGACTGTCACGACGAACCGTTTCCAGCACGACATCATGCCAAAGCTTCAGCGCATCAAGCGGCTTCAACTCCATCGTGCCCCCTCACCTCTCCGGTCTGGTTGCGCCCTTTTAATCAGCGCCAAAAAGAACGCCTCGCTGTGCACTTGGGCGCTCTAGCCGTTTCGGACCCGGATCAGTCTAGCGCGAGTTCGCCGCTGCGCCAAGGCGCTATCGAAGAATGCTGGCTTAAACCGGCGCGTATTGCTTCTTCAGGTAGGCAAAGAGCGCGCGAATGCACTGCGCTTCCCCGCCGACCGGCCGGCCGGGCTTTGCCCGTGGTGTCCAGGCAAACACGTCAAAGTGCACATAAGTCTTCGCGGCACTCACGAAACGCGCCAGAAAAAGCGCTGCCGTGATAGAACCTGCCTGCCCGCCATCGGAAATGTGATTAACGTCTGCGATCTTGCTCTGCAGCCAATCATCATAAGTGCGCCAAAGCGGCATGCGCCAGGCTGGATCAGCTTCGTTGATCGTCTCTGCCGCAAACGCAGCAGCAAATGCATCGTCATGAGTATAGAAAGGCGGCAGGTCCGGCCCCAGGGCGACACGGGCGGCGCCCGTCAGGGTTGCCATGTCAATCAACAGATCCGGCGCTTCGCTGTCCGCCTCCGCCAGCGCATCCGCAAGGATCAGGCGACCTTCCGCGTCCGTATTGCCGATCTCAACGGTCAGGCCTTTTCGGCTGTTTAAAATATCACCCGGACGGAAAGCATTTCCTGATATGGCATTTTCAACGGCTGGGATGAGGACACGCAGCCGCATGTTGAGCTTTGCATTCATGATAAGGGACGCGAGCGCCAAGACGTTCGCCGCGCCACCCATATCCTTTTTCATCAGGCCCATGGACGAGCTTGGCTTGATGTTAAGTCCGCCCGTGTCGAAGCAGACGCCCTTGCCAACCAACGTCACCTTTGGTGCATCCTCCGGTCCCCAGGTAAAATCGACAAGGCGGGGTTCCGCACCCACAGCCGCCGCACGCCCAACAGCATGAACCATGGGGTAATTCCTGGTCAGGAGATCGTCACCATAGATTGTGGTGAGCTTGGCGCCTGCCGTTTTGGCAACAGAGATAATTTCCGCCTCGAGGTCAGCTGGCGACATGTCACAGGCGGGCGTGTTCACCAGATCGCGGGTGAGTGTGACCGCTCCGGCCAATGCCACAATTTCATCGAGGTCAACTGTCTCCGGCACAATCAATTTTGGCTTGATACGATTGCGCGTTTTGTATTTCTCAAAACTGTAGGCGCCGAGCGCCCAGGCGAGGGTTGCGTGCCGCGCAGCTGTGTCGTCCATATCCACCAGACGGTAGGTGCCCGCAGGCAATTGTTCCGACAGAGCCGCATAGACAAATGGATCGGTGCCTGCACCCAGACCAAAAAGTACGCCACCCAGCGCCCCTGCTCCATCCGGCAGGAGGAGGAGTTTGCCTGCGTCTCCGGCAAAGCCTGCGGTTTCCACCCAGGCCGCATGGGCCCCGGCATGCTCGCTACACCAATCCGCCACACCGGCAGAGCTGACAGGCCATATGGGGATGGCGGCCAGTTTGCGGTCAGAGACAAACAGGTTGCGGATCGAGCTTTCCATTTTGGTGATCTTTCTCAGGATGACACGTGTGAAGTCTAGTGATGGGGGCTAATGAAGCGGTTTATGACCAGGCGCGCCGGGGGCGACATGAAAGCGAATAGACGCGCTTTCATCGCTCACACCTAGCACAAATTGTCAGAAAACCTTATAGAGGGACGCATAGAGCCGCAATGGTCTCGCCTAAATATCCCCCGCCTAAACATCAATTGAGGAGTGTAAATGTCAAAGCTCAGATACCGCCTGCTTACCGGCCCGGATGATCACGCGTTCTGTGAACGTGTATCAAAAGCCCTTGATGAAGGGTATGAACTTTATGGTGGCCCTGCGATCAGTTTTAACGGGACACATCCGATTGTCGCCCAGGCTGTGATCCTGCCTGCCGCTGCAAGCCAAGACGAAAGCTAATCGTCACCATCTGTTGAGAGATGGAACCCGGCCTAGCGCTCCAGAACGCCTGCCTCGAAATAGAAACGCTCGGCACCAGGGTGAAGCAGAATAGGGACGCCCTGCACGGCCGTCTCCAAAGACACATCGCGACCGCTGCCATGGGCGGAAATCAGCGTTGCCCTGTTGCGTTCGTCAAAAAGGGCGCGGGTCATTTTGTAGACCAACTCATTGGGTTCAGTTGACCGGGTGACCCACAGCGCCCCGATACCCAATGTCTCCACGCTCTCAATGTGCCTATATGTGCCTTCGGGGATGGTGAGCCCACTATAAAACGCTCTTTCCAGACGCAGGTTTTCTGCCGGGGCGCCTGCAATCGGCACCAGGTCGATGGCCCCACGGACGGCCAGGTCTTCGATGGAACGCGCCGGGGCGCCTGCCACCAGGAAATAGGCGTCTAGCATGCCGGAGAGGATCATTTCCGCTGAGCGGGAGGCATCCACCTCAAGGATTTCGACATCCTGCAATTTCAATCCAAAGGCTTGCAGGATCGCCCTGGCGTCGGCCTGCGTGCCAGACCCTTGCGGACCGATGGAAACGCGCATGCCTTTCAGATCGGCGGGGCTTCGCACATCCAGTCCCCGCACGACGACAAGATGGATAGCTTCGGGGTACAGGTTTGCAATCACGCGAAGGTTCTCACGGGGTGGTTCTCCTTTGAAATCTCCCTGCCCGGCGTAAGCTGCGGCCAGCACGTTTGCCTGAATGAGGGCTGAATCAAGCCGCCCATCGGCGACGGCGCGGGCATTGGCCACGGAGCCAGCTGAGGCTTTAGCGATGGCAACCAGCCCCGCAACCCCGCAGCGGCCACCGGGCACGCATACGTCTGAACCCGGCGGGTGCGAAATCACCGCGGCCAAGGCTTGGCCCATCGGGAAATAGGTGCCGCCGGTCGAGCCGGTCCCGATCTGCAGAAAAGTCACTTTCTCCTCTGCATCGTCCCACCCGGTCAGCTCCCGCCCCATGCCGAACCAAAGCAACACAAGCACGGCCAGCCCCAGCACCACCAGCAAGACCCGGTCAAAACCCATATGATCAAGACCGAGGCGCTCAGTGCCAAGATGGACTGACCATTTACGAATGGTTAAAGAGAGCTGTTTCAAGCGTTCAAGCGACATGCGTCAGTATAAGCGGAAGCGAGGCTTGCTCGAAAGGGGCGGATTTGAATTTGAATCCAGTTTTATGCTTAAGCCTTTCTTGAGACCTGATGGCCAGAATGGGCAAGCAATAAGAGCTCATTCAATACGAGACGTGAACGCCTATGGCCCGATCCATTTTCCATCACTCGCTTTCACATACCGCCCGGTTGTTGGGCGGTACCATGCTCAGCGCGGTCCTTTTGAGTGGTTGCGCGACCATGAATGGCAGTGAGCCAGAGCGCCCGGGGTTTGGCGCTGCAAGCGATCTGCCGGTTCACATGACCGATCCACGCGACTTTGTTGCCGCCGCGTCCTATTGGGGCGGGGTGTATGAACAAGATCCCTCGAACGCGGAAGCCGCTGCCCAATATGCGCGCGGCCTGCGTCACCTGGGCTCGCTACCGCAGGCATTGATGGTGTTACAACGGGCATCTGGCCAGCACCCAAATGATCCGCTTATTCTTTCTGAATATGGCAAGGCGCTGATAGCAAGCGGCAAACCAGATCAGGCTGCCGCCCTCCTCGCAAAAGCGGCTGTTCTTCTGCCAGACGACTGGACCATCCTGTCGGCTGAGGGGGTCGCACTTGATGAGATGGGCGAACATGCCCGAGCCAAGCAAAAATATGAAGCCGCTTTGCGGATTGCCCCTGACCATCCGACAATTTTGACCAATCTTGGTCTGTCGTATGCCCTTTCGGGTGAGCTTGTGTATGCGGAGGAGACGCTTCGTCGTGCCGTTTCAAACCCGGCAGCCGGTGCGCATGCGAGGCAGAACCTCTCCCTCGTGCTTGGCCTTCAGGGTGATTTTGAAGAGGCGGAACGGCTTGCGCGTGCAGACCTCCCACCGAGCCTTGTCACTGAGAACATGAGCTATCTGAGGAACATGCTTGCACAGCCGGCATTGTGGCAGCAAATGGAAGCGCTTGACGCACCTATTGCCGGGCCGTCAGCACCCTGATTCTCCAGGCGGTATCAATCTTATTGAAAATGGATCGCTCGCCGCCAAAATGGCGCGGCTTTTTGCGTTCTATTCCTCTGCCAAAATCACTCTTCGCTGACCCACTCGCTATTCACGGCCACACATGTCATTCGCGGCCACACATGTCATTCGCGGCCACATATGGGCGTGTCTCAGCCTTCCACATATCGGATGATGGCGGGGCCCAAAATCACAGCGAAGAGAACCGGCAGAAAGAACATGATCATCGGGACCGTCAGTTTCGGTGGCAATCCGGCCGCCTTCTTCTCCGCCGCCGCCATGCGCATATCACGGTTCTCCTGCGCCATGACACGAAGCGCACTACCGAGCGGCGTTCCGTAGCGCTCTGCCTGGATCAGGCTCATGACAACAGCCTTCACGCCTTCAAGCCCGGTGCGCGTTCCAAGGTTTTCGTAGGCTTGCCGACGATCTTGCAAGTATGAGAGTTCCGCCACTGTCAGGCTCAACTCCTCAGCAAGCTCCACCGATTGCGTCCCGATCTCCGTTGCCACCTTGTTAAATGCCGCTTCCGCGCTCATGCCTGACTCAACACAAATCAGGAGGAGATCGAGTGAATCCGGGAAGGCCTTTTTGATCGATTCCTGGCGCCGTGTAATCATGTTTTGTACGAAAACATTGGGCGCGTAAAAGCCCGCAAATGCCGCACCCAAGGACGCAGCCAGGCGTGCCATTGGCTGTAGCCCGAAATTGTTGATGAACGAAAGATAGACAAGAGCCACCCCGAAGAGAATGAACGGCATCACAAAGCGGAAAAACATGAAGGAATAAACAGGTGCCTGTCCGCGAAAGCCCGCCATTTTCAGCTTGCCCCGAACGGCATCGCCTTCCATCAGCTCGATCAGATTGAGCTTGTCGACAAACTGTTTGACGAAATCTTTTGGCGCTTGGCGAAGCTGACGGCCTTCTTTCTCTCGTTCCAACTGTTCGCGGTGTGCGCGTCGCAGCAGCTCGCGTTCTGTAGAAACCGACTTCATCCGGCTTGAAAGCTTGTCTGTGACCAGCATTGGCGCGGCCAAAGTCAATACAGTCGCAAACGCTGCGACAGCTGTCAGCAACATGATCGCATTCTCAAGATTGAACAGACTTTCGATTACCGAGTACATCGTTGAACCATCAAAAATTGAAGTTAATCATTTTTCGCATCACCAAGACGCCCATGCCCATCCACATAAGCGAGCCTACAATAATCATGTTGCCCAACGTACTCGTGAACAAGAGCTCGATATATTCAGGCGAAAGAAGATAAATCATGCCCATCACACCCGGCGGCAATGACCCAATAATGCCTGCGGATGCTTTTGCTTCCTGCGACATGGCCTGAATTTTCGCCCGCATTTTTTTCCGGTCGCGCAAAACCTTGGACAAGTTTCCCAGGGCCTCAGAGAGATTACCACCCGATTTTTGCTGGATAGCAAGAACGATCATGAAGAAGTTTACTTCGGCAAGTGGCATGCGCTCGTATGCTCTTTGCAAACTCTGCTCGACGGTCACGCCTACTTTTTGTCCTTCAACGAGATTGCGAAACTCCGTGCGGACAGGCTCAGCACTTTCCTGGGCGATGATCTTCAAGCAATCGTTGATGGGAAGCCCAGCCTTTACGCCGCGAACAATCACGTCGAGCGAGTTTGCGAACTCCTCCATGAATGCTTTTTGCCGCCTGGATGTCATGAAATTCACCGCCCATCGCGGGACACCAAAACCACCTGCAAACCCTGCCAGCAGCGCCACTAACGGGGAAAATCCAGACAGGACCACAATGATGGCGACCATGAGCCCCGTGAAGCCACTTGCCATGTAAAAAGCGCGAGACGATACGTCGAGGCCTGCTCGTTCCAGCCTGAGAGTTAGTGTCAGCTTCTCTTTCTCACGCTGCTGCTTTTCTTCAAGTTTTTTGAGTGTTTCTTGAACCTGCTTCCGGCGCGGCCCGGCATTGTCCAAAGCGGCGTCGCTTTTTTCGTCAGCACGGGACCGACGGGCCCCACCAGCGGCCACGCGTGTCATACGCTGGTTTGATTTGGCGTTCTTGCCAGGGGTCAGGACGAACCCCACCGCAACAATACTAAGGGCTGCAAGGCCGGCCACCGCAATCATGATCAATGTTGTCTGATCCATGGCGGTTACCCTTGTGCGCGATCAAGCGCGGCAGACAGGATATGGTGCTGATTATAGTAGCGCGCCTTGTCCCAAAATGCGGGTCGCGCAATACCTGTTGATTTGTGTTTCCCGATGATCTTCCCATGCTCATCTTCACCTTCGATATCGTAGATGAAAAGATCCTGTGTCGTGATCACATCGCCTTCGGTCCCTAAAACTTCCGTCACATGGGTGATACGACGCGATCCGTCTCTCAGGCGAGCGGCCTGCACGATGACATCCACGGAGCCCACAATCATCTCGCGAATGGTTTTCGATGGGAGGGAAAAGCCCCCCATCGTAATCATGCTCTCCAGACGAGAAAGCGCCTCGCGTGGTGAGTTCGCGTGAAGTGTTCCCATGGAACCGTCATGGCCGGTGTTCATGGCTTGCAGCAAGTCGAACGCTTCGGGTCCGCGAACCTCACCGACGATGATGCGTTCTGGCCGCATGCGCAGACAGTTTTTGACAAGGTCACGCATTGTGACTTCGCCCTGGCCCTCGAGGTTTGGCGGACGCGTTTCCAGCCGGACCACATGGGGCTGCTGCAATTGAAGCTCGGCGGCGTCTTCGCAGGTTATGATGCGCTCATCCAGATCGATAAAGCCCGTCATGCAATTGAGGAGCGTTGTTTTGCCCGAACCTGTGCCGCCGGAGATCAAAACATTGCAGCGAACCTTGCCGATGACGCCCAATACATCTGCACCTTCTCCCGAGATTGAGGAGAACCCGACCAGGTCCTTCATCGTCAGTTTGTCTTTGCGAAATTTGCGAATAGTGAGGGTCGGGCCATCCAGCGCCAGTGGGGGCGCGATGACGTTTACGCGACTGCCGTCCGCCAAACGCGCATCACAGATGGGGCTCGATTCGTCTACCCGACGACCGACCTGGCTTACGATGCGTTGGCAAATGTTCAGGAGTTGCGAATTATCACGGAACTTGACGCCTGTTAGCTCTACCCTCCCGCCCACTTCAATGAAAGTGGCTGCGGCACCATTGACCATGATGTCGGAAATATCGTCACGGGCAAGCAATGGCTCCAGCGGTCCGTAGCCCAGCACATCATTGCAAATGTCCTGGAGCAGATCCTCCTGCTCCGAAATGGACATAACAACATTTTTGATGACGATGATTTCGCTGACAATATCACGAATTTCTTCGCGCGCGCTTTCGGTATCGAGCTGCGCCAATTGCGTGAGATCAATTGTGTCAATCAACGCGTTGAAGATTGACGACTTCATCTTGTAATATTCTTGAGACCGGACGTCGGCACCAACATGCGCGGGCGCCATTTGAGGCGCAACGGGCTGTGGCATCATGCTTTTGCCTGCTGGTTTGCTGCTGCTTGTTTTGGTAACGGTAATTTTTGGAGTGGTTTGTTGCTTTGTCGCTGCCTTGGATGGCGCAGGCGGCGCAGATGGCATGGGTGGCGGTGCCTTCTGGGCACCCGCCTTTGCGGTGGCGTCAGATTTTGGCGCGGGCTTTACATTTGGCTTTGCGGACAGGATTGCATCGCCGCCTGCTGATGCAGGCGGGCGCGCCGACCCTGGTTCTTGTCGCCTGCCAAACATGGATTAGCCCTTCTTCTTTTTCTTCGATCCACCGAGCAAGCCACTCATAAGTCCGGTGCGAGCTTTGGCGGGCATTGCATGGCGACCGGTAACGAGCGCGGCAAGGTGATGGATCGCGGTTGTTGTTTTGTTTTTGGGGTCCACCTCGTCCAGCATTTGGCCATTGTTGGCGGCTGTGCCGAACAGAACGGGATTGAAAGGCAGGATCAAGGTTGGTTCCTGCTCAATTGCGTCCGCGAAGTCGGCGGGTGAAATTTCAGGCCGTTTTGGCATTCGGACCTGATTGAGCACCACATGCGGGGCGGTGTCATTGGTCCGGAACTTTTTGATAAGGTCGATATAGTTTTTTGTGTTGCGAAGGCTTGCCAAATCCGGCGTTGCTGTGATCACGATTTCATCTGCATTCAACAGCGTCTGACGGGACCAGCGGTTCCATACGTTGGGGAGATCTACCACCACGCAGGGACAGGTTTCACGGACGGCTTCAATCACGCTTTCGCAGGCTTCCGCGGAGATCTCCTCGTCACGGTCGAGCGAACCCGGCGCGCCGAAGATAGAGAGCCGGTCGGTACATTTGAGCAACAAGCGATCCAGCAGTACGTCATCGAGACGCTCCGGCTGTGCGAGCGCGTCCGCAACACCTTGAAGCGGGTCCTGATTGAAATCGAGACCAGCTGTCCCGAACGGCAAGTCTAAGTCGATCAAAGTGACATCTTCGCGCATGGTTTCCGCCACGCACCAGCTCACATTGTGTGCAATGGTCGATGAACCAACGCCGCCGCGCGCGCCGGTGAAGACAATGGACCGCCCGATGGGCGGGGCGTCCGGGTCTGCGTAGAGGCGTGAAATAGAGTCGACAATCTGAAGCGGCGAAAGCGGTGCCACAAGATACTCGTTCACACCCTGCCGGATCATTTCCCGGTAAAGTGTGATATCGTTGAGATGGCCAACGATAATGACCTTGGTGCCAGCATCGCAGACTTCTGCCAATGAGCCCAGTTGGCCAAACAAAGTTTCACCACCATCACGGCTTTCCACGATGATGAGGCCGGGTGTGCCCGTATCTGAATAATATTTCACCGCCGCTGAAATGCCGCCCATATGGACGGTCAAATGCGCTTTTGCGAGACGACGATCTTCGCCCGCTCGTTGGATGACGACGCCAGTGTCAGGGCTTTCGCAGAAAACCTCAATAGAGATACGCGGAACTGCCTTTACGACGGACTGGGTCACAAACTCTTCGTCGTCGCCATCCTCTTCAAAATCTTCGTCATGTGTGGCCAGATTTATATTGCTCATTCGAGAACCTCACTTGATACGCCGCTCGCGTTTTCAGACCTTTCCGATTCCGTGAGCTCGCCGGTGCGGTAATTGTCCAATATTTGATCGCGGCGCGGTGCATAGGCCGGATCGCTCGTGCGAGGCCCGATCAGGTCTGCCGGATCGGCAACGATGGCTGCCAGATTGTTTTGCGTCGAACATCCGAAATTCGGGCTCCGTTCATTGTTCGGGTTGAACGCATAATCTTGCGTCCAGTTGCCGCATGGTGTGGCGGATGCAACGAAGCGACGATAGCTCAACATAACCGGTGCGGTGCTGTTTGCACTAGAAGCGCGATAGGCCGCATAGCCCAACGCACTTTCCGACAGGCCGGCTTCTTTTACCTTGGCCCGAATTTCTGCAACGAGCCCAACAGCGTTGCGCTCGTTTGGCGATCCGTCGGGTGCGGAAATTGACAAAAGACCATGACCACGGGCCTTGAAACTCACAACAAAAGCGTCAATAGCCGCTTTGTCCGCAACTGTTAGCGCCACTTTCTCCGGACCTGCATCGATGTCCATCGTCACAACCTGCGGGTCGACGGCGATCGGATGCGAATAGCGCGCATCAAACAGCGCATCTTCACGACCATTAAATCCGCCGCATGCGGCAAGCGCCATGCTGAGCGAAACGGTCAAGATCAGGTTTCTCATCATTTTCTCTTCCCTCAATCCACAACAAAGCCAACAGGGCCCTGCAACGAGCCTTCGACCTGCTGTGCACCGGCGACACCATAAGTCGCGTTCAAACGACCCATCAAGAACGTGTCGAGGTCGGACGCAGGCGCATAACCGTCCGTTGGCAAAACGATCTTGTCCCGGCTGGTGGCGTCAACCAGAAAGGGTGTCACGATGACGACGAGCTCTGTTTCATTGTCCTGGAAGTCGCGGCTGCGGAACAACGACCCAAGGACGGGTACGTCTTTGATACCTGGCACACCGTCAATATTCTGCTTTGTGCTTTCTGACAGGAGGCCCGCCATGACCATTGACCCGCCGCTTGGCAGTTCCACCGTTGTTTCAGCCCTGCGGACGCGCAGGGCGGGCACAGTGACCCCCTCGCGCGAGATCACCGTACCTGTCGCATCGGTTTCCGAGCTGCTTTCAAATACGAAAGCTCCTTCGTTTGACAGTTCCGAGACTTCGGTTGAAATCTTCAGGCTGATGCGCCCCTCGCTCAGTACGACCGGCGTGAAACCCAAGCCCACGCCGAAAGGCTTGAACTCAAGAATGATGTTGCCATTCCGGTCCTGAGATGTGGGAACCGGATATTCACCCCCTGCGAGGAAGCTTGCGGATTCCCCTGAAATCGCGGTCAGGTTTGGTTCTGCCAATGTGCGCAACAGACCCGCCCGCTCAAGCGCCTTCAGTGCACCAGTCAGATCTGACCCGCCTGTGGCCGGTGCCCCGTCGGGTGCCGTGGTCAGTCCGCCTAAAGACCCGCCTTGGAGTGACAGGGCATTTTGTGTCGCGAGACTCAAAACTAGACTGCCAAAATCAACGCGACTTGTCAGATCAACACCAAGCTGCTTGATCAGGCTCCGCTGCATCTCCGCAACGGTGACACGAAGCATAACCTGCTCTTTGCCTTCGATAGCCAGCATATTGAGAACGCTTTCTTCATTGCCGATAAAGCGAGCCGCAAGATCGCGGGCTTGGGTCGCTTGCGATGCATTGGGCACGCGGCCTGAGAGAACGATATTGTTGTTGACCGCTTCGACCTTGATGCGGGCGTTTGGCAGAAAGCGGGTGAGCATTTCATCCAGGGACGACAGATCGCGCTCAACTCTGATTTCCAGATTGAGGATCTGCTCTCCGCTTTCATTAAAGAAGAAAGCGTTGGTTTGCCCCACTTCCATACCAATCAGATATGTACGGCGCGCGGTGCGCACGACCGCATCCACAATTGCCGGATTTGAGACAAGTACGTCGCGCGCCTCGACCGGCAGTTCGATGATGGCCGCTTTGCTAAGGCCCAACACGAGGGAACGGGACGCGGTGCTTGAACCACCTTCGGTGATGCGCACAAGCTGAGCATCGCCCGCAGCCCAAACTGCCCGATCAGCGCCAGGACCAACCGCGGCGGCCAGCAGCGCAACACAAACCAGCGTCATAAACTTTCTCACAACGGCAGCCTTCCAAGTGACGTTTGACGTCCAGCGCTTGTGGGACCGGTCAGATGTTTGCATCATCAATTACTCCCAGCACTGGAACTAAGGTTGGACTCCATGCCATACCGCAAGACCCTAACAAAACCACTATTGCCGTTGGCCACAGGCCCGGATGCACCGTTTGGCATGACGGATTCAGGTACGTTTGAACCGCCCGCGAGATCTGCTAATGGACGCAGGCTCAGGGAAATCGTTCCACTGGCCTCCCCCAATGCAAACGCCTCGGTCTGATCCGGCAACATTTCGAGTGTCGCTGTTTTACCCACGACGACCTGCTCACCTTCGGCTTCGGCAAAAGTCTGGTCGATGGCCAGAACACGTACGTTTTTCAAGATTGTTGTACTTCGAAAACTTTCACCGCCGTTTTCGCCCTCACCGCTGCCGCGAAAGCGGCGGGTCACAATGACGTCGACGCGGTCGTTGGGAAGAATGAAACCACCTGCACCGGTCTCCGGCGAAATTTTCATCGAGACAGCGCGCATGCCCGGTGACAAAAGAGCCGACATAAAGCCTGCATTTTCAAAGCTCACGAGTTTTGCGGCGGAAATCGGTTCGCCTGGGGCCAGGGGCCCACGTGCGATGGCGCCGGCAAATACATCCAGAGCATCTGGCTGATTTCCACGCGTAATGAAGGTCGCTGCGACCGCCGTCTCGGGCCAACGCTGCCAGCTCAGGTCGCTCTTGCCAACACGCTGACCAAGCGTGATGGCCTGTGCGGCAACAAGGACTTCAGCCATTGCCTGTTCCACCGGTTGTGGGGTGCCCACTTGCTCGGAAGCATCAGATGACACAAGCGTGCGCACCAAAAAGGCCGCAAGGCCGGCTGCCACAAGGGCCAGTGCCAATATGCCAATTCTCATTGCGTTCACGACTTCACCACCTGTCTTCTGCTTCTGACGGTCAATTCGACCTATCAAACGACTTTTCAATCAACTTATAGTTAATTTCTCACTGCCTTCTTGTGGGCCCGGCAACTTTCCTTTCGGCGTGCACTGCATCTGACTTTCTTTCCAAATCGTTAATTGTCTAGACCAGCGATGCAAACCAGACGGTCTGCGGTAGCGCCATCATCGCGCCGATTGCCAGCGCAATCCCGTAAGGTATGCCTGCATTACGA
Organism: Parvibaculum sp.; assembly: GCA_040223265.1. Taxonomy (GTDB): domain Bacteria; phylum Pseudomonadota; class Alphaproteobacteria; order Parvibaculales; family Parvibaculaceae; genus Mf105b01. The sequence goes on along the minus strand of JAVKCY010000108.1, from coordinate 49,365 downwards.
TCATGCAGCCGCTCGACCCAAGGAGAGAGAGAAAGATTTGCAGGAAGGGGCGTACGCCGAAACAGCACAAGACAAAGGGCGAGCATGCCACCCGCGAAAGCGACCCAAACCAGATAAACAGGCAGTGCCGGCCATCCAATCCAAAGCCCTGCCGCCGCAAGAAGCTTCGCATCGCCGCCCCCCAAAAAATTGAATTGGAAGAGTGCCATTCCAACCATAAGGAGAAGGATACCAATGCCGACATGAACGCCAACCTGAAGCCAGCTCAACTCGGAAACGAGAGCCGTACCGCAGAAGAGACCAGCGAGTGCAATCGAGATCCAGTTCGGGATTCGATAGGTCATCAAATCTCCTACCGCGGCGATGACTAGCAACGCAGGGAAGACGGTCATGATAATGAGTTCCGGCACAGTCAACTCCTTCCGATCAGATGCGAATTGAATGTCTCATCCGTGACTTCAGATTGCTTGTGGCGCGTAAACGTCACGTAAATTCTGAAGGGGCAATTGATCCGGCATTCAAAATTGTCTCAAAGAAAAACCGCCGGGAAAACTTTCCCGGCGGCTAGAGTGTTCTGCTGCGAAGATGAGACCTCGCGCAAATAGGTCGGTTCACTTCAGCGCTGTTGAAACAGCTGTGAATTTTGTAAGCAAGTTCGAACCGATTGTTGGGATAATGCTGATAATGGCAATCGAAATACCAGCTGCGATCAGCCCGTATTCAATAGCTGTTGCACCAGATTCATCCTTCGCGAACGTCTTCATAAATTTTGTCATGACTCAATTCCTCATATACTCATCGTACTGCACCAAACCGCAGTAGGTGCCAGTAGGCTGTGCCCTGCGGTTGAAATGAATTTAGGGCATCCCTGTTACGCGCAAGTTAATTCCAAGATTACAACTCTCACTATCCCGCATTTTTCTTCCGGGGCTTTGCACTCAAGCCAGTACACCCTATATTTATTTGTCCAATACATCATACGTCTGAGTTGAAGAAAGTATTGGCTTCATTCCCATGCGATAGAATGCTTAATCAAATGTTTCTTGGAAGCAATAGACTAACCGCGACCAACACCGGTTGATTGCCTTTTCGACAAATTGCCTTGTTTGCAAAGCGTTTAGGCTTTGAGAGCTAGTCTATGCCCAAGTTTTCATCGAAAGCCCTTGTTCAGGAGCTTCGACAAACAGGATGGCAATAAATGGAACGTCCAAACTCAATCGGCAAACAGCTTTCGCTCCTTGTTCTCGCAGGATCGCTTTTTTCAATGCCTGCATACGCTGCCGACATCAACGTCGAGATCAGTCAATCTCATCTCCAGAAACTCACCCGCCCAGCCTCTACATTGATTGTAGGGAATCCAGCGATTGCCGATGTTTCTATCGCAAGCGCCGACACAATTGTCATTCTGGGGCGGACCTATGGTCAAACCAATTTGATCGCACTGGATGCCGCCGGTCAGCAGATTGCCAATTTTGATTTGCACGTGGTGGAAACACAGAGCGGCTCCCTCACAGTGAACAGAGGCGTTGCACAATTGAGTTATGATTGTTCGCCGCGTTGCGTGAGGACCGTCAACCCTGCCGATGCGCAGGAGGCAACAGATGCTTACATCTCGACCATGGCAACGGTCACATCGCTGGCGGAAACAATCGCTGGTGACTCCGGCGCGAAGTAGATCCAGAAAATCCGATGCTCAAAAAAAAGGGCTGCCCCGATCGGGAGCAGCCCTTTTTGATGCCTGCCTTTGTCAGCTATCCTATTTGCTGAGGCGCAGGTTCGACAGATCGCGGGCGATCGCCTGGAACACAGTTGTAAGCTGTTCGTTCGACGGCGAGTCGAAATAGAGGGAGGGGCTTGTTGCGCAGTCCCGCATCAAATTTCTAGTGCTGGAGCTGGAAACCTGAAACGTGATCGTATAAAGGCGCACCCCAGTGTCTTTGATATTCTCACATATCCGTTCTGTTTTCTCATCCAGACGATTGGAGGCCGTCCATCCATTGGTGGTGCCCAACCGACCTTCCGCAAGATAGCCATAGGCCGTGTAATAGGAACCGTTGTGGTTGTTGCGGGTACCCAGAACGTTCTCTCCATCCGTCAACAGAATGATTGCCTTGTTCACCTCCGGGTCGTCATAAGGCTTACCTTCCGTGTAAGGTGCGGTTGGCGAAATCACGCGCCACCCCCACGCAAGGCCCACCGGAATGTGCGTCACCCCCGAGGCATGCATCGCATCAATTTCGTCCAGCAAATAATTGCGGTCATTGGTCAAAGGCGTGATCGGGCGCATATCGCAGCCATCATCCGGACCTTTGCTGCTGGAGCTGACCCAAGCATTGTTGTATTTGGATGCGTTCCGCTGACGCTCGTCTTCTTTGGCTTTGCTGTTGGTGCCGTCCGACAAGTAATTGTTTACATATGAATAGTTTGATTTGTCCGGTTCGTCCGGTGCAAACCAGGGCACCCAAAGCGTGTCTGGGTTACTACTCGTCGGTGCAACATCTGCCTCGTCAAGGGGTGACGGACGCGTCTGGACGCAACCAGCCCATGACCTGTTTTGGATATCCGCATAAAGATCCCAAAGATTGGTCCCCGGCGTGAAATTTTCATCATGAATGGACGAGAGCCCGTTCATGTCGAGATTGTCCTGCGGAAACCCTGACCCAACATTCACGCCCGCTGAGAAAGGCACCAGGCCCATCATCAGCTTGTCTGGATGCGTCTGGTCCCCAAACAGAATTTCGATCATACTTTCAGATGCCGTCTTGAGCGCCTGCATTTTGCCGCTTGAGCCCATGGACCCGGTATTGTCGAGAACCATGACAACTTCGAGGCCCTTCGTTTCGCGTGTAACCTCTACTTCGGCGCCGACATCCAATTTGTCGATCCCGACAATGCCCATGAGCGCCGTCGGCAATTCTGCTGCAACAGAAAGCGTGACAACTTTTTCACCCAAGGTGACTTGCAGTTTACCCGGGACGCCGATTTCAGCCGCGGGATAGTTGGCATTGAAAAAGCTCTGGGCGAGTTCCGTCAGTTTGGCTTCACTGGCGCCCGGCGTTCCAGCGACGGCAAGACCCGCAGCATCAAGTGCCTGAGTGAGACGCGCTTTCACAACATAGGCACGCGATACGTCAATGGCCGCGCCCGCAAGGGTTACAATCGGGATCAGCGTCAGCGCCATGGTGACCGCAATATTCCCCTTGCGGTTAGCTGCAAACCGCCGTGAGAATGCTTTCAGGGTTTTGCCCGCTTGTGCCACTCGCACGCTCAACCGCTTTTCCATCTTTACAAACTCCAAGCTCGACACTCAGTACCGAGGACCTCTATTTGTGCCCTGGAATACTCCGCCTCGGGGATACTCGGTCTCGGGCGACTCCAGCCCTCAACGAAATATTTCAATTCGCTCTTCGGTTTTTTTGCAATTCGCCAATCGCGGCCAATGTCTGCAACGCAGCTACAACAATCCGTCCTGCAATCACCCTCTTCATATCCACTATTCCTGCTAATTCTGCGTTAAGTTTCGGCCTGCTGCGATTTGCGCAGGTACTACACGAGGCAGTCTGTCAGCTCTCTTTTAAGCAAGGTTCAAATCCGACCACCTGAATTGAGTAAAGTTTGATGTAAATTTCTGCCAACCTTGTTTCAAATTGCGACACGCAAAATCACGGCTCTGCAAACCTTCCGGCGTAATCATTGGAAGATCAGATTCAACTGGCGGTCAGTTGGTCGATGTTTCAAGAGGTACTTTCCGTGACTGTTTTCGGCACAAAAACAGGTTTGCGGTTGTGGGCTGGTTCAAAACGACAGCCACAAACTGTGACAACCGAGCGCCATACTCTCAATGTGGGGCAACATATTGCATGCACACAGCTGCCGAAAAAGCGCCATTTTCAAAATGAGGATGGGAGCGCGGCGGTTGAATTTTCGCTCATATCCATTCCCTTTATGGCATTGCTCTTTGCGATGATTGAAACGGCATTGGTGTTCTTTGCTTCCGTTTCGATGGAGGGAGCGATGGAGGATTCGGCCCGTCTCATTCGAACAGGGATCGCGCAAGGTGGCTCAATGTCAGCCGCTCAGTTCAAGCAACATATTTGCGACCGCAGTGTGTTGATCGCCGATTGTGAAGCCAATCTTAAGGTTGACGTGCGTACCTTTGACTCTTTCACCAATGTGACATTTCAAGACCCGATTGATGCGAACGGCGATCTCAATCTGAACTTCCAATACAATCCGGGACAGGCGGGAGATATCGTACTTGTACGTGCTTTCTACGTTTGGGACGTCATTAGCCCGGTGGGCATCGGACTTGAGAACATGTCGGGTGGCAATCGCTTGCTGAGTTCGAGTGCGGTTTTCCGCAATGAGCCCTTTGGCGCGGTATTGGGAGGCTGAATTGATGACCATCAGATCACTCTACCAAGAGACATACTCTCGGATTTTTAAGGGACTTCGGTCGTTCGTACAAAAAAGGGACGGTGTTTCATCGGTTGAATTCGCCCTTTTGATACCCTTTATGCTGACGCTCTATTTTGGCGCCGTTGAAATCAGCAACGCTCTGATCGCAGACCGCAAACTCAACAAGACAGGGAATGCTGTCGGAGACCTTGTCGCCCAGTCCATCACTATTGACGACCAGATGATGCAGGACATTTTCGGGGCAAGCGCGGCGATCATGGCACCGTTTGACCCGAGCACACTTTCCGTTGTTGTAACAAGCGTTGTGGCTGATCAGAACAACCAGCTGAAAGTTGCCTGGAGCGATGGCTACAATATGAACCCCTATTCCGTGGGCGCGTCCTACGTTCTCCCACCGGGCCTCACGACGCCCGGCAGCAGCGTCATCGTGGCGGAGGCTCACTACACCTACACGTCACCCGTGGGCGAAATTCTGACCGGCGGCTTGAGTTACAAGACTGAGTATTTCCTAAGACCAAGGCGAACGAGCGCTGTGGCACGGGTGCGTTAGAACGGGGAGGGTAGTGTTAACTATATTTTTCAAATTTGGTGTAACAAAGATGCCTCACCGCCGGAACGTCCATTTTTCCAGGCCCGTGAGGCGGCCTGCCTGCCGACAAATGGCAGCATCCGGCACACTGAAAATGCCCTTGTGCGCCCCAACGGAAAATATGCCCGCGCTGCCAACCGTTTTGTAAGTTATTGAAATGTTTCGCAGAACGGTGGCGGAGAGAGAGGGATTCGAACCCTCGAGACGGTATTCCCGCCTACACGCTTTCCAAGCGTGCGCCTTCAGCCACTCGGCCACCTCTCCGGATCATCGGGAAAACTTTCCTTTGAATCGGCGCGCAATATACCTCAGACAGAGGGTTAAGCAACAACTCTAGGTACAATAAAGAAAATTCCTGTGGCCGCGGCATCTTGTCGTTTGGCGCGTAAGTCGTTACCGTTTTCTTAATTCGCGTCCTGTTGCGAAGAGTAAATGGCTGGGGGGCCAATAAAGATATGATCATTTTCAGACTGATCGGGCTGATTTTCATCGCAGCTGCCCTAATGGTTTTGGGGGCCGATGGCATTCAAACCCTTGAGGCAGGCGAAATTAAGATACGTTCTTTGAGTGAGTTGTGGGGATTGCTCCATCCAGCGACACTTGAAGCAACCAACACCTGGGCGGCTGCAAGCCTTCCCGGGTTCCTCGCGGATCCAGTATTGAGTTCCATCCTCTCCTTCCCATCCTGGGCTGTGTTTGGTGTTATCGGGATCTTGATCGCTTTCCTTTTCCGCCGCCGGGACTAACCCATCACGAAAAGGTGGCCCCGCAAATGCTTTGGGGGAAGTATTTCGGCTGGCGGACACCTGCATAACGGGGCATGCTGAAACGCATTGCCCCGTTATGTGTTTTTGGACCTATGAACCGCATTTTGCTTCTCATCACGCTCGTTTTCGGCATCGCCACGTTCGGCGCTGGCCTATACGACCTCTTGGGCCCCACGGCGCGCGCGGGGCTCCTTCACACAGGTGGGGAGGTCTGGTTCGCCCTTTCCTCCAACACGCTCAACCTGATGCAGGCCGTGACACAGCGATACCTCACGCCCGGCCTTTGGGACCCGGGCATTGTGTCGATCCTTAAGCTCCCGGCTGTTGCAACGCTCGGCGCTTTGGCGGCGATATTTGCTGGATTGTGGGTGCTGATGAGCAGGCGCGCGACTTCTCAAATGCACCACCCCTAGCGGGACGGCTGAACAAAGCGGCTCCCCAAAACAAAGCCCGCAAAGCGTGCGGGTTTTGTCTGATCAGTTTTCGTCCATTTTGAGCGCGGCGATGAAGGCTTCTTGCGGAATATCGACCCGCCCGAACTGGCGCATCTTCTTCTTACCTTCTTTTTGCTTGTCCAGCAGCTTGCGCTTACGGCTCACGTCACCGCCATAACACTTGGCGGTTACATCCTTGCGCATGGCCGCAATCGTCTCACGGGCCACGATACGGCCCCCCAGCGCTGCCTGGATCGGAATTTTGAAGAGGTGCCGCGGGATCAGCTCTTTCAGCTTCTCGCACATGGCGCGTCCCCGCTGTTCCGCTCTCGAGCGATGCACGATGGTGGCCAGAGCATCCACCGGCTCGTCGTTCACAAGGATCGACATTTTGACCAGATCACCTTCGTCATAGGACTCTATCTGATAGTCGAAACTCGCATAGCCGCGCGAAATACTCTTCAAGCGGTCATAGAAGTCGATCACAACCTCGTTGAGCGGCAGGCGGTAGACAAGCATGGCCCGACTACCGGCATAAGTGAGGTCGATCTGTGACCCTCTGCGATCCTCACATAGCTTCAGCACCGCACCCAGATACTCATCCGGCACAAGGATCGTCGCTTTGATCCAGGGTTCCTTGATGTGCTCGATCTGCATGACATCTGGCATATCTGCCGGGTTGTGCATTTCGACCATATCGCCATTGCGCATATGCAGCTGATAGATAACGGAGGGTGCGGTCGTGATGAGATCAATATTGAACTCGCGCTCAAGCCGCTCGCGGACAATCTCGAGATGAAGGAGACCAAGGAAGCCACAGCGGAAGCCAAAGCCCAGCGCCGCACTCGTCTCCATTTCGAACTCAAAACTCGCATCATTGAGACGGAGCTTGCCCATGGCTTCGCGCAGGTCTTCAAACTCGGCCGCATCAACCGGGAAGAGGCCACAGAACACGACAGGCTGTGCAGGACGGAAACCAGGCAGCGCCTTGGCGCAGGGGCGTTTTTCTTCAGTGATCGTATCGCCGACGGCGGTATCCGCCACCTCCTTGATAGACGCGGTGAAAAAGCCAATTTCGCCGGCAGTCAGGCGTGCGACCTTTTCTTCCTTGGGGCGGAAAATGCCCACCGAATCAATCGTGTAGGCATGGCCCTTGGACATCATTTTGATGCGCATGCCTTTTCTGATCTCGCCATCGATCAGGCGGACCAGCACAACAACACCGAGATAGGCGTCATACCAACTGTCCACAAGCATCGCTTTGAGGGGACCATTTGGCTCCCCCTTCGGCGCTGGCAGGCGCGTCACGATAGCCTCCAGAACCTTATCAACCCCCAGACCGGACTTGGCCGAAATATTGACCGAGTTGCTGGCATCAAGACCGATCACATCCTCGATCTGCTCGCGCACGCGTTCAGGCTCTGCTGCGGGCAAGTCGATCTTGTTCAGGACCGGTACGATCTCGTGATTGACTTCCATCGCGGTATAGACATTGGCGAGGGTCTGGGCTTCAACGCCCTGGCTTGCGTCCACTACCAGGAGGGAGCCTTCGCAGGCGGCGAGTGACCGGCTCACCTCATAAGCGAAGTCCACATGGCCCGGCGTGTCGATAAGATTGAGCTCATAGGTGATGCCGTCAGCCGCCGTATAATCGAGCCGAACGGTCTGCGCCTTAATCGTGATACCGCGCTCACGCTCGATATCCATACTATCAAGGACCTGGGCCTTCATCTCACGCTCGGTGAGGCCACCGCATATCTGGATCAACCTGTCGGCAAGGGTAGACTTGCCGTGGTCAATATGGGCGACGATGGAGAAATTGCGAATATGGGCGAGCTCTGTCATGGAGCGCGATATATCACCGCTTGTACGACTTTCCAACCACCCTCTTTGACGTTAACCACCCTGCCAGTCGGGAGCGCGCTTTTCCATCCAGGCTTTGATGCCCTCTTTGTAGTCAGGGTGAGTGATCATGGTCTCCAGAAGGTGCTCTGCTTCCTTGACCGATGCGCCGACTGAGCGATGCTGGTCGGTGTAAATCTGCCATTTTGTCTCCCGGAGCGAGCCGGGCGCGGATTTCTCCGCCAGCATGTCCGCATAGGCATAGACGGTGGGCATCAGGTCGTCTGCAGCCAGGCATTTATTCAAAAAGCCCATTTCCATTGCCTCTTCTGCCAGGAAGACGCGTGACGATAGAAGAAGGTCATTTGCATGGGTCAGCCCAACAAGGCGGGGCAGAACCCATGAAAGCCCAAACTCCGCCGGGAAATTGAAGCGACCATGAGCCGTGGTGAACTTGGCACCCGCGACCGCAAAGCGAAGGTCAGCAAAGGCCGCAAGCACGAGCCCGATCCCCGCGGCCGCACCGTTGATGGCGGCAATGACGGGTTTTGTCAGACCAAAATGATAGGCAAAAGTGGCGTCAAACTCTTCCCGGACCCCATAGCCCGGTGTGGCAATGTCCGCTTTGGTCCCGCTATCGTAACGCCCCTTCTCTGAATGACCCTCCAGCGCTGCGGTATCTGCACCGGCACAGAAGGCCTTTCCCTCCGGGTCGCCGGTGACCACGATGACCCTGACGCTCGGGTCCCGATCCAGTTCGCTGAGGACGTGGCGATATTCCGTATGCATGCGGCCCGTCCACGCATTGCGGCGATGAGGCCGCGACAGGAGGATCGTGGCTGTGGTACCGCGCCGTTCGAGCTTTAGTGTCTTCAGTTCCATCATCACCTGCCCTGCCTGATCATGCCTAGCCGCGCAAGCGACCGCCTGTCGCCTTGGTGACCATGGCAACAATCTTGGTGCTCACTGCTTCCAACTCATCATCGGTCAGTGTTTTCTCTGTCGGCTGAAGGGTGACTTCAATCGCCAATGACTTCTCATCCGCGCCAAGGCTTCCACCTTCGAATCGGTCAAAAAGCGTGACATCCACAATGAGTTTTTTGTCCGCACCCGCGGCTGCACGGATCAACACGTCTGCGTTCATGTTTTTCGCAACGATGAAAGCGAAGTCCCGGCGGACAGGCTGGAGGTCCGGGATCGTGAGTGCTGGCTTCGATTTGGTTGCCTTGGCCTTTGGCGTTGGCACCGCATCCAGAAGCACTTCAAATGCCACAATCGGGCCTGCCACATCCAGCGCGTTCAGCACGCTTGGGTGCAGCTCCCCGAAACGGGCAAGCACATTCTTAGGCCCCATGCGCAAGACACCTGAGCGACCGGGATGATACCAGCCGGGTGCATCGGCTGCGATCTGCAGATTTTCCACCTTCACGCCAAGCCCTGCCAGCACGGTAACCGCATCGGCCTTCACATCGAAAACATCAACCGGCTTTGCGCCGCCCTGCCAGTGACGGCCTGAACCGGTCACTCCAGCGGTCCCCTGGCGGATGCCAACGGCGACGAGCGCCTGATCCCCTGGCTGGTCACCGTCATAATGTTGACCGGCCTCAAAGAGCATGATGTCACGCGCTCCCTTCGCCATGTTGCGTCCGGCGGCGGCCACCAAACCCGGCAGGATAGAGGGCCGCATATGGCTCATGTCTGTCGAGATAGGGTTTGCGAGTGCCAGCGGGGCAACCTCGTTTTCACCGCCAAAGAGGGCTGCATGTGTCTGAGGGATGAAGGACCATGTTACCGCCTCCACAAACCCGCGCGCGGCGAGTGAGCGGCGCACTGTACGCAAACGCTTCTGCCCGATGCTCAAAACCGGGCTCGCAACCGCAGCTGATTTTGGCAGCGGCGTTGACGTCACTTCATGAAGACCATGAATGCGTACAACTTCTTCCACGAGATCGGCAGAACCAAAAATATCCGGCCGCCAGGTTGGTGCCGTTACAGATAGCAGGCCATTGCTTGCCTCCACCACTTCAAAGCCCAGCTTGGAGAGGATCGTTTGGATCTCGTCGCGCCCGAGGGTCAGGCCTGTCAGCTTTGCAACACGTGCCGGATCAAAGGAGATTACTTCGCGTGTATCAGGCACAGCGCCCGCGACAACGCGCTCGGAAACGGTGCCGCCACACAGTTCCATGATCATGGCGGCGGCGCGGTCCGCCCCTTCCAGTGTCGAGGCCGGGTCAATGCCGCGCTCAAAACGATAGCGCGCATCAGAAATGATGCCGGTCTTGCGCCCTGTAGCTGCCGTCCTGTTCGGATCGAAATAGGCGCTCTCAATGAAGACATCGACGGTTGTTTCTGTTGAGCCGCTTTCCTCCCCACCCATGATGCCGCCAAAGCCCAGCACACACGCGTCGTCTGCGATCACGGTCATGGTGTCGTCAGCAGTGTATTCCTTGCCATCAAGGGCGAGGAATGTTTCACCCTTACCAAGCCGTGCCTTCAGATTGCCGGAGAGTTTCGCCGCATCATAAACATGGAGCGGGCGACCTTGATCATAGGAAATGTAATTCGTCACATCGACCAATGCATTGATCGGACGAAGCCCAATGGCCGTGAGGCGTTCGCGAAGCCATTTCGGGCTCGGGCCGTTTTTCACACCCTTCACCATGCGCCCGGCAAACACTGGACAGGCACTCTCTGTGCCCGCTGCGAAGTTAAGCTCGATACCGACGGGGCTTTTGAAGGCATCAGACAATTTCAGCGCAGGCCTTGTTTTCAACGTGCCAAGACCCGCCGCTGCAAGGTCCCGTGCCACACCATAAACACCCAGACAGTCCGGACGATTTGGCGTGATCGCAATCTCAATAACGGGATCATTATGCCCCAGCGCATCTGCCGCCGGTGTGCCGACCGCGAACTCGCCTTCAAGCTCAATAATACCATTATGCTCGTCGGAGAGTTCAAGCTCCCGCTCGGAACACATCATGCCGTTTGATTCCACACCGCGAATTTTGGTGGGCTTCAACACCATACCGTTTGACGGAATGGTGGCGCCGGACGGGGCAAAAATACCCAGCAAACCGGTTCTGGCATTGGGTGCGCCACAGACAACCTGAAGGGTCTGGAGCTTGCCTTCTACCAAGGCTTCCACCTTGCAGAGCCGCAGCTTGTCGGCGTCTGGATGCGGGACCGCTTCAACAATGCGCGCAACCGCGAACGGGGCGAGCGCTGCCGCCGGGTCCACCACGCCTTCAACTTCGAGGCCGACCATCGTGAGTGTTTCGACAATCGTTTCGAGCGAAGCGTCTGTTTCGAGATGATCTTTCAACCAGGAGAGGGTGAACTTCATGATGAGAGCCCTCCAGCGAGCGTGGGGACATCGAGGGCTGAAAACCCGTAATGGCGGAGCCAGCGAAGATCGGTCTCAAAGAAAGCGCGCAAATCCGGAATGCCATATTTGAGCATGGCCAGCCGGTCGATGCCGACGCCGAAGGCAAAGCCCTGATAAACCTCCGGGTCGATGCCCGCAGATTTCAGCACATTTGGGTGGACCATGCCGCAGCCCAGAATTTCCAGCCAGTCATCGCCTTCGCCGATGCGAATTTCATTGCCAAGACGAGCGCAACGCACATCCGCCTCCATCGACGGTTCCGTGAACGGAAAGAAGGACGGGCGGAACCGGATTTCAACACCTTCTGTTTCGAAGAAGGCGCGCAGGAATTCCTCAAGCGCCCATTTCAGGTGGCCCATGTGCGTGTCTTTATCCACGACCAGACCTTCGACCTGATGGAATTGCGGTGTATGTGTCTGGTCGCTGTCACACCGAAAAGTGCGGCCCGGCGCAATGAAGCGGAAGGGCGGCTTGCCCTTCTCCATTGTGCGAACCTGAACCGGGCTTGTGTGTGTCCGCAACAAGGGGCGCGTGCCGTCGGCCCGTTCATTGAAATAGAATGTGTCGTGCATCTCCCGCGCGGGATGGCCTTCCGGGAAATTCAGCGCCTCGAAATTATAAAAGTCGCTTTCAATATCCGGGCCTTCTTCCACCGCGAAACCAAGGTCACAGAAGATGGTGGTGATTTCATCCATCACCTGGCTGAGCGGATGAATACGCCCTGCTTCCAGCGGCGTAGGGCGCACAGGCAGGCTGACATCCACACGCTCTGTTGCCAGACGCTCGGTCAGCGCGGCTTCATAAAGAGCGGCCTTGCGCGAGGCGACAGCGTCCCCCACCCGATCCTTCAAGCCGTTGAGCGCTGGCCCCATTTCCTTGCGCTCTTCAGGGCTCATCTTGCCAAGCCCTTTCATCAGCTCGGAAATATTGCCCTTCTTGCCAAGTGCTGCGACGCGGACATCTTCCAATGTCTTTTCAGTCGTCGCTTCCTCAATGGCTTTCAGCGTCTCGGTTTCGAGTGCTTGCAGATCGGTCATCTATCCCATTTCCTTGTTCGCCAATTGCTTCGCGTTTCAAACTGGTGCCGCGCATTTCACCCCGGCGCACAATCTCTCTTCAATACAGGAAGGCACTGAACGCAAAAACCCCGCAAAGGTCCCTTTAGCTGCCTTATGTGAGGCCGGCTAGGGGGCTGCGGGGTTTTGGCTTGTTGTTGCTGGCTAAGCCGCCGGGCCTTGCGATGCACCGCACCGTAAGCCCCTTGCGTATTATTTCAGCGCTGCTGCCGCCTGATCGACCAGTGACTTGAAGGCCTCTGGCTCGTGGATGGCGAGATCAGACAGAACTTTACGGTCAACCTCAATACCAGCGAGCGAAAGGCCGTTGATAAATCGACCATACGTCATGTCATGCATGCGAACGGCAGCATTGATGCGCTGGATCCAAAGTGAGCGGAAGTTCCGCTTTTTCGTGCGACGGTCGCGATACGCGTACTGACCGGCCTTTTCAACAGCCTGATTAGCAACACGGAACGTATTTTTGCGACGACCGTAATAACCTTTCGCCTTTTTGATCACCTTGCGGTGACGGGCGTGGGTGGTGACCCCTCTTTTAACGCGTGACATTCAGAGACTCCTCAGCCGTATGGCATGAATTTTTTGATAATCCGCGCATCAGGATCGGACATGATGGCCGTACCCCGCTGGTTGCGGATCGTTTTATTCGTGCGCTTGATCATTCCGTGGCGTTTTCCTGCCTGACCGGAACGGACCTTGCCTGAGGCCGTCAGCTTGAAGCGTTTTTTCACGCTCGACTTGGTCTTCAGTTTGGGCATTTTGCACTCCTTAAGTTCTATGCCTTCACTTCGAAAACCAATGAAATGAAGGCTTTTTCGCATTTTGAACCAACACGGCATGCCCTGGGTGAGCCGGAAGGTTCCGAAGTGGCAGGTTTATAAGGGAAATCGAGGAGAATGCAAGAGCCGCGAGCAGGTGATCTGGCGATCTGCAATCTGCCGACGGTCCTGCGCCATTAAAGGCCGCCCGATTTGTTTCACTAACATAATTGTCAAAGTATAATCAAGTAACTATTGTTGAGGGACTAACCCGGTTCCGCAGGGGAACGGAAGTTAGTACTTGGTAACATTCGGTAATATTAGTTAGTACTGGTCGGCCATGAAATGATCCATGTTGTAACGAAGAACAAAGCTGCGTCTTATGCCCCCCAGTTTGAAGCCATGCACGGCTTACTGCACAAAATTTACGCAACACGGCGCGGGTGGCCGGTGGAACTGAATGACGGCATTTATACTGGCAGCGTGAACAGTGACCTCCCTGACCCAACGCTGTCAATTTACCTCATGCGAATCTGTGACAAGGGCTCTCTCTCTGCCGCATTACGCCTGAGCCCATCGGAGTTTCGGGGTGCAAGGTCCGTTCAGCCTGATGATTTAGGACTAGCTGGCCTGCCTGCTGGGCCAGATATTTGGGATGCGGGCAAGGTCTGCCTCGACGACCAGCCCGACAAGCAGGGCGCCCTCACTGACCTCGCGCTGGGCACGCTTGAATTTGCGCTCACCTGGAGCATCAAACAGATTTGCTTTCTGCTTGATCAAGACCTTAGCGATGCGGCCCGCTATCTGCCACTCCACATGGAGTTTGCAGGGGCCCCCGTCAATTTTTACGGCGAAACCTTCACGCCGACCGTTCTCCAGATAAGCCCCGATAGTGTTCGCAGCCTGCGCGACCTCTTGCCTGATACACGGCCACGCCTGCATCTCGGCTAGCCGGTCGCTCCAAACCGTCCCTTACTCGGCGGCGCTTGTCTTGTTCACCTGCGGAGAGGAAACGGCCGCGCGGATCATCGGGATCTCATCGTCGGCTAGCGGCTTCATCCAGTTTTTGCGGGCCAAGGCTCGCTCAATGTAGGGCGCGAGCTCCTCTGCCTTCTCAGCCTCACGCTTCGCCACTTCCTTTTTGAACGCTGGCATAACCCGGTCTGCAAAAAGCTCGAGTGATTGGCAGATGTGATCATGACGGTTCCGCCCCGCCTGCTGCATGAAGATGACCTGATCGACGCCTGCCGTTTGAAATGCCGTCAGATGCTCGATCATATCGTCCGGTGTGCCGATGCCGGCGGGCTGCGTCATCAGCCCTTGCGCGTCGCGGATCATGGCTTCCGTCTTGTCGCCCCGCTGTTTGATAAACTCTCCCCACATGTCCGTCCGTCCGGGCTTTTGGTCCTTGGTCACCATGGCGGCAAGGGCAAACCCAAAAAACTCAAAACCCTCCGCGCCACGGCGGATGGCTTCAGCCCGGTCTTCATGAACCGAGAAACTCGATACCATTGCGATATTCGCATTCACACTATGACCAATGGGCGTGCAGGCATCTGACTTGATAATGCCGTAGTAAATGTCGGCCCATGCTTTGGCTTCATCTGGATCAACGAATGAAAAGGCGAGCGCGCCAACACCCAGACTTGCAGCAATTTTAATCGTGTCGCGATTGGTGCACGCCATCCACATGGGCGGATGCGGCCTCTGGTAGGGCTTGGGCAGCACGTTGCGGCACGGCATGGAGAAACCCTTGCCCTCGAACCCGGGGTATGGATCCAGCACCAGCATGTTGGCAATCTGCTCGGCCGCTTCCAGCGCCAGGGACCGCTTTTCTTTCGCCGGTATATTGAACCCGCCCAGCTCCAACCGTGTGGCACCTTCGCCAATGCCAAAATCCACACGGCCATTTGAAATAATGTCGAGGGTCGCAATACCTTCCGCCGACCGGGCTGGATGATTGTAGTTGGGAATGACCTGACGGATGCCATGCCCAAGCCGAATGTTTTTTGTGCGCGATGCAGCGGCGGCGAGAAAAACTTCAGGTGCGCTTGAATGGGAATATTCATCGAGGAAGTGATGCTCCACCTCCCACGCATAATCAAAACCCAGCCTGTCAGCGAGCGCCACCTGATCGAGTGCCTCATGAAAGAGGCGATGCTCGTCGCCCTCGTTCCATGGTTTGGGCAATTGCAGCTCATAGAACACACCAAACTTCATCTCGTCCTCCCCGACCGCATGCGGCTTGTGTTTTGGTTGATATCAGTATGGCAGGCTCAATCCGGTTCGCAAGCCTTTGCCTTTTAGCCCTCTGAGCCGTAGCGGAAACCAATGTGGCGCGACCCGGCCTCACGTCCCTTGCGGAGTGCCGCTGACTTCGTGAATATGAAGCTCACATTGTCAGGCGAAGGACCCCCCGATATGAGTGCAGCAAAACGGCCCCTCAAAATCGCCCACCGCGGCGGGAGCGGGCTTTGGCCCGAAAACACGCTCGCGGCATTTGAGCATGCGATTGATATGGGAGCCGAGGGGATTGAGCTTGATGTCCACTTGACCAAGGACGGTATCCTTGTCGTGCATCATGATGAAAGTTTGAAACCTGCCATTGCACGCGATGCTAACGGCGCATGGCTCACACGGCCCACACCACTGATCAAAAACCTCACGCTTGAAGAGTTGCAACAGTTTGATATCGGCAGGTTGAAACCGGGTGCCGGATATTCCGGACGGTATCCCGAGCAAGCGGCAATTGATGGCGAGCGCATACCCACGCTTGAAGCGGTGTTCGATCTTGTGTCACGAAAGGCACCCCGCTCTTTCGTTATCTATACAGAACTGAAGACGGCACTTCTGGATCTCACGCAATCGGCAGATCCTGTTCAGCTTGCCGATGCGGCGGTCGATCTTGTTGAGTGCAAGGGCAATGCCTCGCAAATCGTCTTTGTGTCGTTTGATTGGCGTGCGCTGGAGCGCGCGAAGGAACGCGCCCCTCACATCAAGAACGCGTTCACAACGCTCCCCTTCTATTCCATTGATCCAGACGACAGATCAGCTGCCCATGACAATGAGGAAGCGAGTGCCATCCGCATTGCCTCCACAACAGGGACCGGCTTTTACGGAAGCACTGATTGGCGAAAAGAAAAGGGTAACACTTTTTCGGAACGCATGTTGCGCGCTATCGGGTCGTCTTGCGCGGATGGCTGGTTTGCCTGGCATGGCGACATTGATGCGGTGAGTGTCCAAATTGCCAAGGAACGGGGCTTGTCCATCTCCGCCTGGACGGTTGATGCACCAGAAGAAATGCAGCGGCTCACGGACCTGTCGATTGATGCCATTCTCACCGATCGGCCCGACAGGCTCCGCGCGTTTGGATGACACTCTACAAATGAAAAACGGGCCAGAACGGCCCGTTTCAATTTTTTTACGTGCAATGAACCGTTAGATCAAAGCTACTGGATCAGCACAACCGGATCATCGGGGCGCGAGAACCATAATCATTTGGCGGCCTTCCATCTTCGGATAAAGCTCCACCTTGGCGATCTCCTCGACCTCTTCCTTCACCCGAACCAGTACTTTCATACCAAGATCCTGGTGGGCCATTTCGCGACCACGGAAACGAAGCGTCACTTTGACTTTGTCACCTTCGTCAAAGAACCGGCGCATGCTTTTCATCTTCACCTCATAATCATGGATGTCGATGTTAGGGCGCATCTTGATTTCTTTGACCTCAACGGTTTTTTGCTTTTTGCGCGCTTCGGCAGCTTTCTTCTGTGCCTGAAATTTAAATTTCCCATAGTCGAGAAGCTTGCACACTGGTGGCTCGGAATTCGGTGAAACTTCAACAAGGTCTAGGCCGGCTTCTGCAGCCAGGGCCAACGCTTCGTCGATGGAAATCACACCGCGTTTTTCGCCCTCATCGTCGATGAGCATAACGCTGGGTACCGAAATATCCTGGTTCACACGCGGGCCGTCTTTCGAAGGCTGCGCGAATACTGGTCTGCGGGCTATGTAATCCTCCTATAGCTTTGGGTCGCGCTGATGTTTATCCAGCACGGGATGGCAAAGGTTTACGATGCTCACAGCTGGTGTCAAGCGGCTTTGTCCGCTCGGACTGCAAAGGAGGCATCTCGATGCCATGGCGGGCGGGGGCGAACGAGCCATTTGTAGGCTTTGACGCGAAAACCACCGTCAACGTCATAAATGGCTGAAAACTGCGCCCAAGAGAGCCTCCTCATCAGCTCCAGAAGGCGCAAAAGTCCCTTTGGCGCGCCGTCCACCCAAAGCGTCACTTCCATCCCCGAAAACGCCCCCTTGGCCGGGGTCGTGGTAAGCACAGTCACAAGGGTGCCCTCACCCGTTTCTGCCATTATGCGGTCCCTGAGGCGCGTTTCTTCGACCCTGTCGGCAAGGGGCCGCAGCCGGATGAAGAGGATAGACCGCTTGCTCATCTGCCCGACACGAGCGACCGATAAACCTCCAGCGTGGCGTCGGTCATGGCCTCGACAGAATAACGGCTTTCAACAAAGGCCCGTCCCCGCGCGCCCATCGCACGGCGATCCGCCTCATTCATCGTGAGGGCTTCTGCCATTGCCTGGGCAAGCGCATCCACATCACCGGGGGCAACCCGCCAGCCTGTGGCTTCTGTCCGCCCGCCGCTGTCCGACGCAGCAAGCACTGATTCTTTAGCCCCACCATGATCCGCCACGATGACGGGACGGCGCATTGCCTCTGCCTCCACAGCGGTTCGGCCAAAGGGCTCCGGATCAAGGGAGGGCGCCAGAACAATATCCGCCGCCGCACAGGCCGCTGGCATATCATCGCAATGCCCGACCAGGCGCACTCGGAGCGGCAGTTTTTCCGCTTCAATCGCCGCCCTTATCTCGTCTTCATAGTCTGTGCGACCTTGTGCATCGCCAACCAGTACAAGCTTTGCCGATGCAGCCGACGCCCCCAGGCGCTCTGACAAGCGCCCCAATGCCTCAATGGCCAGCAATTGCCCCTTCCAGCGGGTCAGGCGACCAGCCAGCAAAAACACCGTATCCCCGGTTGCCGCGCCCCATGCTTCCCGCAATTTGACGCCGCGTTTAACGGCTTGGCCTTCCGGGTCAAAGGCGTTCATGTCTGTTCCCGGTGGAATGGTGACGATCTTTGCTTCGGTGCCTGCGTGAAACCTGCGAATGCGCTCTGCTGTAAAATCTGAGTTTGCAATCACTGCCGCGCCGCGCGTCATCACGGAGTTGTAAAAGACTTTAAGACGCGGACGTTCATGTACCTTGCTGTGATAGGTGGTGACGAAGGGGCGTTTTGTCCGGCGCGCGGCGGCAAGGGCGCTCCAGGCCGGGGCGCGGCTTCTTGCGTGCACAATGTCGACCTCTTGCGTTTCAATGACACGGGTCAGGCGTTCAACATTGAGCCCCATCACGACCGGGTTTTTGGAATGGACAGGCAGCTCTATATGCTTTGCACCTGCGCGCTCAAGCTCCGGCACGAGCCTGCCACCCCGACTTGCCACAAGTGCTTTGCAGCCAGCCGCGACGAGCGCCTTGGCCATGTCCACGGTTGTGCGTTCTGCCCCGCCGGTATCCAGCGAGGGAATGATCTGTAGAACCGTCGGTTGCGCCGGGTGAACCAGTTTAATCGTCAAACTACGTAACCTTTTTAGAGTTTCGGGACCTTTGTAGGGTTTCGGGTTATGAATATCCGCGCTCTTGGTTAGGCAATGATGCGCGCCCCTACAAGTATTTGAAACAGGCGAAAGGCAAAATCATGGCAAATGCGACCGAACCCTCCTGGCTTTTGCGCGACGCGGGCGAAAAAATTGCCTATTTCCGTGACGGCCATGTGACGAAAGGCAAAACCGGCGCGATTTGGCTGGGCGGTTTCAAATCCGACATGATTGGGACGAAGGCGAGCGAACTTGCCCGCTGGGCAAAAACCCGGGAACGTGCGCTTCTGCGTTTTGATTATTTTGGGCACGGGCAATCCAGTGGCGATTTCAAACAGGGAACCATCAGCCAATGGCTGGCTGATGCACTTGCCGTGATGGATCAGCTGACCGAAGGACCGCAAATCCTGATCGGATCCAGCATGGGTGCCTGGATTTCGCTTCTTGTTGCCCTTGCACGGCCTGACCGGGTGAAGGGACTTCTCCTCATTGCACCGGCACCAGATTTCACTGAGGCGCTGATGTGGGAGCGCTATGACGAGAGTGTCCGCAAGACACTCGTCTGTGACGGCATCTATCTTGAACCCTCTGACTATGGCGATCCTTATGAGATTACCCTGAAGCTGATCGAGGATGGCCGACAGCACCTGCTCCTTGACGCTCCCATTGATCTGCCGATCCCGGTTCGCATTCTGCAGGGGATGAAAGACACAGATGTGCCATGGCAACATGCGATGCGCCTTGCCGAACAACTCAGTGGAAAAGACGTTCAGGTTCGCTTGACAAAGGCAGGGGATCACCGCCTTTCGGAACCTGACGACATTCTGCGTTTGACCGAAACGCTTGATGGTCTGCTTGCCACGATTGAGGCCTAGTTAGACTTGAGGCAGACTTGTAAGCAGGCCCGGGGGGGGCAGCCCGGGGGCTGCCCTAGTCGATCTGCGGTAGCATGCGGTCCGCGTGCTTGAAATAGTTTCGCGCATATTGGACCAACTGCCCGTCGGAGGGATGGTCAACCGTCTCGACGCCCACGATCAGATCTGCCGTCTTCGCATCATGTTTTTGCAAATGCTTGAGGAAGGCGAGCTTCGCATTGGCCGGCCCGACCAGCAAGACTTCATGCACGCCCTTCAGTTTGGTTGCGACGTCCGCAAAAAACTTTGGATCTTCGGGGGCGCGCCAACTTGATCTTGAGCCTGACTTCGAGTGCAGATGTTTTGCCGCATGATGAGGCTTCACCGTTACCGCATCAACATTTGTCGCATCAAACTCCAGAATGCGAGCCTCGTGATGATCGATCCAGACAATTGCGTGAAAATGATGAGACATGACCAACCTCTCTCGTGCTTGTTTTTCTCTATTCGTTTTGATGGGAGGAGTTTAACGCCAAGCACGGTCTTCCGCCTTGATCTGGGGCAATCACTCGCCACGGGCAAAAAGTGCCCTCAACCCTTCGCGGTAGGTAGGATAGAGAAGTCTCACACCCAGCTCTTGCTTGATCCGCTCATTGGAGAGACGTTTTGTCTCGTCGTAAAAGCTCCGTCCCATCGGGCTCAAATCAGCTTCGTCGAGGGTGATTTCCGGCGGCATCGGCAGGCCCGCCAGTTCGGCGGCAAAAGCAACGACATCCTGCGGCGGGGCTGCCTCATCATCACAAACATTATAGATACCACCCGCTCGTGGGCGGGCAATCGAGGCCGCCAATACTTGCGCAATGTCATCGAGATGAATGCGTGAAAAAACATGACCGGGCTTTACAATGCGGCGTGCCTTTCCCGCGCGCAGTGTCGCTATCTGGTTTCGTCCTGGCCCATAGATGCCCGGCAGTCTGAAGATTTGGACAGGAATGCCTGTGCGCCTGCCAAGGGCCAGCCAGTCAGCTTCCGCTTGCGCGCGTCGTTTGCCGCGCTCACTTGATGGGCTGACCGGATCGTCTTCCGTGACCAGTTCGCCATCCTTGTTGCCATAAACACCGGTGGTGGAGAGATATCCAATCCAGCTGATGAGATCGGCGTTCGCTTCTATCGCTGAGCTTGCATGTTTAATCACCACATCACCGTCTGCCGCAGGTGGGATCGAGATCAGAATATGTGTCACACCGTTCAACGTCTCTGACGGCACATCACTTTCGCCCGCAAACAAGTGGGCCGTGACGTTCATCGCGCCCATTTGCGCCTTCTTTTGTGGCATGCGGCATGTGCCTGCGATGTCCCAAGCATCCCTTGGCAAGTTCCGCGCGAGCGATGCGGCCGTATCGCCAAATCCAAAACAAAAAAGCCGGTTAACCGTCACGCAATATTCTCCATTGCAATTCAAGTCCTTTTGTAGATGCTTAGGCTCCATGCGTACCATACAAAACAATTTGAAGCCTGCACTCCAGTTTGCCACTCGTTCGGCGTTGACGATTGTCGCACTGGTGCTTCCGTTCACCGGGGAGGCGAAAGCGGACCAGTACCAGAACTGCGTCGCGCTCGCGGCACAGGACCCTGATGCTGCTTATGATTTTGCCCTGCAATGGGAAAACACCGACACAACCGGCGGCGCCCTTCATTGCGGCGGCATTGCCCTTATGAGCCTTCGCCTGTTTGATGCAGCCGCTGAGCGTTTTGAACGAGCGGCCGCATTATCCAGCAAGATTGCAGATGCTGATCGAGCCGTGCTGTTCAGCCAAGCCGGCGATGCCTGGCTCGCCGCCAACAATGGCGCCAAGGCGAGGGACGCGTTTTCATCTGGGCTTCATTTCCTTCCCAAAGATCAGGATCTGCTTTTCGGGCGTGCGCGGGCCTATGATTTGCTGGAAGCACCGGCGGACGGGCTTGTTGATGCCAGCTCCGCTATCTCCATTGCCCCGGAGCGGGTCGATTTCCTGGCGCTGCGCGCCCGGTTCTACCGGCAACTGAAACAGTATGATCTGGCGATGGCGGACATTAATGCCGCGCTCAGCGCTGGCGCAGACGCCATACCCGTTACGCTGGAGCGTGGCGTGGTCCGGTATGAACAGGGAGATTTGGCGGGTGCTCGCGCAGATTGGCAGTTCGTCATCGACCGCGATCAACGTCCCAATGGGGCACCAGGCGCTGCAGCGAATGTCGCGGCACGGCTTATTGCCGAGATTGATCAGGAAAGCGCTGCCACTCAGCCTTAACGTCCGCATCGACCTCTTGTTGCATCAGAGACTTTCGTTGCTCGGCAAAGGCATCCTGGGGTGCAAGGCGCCCATAAGCCCACACCGCCATAGCGCGGACCAGAGGCGAGGCATCTTGCAAGAGAGAGGCTACTTTCGGCAGCAGGTTTTTGTCTTGTGCATTTCCGACCGCAATGAGCGCGTTTCGCGTAAAGCGGTCCCGTCCAATCCGCTTGATGGGCGAGCCTTGGAAGAAGCTTCTAAATGCCTCATCATCAAACGACAACAGGCTGTCCAAAGGCGGTGACTTCAAATCTTCGCGTGCCTGAAGGGCAATCTCGGACGCTTCGTGCGCAAACTTGTTCCACGGGCAGGCGGCCAGGCAATCATCACACCCATATAGACGGTTTCCCATGGGCACCCGGAACTCTTCCGGGATATGCCCTTTGTGTTCAATGGTGAGATATGAAATGCAGCGGCGCGCGTCGAGCTTGTAAGGTGCAGAAAAAGCTGCTGTCGGACACGCGTCGAGACATGCCTGGCAGGATCCACACTGGTTCTTGTGAGGTTGATCGGGCGTGAGCTCAAGTGTCGTAAAAATTGAACCGATGAAGAACCAGCTGCCCAGTTCATCGGAAACAAGGTTCGTATGCTTGCCCTGCCAGCCCAGTGCTGACTGCGCGGCAATCGGCTTTTCAAGAACCGGTGCGGTATCGACAAACACCTTCACTTCAGCGGCCGATTGCGCGACCAGCCAGCGGGCGACGCGCTTCAGCCGCTTCTTCACGAGGTCATGATAGTCCTTGTTTCGCGCGTAGACGGAGATATTACCGCAGTCCGACGCGGGACCGTTCAATGAAGGGTCATGGTCTGGTCCATAAGACATGGCGAGCAGAATAACGCTTCGCGCTTCAGGCCACAGTGATGTCGGCGTATCGCGCCTGTCTGCTGTCTCGGCCATCCAATCCATGTCTCCATGGCACCCCGCTGCCAACCATGCCCGGTAGCGGGTGACGGTTTCCTTCGAGAGGTGCGCAGGCGCAATCCCCACCGCATCGAAACCTGCGACTTTCGCCTCTGTGCGCAAGCCCGCAATGAGTGCAGGCAGGCCAGACACGTCGGCCTGCGTCCTCATCAGAAATCCAGATTGGCGTAGGCACGCGGCGGCGGCATGCCGGGCACATGGTCTGCGAGCAACGATCGGAACGCGGGCCTCGACTTCAGACGCACATACCATTCCTTGGCACCCAAATATTGGTTCCAGGGGATATCACCCACATAGTCAAGACAGGAAAGGTGGGCAGCAGCCACAATGTCGGCAAGGCTGATGCGTTCGCCCGCAAGCCAGGTCCTGCTTTCCATCAGGTAGCAAATGAAATCGAGATGGTAGCGCACATTGTGCATCGCAGCCCGCACCACCGGCATATCCGGCCCTCCACCCCCGGCCGACACGCTGAGAAAGCGCTTGGTCACTTTTTCATAAATCAGCGGACTTGAAACTTCTTCGGCAAATTTGTGCGAGAACCATTCAGCGACCCGGCGCACTTCGGCTCGGGCGATGAGATCATCCGGCAGAAAGCGTGGATTAGGGTATTTTTCTTCAAGATATTCCACCAATGGCCAGAAGCCGGCGATGACCGGATCATCTGCCTCCGGTCCTTCCACGAGAACCGGGACTTCCCCTGCCGGGTTCAGCCGCAGAAAATCCTCACGTCGTTCCCAGGTCTTTTCTTCGATCAATGCCGGGCTCATCCCCTTTTCTCCGAGCAGAAGCCGAACGGTGCGAGATGCAGGTGAGATTAGCTGGTGATATAGCTGTTGCATGAAGGGAGCTTGTATTCCTGTGAAGGCGTTGTTGCGAGGCTGTGTGAACGCTGCGCCGCCCGTGGTTCGTGATTTCGATTGACCTTACTTACCCTGTCCGGGCGCGTTCGACAATTCTTCCAAGATGGGGCAATCGGGACGGTCATCACCATGACACTTCTGTGCCAAATTTGCCAAAGTCTGGCGGATCAACTGCAATTCCTGCATTTTCCGGTCAATTTCCGCAACATGTGCGAGAGCCATCGCCTTGACGTCCGCCGATGCCCGGGATTTGTCCCGGTAGAGAGCCAGCAAATCCCTGCACTCCGCAACCGAAAACCCAAGATGGCGGGCCCGGCTAACAAAGTCAAGAAAGCGCACATATTCATCCGTATACGAACGATATCCATTTTCCTGACGAAGGGGTCGCTCGAGGAGTCCGATATCCTCATAATATCTGATCGTCTTCGCCGGAACGCCTGTCTGCTCTGCCAGAGTTCCAATTTTCATCATCGCTGTCCGTCGTTTACCAATGCCAATGAAGGCTTGATTGTTAGGATGGATTTGGGCCGAAGGAATGATATAACAATTTCCCACCCTTTGCAGGAACGGAAACCCGCATGTCCCTCGAGCAGATCATTCTTCTGGCCCTCATTCAGGGTATTACGGAATTTTTGCCCATTAGTTCCTCAGGCCATCTGAGCCTGGTTGACGAGCTGACCGGTTGGGCCGACCAGGGCATACTCATGGACATTGCTGTCCATACGGGCACGCTGGGTGCCGTTCTTCTCTACTTCCGTCGCGATGTCTGGGCCATGACACTGGGTGGATTACAGCTCTTTTCCGGTCAGCTAACGAACGATGGCAAGCTTGCCCTGTATCTTGTCGTGGCCACGATCCCGGTCATTATCTTCGGGTACACCCTGCTCAAATCAGGCTACGCTGATCAGCTTCGCGTGATTGAAGTTGTCGCTTGGGCCAACCTTGTTTTTGCTGTCATCCTCTGGATTGCAGATCGTGTCGGCCTGACCTTGCGCCGCCTGGACCATATGAGCTGGGGTGCGGCCATTTTGATCGGCCTGTCCCAGGTGTTGGCGCTGATACCGGGGGCGAGCCGCGCGGGTACGACCATTACGGCTGCGCGCTTTCTTGGCTTTGAACGGGCGGATGCTGCCCGCTTCTCCATGTTGCTTTCGATCCCGACAATATTGGGGGCGACTATTGCAAGCCTTCTCGAAGTTTACGAGCGGGGCGACATGGCCCTTGGCATCGACATGGGTGTAGCTGCCCTTCTCACCTTTGGCACAGCGCTGCTTGCCATTCACCTCTTCCTCAAGATGATGACGCAGATGACACTCTTACCCTTCGTCATCTACCGGCTGGCGCTTGGCACTCTTCTGCTCGTCTGGATCTACGCCTGAGAAACGACACGTTTCTGGAGAGATCTCAACGCCTTACGCTTCGGCGTTCGTTGCGAACTGACCCAGTTTGCGAAACCGGTAGAGATAAGATGGCAAGATCGCACCCATAGGCGTTGCCATGATGCCAAGATCAGCCAACGTCAAGGCTCCGCCTGAAACGATATTGTCGCTCTTCAAAAGCTCAACCTGATCTGTTGTCAATGGCGCGCCCGGTATCCATTGCGTCAATTGCGCGATCAAACGCGCAATACCGAAAGGAATAGTCACAAATGGCCTTGCCCGGCCGGTGACCTCGCAGATTGTTGTCATCAAGTTGCGGAAGCTTGCGACATCTGGACCTCCAAGCTCCACCGTCTTGCCTGCGAACGCACCGGACCCCAGAAGTGTCGCAATCGCATGGGCGACATCTTTCACATAGACCGGCTGATAAAACGTTTCGCCACCACCGATCAGCGGCAATGCCGGTGCGAGTGTCGCCATCGAGGAAAAGCGATTAAAGAATTCATCTTCCGGACCGAAAATGATGGAGGGGCGAACGATTGAGGCTGTCGGTATTGCGGACAATACGGCTGCCTCACCCTCTGCTTTGGTCCGGGCGTAATTAGATCCGCTTTCAAGATCAGCCCCAATCGCTGACATTTGCACGAACCTGGCAATCCCGGCTTCCGCGGCAAGCTTTGCGATGCGAGCCGCCCCTGCAGACTGGATCTCATCGAAATGCTGCGTTCCGGTCTCACTTAGAATGCCGACGAGATTGACAACAGCCTTCGCACCCTCGATCGCGCGTGCGCAGGACCGCGGGTCCTTGATATTGGCTTGCACAGGTTGCACCTGGCCGACATCACCCATGGGACGCAAGAAAAGCGCCTCGTTGGGGCGGCGCACGGCAACCCGCACTCTATACCCGCGTTCCGCCAATGCACGCACAAGGTAGCGACCCACGAAACCCGATCCGCCAAAAACGGTGACAAGGTCGCCAGCGCGTAGTCCGCTGTCCCCATTTGCTACTGAAACTTGTTGGGATGTCTGGATTGCCATTGTGCATTCCCCTTGGTCGTTGGTTGGTCATTGACCTCACGCGGGCACGTGATTGTGCACCCGTTTGGGTCTTGGGTTAGCCCGTTTGGGTCTTGGGCTAGCCCGTTTGGGTCTTAGGTTAGCATGTCGGGCTTGGGCAGCCGCTTTTTGAATGTCATTTGATAGCGCAGGATCATCGCCCCGTACAGAGGCCACCGCGCCGCAGGATAGGTCAAACGCCTCAAGAAACGCGCCTGTAGCCTGCTATCTGATCCATTGACAAAACAGGCGATGCCCCGTAAACCTCCGGTCCTTGGGCCCAGGTGGCGGAATTGGTAGACGCGCTAGCTTCAGGTGCTAGTGCCCGAAAGGGCGTGGAAGTTCGAGTCTTCTCCTGGGCACCAAGTTTTGTCGCGACAGCGCGGCACCGTCGCAATTTGCACGGCAGTCCTGCTTGCACGGCAGTCCTGTCGCCACGCGACGCAATCCATGTCAGGATGGGCTATGCTTCGGTACGCACGCAAATCCTCGCATGCAAAAATCGAAAGGCCGTGACAGATGAGCATCACACTCCACAAGGGCGATCTCCCAGACGGCCTCACATTTTCCGGCTCCGTTGCTGTTGATAGCGAGACACTCGGCCTCAACCCTCACCGCGACAAGCTTTGCCTGGTGCAATTGTCGGCCGGCGACGGGACAGCGCATATCGTGCAGCTGGACCGGTCACGCTATGACGCGCCCAATCTTCGGGCTCTTATGAGCGACCCGTCCATCATCAAGATTTTCCATTTCGCCCGCTTCGATGTGGCGGTGATGCAGCGCTATCTGGGCGTTGTCACGACACCCATCTATTGCACCAAAATCGCCTCCAAGCTCGTTCGGACTTATACAGATCGCCACGGGTTGAAAGACCTCGCGCGTGAGCTCGCCGGTGTTGAACTGTCCAAGCAGCAACAAAGCTCTGATTGGGGGGCTGACGAGATCAGCGAAGCGCAGCTTTCTTACGCCGCCTCTGACGTGCTCCACCTGCATGAGCTGAAGTCCATCCTCGACACCATGCTTGAGCGTGAAGGGCGTCTCGAAATCGCAAAGGCCTGCTTCGCGTTTCTCCCGATCCGTGCGTCGCTCGACCTGGCGGGCTGGGCGGAAGAAGATATTTTCTCCCACTGATACGCCGTTCAACCGGTGGATAGACGTCAGAGCAGGGTCGGTTGACGTCCTTTGAGGCTCACACCATACTTTCTTGAATATATTTGGTGCGCGAGGACCATACTCACGTCCCAATGAGACATTAGCGTCCTCGCTTGCGAATCCACGTCACACCCACGGCAGAAAACCGCTCCTATGACAAACAGCTATGATCCAGGGCTTGAGCCGCTAGACGATGAGCGCAGTCCCTATAGCCGCTTTGTCACCAGCATGAAATTTGGCCTCCCTCTCCTTGCCATTATTCTGCTCCTGACCCTTTTCATTTCCAGCGGTACATTCAATTCTGGCCCCGAGATTGCGATCACCTTCCAGGAAGTGGGCGAGCTCAACGATGATTTGCGCATGGTGAGCCCGCGCATCACCGGCGTTGACCGCAAGGGACGGCCTTATGTTGTGACGGCTGAAACGGCGACGCAGACGGTCGATAATCCCAATCGCATCCAGCTTGAGACAATCAATGCTGATCTCCTCCTCGACACCACGGGGGACTGGCTTTCCATCACCTCCCGGTACGGCACGCTCGAAACTGAAGAGGAAATGCTGAGCCTTCGAGGGCAGATCGACGTCTATGCCGCGCAAGGGTACGAATTTCATGCTGAGACTGCTGAGATGGACCTGAAAAACGGTGGCCTCGTAAGCCATGACCCGGTTCAGGGTCAGGGGCCGGTGGGCACGATTACGGCAAATGGCGTTGAAGCGACAGAAAATGGCGAGAAAATCACATTTACTGGCGGCGTTCGCGTTGTAGTGTATTACAAGTAGGGAAAACGCGAGCCATAAGGGAGCCAAACATTGCAACGTCCAAATCTACGTCAACGGACCTTGTCCGGGTTTGCCCTAGTGTCATTGGTGGCGTTTTCATTGGTGGCGTCTTTTCAGTTGCCGGTCGCGGCTGAAGAAGGCAAAGGCCTGGTCGGGTTCCGCGCCGACCCGGACGCGCCCATCGAGATTGAGGCGGATACACTTGAAGTGCAGCAAAATGCGCAGCAGGCGACCTTTATTGGCAATGTTGACGCCATTCAGGGCACCATGCGGCTCCGCTCCGACAAACTGGTTGTTTTTTATGCGGAGAAGACCGCTGCCTCCAGTGGCGGCGAAGGCGGCACCGAGATCACGCGGATCCGCGCAGACGGCAATGTTCACGTCATGTCGGAAGATGACCAGTCTGCTGACGGCCAATGGGCGATCTACCAGGTTGTCAATTCCGAAATCACGATGGGTGACGCGGTCGTGCTGCGCCAAGGCGACAATGTCGTGCGCGGCAATCGGCTGAAAATTGACCTCAACACGGGGGTGGCCCGGGTGGAGAGCGCTGCAACGGCTGGAACACCAGACACCGAAAGTGGCTCAAATGGCCGTGTTCGGGGTCTTTTTAAGGTTCCCCAGCAGTAATTTTCTTGGTTAATACATTCTTTCATACAATTTTAATGCCAACTACGTTCTGATGGGGACAAATGAGCGACCGTAATCACATGGACGCGGCCCAATCCCGCGCTAATTCTCGTCCGACAGCCTCAACAGCATCGGAGGACGGTCCGCGCCTGATCGCTCAGAATGACGGCCTGATTGTGGACAAGATCGGGAAGAGCTTCAAAAAACGGCCCGTTGTTCGCGGTGTCAGCTTCTCTGTTCAACGAGGCGAGGCGGTTGGCCTGCTCGGCCCCAACGGTGCGGGCAAAACCACAACTTTCTACATGATCACCGGTCTTGTTTCGCCAGACTATGGAACCATCACGCTGGATGGACGAAACGTCACGGGCCTGCCTATGTATCGCCGCGCCCGGCTGGGCATTGGTTATCTGCCACAAGAAGCTTCTATTTTCCGCGGCCTCTCTGTTGAGGAGAATATCCGCGCGGTACTCGAAGTTGTGGAAACGGATCGTGATCGCCGCGAGGCCGACCTTGATGACCTGCTTGCCGAGTTCTCCATCACTCATTTGCGACGCACGCCGGCTATCGCCCTGTCGGGCGGTGAACGGCGGCGCGTTGAAATTGCACGTGCGCTTGCCACCCAGCCATCTTTCATGTTGCTGGACGAGCCCTTTGCGGGCATCGACCCGATAGCGATCGGGGACATCCGTGACCTTGTGGCGCATCTGAAAGACCGCGGCATTGGCGTGCTCATTACCGATCATAACGTGCGCGAAACCCTGGAGCTTATTGACCGCGCAGTCATCATTCACGACGGCATGGTGCTGATGGAAGGGGAACCATCGGACATCGTTGGCAACGAAGATGTGCGCCGTCTTTACCTGGGGGATCGTTTCAGTCTCTGACATAGGTCAGGTGCTGATGTTCCGAGTGAAATGGCATTAAATGCACGGATAGAGCTCCGACAGGGCCAATCACTCGTTATGACGCCGCAATTGCAGCAGGCGATCAAACTCCTTCAGCTGTCCAATCTTGAACTGACTGACTATGTGGAACAGGAGCTCGAGCGCAACCCGCTTTTGGAGCAGGCGCGCGATGATGATGGGCCCGGGCTGATTGAGCCGAAAGAAGGCGAAACGCCTCACAAGGAAAACCTGGACAGCGGATTTGACGGTGACAACGAAAGCAGCGGCGACTTTGACGGCGTCGCAACAGATGGCGGGGACATGGCGCCCCTCACGCTCTCTGAAGATGCTGCACCGCCTTCGCCTGACGGCGATCTTGACACCGACTATGACAATGTCTACGCGGATCAAAGCATTTCGGATACCCAGAGCAATAGCGAAACGCCCGGCATGTCCAGCTCCGACTGGCAATCAACCCGTGGCCAGGGCGGCGGCGGATTTGACGGCGATGGCGAATTTGAAAGTCAACTCACCCGCCCCGAAACACTGCATGAGCATCTGAACGAACAGCTCACCATTACGATCAAAGATCCGATGAAGCGGATGATCGGCACATACCTTATCGATCTCGTCGATGAAACTGGCTACCTGACCGAAAGCGTCGACGCCGCTGCCGACCGCCTTGGCGTTGCTGTGGCGCTTGTTGAAGAGGTTCTGGGAAAGCTACAGACGTTTGATCCGGTTGGCGTTTGTGCTCGGGATCTGCGCGAATGCCTGACGCTTCAGCTGAGAGAAAAGGACCGGCTCGACCCGGTCATGGAAAAGTTTCTTGAGCATATTGATCTCTTTGCCAAGCGAGACCTGCAAAGGCTCATGAAAATCTGTGAGATCGACCAGGAGGATTTAGGCTCGCTCGTGGACGATATTCGAAGCTGCAATCCAAAGCCCGGTAATGCTTTTGGGGAAGAGCCCGTTCAAACGGTCGTACCCGACATTTTCATCCGTCAGAAAGCAGATGGCAGCTGGGCGGTTGAACTGAACACCGCGACCCTGCCGCGCGTCCTGGTGAACAAGCAATATTATGCGGAGGTCACCCAGGTCTCCGACAAGGATGCTGCCGCAAAAACCTATCTGACTGAATGCCTCAATGATGCCAACTGGCTTGTTAAAAGCCTGGACCAACGCGCCCGCACGATCTTGAAAGTGGCGAGTGAGATTGTCCGGCAACAGGATGCGTTTTTGGTTTACGGCGTTGCGCACCTCAAGCCGCTCAATCTGAAGATGGTGGCAGATGTTATCTCGATGCATGAATCGACGGTCAGCCGTGTCACCTCCAACAAATACATGGCCACACCGCGCGGCGTTTTCGAGCTGAAATATTTCTTCACCTCCTCCATTGCGTCCGCAACCGGCGGCGACGCGCATTCAGCAGAATCTGTTCGCCACAAAATCAAAGAACTGATTGACGCAGAAACGCCAAAAGCCGTGCTTTCAGATGACACGCTGGTGGATATGCTCAAAGGTGAAGGCATTGATATTGCCCGGCGCACGGTCGCTAAATACCGAGAGGCCATGCACATCCCCTCCTCCGTCCAGCGGCGCCGGGAAAAGAAGGTTTTTGCCTGAAGGGCGCAAACGCACCGGACATCGCGTGGTTGAGCCCCAAATAGCACTCGATTACTTTATAAGTATATGTTTTTAAACATTTTTCTGTCCAATTCCCCTGCCTAGTTGACAGGCATGAGTGAGGCGACTAGGTTCCGACCCGCTCACCAGACCGGGGTCGATACCCGTTGGTCGGGGCAGATGAAAGGTACCTCCACGCAGGAGCGTTTTCCGGAAACAGTCTTGGGTGAAAAAGACCGTTTCTGGACGCAGGGAAAAGCGGCAAACGATCACACGATTGATTACACTCCTTCGAGGGAGCCAGCGATTCATTTGAATCTCACTGCTGGCAATTAACGGCCATTGGAAAGATCTTTGATGCAAGTTCAAGTTACCGGAATTCATATCGACATTGGGGATGCTCTGCGTTCCCACGTGCTGGACAGATTGTCTGCGAGCGTCGGCAAGTATTTTGACAAGCCCGTTGACGGGCACGTCACTTTTTCCAAAGCGGGGCATGAGTTCGCAGCAGACTGTTCTGTTCATTTGAGTTCGGGCATGACACTGCAAGCGCATGGCCAGGCAGGCGACATTTACGCCAGCTTTGACGATGCAGTTGAGAAGCTTGAGAAACGCCTGCGCCGGTATAAGCGCCGCCTGAAGAACCATCACAATACGTCAAAATCGGAACTGCCTGCTCTCGACGTTCCCTCCTTCGTTCTGGCCGCTCAGGCTGATGGCGAAGCTGAAGATGCAAGCAATGATGGCGACGCCCCGGTCATTGTGGCTGAAGGCACAACGAAAGTTCCTGTGCTCTCAGTGAGTGACGCTGTTATGCAGCTTGATATTACCCAGTCCCCCGTTGTTGTCTTCCGCTCTTCCAAAGGCGGTTTGAACTTGGTTTACAAACGGGCTGACGGCAACATTGGTTGGATTGATGCCGCTAACGAACCGAAAACGGCTTAGCATTTTGAAGCCCGGTGGAAATATTGTTGGGCTGACGCTACCGCCGCAACGCAGTATCGATGGACATTCCTCTCAGCGGGCGCGCGTAACGCCCGTTGCGACAGGCAACAGGAAACGGATTATGGATCTCGAAGATCTCCTATCGCCCGCAGGGGTCACAGCGAGACTGAAGGTCACTTCCAAAAAGCAGATCTTGCAAGAGTTGAGTGCAAAAGCGGCTGTCGTCACGGGCCTGTCGGAACGCGCCATTTTCGAAACGCTGCTGGAACGTGAGCGCCTGGGGTCAACCGGTGTCGGTCAGGGTATTGCTATTCCACATGGAAAGCTTGCTGAACTGGACCGGCTGCATGGTCTTTTTGCCCGCCTGGAAACGCCTGTGGATTTCGATTCTGTCGATGATCAACCGGTTGATCTGGTGTTCCTGTTACTCGCACCAGAATCAGCGGGCGCCGATCATCTCAAAGCACTTGCCCGTGTTTCGCGCCTGATGCGCAACCAGTCCATGGTTGAAAAACTGAGAGCAACAGATGACGCCTCAGCACTCTATGCGCTTTTGACGGAACCGGCGGCGTCCAACGCCGCCTGATATCATTTTCAAGTATTCAGGCCGTGTTGTGGCCTTTAATGAACGCTAGTTAGTGAACGCTCAGTTAGTGAACGCTCAGTGGCTCGTAGCCATAGGCACGCGCGCCCTGAAACGCGCCGTCATGACTGTCCACAATTGCCAGACGCGCACCATTGGCTGCGTGCACCGCGTAGAGCCATGTATCGGGTGCCACCTCTATCTGGCCTTGGATATCCGCCTCCAGATCGCGGGCCTGCATCGCACGCACATAAACATGGGTATTAAGCCCGAGCTCGGCGATGGCATCATCGGTCATGTGGAGCACGTCCGCCCGGGAAGGTAGCTGCCCCGCATTTTCCTTGTCAGTATCCAACATCACACAACTCCTCTTCGCCGGTCGTATCCGCTTTTGATGCGGCGCACATTGTCTTCACATTAATCGTCATTTCGCCCGTATCTCGATCTGCTGCACATGTTCCGTCGGCTCTGGCTGCACCAGCGATATCGTCAGAAGACCATTTTCCAGGTCTGCACCTTCAATTTTGATCCCTTCCGCCAACACAAATGCACGCTGAAACTGCCGCGCGGCGATACCACGATGAAGGAAGGCACGTTCGGCCTCATCACCCTGGCGCCCGCGGACAATCAACTGGTTTCCCTCAACAGAGACACTCAGA
Source organism: Parvibaculum sp. (assembly GCA_040223265.1). Taxonomy (GTDB): domain Bacteria; phylum Pseudomonadota; class Alphaproteobacteria; order Parvibaculales; family Parvibaculaceae; genus Mf105b01. The sequence continues at coordinate 15,767 of JAVKCY010000108.1, read as the reverse complement.
TTTTCCGGGGCGAAGCCGGCGACGGCGAAAGTGATCCGAAGCTTGTATCCTTTTTCAACTTCGACTTCTTCCACATTGTAGGGCGGGTACCCATCAGGGCCTGACCGGGCGACCCGGTCCAATAGACGTTCAACCTGATCAAATCCCAACAAAAAGGGACTATCAAAGCGGGCCATGCGCGTCATCGTTCAAGTCCTTTCACCAGCTGGCTGGCGTTTCAGCAACTCTTGTCAGTGCCCAAATGGCGCACCAGACGACTTCAACTCCTCCTCCCCAAAAAAACCAATCGGGAGGTCAGAGAATTTAATGAGCAACCCCTATCGGGCCTTGCTCCTCCCCAAATGTGGGGGTCTTTGCGGGAAATGCAAGTCCTTGCTCCAATGGCGGCCAATTCATGCGTCCTCGAAAAGCACCCTGTTTTCAAGCTGTTACTTTGGTGGGGGGCGCATAGAGATAATTTATCATACGACCGATTGACAAATTATCTCTATGCCTGGATGATCCGCTTGCAGCTAGTGGAGGATGTGGCTTAATGCGCGCGAATGTGTTTTTGGGCAGCCTGTTGGCCCTGGCCGGGGTTTTGTCTTTTTCGGCCTCTTTTTCGGCTTTGGCTGATCTGCCGGAAGAAAATGTAGGCGATGTCGTTCCATTCGACCGGTCCGCACACGAGCGGCTTGTTTGGGTGAGCGATATGAATTCACCCTATCAGGCGCATAGCCGCGCCTATCTGATTGATCCGGACACCGGCACTTTTCTCAGCATGCTGGATCTTGGTTATTGGACGACAGGTGTTCAGCTCCCAAAGGGAAGTGGCCAGATTATCGCCGCAGAAACCCATTTCACGCGCACGACGCGGGGCGAGCGGCAGGACTTTATCGTCACCTATGATGGCGCAACATTCGACGCCCGCTCAGAAATTCCTATCCCGCCAAAACGGGCGAGTGTTGTGAAGATGCAAGGCACCGCCGCGCTCACTGATGATGAGCGTTTCATGGCGCAAATAAATTTTACACCTGCCAATTCGGTGACACTTGTTGATCTGCAGTCGGGCGTTTTCCTCTCAGAAGAAATCATTCCCGGTTGCGCCAACGTCTTTGGTGGCGGCGTGCGACAGTTTCATCTGCTTTGCGGCGATGGGTCTTTCGTTACTCTGACACTGGGCGACGCGGGCGAAGTTGTTGGAAAAACACGAACGGCGTCGCTGTTTGATCCGTTTGTCGATCCGATCACCATCTCAGGCGTCCAAAAGGGATCACGCTGGTACTTCGTTTCGCTCGCCGGCATGATCCACGAGTTTGACATGAGCGCGGACGGGGTTTTTGCTGTCGCAACATGGCCAGCTTTTAGCGACAATGAGAAAAGCGACGAATGGTCGATTAGTGGCTTCCAGCATCTGGCTCTTCACAATGCCACCGGGCGGCTTTACCTCCTCACCCATCAGGGGCCTGAAATAACATTTGAAGACCCGGGCACGCATGTCTTTGTCTATGACGTTTCCACCCGTGAGAAGGTTGATGAAATCGAGCTCGCGGAGCGCAGCCTGTCCATTTCGATCTCGCAGGATGATGCCCCGCTTCTCTACGCGATCGGTGCACATATCCCCATGCCATTCCTTGCGCAAATCTGGGTTTACATGACGCAAGGCGAGGCCGCCTTCTATGATGTCATGCAGCTTGGCCTCGACATTTACGATGCGGATGAGGGCGAATATTTGCGGACCGTGCCGAAGCTTGGCCACTTCCCCAGCCACATTCAACCTTGGTGATATGATGGTTGATCCTGTATTCGATATGGTTTTCAGGTTTGCGGCATCGTTATTGCTAGCCAGCGCTGCGTGGCACAAGCTCCAGGCCCCCTATGATTTCCGGCGGGCTCTGGCAGGGTACAAGATCCTGCCTGGTTCGTTCGAGCGACCGCTGGTGGTGGTGATCCCGGTCCTGGAAGGTGTGATTGCACTCGGCCTGATTGTCGCGCCGTTGACTGCTGTTTGGGGTGTGTACGCCGCTATCTGCCTGTGGTTGCTCTACGCCGCCGCGATTTTCGCTAATCTATTGCGAGGCCGCACAGAGATTGAATGTGGTTGCGGCGGATTATCGTCTGACCAGCATATTCATAAAGGTCTCGTGATGCGGAACCTCGTGCTTGTCGCCCTGCTCGCGCTCACGCTCGATGGCACATTTTCTCGAGACCTTGTCTGGCTGGACGGGTTTGCCATCCTTTTCGGCACTGTGATGCTTCTTGTTCTCTATATCACTGCGGATACGCTGATGCGCAATCACGCAACCTTTCAACACGAGGCACGCTCATGATAGATGCACTCATCATCTCCAACATTTTTGCATGGCTTGTCATCATCGCGATGGGTCTGGCGCTTTATGCGCTGACGCGGCAGATCGGCCTGTTGCATGAGCGAATGGGACCGGTCGGTGCCTTGACGGTCGCCAAAGGCCTGAAAGCAGGCGATAAGCTCCCGCATCTTCACCTAAAGTCCCTGACCGGTGGCGATATTGCGACCGGGCATGTTGCTGGTCGCTCCACGCTCTTTTTCTTTCTGTCGCCGGATTGCCCTGTGTGCAAAAGTCTTCTGCCCGTCATCACGTCCGTTGCCGCACGAGAACGGGATTGGCTCAACATTGTGCTGGCGAGTGATGGCGAGGATGTCGCATCCCACCAACGCTACATTTCGGAACAAGGGCTTAAAAACTTCCCTTATGTCTTGTCGAGCGAACTCGGCCTTTCTATCGGGGTCAGCAAGCTGCCCTATGCAGCCCTTGTGGACGAGAAATCTCAGATGATCGCCCACGGCCTTACCAATACGCGTGAACATATTGAAAGCCTTTTTGAAGCCAAACGACATGGGCACGCATCTATCCAATCATTTCTTGCGGGGGAGCAGCGGCGCGCATAAGGCCCGTTGATTATTGATGAACTGGTTTGACAGATTGTTCGAAAAATCCTCTCGGTATGCGGCCCGCCAATCGTCGCGGCGGGGTGTCGTCGCCGGTATCGGCGCGACGCTTGTCGGGGTTGCAGCCTTTCCTCTTCTGCCTGTCTCCCGCGTGCGCGCGGAAGATCCAGCCAACGATCCCGGTGATCCTGCATCGTGCGATTATTGGCGATACTGCGCGATAGATGGCTATTTGTGCAGCTGCTGTGGTGGCACGCATACGGCCTGCCCGCCCGGCACTGTGATGTCTCCCATCACCTGGGTCGGCACCTGCCTCAATCCCGGTGATAACAAGCACTACATTATCTCCTACAATGATTGTTGCGGCAAAAGTGGCTGCGGGCGTTGTACCTGTAATCGTAATGAAGGGGACAAGCCCATGTACCTGCCGCAGGCTGCCAACAACATTAACTGGTGCGCCGGAAGCTCTGCGGACATTGTTTACAATTGCTCAACCGCCATCATTGTAGGCCTTGATGAAGGCGCGTAGTTTTTTTGGTGTAGTACTAATCTCTGCGGCCCTTCTGGCGATGTCAGCGTGGGCGGATGATGGGCAAGTGCATGACGCGCGCGCGCGAGCAGACTATATGATCCATTGTCAGGGGTGTCATGTCGGCGATGGAAGTGGATTTGACGGGCGGGTACCCGATCTTCGTCATTCGCTGCCGCTACTTCTGTCTGTTGAGGGCGGTCGCGCCTTTCTGGTGCAGGTGCCGGGCTCATCGCAAGCCAACCTCTCCAACTTGCGCCTCGCCGACACGCTGACCTGGATGGTGAGGCAGTTTGCAGGCGCCGAAAGCAATCTCGCCTTCGCACCCTTTACGGAGGCAGAAATCGACACCTGGCGTCCCCAAAGACTTGACGATGTGGTCGCAACACGCCATGCCCTGATCGGGCACTTGGAACTCCCTGACAGCCGAGAAGAGGAAACCGCCATTGGCCGGACGTCCGAGTAAAGCACCGGAAAGGCGCGATCACATTCTTGACGCGATGGAAATCTGTGTACGGGACCGCGGCATTGCCCATGCGTCATTACGCCAGATCGCCGACCAGTCAGGCCTGTCGCTGCAAATGGTGAGCCATTATTTCGGCAATCGTCATGCCCTGGTCCTCGCTTTTGTCACGCGGGTGGTCGCACGGCTGACCACGGCGCTGGATGAGGCTGGGTACGGCGCCACCGATCATGAGCGCCTTCTCAACACTATTCATTTTCTCTGCGACGGGCGCTACAAAGCCCTTGCGGGAAATGATGTTATCGGGCGCGAAATCTGGGGTCTTGCGGAACGTGATGATGATGTACGCCTGATCGTCTGGGACGCCTATGAAGCTGGCATGGAACGCACAAAAACCCTGCTGCGCAAAGCCTATCCCGGTATTGATAAAGAGAGATGTCATTGCGTCGCGTACGCCATTCTCTGCCTCACAGAGGCGAACGAATTTTTCTCCGGCATCTCGAGGGGCACCATCGCGTCGTCCCTGACCGAAACCATCATCCTCGACCTGTTGCGTGGCTTGGAAACAGCCACCAAAGCGTCCGCAGGGTCATAGCCGCGCGCTTCGAAGTTAGCCCCAACGCACATAGGGCCTTGCCTTAAAAACCTCTAGCCACGGTTCAGCATTTGATTGACAGCTTGAAGGAGCACCCTAATCTGCGCTGATAATTCTGTTCGCAGCTTTTGTGAGGACTGACGGCTGATGATCGATGTACTTTCCGCCGCAAGTAGCAATTTCCTGTCTCCCACCATCCTCGCCTTTGTTCTGGGCGCTCTTGCGGGCTTCTTCCGTTCTGACCTGGAAGTGCCTGAAGCTATCACCAAAGGGCTTTCGATTTACCTGATGCTCGCCATTGGCATGAAGGGCGGGGCAAGTCTTGCAACCTCCGGCGTTGGCCTTGACGTCTTACCCGGACTCGTTGCCGCAATTGTTTTGAGCTTCTTCATTCCGCTCGTCGCCTATGGCCTTTTGAAGTTCGCGACGCGCCTGTCGACAGTGGACGCTGCCGCCGTCTCTGCTCATTACGGCTCTGTCAGCATTGTCACTTTTGTTACGGCCACACAGTTTCTGACAGATATCGATGTGCCTTATGAGGCGCATGTGATCGCCATGGTCGCGCTGATGGAGACACCGGCGATCATTACCGGCCTGATGCTCGCACGGCGAGGTGTGGCCTCCCGTGCGAAGGGTTCATTGTTCACGCCCGACATGGTGCGTGAAATTTTCTTCAACGGGTCCATCGTGCTGCTGCTGGGTGGTTTTGCCATTGGCTGGGCAACGGGACCAGATGGCATGAAGAGCGTCTCCCCCTTCTTTATTGACCCTTTTCAGGGCGTCTTGTGTCTGTTTCTTCTGGATATGGGACTTGTGGCGGCGCATCGTCTTCGGGCTGCACAATCGCTTACTCTTGGTGTCGTCGCGTTTGGGCTCTATATGCCGCTGATCGGTGCAGTGTTCGGCGCGGCAGCAGGTCTCCTGGTCGGCCTTTCGGTCGGCGGGACCATTCTTCTGACCGTACTGTGCGCCAGTGCCTCCTACATCGCAGTACCGGCCGCGATGCGGCTCGCGCTGCCCAAGGCGGACCCTGGTATCTACATCCCGCTTTCGCTTGGTGTGACCTTTCCCTTCAACGTGCTTATCGGCATCCCGCTTTATGCGGCTTGCATTGATGCCATCGTCAATTAGTGGAGGTGCCGAATGTTTCAGAAAAAGAAAATTGAGGTTGTTGTCGAAGCGGTTTATCTCAACCGCGTTATTGATGCGGCCGTCAAGGCAGGTGCAAAAGGATATTCGGTTATCCCGCACCTGACCGGCAATGGACAGCATGGCGTGCGGCAAGGGCGCGGGCTGAGCGGTGCCTTTGAGAACGCTATGTTCATTTCCATTGTCGACAAAGCTATTGCCGATGATGTGGTCAAGAATATCCATGCAGCCATTGGCGAGGCCATCGGCATTTTGTACATGTCAGATGTTGACGTTATCCGGTCAGAGCATTTCTAGCTTTTGGAGGCCCGGCTTTTCGGCTTGTTGGCTGACTGTGCAAGGCGGATGAAGTCTTTTGGACGGTCGATCTCATCCTGTGCCAATTCCTTCAAGAAGAGGCTGCGCACGTGCGCGATGTTTTTGTCGAGCTCTTCCGGCTTCCAGTCTTTCGTTTCAACCGGCGGAAGGATCGTCACGTGAACTGTGGCGGGCCGGGCCATGAGGGCTCCCTTGGGCATCGCATCTGTCGTGTTTTTCAGCACAATCGGCACGATAGGTACCCCTGCCTGCATGGCCAAATGGAAGCCACCCTTCTTGAACTTTGAAAGCTTGTTCGTCGGGCTTCTTGTACCCTCCGGGAAGATGATGATCGAGGTGCCGCTTTTAAGTGCCGTCACCGCGGGTGCCAGCGCATCGCGTGCCTGCTTATTATCCAAGCGATCCACGAAGATCGTTCCCATTGCCTCTGACACCTGACCGATAAAGGGCTGCGAACGCACTTCCTTCTTTGCGATCGCTGTAAAATCCTGCTGGACGAGCTTCATCACGGCGATGGCATCCACAGCGCTTTGGTGATTTGCCATAAAGACTGCTGGCCTGTGCGACCATAAATGCTCGCGGCCCTGCACATCCAGATTGAGGCCAATGGCGGCTGAGGACATTTCCCCCCACAGACCCTGAAACAGGTTCCGCGCTTGCCTGGCTGAACCGTTGAGCGAGTAGGACGACAATGCCGCAGCTGCCGCAGGAGCGGCGCTCAAATAGGCAAGACCAGTGCGAACGACATCTTTTGCAGATGTACGACCGCGCCCATCAAAGCGCGTGATCGGCCAGTCGCGCGATTTGGCAACGCTTGCGAGTTTCTTGTCCGGGTTCAAGGGCCGCGGACGTCCAACAATCTCCAGCAATGGCAGATCTTCATTGCCGTCTGTGTAGAAAAAGCTTTCATTGAGATCGATATCCCGGTCTGCCACAAAGTTGCGGACCGCAATGGATTTGCCTTCACTATAACAAGCAGGCTCAACCACTTTGCCGGTGCAGATACCGTTCTTGACTTCAAGATGCGTGCAGAGGAACGAATGGACACCCAGATCGTTTGCAACCGGCTCCACCTGATAGGGTGTTGCCGCCGATACGATCACGACGATATGGCCTTTGCGCAAATGCGCGTCGATAAGCATCCGGCTTTCGGGATAGATGCGACCGGCGATGCGCTTTTCAAACACGCGGCGGCCAAACTCGTAGTTCCGGCTGTCAACCTGACCCCGCAAATGCTTGGCGGTGCGATTGACCAGTTCTGCAAAGTCGATCTTGCCACGTGCAAAGCGCACAGCCTGACTTGCCTGATCGATCACGCCATCCAGAGACAGTTCACCGCTTGTCACCTGCTCGACAAACAGGTCTTGCGCCGAAAAACCGTAAATCAGCGTTCTGTCCATATCGAAAAAGGCAGCGATATGCGAACCAGCTGGTCCGCTTTCCACTTCATCGATCAAAAAGCGATGGGTTTGCAACTGTCCTGTTCCTTCTTACATCGGTCTATTTGGCTTACATCAGTCTGTTTGGCTTACATCAGTCTGTTTGGCGGCTCACAACATAGCCGAGGATCACATCCAAACGTCGGTTGACCGAGCGCACCTGGTCGGCAAATTGCTGCCTCTCGGCCGCCAGTCCATTTGCATCGCCCGTGGTCAGGCCACGATGCTCTGCCAGCTTATAGGCTGTTTCGTAAAGAGTTTTTGAAATGCTTTCTTCCGAAAACACACGGTGCAACAAGTGGGCCTGCGCACCCAAAGTCATACAGAGGCCCAAAAACTCCTTCTTGTCGGCAACCGGCGCGCTGCCACGCTGAACCAGCGCATCCGCCAAAACCTGATAGGCATCAATGAAAGAGCGCAGCACGCCCTGCGCGACCAGCGGACGGAATTTCTGAACCAATGCCTTCGCAGAGGCAGGACCCGTTGCCAAAAGCGCCTGCCAGTCCGGATTGCGTTCCGCCATTTTCTCCCGCACTTCCTTCAGGAAGTCTTCACGCGTAGTGAAATAGAACTCAAACTTCAAGAGATCTCGAAGGGCCAGTGCATCCCGCCAGAAAGCCATCTCGGTATCTTTCTGTTCCGCTGCATGCAGAAGAGCCAGCTCGATCACGGCATCGGTCACGAAGAAGTGGATGGCCGTGTTCCGATAATAGGCGGCCTTGTGATACTGCCCCTGACTGATACGGAACAAAGAGCCAAGCCCACCATCATGACGGGTGACGACACCATTGCGCTCCAGCGATGCCAGCGTCGCCTCGATCTCGCCTGGTGTGCGCAGCTTTTCGCCCCCTACGACAGGGAGCTTGCGCTGATCCACCAGATCCATCCAGGATCCGACGGTCCGCGTCAACCCGTCCAGCGTGCGGGCACGCGGGCCGTTCGCCAGCAGGATCAATGTTAGCAGGGATGTCAGATTAATCGGTGATGCATCGTTGAGCCGCACGGCAGCGCGCAATGCTATCTGCTCCACAAGGGTTTTCTTGTCCTTGTCGTCCAGCGATTCATTCAGTCTTTCAGCGGGGTAGACATCGGTTGCCAGTACTGGCTCCCCGAAGCGTACATAGATTTTGTGTTCAGAGCCCTTGCCCCGCAGGAAGCGGAGGAACCAGCTTGCCCCTTCCGGTTTCTTTTCTTCGCCGCGTTGCTCTATCACATAATCATCAACTTCGGTGATCTGATCATAGCTCACGGAGACTGGCACAAATTTGAGGCCGTGTATCTGTGTGCGCAGAATGCTCTCCACCACATAATTCATGAGGCCGTATCGCGGTGGTAAAAGCTTGCCGGTACGTGAGCGCGTCCCTTCCAATGCCCACATAAGGGAGAAGCGTTTTTCGACCAGATAATCGACATAACGACGGAAGGTGGCTTTGTAGACGTCATTGTCCTGAAACGCACGGCGCAGGAAAATGATACCTGCATTTGCAGCAAGGCGACCGATGCCGATCGTGTTCAGATTAATCCCGCCAAAGGTGAGTGGTACAGGAATATTGCGATCAAACAGCACGCTTGAAACAGCCATCGTATCCAGCATGGATTTGTGGGTCACCAGCAAGACCACCGGCGCCTCATCCATCCATTCGCGCAGACGATCCAGCTCTTCCTGTTTGAAATCGATCTCAGGGTCATGGGCGCTGCGGCAGGCCCGACGGTAGAGCCCCATCGCGATATCAAGAGAGACGGGCGTTTGCCGCGCGCTCATTTCGTCCAGATAAGTTTTCGTTTCTGTTTCAACCTCAGACAAGGACGTACCGAGACTGCCAGCGAGGGCACCAAGGTCACGCTGGAAAGACGGGCTCGACATAACGTCACCCATCAGCAGACGGGCAACCTTGTAGCGGGCGCCGCGAATGCTGCGCTCCCGCCGGTCAAGTGCGATCACAGCCTGGCGCACGACAAACTCTGGTAACCTAGCCACCCGCGCACCTTCCGCACCCCAGGTCTGGTCAAAGCGGTCCCGTACTTGAGAGAGGAACGCACCCTGTCCCTCCGCCACCTGAAGACGGTCAGGCGCTGTGCCCGACATCAACCGTTGGCGCATCCGGCCCGGCTTTTCAAAAACCGTGGTGAGAAGTGCATGCATAAATGACGTGCCGGAGCGAATGTCCTCACTCGGCTTCCAGATAACACGCAATGGCTGGAGCCATGGGTCGCCTTCCACACTTCCATCGTTCATCACTTGCTTGAGTTCGGTGTGACCGGTTTTGCGGTGATCGCCGATCAACACAATGCGCGGCGTGCCCACACCATAGCGCGGGTGCTCGGCAACCCATTTCCGGATGCAATTAAGTTCAAACGAACTGCCAGCTTCTACTAGAAAAACCGTTTCGCGCTCTCGCTCAGGCATCTGAAGAACGACTGTTTCTGACACTTTCTCTCCTCCAGGCTCCAAGAGCCTCCCTCCTTGTCTCATCAGGCTTCCCCAAACCTGAGAGACCCACTTCATTCCAGATAGACGACCGTTTGATCGTCTTCGCTCTCTCGCAAATCATCAAGCAATGCTTTGTATTCATCAAATGACTGACGCACGCAGTCGGCATAGAAAGCCGGATCCGGCAGCAGATCGCGGCACGCGGTAACGCAAACAGAAATCTGATCCTTAAAGCCTGTCACTGCGTGGAAAATCCCCATGCCGTCGCCAAGCGGCGCGAGCCCATAAGAACGCTCCAGCTTCGCGCCGCAGAAATACATGTCAAACGGAATACCCGGCACATTGGATACGAACGTATTGCAAACGGGTTTCACGCGCGCGATCCACTTCATCCCTTCGGCTGAGCGGAAGAACCATGATGCGGTTGCCGGGCTCACGAGCCCCATGACGTTTTCAAGCATGTCATCGCCACGGATCTGCGCAAGTTTCTTTGCATCATCTGTCCGCATCTTGATTGCCTGCAAGCGCTGTAGCGGATCGGCGATATCTGTGCCCATGGCGACCGTCATGTCCGAGATTTTGTTTCCTGGCTCGCTGCCAGCACTCACTTCTTTGCGAACGGAGATCGGACACATGGCCACAAGCGACTGGTCCGGCAATTCCTGCTTCGCTTCGAGATAGCGGCGGAGCGCGCCGGCACAGATGCCAATGGCGACATCATTGACGGAAGCTCCTTCGACCAACCGCTTTATGTTGCGGAAATCATTCAGCTCAAAGTCCACCGCCTCAAACACGCGATAGGGAGAGACTTCCTTGTTGAAGCGGGTCATGGGTGCTGCGGGCGAGCTTGCGACATTGTGCTCAGACTTCAGGCGACGTGCCTTCATCTCGCCGCGCAGGAGAGAGGCGGCTGATTGCACTGTTTTCAGCGGTTGCCGCGCGAGCTCAGGCAATGTTCGCGCGATCAATGATCCATCGGAGGGCAAGGGGCGCGGACGGAGCTCTTCAAACGGCTTGGCTGGCGTCTTTGCCACTTCCGTATCTGAATGGAGGGTGGTCAAAAGTGACAGGGCCGTCATACCGTCCGCCACGATGTGATGGAGTTTCACCAGCACTGCGAAGCTGCCTTTCGGCAGGCCATCCACTTTATCGAGCCCCTCGATCACATTGATCTCCCATAGCGGGCGGCTCAGATCCATCGGGCGTGAATAAAGGCGAGACGCCAAAATACAAAGCTGGCGCCAGTCGCCAGGCTTTGGCAATGACAGGTGGTGGACGTGAAACTCGACATCAAAATTTGGGTCATCAGCCAGGTAAGGCAGATCCAGATCAAAAGGCACACGGACCAGACGCTGGCGAAACGGTGCCCAAAGATGCAACCGGTCTTCGATCCATTGCAGGATTTCCTTGAAACGCACTTTCTGGCGCTTCGCGGTTGATTGATCATAGATCATCAACCCGCCGACCACGCTTGGCGTACGCCGCGTGTCTGCGTAGAAAAAGGAAGCATCTGTATTCGAAATGCGCCGCATGCGCCCCACCCTGGTCTTGTTGTTATGGGCTGGTCTCAACAGGCCTGCCCTTGCACTTTGTTACCGCGCCAGACGGCACAACAAGACCTATCCGGCTGCACCAACGCGGTTGCGAGCCCACCGCACTGACAATTCGTCATATAGGCGGTTCTTTCGCCATCAATCGTACACAGGAAGTTATAGCCACGGCTAGGCCAAGTTACGGTTCTGGCGATGTTTTTTGCGTCAGCGTTAAGCACGCCTCACCTAGAGGCGGACAATGAGGCGAAAGTTTCCTCTCTACCCCGCCATTCAACCTTGCATGCGTCTTGGCGCTGGCGGGTCAGCTCAGTTCTTGTGTAACATCATGCAAAATCATGGTTTGGGAGGACCGGTTAATGAATGAGCAGGCGCGCAACCGTCAGGAACGCAATAATCCAATGCACCTGAGGGTAAGCGTGCTGGGGGGGGGCTCCTGGGGCACCAGCGTGGCAGCGCTCGTTGCACGCAATGCGGCCACAAAGATCTGGCTGCGCAATCCCGATGCGGCGACCGAGATTAACGTCCTTCATTCAAACGGGAAGTACCTGCCCGGCGCGAAACTGCCGGAAACCCTGACCGCGACAACATCGCTAGAAGAGGCGGTCAAAGACGCTGATGTGCTGGTGATGGGCATTCCCTCCCAGCAGTTCCGTACAGTGCTTGAGGATGTGAAGCAGCATTTGCGTCCCTGGGTCCCTGTTATCAGCCTCTCCAAGGGGCTTGAGCAGGGAACGTCGCTCCGCATGACGCAGATTATCAGCGAGATCCTGCCGGGCCATCCGCCCGGGGTGTTGACCGGCCCTAACCTTGCCCGCGAAATCATGGCCGGGTCCGCTGCCGCCAGTGTGCTCGCGATGGAGGATGAGACCATCTGCAATCGGCTGCGCCCCGTGTTTCAGTCTGGTCTCTTCCGCGTTTATACCAACAGCGACCTGATCGGGTGCGAGCTTGGCGGCGCGCTTAAAAACATTATCGCCATCGCTGTTGGCATGGGTGACGGGCTTGGCGCCGGGGACAATACGCGGGCGGCCGTCATTACGCGGGGCCTTGCGGAACTCACTCGGCTGGGTGTCGCCATGGGCGGACGTCCTGAAACCTTCGCAGGCCTTGCGGGGATGGGCGATCTCGTTGCCACCTGCACGAGCCCCCAATCGCGCAACCGACATGTGGGAGAGCGCCTGGGCAAGGGCCAGTCACTTGAACAGATCATTGCTGAAATGCACATGGTCGCTGAAGGCGTCAAAAGTGCGCCGGTGGTCATGAAAATGGCGCAGGATCACAATGTACGCATGCCGATTGCGGAGGAAGTGTTCAACGTGGTCCAGAACGGCGCAACGGCGCAAAAGGCCTTCAGAGGCCTGTTGCGCTTGAGTGCTGGATCTGAATCCGAGCCTGGCTAAAGGTCAGGCCGCTTCCGACGGGTTTTTTGCATCCGGCGATGGCGCAGTTGATGCCGGGCGATAAAGCCCCACGACATCTCCATCCATCCCTTCCAGGATGCCATCCAGTGTGTGGGAAATAATCGAGCAATTGCGGATCATTTCCATCAGCGGCCAGGTGGCCACTTCACCTTCTTCAATCAGGAAGAGCATTTCATCACGATCCAGCGGGGCGAGCAGTTTGCGCGGATCCCAGAATTTGAAGCGTGGGATGATGTTGATGTCAGCTGTGTATTCCTGCAGCGCGACGGAATAAAACATATTCACGGCCGAGTTGACGTTCGGCAGGCTGCGGGTCGTGCGGTCGGTAAATTTGCGGGTCGTCTTGAACCATTCTTTCGTCGCCCGTGTTCCCAGGTCCCAAAGATTGGCGAACATGCCGCCTTCGCCATTTGGATTTTGGATCGTCCAGAGGATGATCGGATTTGTCTGGCTGGCGATAAAATGGTTCACCCCGTAGAGACGTGCCAGTCTTTTGGCAGGCATGTCGTCTGTCACGGAGCCGTCGATCCACCGCATGTCGGATAGATAGGGCTGCTTTTCGCCACCAGCGTCGCGCGCCATCAGCATGACGGGCGGGAAAACACCCGGCACAGCGCAAGACGCCATTACGGCCTCACGCACCAGCACATTTGGCGACGTGATCGCGTTCAAAAGCCGCGACGCCTGCATCTTCTTAAATGGCGCAACTGACACATTGATATGACGGCCCGTCATGCGGAAAGCTTCCGCAAAGGTCACATCAGGGATCCAAGTTTCAAGCATTTCGCGTAGGTCTTCGGTCTGGATGCGGTCGCGCCAGCCGAGAATAGAGTTGAGCTTCATCTGTTCGATCGGCTTTTCGACGGCCACTTCCGCCTCAAAAAATGGTACCAATTCTTCGTCTGAATGCGTGCCGAGAACGGCTGCCACAAGGGCGCCCGCACTTGATCCGGAAATCACGCGAGGCAAAAGCCCCTCTGCGTGCAAGGATTTGATCACACCAATATGGAAGGGGCCCAGAGCGCCCGCACCACTGAGCATCAAAGCCGAGCGGCCAAAACAATGGCTCGCACGATGAAAGAAATCCTTCTTCTCCGCCTTGGAAATGACGTTGGAACGGACATTTGAAATATGTACCAGCGCTGACGTCACCTCTTCTACGTAGTCGGTGATCAAGCGCTTCGTGCCGGTTTTGGAATGGGTATAGAGCGACGCTTTGCCCATCCCACCCAGATTGCCGTGGAGGCCTTCGTTCAAAGCGAACAAGAGCGCCCGGTCGTCGCCTGCATCCCGCGCCTTGCGGATTTCACGCAGGCGCTCACGAATGGTCGCATAGTCATAACGATCCGAATGCTCACGCCTCTTCCATTCCTCTGCACCGGAAAGGGCATCATGCTCTTCTGCTGCCTGGCTCCATTCTGCATAGGTTTCTGCATTTTCCATGCGCAGAAGGGCGTTTTTCAGTTCGCTCATGAGACAACCTTTATTCGTCATTTCTATTGTGCAGTGCAATCAGGCCAAAAATATCCCGAAATGCCAAGTCATTTGTACGGGCTTTTTCTGGCCAATAGCGCCTTTACGGCAATAAGCGTGCGGCCATTTGGGTTAATGAAATGATACTTCCCTCAAAAACCCTATATTTTTGGCTGTTTTTCATGAATTTTCAGGAAACATGAGAAAATAGACGTCTCAGCCTAATTTCAGGGCACGTGTCACCCAGGCAATGAAGTCTGCCGTCACTTCATCCCGATTTGTCTCGTTCAAGACCTCATGACGTGCATCGCGGTAGAGTTTCAGCTCCAGTTCTTTGACCCCTGCATCGCGGAATCTGGAGGCGACGAGGGTCACCAGCTCGCCGTTAAGCCCCACCGGGTCTTTGTCGCCTGAGAATATGTAGAGCGGCAGATCCGGCCGCACGTTCCCCATCGCCTCTGGTCTTGAGAAGGCAATACCTGCTTCAGCCAGGCCCACGGTTGATGCGTCTGTCACGGTGAACCCGCAGAGCGGATCGGCGATGTAGAGATCAACCTCTGTCTCGTCACGGCTCAACCAGTCAGACTCCGTTCTGGTTGGGGCGAAGGCCTGATTCATAGCCTCAAACACATTCGTGTTCGGATCCGCGACTGCGGCGGCCATGATATCGACGGCTGTCGTGCCGGAGAGAGCGGCGGCATCCACAAGGTCGCTTGCCTCCGTCAGCAGATGCTGAACCACCATTGACCCCATGGAATGACCCATGATGGCGAGCGGCAGACCTGGGAAATCGCTCCGCGCTTTTGCAATCAGCGCGCGCTCATCTGCGATCAAAGCGTTCCACCCGCCTTGGCCGTAATCACCAAGTTGTGAGGCAGTTTTGACGGTTCGGCCGTGCCCTCGATGGTCGTTGGCCAATACAACGAAGCCCCGCGCAACCAGAGCTTCTGCAAAACGTGCATAACGCAGAGCATGCTCGCCCATCCCGTGTGCCAAGATCAATACAGCACGCGGCGGTGCCCCTCCCTGCCAGCAATGAACGAAAGGAAGCTGATCCTCGGGCTTCGTTGGCAGGGTGAACGTGGTGTAAGTCATCTCGGCGCCTCTTCTTGTTATCTCATCTTACCATTACACCTGCATGCACGTGGCACAGACAAGCCTCAATTTTCATTGCAGATTATCTGTTTCTTAACCCTACACTGTTTCACTTCTCAAGTTCTGTGGGGGAGTGGTCAATGGCTGTGAATAAGGCAGGAAAAGAGAACGCGGGCACACTGAGCGACAGCGATGGCGCACTGTTTGCCGAAGCGATTGAATCCATCCAGGATGGATTTGGTATCTTCGACAGCGAGTTTCGCGTCCTATATGCCAATGAACAGTCCCGCCATGATTTTCGCGCCCTCTACGCTGTGCGGACCAAGCGCTCCAGATTGAAACTCGCTTCTTCAAGTTCGAGCGCCCCCGCCTCGATCTTGGAGACATCCAGAA
>JAVKCY010000106.1:0-2212 GCA_040223265.1 Parvibaculum sp. | reverse complement strand
CACTTGGCGAGCCGGAACTGATTGATCGGGAAGGAATAGACAAGGCGGCTTTGTCCCTTGCAGCTAGCCTTGCCAGCACCAGCAAGCATCCCCTCTCCCGCGCAATGGCGCGCGCCGGCGCAAACACCGCACTCGGGGCTTGGCCCCTGACAGACATTGTGGAGACACCGGGCTTCGGCCTTGAGGCAAAGCTCGATGGGGAAATCATTCGCCTGGGCAACCGCGTCTGGGTGGACGCATCAGATAACACGGCTCCCACCGGACCAGAACTTTGGCTCAAACATGGAAGCGCCGCGCCCGTTCATTTCCGTTTCGCAGACCAGACACGGCCGGACGCGCTCCAGGCCATCCCTGCACTGCAAAAACGCTTCCGCGTCATTCTGCTCTCTGGTGACACGCCAGAGGCCGCAGCGCAGGTAGCCAATGAGCTGGGCATCACCGATTGGACAGGGGCCGCAACACCCGGCGACAAGATTGCCCGCATCAACCAAGAGACCGAAGCAGGCCACACCGTCTTGATGGTGGGTGATGGTTTGAACGACGCACCTGCCCTCAAGGCAGCACACGTCTCCATCTCGCCCGCAAGCGCTGCGGATATCTCTCAAACCGCTGCCGACTTTGTCTTTCAAGGCCGCGCGCTCAGCCCCGTCGTCGATGCAATCGACACAGGCCTCCAGGCACGCCGTCTGGTGATGCAAAATTTCGGGTTGGCGATTGGCTATAATCTGCTCGCCGTACCGCTTGCGATGGCCGGTTTTGTCACACCACTCATCGCCGCCATTGCCATGTCGTCGTCATCACTCATCGTGACGGGCAATGCGCTGCGCCTTAGCTTACGAGGACGGAAGCACTAATGGATGCACTCATTTTCCTGATCCCCGTCGCACTGGGCCTCGGCCTGCTTGGTCTTGGCGCATTTCTCTGGTCACTGAAAACCGGCCAATATGACGACATGGAAGGCGCCGCCGAACGCATTCTGTTCGACGACGACGAGACTAGCAAATAGCACCACAGCGTTAGTGCTTCACGAGTGCCCGGTAAGCATGCCATGTCGCGTGCCCGATCAACGGAAACGCGACAATCATGCCAACAAGGAACGTCGCCATCGCAACCCCCATCACCATCGCAATGATCCATGCCCACAGCAGCATGGGCCGCGCATTTTCGGTCACAGCCTTGATGCTCACCATCACAGCGCTCACCGCATCCATATCCCGGTCCATCAAGAGCGGAACGGAGATAACGGAAATGGCGAACACCGCATAAGCGATGACCGCACCGATGAAGGAGCCTATCACCACAAGACCAAGCCCGTGGGCGGTAAACATCAGCGTCGGCAGAAACTCGGCAAGAGGCGGAAAACCGTTCAGCCCAAAGAAAAGCGCAAATAACAGGCTGGCAATCCTGATCCAGCCCAAAAGCACAAGCATCAAAAGACCACCAAGGAAGGCAAGCTGCATCGGTGCGGCCGTCTCAACGAACAACACATCTTTAAGGGACAAAGGTGCCTGCCGCTCCAGACGACGGCTCGCCTCGTAAAGCCCGACCGCGAGCATCGGCCCCACCAACATGAACCCGGCACCCAAAGCAAGCACCAGCGAGCTCAGCCCCGCCACGAAAAGCGCTGCAGAGAGCCCGGCTGAGACCACGAAAAACAGAAAACCATATGTAAGGCTGATACCGGGCATCGCCCACATGTCCCGCCAGCCCGCGGCGATCCAGTTCCACGGATCATCAAGCGTAACTTTCAAAACATGAATACTTCCGCCACCGCCGCGTTTCTTGTGGGACGGGCTGTCCAAAACGGACTTGTCAGACGGACCTGGGGTGGCAAGTGCCATGTAAATTCTCCTCCTCACCGACCACCGGTTTCCAAATCCTAATCACACACCCACGAAACGGCAAGAAAGGGGGAAACAACCGTTTGGGGCCCGCCATTTTCAGCCTCATGGGACGATATCGCCAGACCCACCGCATGGGGCAAAATCACACCATCGCACTGCGACAATCGACCACAGTTCGGAATATTTGTTGATCAAAACTTGGACAAAAATGCAATAAATACAATAAAATCAATGACATAAAACATATCACTACTGACAAGCTAGTTGGTAATAATTTTTGCACCGCACCATTTCAGAGTTGACACCGTGTCAGTTTTGCGCAAAATAACCCCAAGAAGCCGGGCCGTACCTCCTCCCTCGACCCAAGG
>JAVKCY010000081.1:0-9195 GCA_040223265.1 Parvibaculum sp. | reverse complement strand
CGACGGCTGTGAGTGCGATCTGTGCACCTTGCCTGACATGGCTGATCTGGCGGATATAAGAAGGTGTGCGCCAAGCTTTCGCAAAGGCTCGCGTGAAGGCTCTCGTCATGGCCGGTTCTTTCTTTTACACTTGGACCACACGTTAGGCAGGAGCGCCATGAATATCAAATTTCTTTCCATTGGGCTGGTGCTGGCTGTGTTGATCGGCATGGGGCTGAGCTATGGAGAGCGCAAGCTTGACGCGATGGGCGTGGTTGCCAATGCGGTGGCCAAGACCACCTGCACGTGCGTCTTTGTGGCTGAACGAGATTTTGATGCGTGCCTTGCTGATAATCCAAACGGGCTGGAAGTTGCGTCGGCCTGGCTTGATGCAGAAGAGAAATCG
Organism: Parvibaculum sp.; assembly: GCA_040223265.1. Taxonomy (GTDB): domain Bacteria; phylum Pseudomonadota; class Alphaproteobacteria; order Parvibaculales; family Parvibaculaceae; genus Mf105b01. The sequence goes on along the minus strand of JAVKCY010000081.1, from coordinate 8,810 downwards.
GTTTCTTCTTCCGTTTATATTGTTGCGCGGGGGACGGCTCACTATCACCCGCTAACCGGTTGCTCACTCGACTAACCAACTTACCTGAAGAGGCGCCCCTTGGAAGATTTACTCCCACTCCCGGCCATTGACGAGATCTATCGTCGGCTTGCGCTTGCTATCGGGCTGGGGTTTGTTGTCGGGCTTGAGCGCGGATGGCGCAATCGTGACCATTCGCCGGGAACGAGTGCTGCGGGCGTGCGCACCTTTGCGCTGATGGGGTTTCTGGGGGGATTGACCGGTCTGCTCGGAACGATTGCGGGCGACGGCCTGACGATTGCCTTCAGTCTCGGGTTCTTTGCCTTTGTTGTTGCGACCTATCTTGTTGAGATGCGTCCAACCGCAGGGCGCATTCCCGACAAGGGGATGACGACCGAGGTCGCTGCGCTTGTTACCTTCCTGCTCGGGCTTCTGGCGGTGCGCGGTGATATGACGCTTGTCTCGGTGAGTGCGGTGGTGCTCGTTGCTGTGCTCAATCTCAAGGAGCCGTTGCACGCAGCGCTTAAACAATTGAAAGAGTTTGAGCTTCAGGCTGCGATCAAATTGTTGCTGATCTCTGTGCTTGTTTTGCCGTTTTTGCCGAACAAGGGATATGGGCCGGCTGGTATCTGGAACCCGTTTGAGCTTTGGTGGATGGTGGTCCTGATCGCCGGTATCTCGTTTGGCGGCTATTTTGCCATTCGGATTGTTGGAACGAAAACCGGCCCGCTTATTATGGGGGTGCTGGGCGGGCTTGCGTCCTCGACAGCGCTGACGGTGGCGGCTGCCCGGTTTGTTGCGCGCTTGCCCCAGGCCCAAGACGGGTTTGCCGGGGCGGTCGCGATCAGCGCTGCGGTGAGTTTCCTGCGGACGCTCCTTTTAGCGAACATTTTCTCCGAAGATGTTGGTCGTCTGCTGATTGGGCCGATGCTTGCGGCAGGGCTCGTGTGCGTTCTGGGCGCGTTGTTTCTCAATAATCGGGCGATGTCAGACAAAGGAAGCGACGTGATGGCCTCAGAGATGGGAACGCCCGATGATTTCGGGACGGCGTTCAAATTTGGTCTGGTCCTGTTCGGGGTGATTACGCTTGCTCATTACGCGACCCTCTGGCTGGGTCCTGAAGGGCTCTATTCAGTTGCAGCAGTCTCCGGGCTTGTGGACGTGGACGCTGTGACACTCTCTGTCTCGCGGCTTGAGGAGGGTGCGGGGGCGGTTTCACCGGATGTTGCCGCCCTTGCGATCATGATTGCGATTCTGGTTAATTCCGGGGTCAAGATCGCTTATGGCTACTATTTTGCGGGACGCGGCTTTGCGTTTCGCCTCGCGCCTCTTTTTCTGGTGGCGGGCGGGGCCGGGTTTGGGGCCTTCGTTGCGATTTGAGGCGTCAAATTGTGTCTGATGGCTGGACGGCGAGGGATTTGGGTTGTATAACGCGGCCAGATTTGTGCAGGGGCTCGTTTCTGGGCCCCTCTATTTGTTTAACCCCCTGGGCGAAAACGTATTTTTCGGTTTTTCGGGCAGGGCGCACGGCGAGCGAGACAGAAATGGCTGTTCCAAAAAGCAAAGTCAGTGGTTCCAAGCGCGGTATGCGGCGGTCAGCGGATGCGCTGAAGCGTCCAACCTATGTTGAGAACCCGGATTCGGGCGAGCTGCACCGGCCTCATCATATCGATCTGAAGAGCGGTATGTATCGCGGTCGTCAGATCCTGAAGCCAAAGGGCGACATCTAATTTCCTGATTTCCATCGGGATTGACTAAAAGCGCTGGATTTCCGGCGCTTTTTGCTTTTTAGGGCCCTTGTCGCTTAAGTGCCGCATTTTGGCCCTAAAACGCGGACTAGACTTGTCCGCGTCGGTTCCGCTGGGTTTTTGGTGACCGCGTGCTAAGCTTTGCCCACCGCGGCGCACTTGTAAGTTAAAGGGGAAAACATGTTTGGAAGTCTGCCTCTCATGGCGATCATTGTGATCGTCTACAATATTCTGGTCTTTACCGGTACGCCGCTTGATATGTCGCTTCTGGACGCGAAGCTTGTGTCAGGCGCGGTGTGGAGCGTGACGATCACCGACGTGCTGCTTACGTCTGGTCTTGTTCTTCTGTTTCTGGAGATGATCACTGCAACGCGGACGGGAAGTTCCACCGTTATCAATCACGGCCTTTCGCTGGTTGTGTTTGTCGCTGCGCTGATTGAGTTCATCGTGCTGCCGCAATTCGGCACGTCGACCTTCTTCCTCATCACCATGTTTACGCTCTTGGACGTGGTGGCGGGCTTTACGGTTACGATTGCGACGGCGCGCCGGGACTTCTCCGTTGGCGAGTGAACGGTCTACCGGTACGTGATTGCATTTTCGGTTTTGAGTGGCGGGCCTTGTGCCCGCCATTTTCTTTTGGGGGTTAAAGGGCTGAAAGGCTCTTGCGCTCCGCCTCATCCAGCGTTTTGCGTATCAGATCAATTTGCGCGTGAGATTTGAGCGGGCGCAGATCCAGCGCACTGATCTCTTGCACGCCGACCAATGAGTTGGTGACGAAGGCGCTTTCGACATTGGCAAGGGTTGAGAGTGTGATGCTTTCTTCAAAAACCGAAAGCCCCACCGCTCTCGCGGCCTCGATGATTTTCAGCCGGGTGATACCGTTCAGGCAGCCATCCGGCACGGGTGGCGTCAGCAATGTGTTGCTGTCCCAAAGGAAAATGTTTGCGGCTGTTGCGCAACAAAGCTTGCCCTTCGTATTGAGGAAGAGGGCAACGTCCGCGCCTTCCTGGCTTGCCTCGCGTCGGGCGCGGACCTGATCCAGATAGGGCAGGGTTTTGAGGTCAGCGATCCCTGACATTTCATTCCGGCGAATATCGGTGGTGTGTGCCTTGATGGCGAGCGCGGGTGTCTGGCCGGGGGCCGCGGAGATCAGGAGTGTCGGTGACAGGGGGGCGGGCGCGACAAGGCCGCGAGGGCCCGGTCCCTCCGTCAGTGTGATGCGGAGCGAGGCGCGATCTGATTTGACCAAATCGTTCGCGGCAAGCACGGCCTCTATGGCATGTGTGAGTGCCTGATTGTCCAGCGCGAGTGCGATGTTCAGCCGGGCTGCGCCCTCGCGAAGGCGGGTCAGATGTTCGCGCACGAAAACGGGCTTTCCTTCGCGCACAAGAATGGTTTCGAAGAGGCCGGCACCCAGAAGGAAGCCCCGGTCGGTCGGGTCAATGCGAGCCTCTGTCGCGTCCAACAGGTCTCCGTTCAGCCAGAGTGTGGTCATGCCACGCACTCCTTCTGCTTGGGCAGATCCCCATGTGGTACGCGTGCAAGATCCAGAAAGTTCATCAGCAATTGATGCCCGTGGGTGGTGAGAATGCTTTCCGGATGAAACTGCACACCGAAAATCGGGAGGTGCGCGTGGGCCAGTGCCATCAGCTCCCCGTCGTCGGTCGCGTGTGCCAAGTCCACAAGCTCCGGTGCGGCATCAATGTTGGCGATGAGTGAATGATAGCGCGTTGCCGTGAACGGGTTTGGGTGCGCGCTGAAAAGCGGATGCTCTTTGTGATGGATGGGGGAGGTTTTGCCGTGGCGGGGTTGTTTTGCTCGTTCTGTCGTGCCGCCAAAGGCCTCCGCAATGGTTTGATGACCCAGGCAGACGCCAAGTAATGGCACGGTGTGCGTGGCCGCAAGGCGCGTGAGGTCAATGCTGATGCCAGCCTCTTTTGGTGTGCAGGGACCGGGCGACAAGATAATCGCGTCCGGTTTTGCGCCGATCAGCTCAAGCGCAGTTTTCTCATCATTGCGCACGGTCTTGTGGGGGACGCCAAGTTCGCTCAGATAGCGCGCGAGATTGTGCACAAAGCTGTCGTAATTATCGATGAGCAGGATCATGCGCAATCCTCCGCTGCATCGTTTGCTGCTCTGGTGCCTGGGGCGGGGTGTTTGCCGCGCACCGCATCTGCCATGGCACGGGCCTTGGTTATGGTCTCATCATATTCGGCGATCGGATCGCTGTCTGCGACAATGCCTCCGCCTGCGCGGAAGGAAAATTTTTCGCCCTCGACGCAGATGGTGCGAATGGAAATGTTCATATCCAATTGGCCGTCGAAGGAAAGATAACCGAGTGATCCGCAATAGGGCCCACGGTCCTCATCTTCCAATTCGTGGATGATTTCCATCGCGCGGATTTTTGGCGCGCCGGTGATCGACCCGCCTGGAAAACAGGCCTGTAAGAGATCGACTGCATTTTTCTTGTCATCCAGTGTTGCGGTCACGGTTGAGACAAGATGATGCACGTTTGCGAAGCTCTCCAGCTTGCAGAGCGAAGGTACACGCAGTGACCCCGGCTTTGCCACACGGGAGAGATCATTTCGAAGCAGGTCCACGATCATTACGTTCTCTGCGCGATCCTTTTCACTTTCTTGCAATTCACGCGCAAGAGACCGGTCCTCGGCAGCCAAGGTGCTGCGTGGCCGCGTTCCCTTGACCGGCTTGGCTTCGACGTTCCGGTTTGTCATGCGCACGAAGCGTTCGGGTGAGGAAGATAGGACCTGTCCGTCACCAAAATTGAAGAACCCGGCAAAGGGCGCCGGGCTTAAGGCGCGCAAGCGCCTGTAAAGGGTCAGCGCGCTGTCGCCATGTTGCAGGTCGCCCTCAAAACGTTGGGACAGGTTTGCCTGGAATATGTCGCCCGCGAAAATATAGTCGATGACTTTTTGTATGCGTTCTTCATAGGTCGCGCGAGAGAGCGGTGCCTTGATGATGCTGTCAGGTGCGGGTCTCTCTGGCCAGTGAAGCTGTGGCAGCGCCGGGCGAAGTTTCACCCTTGTTCGCCATTTCGCCGCACGGGCCTCTGCACGCGCTGCGCGGGTTGCGGCACTCTTTTCGGGCAGGCCGGTAGAGATGATGAAGGCGCGACGCTGCCAATGGTCGAATGCGAGGACACAATCATAAGCGCCTATCGCCATGTCCGGATTTTCAGACTTTCGAGTTTTGCGCTTTGGAAGCACTTCCAGGGCGTGGGCCATGTCATAGCCGATGATCCCTGCGAACCCGCCTGCGAAAGGGGCCGCGTTTTCGCCGGTCAACCAGTCGCTGTTGAGTGCATGTTCTTCGGTCAGTTTGCGCAGGCAGTCAAAGCCTGTTCCAGATTGTGCGTGCCCTTCCAGAAAGGCTTTTCCGTCCTGCACGCGCAAGGTCGCAAACGGATCGGTCGCGATGAAGCTCCAGCGGCCATCACCGGTTGGTGCGCTTGAGTCCAGAAAGAGTGCGAAGGGTTCATGGGCGAGCGGGGCAAACAGCGCCAGTGGATCGCAGAAGTCGATTTCTTCGGCGATATGGCCTTGCTCAAAGATGCGCTGCGGGCTCGGGTCTGTTTCCATGGCTTCTTTTAGGGTGGGGCTTGTTGCCGGGGCAAGTCCAATTCAGTTGGGGGTGGCAAGGTTAGGCATTGGTGTCTCGCCAAGGGGGTCATCTGTGTGGCAGAGGCAGTCAATTGCCTCAAGCCTACCTTCCGGGCTTCTGGCTTTACCTCCAAGTCCGGAGGAGACACGGCGGGGCCTGTGCGTCTCTATGAAACTCTTGAGTAGCGGCGTGACGAGCTCTGGATTGGCATAAGTGATCTCATGGCCTATTTCTTCAAAGGCATGGAGAGGGGCATTGGGAAGAAGGGTGCTGAAACGGGCAGCCTCTGCAAAGGGCACGACGCTATCGTCTTTTCCCCAGATGATCTGTACTGGCAACTGCGATTGCCCGATCTCTGCGTAGATTTCCTCTGCGCTCCAGAGCGGATAATGACGAAGGGTTGAAAGAAGGGCGCGGTTGTTCCCTTCAAAGCCTTCGCTTGCGGCCCATTGCGCGCGGAAGTTTGCCGGGTTCAGGCTTTCAGCTGCTGCCTTCTGCGCCCTTGAGGCGCTGAGGATGGGGCCGATCTGGCTCATGATCATGTCGCCGAGCGTTGGGGATGCGAGTATTTTCGTCATCCAGGGCTCTGTGCCCGTGCCCGCCGGGGCGATGAGTGTGAGCGAGCGGATTTTTTCCGGATGGGTTTTTGCGAAATGACCGGCCGTGACGCCGCCCATTGAATAGCCGACAAGATGCAATGGTCTGGTGATCGCTAGATGGGTGAGCAGGTCTTCGATCAGGCGATTGGTGCGCTCCAGTGTATAGGGCTCGGCTGGCCGGTCCGAAAGGCCGCGACCATAATTGTCGAAACTGATGACCTGATAGCCTGCGCCGGTGAGCGGTGCGACGTACTCATCCCAGACGAAACCGGGCGTTTGAAATCCATGAACCAGAAGGATGACCGGTGCGTTGAGGGTGGCGTTGTGGGGTGCGGTGACCCGGTAGTGAATTGTACCTTCTGACAACACTGTAAAACTGTGCGCCAGGCCCAGAGCGCGCGCGTTTTCGCGGTCGATGTCGGTCAGGGGTGGCAGGGGCGTCGAGGCATGCCAGAGGCTGGCTATCACCGCACCGGACACCACAAGCCCTAAAATCGCTGCGAAAGAGACGCCTATGTTTTTCACGGAAATTTCCTGTTAAACTGATGATGAGACACGAAGTCACGGGTCGTTCACGGGGGGTAGTTTACGCCCAAATTGGCGTGACCCCAAAAATCAGATCAAGGCGGTTAACGGGCGGTGTTGGCTGACCTTGCCGGTGATTGAGGAAGGTTATGTATGGACGAACATGAGCTCGACAAGGCGCGGCGGCGTCTTCAACAGCCGGGTGGCGAGGGCGCAATGCGTCGCCTCACATCGCTGGAGCAGCTTGCCTCCCTTGACAGTATGGAGGGAATTGCGCTTGCGGAGAAAAGCCCGGTCCCGGCCTTTCTGCGGGCTTTGCCGAAGGGCGACCTCCTGCACGCCATCTATCCGGGCGTTCTTGTTGCACTGACCATTGGGCTTGCGTCCACCTGGCTCTCCACACGTTATGGGGCGCCGGTGATGTTGTTTGCGCTCTTGCTTGGTATGGCGTTTCACTTTCTGCATGAAGAAGGACGGTGTGTTGCGGGCATTGAGTTTGCTGCGCGCAATGTGTTGCGCGTTGGTGTGGCGCTTCTGGGTGTACGGATCACCATCGATCAGATTGCCAGTCTTGGCCTTGGACCCGTTCTCACTGTGGTGGCTGGTGTTGTCACGACCATTCTTTTTGGATGGGGTATTGCCCGTGTCCTGGGGCTTCGCCCTTCATTCGGCGTCCTGTCGGGGGGCGCTGTTGCGATTTGCGGTGCGTCGGCCGCCCTTGCCATTTCGTCCGTCTTGCCGCGGCATAGCGAGCATGAGCGCGATACGATCCTTACTGTCGTTGCTGTTACCACACTTTCCACGGTCGCGATGGTGATTTACCCACTGATTGCAGGCAGCTTCGGTTTTAACAATGAGCAGTCCGGCATTTTTATCGGCGGCACGATCCATGATGTGGCTCAGGTTGTGGGCGCGGGCTACATGATTTCTGATGAGGCCGGTCAGATCTCCACCTATGTGAAGCTCTTGCGCGTTGCGATGCTGTTGCCGGTGGTGTTTCTGATTGCCTTTATGGTTGCCCGCATGGGCAGCGGGGATGGATCGAGCAAGGTACAGGTGCCGGTCTTTTTGTTGGGCTTTGCGGCTCTGGTGATCGTGAACAGCGCGGGTGTTCTTCCCGCGATGGTCACGGACCAGATTTCTGATGTGTCACGCTGGTGCCTGGTGACGGCGATTGCGGCTTTGGGCATGAAAACCTCATTCAAAGAGCTGGCTGTGGTGGGGTGGCGGCCTGTCATGCTCGTTGTGGCTGAAACCGGCTGGTTGCTGGCTCTTGTCCTTGGGGCGCTCTTTATGGGACTTTAAGTGCCGCGTTGCCCCGGTGACGCTGTTTTTTGATGCGTCATGAAGACAAGGCTGGGAGGCAAAGCGGTGGCTCTCTTTTTCGATCAGGACTGGTTTGACAAAAGGCTCGCTCATGTTGGCAAGTCTGAAGCTGATATTGCAGACGCGCTGGAGCTTCACGTCGCAAACGTTCGCGAGATATGGAAAGACCAGCGGGAGCTGATGCCACACGAGGTGACAGCTCTTGCGGACCTCTTGCAAGCGAGCGTGGCGGAGATCGCCGACCATGCAGGTGTTTCGACACCTGTGCCACGTGAGGGCCCGCCCGCCAGTGTCGAGGCGCTTCTTCCAAAATTGGATGAGATGAATACGCGCCTGATGCGCGTTGAGCGCGCGCTGCTTGAATTGAAAGCCCTGGTTCTGGATCTGCGTTCGTGAGTGGCGTGCATCAAAAACTCTTCGAGGAAACATGTCATGCGTGATTTTCATTCTCCCGGTCGCTCAACCGTACATTCGTTACACGGTATGTGTGCGACATCGCACCCGCACGCGGCAGCGGAAGCTGTGGCCATTCTTCGACAGGGCGGGAACGCGGTTGATGCAGCTATTGCTGCGAGCGCTGTTCTGTGTGTTGTTGAGCCTTACAATACGGGTATTGGGGGGGATTGTTTTGCACTCCTCTCCAAGGGTGGCAGCGGTGATGTGATCGGTCTCAATGGATCGGGTCGTGCGCCGAAGGCTGCGGATGCTGCCGCGCTTCGCGACCAGGGTGCGCGCGATATCGGCCTGTCGAGTCCGCATTCGGTCACTGTTCCAGGCGCGGTGGATGCCTGGGCGCGATTGCTTGCAGATCATGGCACGATGGGTTTGGGCGAAGTTTTGGCCCCGGCAATTCGTATTGCGGAAGAAGGTTTTCCGGTCTCACCGCGCATCTCTCTTGAATGGCGGTTTCTCAGCGATCACCTGAAGAGCGATGTCGACGCGGCGCGTCACTATCTTTTCAATGGTGCGGGGCCAG
>JAVKCY010000075.1:0-58576 GCA_040223265.1 Parvibaculum sp. | reverse complement strand
TCAGGAAAGAGGCCGGGCCTTTAGGCTCGCCATCGGGAAAGAGGTCGGGCCTTTAGGCCTGCCATCGGGAAAGAGGCCGGGCCTTTAGGCCTGCCATCACACGACGAGGGGTGCCGGAAGACAATGAGCGCAGACGACCAGAAACGGCGAGCCGCTGAAAAGGCACTTGAATATGTCAAGGACGGGATGCGGCTGGGCTTGGGCACAGGCTCCACAGCAGAACATCTGGTCCGGCTTTTGGGTGTGAAGGTGAAGGCCGGTTTCAAAGTGCTGTGCATCCCGACATCGGACCGCACGGCAGCCCTCGCCGCAGAACTTGGCATTCCACTCACCGACCTGAGCGAGACACCGGAGCTTGATCTGACCATTGATGGTGCCGACGAATTCGACGCGGCGCTCCGTCTCGTCAAAGGGGGCGGTGGTGCACTCCTTCGCGAGAAGATTGTGGCAACAGCCTCCAAACGGATGATCGTCATCACCGATGCCTCCAAACAAGTTGAGACGCTGGGCGCCTTCCCGCTGCCGGTTGAGGTGATCCCGTTCGGATGCCGAACCACGACAGACAAGATCAAAAGGGTTGCGGCTGGCCTTGGTTGCAAAGGTGCGATCGCGCGCCGCGAGGATCAATATGGCGAGCCGTTCCTCACAGACAGCGAGAACTTCATCTACGATTGCTCGTTCGGGCGCATTCCCGATGCGGATGCTCTCGCAAAGGCCCTGAACCTTATCCCCGGTGTGGTCGATAACGGACTTTTTATCGGCATTGCAGATCTGGCTATTGTCGGCACCGACGATGGCACCTACCTGTTGGAAGCCAAATAATTCACGCAAAAGACCCGGAAGGACAGCTCAATGACCACCTATGATTATGACCTTTTTGTCATTGGGGCAGGTTCCGGCGGGGTGCGCGCCGCGCGCATGTCCGCCTCTTACGGCGCGAAGGTGGCGGTGGCTGAAGAATATCGCGTGGGCGGCACCTGTGTGATCCGGGGATGTGTACCCAAAAAACTTTTTGTCTATGCCAGCACCTTCCACGAAGAGTTTGAAGACGCCGCAGGTTTTGGCTGGACGGTAGGCAAGTCCACCTTCGATTGGGCGACACTGCGCGACAATAAGGACAAGGAAATTGACCGCCTGAACGGCATCTATATCCGCAACCTGAAAAACTCAGGCGTTGAGATTATAGAAAGCCGCGCAGAGCTGAAGGACACCCACACGGTGCACCTTGTTGGTGAAAACCGTGACGTGACGGCGAAAATCATCCTGATCGCAACCGGCGCCACGCCCAACGTGCATGAAGGTCTCAACGGGGCTGAGCATGCAATCACCTCCAACGAAGCCTTCCATCTGGACGCACTGCCAAAACGTATCATCGTTGAAGGCGGTGGCTATATAGCTGTTGAGTTCGCCGGTATTTTCAACGGGCTTGGCGTTGAGACAACACTCCTTTATCGCGGCGAAGAAATCCTTCGCGGTTTCGACAATGATGTCCGTGTGACCCTCCATCAGGAGATGGAGAAGAAGGGCGTCCGCATTGTCACCGGCAACAGCTTTACAAAGATCGAAAAGACGGGTTCAGGCCTGAAGGCGCATTTGACCGGCGGTGACGTGCTTGAAACCGACGCCGTGATGCTGGCCATTGGCCGCAAGCCCAAAGTGCAGGGGCTCGGCCTTGAAAACGCCGGGGTGAAGCTCGGCGCGAGGGGTGAAGTGTTGGTCGATGCCTACTCCCGCACGAACGTGGAGAACATTTATGCCGTCGGCGATGTGACCGACCGGGCGAATCTGACCCCCGTTGCCATTCGCGAAGGGGCGGCCTTTGCCTCAACTGTTTTCAACGACAAGCCGATGAGCGTCGATCATTCCATGATCCCGACAGCGGTTTTCTCCCAGCCGGAGATTGGCACCGTCGGTATTTCGGAGGAAGAGGCGCGGGCAAATTTGGGCGAAGTGGACATTTACAAGTCCACCTTCCGAGCGATGAAGCATACGCTCTCAGGCCGCGATGAAAAGACCCTGATGAAGCTGATCGTTGATCCCGAAACCGACAAGGTCCTCGGGTGCCACATTCTGGGTCCGCATTCGGGCGAGATGATTCAGGCTTTCGGGATTGCCGTGACGATGGGCGCAACCAAGGCACAGTTCGACATGACCGTGGCCGTCCACCCGACAGCGGCGGAAGAGCTGGTGACCATGAAAGAAAAATGGGTCGCCCCGGCGGAGTGAAGCTTGCGCCTTGAGGATGACCTCTTGCGAGCAGCCCTCATGTAAGCGCGCCCCTTGTGCGCTGCCAAGGGACTAACCATCTCAAGGGCTTAGCCTTTTCTTTGGCAAAATTTCGGCCTATAACAGCCGCCTGTCGAGGAAAGGTCAGTTTTGCCCGCCCGGAGGATCTTGTTTCGATCCTGTTTTACCGTCAGGTATGTTAGAAATTGCCTTTGAAAACATGAGGTTAGTTATGGCGCAGGGTAGCGCAGCAAAGAATTGGACCCCGTCCAGCTGGAGAGACAAACCGGTTGTGCAGGTGCCCACATATCCCGATCAGGCAGTTGTTTCCGACGTGGAAGCAACCCTTGCCAAATCGCCGCCGTTGGTTTTTGCAGGTGAAGCCCGCAATCTCCGTCGCGATCTGGCGGAAGTGTGTGAGGGTCGTGCCTTCCTGCTTCAGGGTGGCGACTGTGCGGAGAGCTTTGCGGAGTTTCATCCTGACAATATTCGCGACACGTTCCGCGTGCTCTTGCAGATGGCTGTTGTGCTGACCTATGCAGCCGCGTCGCCAGTGGTGAAAGTAGGTCGCATTGCCGGCCAGTTCGCCAAGCCACGCTCGGCGGATACAGAGACCATTGATGGCGTGACCCTGCCCAGCTATCGCGGCGACAACATTAATGGGATCGAGTTCACGCCAGAGGCGCGTGTGCCAGATCCCAAGCGCCTGTTGCAGGCCTATAGCCAATCGGCCGCAACGCTCAACCTCATCCGCGCATTTGCATCAGGCGGTTATGCCGACCTTGATTATGTGCACCGTTGGACGCTCGGCTTTGTCGGAGATGGGGAAGGCAAAGCCCGGTATGAGGATGTGGCAAACAGGATCACCGAGGCGCTCGACTTCATGCGCGCCTGCGGTATCGACGCTGACACAGTGCCACAGCTTCAGACCACACGCTTCTACACAAGCCACGAGGCTTTGCTGCTGAACTATGAACAATCTATGACGCGGATAGATAGCACGTCGGGTGATTGGTACGACACGTCAGCTCATATGCTCTGGATTGGTGACCGCACGCGGCAAGTCGACCATGCGCATGTTGAATTTCTGCGTGGCGTGAAAAACCCGATCGGTATGAAATGCGGACCATCATTGGACGCGGATGACCTTCTGCATCTCATCGACACGCTGAGCCCGGAAAACAAGCCGGGTCGTCTGACACTCATCTGTCGCTTCGGCGCGGACAATGTTGAAAACCACCTGCCACGTTTGGTGGAAGCGGTGGAGCGTGAAGGACGGAAAGTCATCTGGTCGTGTGATCCGATGCATGGCAACACGATTAAGGCCTCAACGGGCTACAAGACAAGGCCAGTGGACCGTGTGCTGGCGGAAGTCCAGCAATTCATGGGCGTTCATCGTGAGCTGGGCACCCACGCGGGTGGCGTACACATTGAGATGACGGGCCAGAACGTGACGGAATGTCTGGGGGGCGCGCAAGCGATTGGTGAGGAGGATCTTTCAGATCGCTATCACACCCATTGCGATCCGCGCTTGAACGCCAGCCAATCGCTGGAACTTGCCTTCCTGATCGCCGAAGGGCTGAAAAAGGAACGCGAGCGCAACGCAGCCAAACAGACAGCGGTTGGTTGAGCGCTGAGTAATACCAAGGAAAGGCGGCCTCATCGGGCCGCCTTTTTGTTGCGAGGATGAAGTTCAGCTCACCTTGACCAGGCGGCGTCCGAAATTCTCGCCTTCAAAGAGACCGGCAAACGCTTCAGGCGCGCTTTCAATGCCCTCTGAAATATCTTCAGTGTAGATCAGCTTGCCAGAATGGATCCAGCCACCCATCTCCGCCTGCGCATCGCGGAACTGCTTGAAATAATCGAATACGACCAAGCCTTCCATTCGCAACCGATGTGTGATGAAACGAAGTGTATTGCGAATGCCGCGAGGCTCCGCACGGTTATATTCCGTCACGGCGCCGGAGATGATGAGGCGCGCCCGCTCATTCGTGTTGGCAATGGCGGCATCCAGCATCTCCCCGCCCACATTGTCGAAATAAATGTCGACGCCGTTCGGACAGGCAGCCTTGATTGCATCTTCAAGGTTCTTGGCTTCCTTGTAGTTGAAGCAGGCATCAAAGCCGAGTTCCTTGGTCACGTAATCGCACTTGTCCTTGGAGCCTGCGATCCCCACAACTTTGCAGCCCTTCATCTTGGCAATCTGCCCGGCCGTTGCCCCGACAGGACCAGCGGCGGAGGAGATCAGGACGGTGTCACCCGCCTTCGGTTGCCCAAGGTCCAGCAGGCCGAAATAGGAGGTGAGGCCCGGAATGCCCAGCACACCAATGGCAGCGGTTACGCGCAGAGGGCCATTGAACAGGGCGGTGTCGAGTTTCACCAGACCACGGCCGTTTGAAATCGCGTGGGACTGCCAGCCATATCCACCGGTCACAAAATCACCGACCGCAAACTTCTCATTGTTGGACTGCACCACTTGGCCGACCATAGCCCCCTCAATCACCTCACCGATCTGGAGGGCCGCCGCATAGCTATCAGTGGAAAGGCGTGAACGCATGCCGGGATCAACTGAGAAAAATCTGGCCTCGATCAGAAGTTCATGCTCCCCAATGTCGGGGAGTTTGACTTCTTCAAGGCGGAAGTTTTTGGCATTGGGTTTGCCTTCGGGGCGTGATGCCAGCACCCAGCGGCGATTGATCGTTGGCACGTGTGAGGTCCTTCCAAACAAATAGGGCCGGGATCACTGTCCCGGCCCGAATAATTTAACAATCTCTGTGAGCGATTGCCAGCAGATCAGACAGCTGGATCATCTCCAAGTTTCACCAGCATTTTGCCCATATTGGCCCCGGAGAAGAGATTGAGGAACGCCTTTGGCGCATTTTCCACACCGACCTCAATCGTCTGTTCCGTTTTCATCTTGCCACTGGCTATCAGCTTCGACATTTCCGCATAGAAATCCGGAATAATGTCGAGATGATTGGAGACGATGAAACCTTCCAGCCTCAGGCTCTTGCCGACGATCTGAATGAGATTGTTCGGCCCCGGACGTGGCGTCTTATCATTATATTGTTCGATCATGCCGCACAGGGCAGCGCGACCAAACGGTTTCATGTGATTGATCGCAGCCTGCAAATGTGCGCCGCCAACATTCTCAAAATAAACGTCAATGCCCTTGGGGAAGGCAGCGCCGACAGCGGCATCAAGATCGCCACAGGTCTTGTAATTGATCGCCTTGTCGATACCTGCAACTTCTTCAAGCCATTTGCACTTGTCATCGGAACCGGCGGAACCCACGACATAGCACCCATGCGCTTTGGCAAGCTGACAAACGACAGCGCCAACTGCGCCGGACGCAGCCGAAACAAACACTGTCTCGCCATCCTTGAGACCCGCCACTTTGAAGAGACCGGCATAGGCCGTCATGCCGGGCATGCCCAGCACGCCAAGATTGGCCTCAATCGGACCCATGCTCGGGTCGATCTTGTTCACGAATGTGCCGTCTGACACATAAAACTCGCGCCAGCCATTCATGGAGTTCACATAATCGCCTTTGACGAAGTTCGGATTATTAGATTCGATAACCTGTGCAATGGCGCCACCCTGTAGTACTTCGCCGATCTGGAACGGTGGCACATAGCTTTCCCGGTCCATCATGCGCCCGCGCATATAAGGGTCAACCGACATCCACAGGTTGCGCGCAAGGAATTCACCTTTGCCCGGTGCTGGCACGTCAACTTCAGCCAGCTTGAAGTTCTTCTCGGTCGGCGCACCGTCCGGCCGTGATGCGAGATGGATCTCGCGGCTTTTCATATTCGACATATTTGTCTCCATATTATTTGTGATGAAAGGAAAATGGGGAAGGCGTTAGATGACTTTGACCATGCGCTTGCCGCGGTTCTCACCGGCGAGCAGGCCGATAAGGGCGGCAGGTGTGTTCTCAAGCCCGTTGATGACATCCTCTTTGACTTTGATCTTGCCGCTGGCAACCCAGCCCTGCAGATCTGCCAGCGCCTTTTCGCGTTCGGTGGGGAAGTCAGACATGATGAAGCCACGCAAAGTGAGGCGCTTGGTGACAATGAGGCCGGGTACACCGCGCGGGCCAGCAGTCGGCGGCGCACCATCATATTGCGAAACCGCGCCGCAACAGGCGATCCGCCCAAACAGGTTCATGCGGAAAAGCGCTGCCTCCAGAATGTCACCCCCGACATTGTCGAAATAGACATCGACGCCCTTGGGCGCGACCTCTTTCAGCGCCTTATGCAGGGCTTGCGTTTTGTAATTGATGGCGGCGTCATAGCCCAGCTCATCCAGCAGCCACTGACACTTCTCATCAGACCCGGCGATCCCGACGACATGGCAGTCCGGCACGGCCGCCTTGGCGATCTGCCCGACCAGCGACCCGACGGAGCCGGCAGCGGCGGAGACAAGAATGGTCTCGCCGGCCTTAGGCTGGCCGACGTTCAGCAGCCCAAAATAGGCCGTGAGGCCCGCAACACCGTAAACCGAGAGGAGATGCGTCTCAGGCTCCATATGAGGTACTTTTTGAGCGGTTTTGGCCGGAACAATTGAATAATCCTGCCAGCCCGTATCCGCGAACACGAGGTCGCCCTTCGTAAAACCGGGCGCCTTGCTCTCGATCACTTCGGCAATGGCCCCGCCGGCCATAACCTGACCGCTTTCCACCGCAGCACGGTAGGTCGCCCCTTGCATCCAGGCCCGATTGGCAGCATCCAGCGAAATGTAGCGGGTGCGAAGCAGCAGCTCCCCATCCTTGGATGCCGTAGGAATGGCGGCTTCCGCCAGTTTGAAATGTTCTGGTCCAAGCTTGCCTTTGGGCGTTTCAACGAGCTGAATTTGCCGATTGACCGTCTGTCCCATCTGATTTCCCCCGATTAATCTTGATTTGTTTTGTTCACCATATAGGCGTGCCCCACGGGATGCACCATATCTATAGGTGGAAAACGGTACAGAAACTGGCATCCCTATTGTTCATAAGCCAACAGCGGGCTAGAACGGGCGCGGCGGAAAAGTCAGGCTTTCCGTGAAAATGGGCAGAGTAAGCGGCGATCATGGCAGATAGTTTGAAAATTGCGCTCGCGCAACTGAACCCCACCGTCGGGGACATTGACGGCAATGTGAGCAAAGCCAGGGTCGCCCGCGCCGAAGCGGCAAAGCTTGGTGCTGACCTCATCTTGTTCTCCGAACTCTTTTTGATCGGCTACCCACCTGAGGACCTGGTGTTGAAGCCAAGCTTCCAGCGTGCAGTTGATGCGGCCCTTACCTCCCTCGCTGAGGATACAAAGGACGGTGGTCCGGCCTATCTGATCGGCGCGCCCACCAAGGAAAGCGCAGCACTTTACAATTCTGTCGTCCTGATCGACGGGGGAGAAATTGTCGGCCGCCGCCACAAAACACATCTGCCGAACTATGGCGTTTTTGATGAGCCACGTGTGTTCACCGCGGCCCCCTTGCAAGGTCCCATCGCCTTCCGGGGTGTGCGTCTCGGTGTGCCGGTCTGCGAGGATATCTGGTACTCGGACGTGACCGAGTGTCTGGCAGAGACCGGGGCAGAACTTATCCTCGTGCCCAACGGGTCGCCCTTTGAGAACGCAAAGTTTGACGCCCGCATGCAACATGCCATTGCGCGGATCACGGAAACGGGCTTGCCACTTGTCTATCTCAATCAGGTTTGCGGGCAGGACGAGCTGGTTTTTGACGGCATGTCCTTTGTGCTGAATGCGGACCTCTCGCTCGCACACCAGCTTCCCGCCTGGCGCGAGACCGTCCGAATGACCGCCTGGTCCCGCACGGACAAGGGCTGGATCTGCGAAAAGGGCGAAACCACCAAGATCGAGACAGGGCTGGAAGCCATTTACAATGCCTGCGTTCTGGGCTTGCGCGACTATGTGCAGAAAAACCGCTTTCCGGGCGTTGTGCTGGGTCTCTCTGGCGGGATCGATTCCGCACTCTGTGCCGCCATGGCAGTGGATGCGCTGGGGGCCGACAAGGTTTTCTGCGTCATGCTGCCTTATCGCTATACCTCAAGTGAAAGCGTGAGCGATGCGGAAGCCTGCGCCGCCGCACTTGGCGTGCGCTACACAAGCATCCCGATAGAGGAGCCAGTCAAAGGCTTCCTCTCTGCCCTCGACCCGCTCTTTGCAGACACGCAAAGCGACACGACGGAGGAAAATCTCCAGTCCCGTACACGCGGAACGCTGCTCATGGCGATCTCCAACAAGTTCGGCCATATGGTTGTGACCACGGGTAACAAGTCGGAAGTGTCGGTGGGTTACGCCACGCTTTATGGTGACATGAACGGCGGCTACAATCCGATCAAAGATCTCTATAAGATGCAGGTCTTTGCGCTGTGCCAGTGGCGGAATAAAAACAAGCCGGAGGGCGCACTGGGCCCCGATGGTCAGGTGATGCCGGAAAACATCATCACCAAGCCTCCCTCGGCGGAGCTGCGTGAAGACCAGAAAGATGAAGACAGCCTGCCGCCATATCCCGTTCTGGACGACATTCTCGAATGTCTGATCGAAAAGGAAATGCCGGTGAGCGAAATCGTGAAACGCGGTCACGAATATGATCTGGTGAAGCGGATCGAGCATCTTCTCTATGTCGCGGAATATAAACGCCGGCAAGCCGCCCCCGGTGTTAAGATCACATCACGCAATTTCGGTCGTGATCGCCGTTATCCGATTACCAATGGCTATCGCGACGCGCGATAGAAGGTTTAGGCCTATTTTTTACGTTCGTTTTTGCCGAAAACCGGTTCCCACTTTTCGGAACTCACTCTAAGGAACAATATGTCCGTCTGTCTTCGATTTGCGCCAAGCCCGACCGGTCTCTTGCATGTAGGCAACATGCGGGTGGCCCTCTTCAATTACCTGTTCGCCAAAAATCACGCGGGCAAGTTTATTCTGCGCCTGGATGACACGGACACGGAACGCTCGACGCAAGAATACGCGACCAAGATCCAGTCAGACCTTGCCTGGATGGGCGTGACCCATGATGCGCTTTATCGCCAGTCCGACCGGTTTGACCGCTACGCAGAAGTGGTTGAGCAGTTGAAAGCGTCAGGCCGTCTCTATCCCTGTTATGAAACGCCGGAAGAACTGGATAAAAAGCGCAAGCGCCAGCTCGCGCGCAAACAACCACCTGTGTACGACCGTGCCGCACTTTCCCTCACGGCAGAGGAAGTTGCAGCCTTTGAAGCGGAAGGGCGCACACCTCATTGGCGTTTCAAGCTCAATCCGGAAGTGATCACCTTCGACGATCTTTTTCTGGGCGCGGTCAAAGTGGATACCAAAAGCCTGTCAGACCCGATCCTCGTGCGCGGTGATGGAACTTATCTCTACACACTCCCAAGCGTTGTGGATGATGTGGATTTCGGCATCACCCATGTTCTGCGCGGGGAGGACCATGTCACCAACACAGGTGCGCAAGTTCAGGTCTTCAGGGCCATTGGTGCAGCAGAACCGAAATTTGGTCATCATTCCTTGCTGCTGAATGCAGATGGCGAGGCGCTGTCCAAGCGTTTGCGTGGTGCCTATTCCCTCGAGTCACTGCGGGATGCCGGTTTTGAGCCTATGAGCATCAATTCACTCCTCGCGAAACTGGGCACCTCTGATGCCGCCACCGCGCGGCTGGCCCTGGACGAACTCGCGCAGGAATTTGATTGTGGCCAGTTTGGTCAGTCGGCCGTTCGTTTTGACCCGAAGGAACTGGAGCGGGTGAACGCCGCCCTGATGCATCTGACCCCGTTTGATGCGGTGAAGGAGCGGCTCAATGAGCGCGGCATTACCGGCGGTGAAGATTTCTGGAACCTGATCCGTGCCAACCTCACACTGTTTGATGGCGTGGCGGAATGGTGGCACGTCGCAAATGGGCCGGTTGAGCCCGTCATCGCCGGAGAGGATGCCGATTTTATCGCCGGGGCGGCTTTGAGCCTTCCGGCAGAACCATGGGATGGAAGCACCTGGGGCAGCTGGACAAGAGCCCTGAAGGAAGGGACGGGCCGCAAGGGTAAGTCACTTTTCATGCCCCTTCGCCTCGCTTTGACCGGTCTTCACCATGGACCGGAACTGGCAAACCTGCTACCTCTGCTGGGTCGAGAGCGGGTTTTGGCCCGGCTCGGTGGACAAAAGGCCTGAGAACGGGCACTTTGTCCGGCAGGAACGGAACTTGGTGAGACTGATCCCATGAGAATGACCACGCGGATTATTACGGGTCTGATTATTCGCGGCTAACATGCTTGGCCGCCGCCGTTCTCTCACGTTTTCTTCTGAAAATCTGACATTTCGAACCGGCCGGCGGCCCAGATTGGCTATCGGGAGCGGGCAAGGGCGCAAAGAATGGAACGGCAGATGAGTAAGGAACGGCTTTATCTTTTCGACACGACCCTGCGCGACGGGGCGCAGACCCAAGGCGTCGATTTTTCGGTCGAAGATAAGCGGCTGATCGCAGGCCTGCTGGATAAGCTCGGGCTTGATTATGTGGAAGGCGGCTATCCGGGCGCAAACCCGACCGACACAGATTTTTTCTCCACTGATCCAGGCTTGAAGCGCGCGACCTTCACGGCCTTTGGCATGACCAAACGGGCGGGACGTTCGGCCTCGAATGATCCGGGCCTTTCCATGGTCCTCGACAGTGCAGCGTCTGCCGTCTGCCTCGTGGGTAAAAGCTGGGACTTCCATGTGGATGTCGCCCTTGGCATCACGAATGAAGAAAATCTCGACTGTATCGCGGACAGCGTGCGCGCCATCGTTGCGCGGGGTCGAGAGGCAATGATCGATTGCGAACATTTCTTCGACGGGTACAAGTCCAACCCGGAATACGCGGTCGCCTGCGTCAAGGCAGCTCTCGACAATGGCGCGCGCTGGGCGATCCTGTGTGACACCAATGGAGGCACGCTCCCCCACGAGGTTGAGGCCATCGTTGCAGAACTGGTGAAACATGTGCCCGGCGACAAGCTCGGCATTCACTGCCACAATGATACAGAGAACGCAGTGGCCAACACGCTAGTGGCTGTCCGCGCTGGCGTGCGTCAGGTGCAGGGCACCTTGAACGGACTGGGAGAGCGCTGTGGCAATGCCAACATGGTGTCGCTGATCCCAACCTTTATGTTGAAGCCAGAATTCGCGGACAAGTTCGAAATCGGTGTGAGCGTGGAAGGTTTGAAAGAACTCACCCACGTCTCCCGCACACTGGATGAATTGCTGAACCGTGCGCCCAACCGCTACGCACCCTATGTGGGCGAAAGCGCCTTTGCCTCAAAGGCCGGCATCCACGTATCCGCGATCATGAAGAACCCGGCAACCTATGAGCATGTTGCGCCGGAGACGGTCGGCAATAAGCGTCGCATGCTCGTGTCTGACCAGTCCGGAAAATCGAACGTGATGGCGCAGTTTGAAGCGGCCGGCATGGAAGTGGACCCCAATGATCCGCGCGTGAACCGCCTGCTCGACGAGGTGAAGGACCGCGAATATCTGGGCTACTCCTACGATGGTGCCGAAGCCTCTTTTGAGCTGTTGGCGCGTCGGATGCTGGGCAATGTGCCTGACTTTTTCACGGTGAATTCATTCCGCGTGCTGGTTGAGCGACGTTACAACGCAATCGGTGAACTGATCACCATGTCAGAGGCCACGGTGAAGGTGGATGTCGACGGGGAGCAATATATTTCGGTCGGGGAGGGTAATGGCCCGATCAACGCGCTCGATCAGGCCCTTAGAAAAGATTTGGGAAAGTACCAATCCTTTATCGACGACATAAGACTGGTGGACTTCAAGGTGCGTATCTTGACCGGCGGCACGGAGGCGGTGACACGTGTGCTGATCGAAAGCGCAGATGCGTCAGGCAACCGATGGTTCACCGTCGGTGTGTCGGCCAATATTGTTGATGCTTCTTTTCAGGCGCTCACGGATTCCATTACCTACAAACTTCTACGCGACAATGCGCCCGCACCCGTTGCTCAGAAGGCAAATGTTTCCCTTAAATCTCCCGGTCCATAAGAGAGTTCATCATGGTTGAGAGACCAGACACACCGGTTCCTGAACAGAAGATAGAGGGGCCGGCTTTCGGTGTTGACGGCAGAGACGCGTTGGTTGGCGGCTTTGCCGCGGCTGGCGGTTATTTCTTCTGGGGCCTGACGGTCATCTTCTACAAGCAGCTTACTCATGTGCTGCCGTATGAAGTGCTCGCCCATCGCACGATCTGGAGCGTGGTGCTGACCCTTGCCCTGATCCTGATCTTCAGACGCTGGCATTCGTTCGTTGCGGCTGTGACGAACCCCCGCATTCTGCTGACGCTTTTTGCAACGAGCCTCATCATTGGCAGCAATTGGTTTGTCTTCATCTATTCAATCAACGAGGCCCGTGTGCTGGAGACGAGCCTTGGCTACTACATCAATCCGCTGATCAGTGTTCTGATCGGTGTCATTGTCCTGTCGGAAAAATTGTCGAAGCCGCAAATAGCCGCGGTGACGCTCGCGGTTCTGGGCGTCGGGGTCATGACATTTGAAATCGGGACGTTGCCATGGATATCGCTGTTTCTTGCGGTGACCTTTGCGCTCTACGGCTATTTGCGGAAAATTTCAGCGGTGGACCCGCTTGAAGGCCTGCTGATCGAGGTCCTGATTCTGGCGCCGTTTGCGCTGGCTTATCTCTGGTACGCAGAGGGCGAGGGTGGTACGGCTATCATGCATGGTGACATGTGGACGCTCTTCCTGCTCGCCATGACAGGGCCCATGACGACAATTCCGCTCTTTCTTTTTAACTTTGGGGCGCAGCGCATCCGCCTGGCAACGCTCGGCCTCATGCAATACTTGGCACCCACGGTGCAGCTCCTGATCGCGGTGACCATGTATGGTGAGATCCTCACCGAGACGCATCTGGTGACTTTTGGCCTCATCTGGACGGGGCTTGCCCTGTTCAGCTGGGACACATGGCGCAAGGAGCGCGTGTTAAGGCGTGTCGTGAAGGCGGGGCCGGTTTAAAGAACCGCTTCAATCCGGGGAAGCACATCTTCCACACGGTCGACAACGGCGTAATGTCCCCTGATGTTCGATTTCATGAACCCGTTTGAGATCATATGGTCAAAAAGGCTCGTGAGCGGGTCCCAGAAGCCTTCAATATTGAGAAAGATGATTGGGTAATTGTGTCGACCGAGCTGCGCCCAGGTCAGCATCTCGATCACTTCCTCAAGTGTGCCAATGCCGCCGGGCAGGGCGACAAAAGCATCCGACTTTTCAAACATCAGCTGTTTGCGCTCATGCATGGAACGGGTGACATGCAGTTCCGTGATCCCGTCAAAGGCAATCTCGATGGTTTGAAGGAAGTCGGGGATAACTCCGGTCACTCTCCCGCCATCTGCCATCACTCTTCGCGCGCAAACCCCCATCAGGCCGATCTTGCCACCACCATAGACAAGACCGACATTTTCTGCCGCGAGCCGGGCTCCCAGAGCTTCCGCCGCGGCACTGAATTTAGGGTCATCCCCAGTGCTCGACCCGCAATACACGCAGACGTTAAGCCGCGTCATATCAGGGGCCGTGCTGGGCTTGGATGGTGCTGAATGGTCTGCGGACATATAGTTTCTTTCTGGCCTATTGTTCTTTGCCCGTCGGCAGGGCTTCAAAATGGTGCCGTAATTGCAGTTTATTCTGTCAGAAGATCGCGAAGGCGGGAATAATCCCGCTCTGAGACAGGTATTAACCAAACGGGTCCCGCTGTGAAGCATTTTCACCGGACCAATGGGGTAGGCCGGGGAGGCCGTTGGCGAATGTCATCACGTGTTGCACTGATTGCGGGCGGCGCTGTTGCGCTGGTAATTGCGATTCTCGTCGCTCTGTACTTTTTGATGGGCGGCGCGGAGGAAATTGTTGATGCCCAATTGACGCCGCAAGAAGTCGCGCCAGCGCAGACGGATCAGGTTGAAGAGGCGATTGAACTGGTCCTGCCAACCTTCGATATCGTTCGTGTGGAGCGGGACGGCATGGCGGTGATCGCTGGTCGTGCGGCGCCTGGCGCAGAAATTACACTGAAGCGGAACGGGACCGCCATCGCAACGGTAGAAGCCGACGCGCGTGGTGAATGGGTCATCGTATTGGATGAGCCCTTGCCACCCGGTGATATTGAGCTGACACTTTCTGCGGTAAATCCCGATGGGGCCAAAGTTGACGGGGTTCAATCCGTCTCGGTGTCCGTGCCTGCACAGGCAGGTGGCCAGACATTGGTGGTTCTCGCGGAACCGGGACAAGCAAGCCGTGTTCTCCAGGGACCGGGCGTTCCATCCGACTCAGGCAGCCTTATTCTGGAATCAGTTGACTATGACGAGAACGGAAATGTGATCGTCGCTGGACGCACCGACCCCGGCAACAAGGTCCGCATCTATCTCAATAGCGAACCAATTGGGGAAGCGGTCGCGGACGAAAATGGCAAATGGGAAGTGCGCCCGACAACCGGCATTGAACCCGGTGTCTACACAATGCGTATTGATCAGCTGGACGCGAACGGTGCCGTGGTAGGGCGTGTCGAAGTCCCGTTTGAGCGTGGTGTGCCGGAGACGGTTCGCCGACAGATTGCAGAAGGTCGCGTTGTGATCCAGCCGGGCAACAATCTGTGGAACATTGCCCGCCAGCTCTACGGCACGGGCTACCGTTACACGGTCATCTATCAGGCGAATCGGGATCAGATCAGAGACCCGGACCTGATTTATCCGGGCCAGATTCTGGAAACCCCCAGCCGCTAACGTCGCCAATGCCGCTAAACGAGCCAAACAGGCAGGCGGCAAACGCGGGGTTGGCAGCAGCGCCTGCCCGCCTTACATATAGCTGAAGCCTTTCCGCACCCCGGCCCGGATGTCCTGGCCGGGGTGTTGTGCTCCGGGTCCGGCCAGTCTTGGGACGGGCCATCTCTCGGGGCTGATCATGAAGGGCGGAGGAGGACGTTTTGACACCGCGCCTTGGCAGTATGGGCGGCAGCATGGGCGATACCCCTGCAAATATGGGTTTGCCCGCACCGGCAAAAAGCACTTTCAGTTCCGTTCTGCCACTCCTGTGGCCGGAAGGACGGGCGGACCTTCGTGCGCGCGTGGTCTTTGCCTTCATCGCCATGATCGGCGCCAAGGTGTTTACGGTCTACGCGCCGTTCTTCTTCCGCGACGCGGTTGATGCGCTGACAAAGAGCGATCCCGCGGTGACCCTGGTGGCCGTCCCCGTCGCACTTGTCGCTTCTTATGGTCTGGCCCGCATCATGATGATCGCGCTTGCCCAATTGCGCGACGGCATCTTTGCCCGCGTCGGGCAGAACGCGGTGCGTGTTCTTGCCATCACGGCGTTTCGGCATATTCACGCACTGTCGCTCAGGTTCCATCTGGAGCGGCGGACAGGCGGTCTCAGCCGGATCATTGAACGCGGCACCAAAGCGATTGAATTCCTGCTTCGCTTTTCCCTGTTCAGTATCTTCCCTACCATTATTGAGCTCCTGTTAGTGGCGGGCATTCTCTGGTGGAATTTCGACTGGCGCTATGGGGCCGTCACACTTGTCATGATCTTGATCTATATCGGCTTCACCTTTTGGGCGACGGAATGGCGGACGGCCATCCGGCGCGAGATGAACGACAAGGATACAGATGCCAACACCAAGGCAATCGACAGCCTCCTCAATTATGAGACCGTGAAATATTTCGGCAACGAAGCCCATGAGACGAAGCGCTATGACAAAGCGATGCAGGGGTATGAAGATGCGGCGATCCGCACCTCCACCTCACTCTCTGTCCTCAACACCGGCCAGACGCTGATCTTCACCGTCGGCCTGATCGCGCTCATGTTGATGGCGGCAAGTGGTGTGGCCGAGGGCGCGCTGACCGTTGGTGAGTTTGTGATGGTGAACGCCTTCATGATCCAGCTTTCCGGGCCGCTCAACCTTCTGGGTTCGGTTTACCGGGAAATCAGACAGGCGCTTGTCGACATGGAGACCATGTTCGGCCTCATCGCCGTCCCGCCGGAGGTGACAGACAGGCAAGATGCCCCAGATCTGAATGTCGAAGGCGGTGCCATTCGCTTTGACAATGTCAGTTTCGCCTATGATCCGGCGCGCGGCATTTTGAAAAACATATCGTTTGAGGTTCCGGCCGGAAAATCAGTGGCACTCGTTGGACCGTCGGGTGCGGGAAAATCCACCATCAGTCGGATTCTCTATCGTTTCTACGATGTTCAGCAGGGAACCGTCACAATTGATGGTCAAAACATCGCCGACATTACGCAGGCGAGCTTGCGCGCCGCCATCGGGATCGTCCCGCAGGACACTGTCCTGTTTAACGACACGATCCGCTACAATATCCGCTACGGTCGTCCCGGCGCATCAGAGGCGGAGATCGAAGAAGCCGCGCGCATGGCGCAAATTTCCGACTTCATCGCCCGCCTGCCCAAAGGGTTCGACACAATGGTTGGCGAACGCGGGTTGAAACTCTCCGGTGGCGAGAAACAGCGCGTCGCCATCGCGCGCACCATTCTCAAAAACCCGCCTATTCTGATGCTGGATGAAGCCACATCGGCGCTCGATAGCGCGACCGAGCGGGATATTCAGGCCGCCCTTCGCCAGGTTTCAGCAAACCGCACAAGTCTGATCATCGCCCACCGACTGTCGACAGTCGTGGACGCAGACGAAATTCTGGTCCTCAACCATGGGGAGATTGTGGAGCGTGGTAACCATGGTGCCTTGCTGGCCTTAGGTGGCATGTATGCCGATATGTGGAACCGCCAGCTGGAAGAGGCGGAGGAAATGAGCGAAGGCAGCTATGAGGCAGGTGCGGATTTTGAGCCGGAAACCGCCCTGGACCACGCCTGAACGGGGCCGAACGGCGAATAAACCGAATATGCATGTCGGGTCTTAACCTCGCCCCAATATCCAAGTAAGATAGTGACCGAGGTCGATTGGGCCCCCCACATACAATCAGGAACCGTCAATGGACGTACTCACTTCTGTTCTCGTGCCAATTCATAAAGAAGGGCACAAGTTCATCCTCATTTTTGCAGCCATCACCCTGGTTTTCTTCCTTCTCTGGGAGCCTCTGGGCTGGATCGGTGTTTTGCTGACCGCCTGGTGCGTTTATTTCTTCCGTGACCCGGACCGGCTGACACCAACCCGTGAAGGTCTCATCATTGCCCCGGCAGACGGCATCGTGAGCTTGATCACAGAGGCGGCACCACCGCCGGAGCTGGGGCTTGGGGATGCTGTACGTCCGCGTGTCTCGATCTTCATGAACGTCTTCAACTGTCATGTGAACCGCTCGCCGGTAAATGGCACGGTCACGCGCACGGCCTATCGCCCGGGCTTGTTCCTCAACGCTGATCTCGACAAAGCGAGCGACGACAATGAGCGTCACTCCATGGTCATCGACGCGGCGGACGGGAAAAGCTACGTCGTCGTCCAGATTGCCGGCCTTGTGGCCCGCCGCATTGTAAATGAAACGAAAGACGGCGATGCCCTTCAGGCAGGAGAGCGCTTCGGGCTCATCCGGTTCGGGAGCCGCGTTGATGTCTATCTGGAGCCAGGTGAAGCCCCACTTGTTTCCGTCGGTCAAACGACCATCGCGGGCGAAACGGTTCTGGCAGATGCAAAGGCGAGCGAAAGTGCGCGCCTTGCGGAAGTTCGGTAGCGAACAGGGCGGGGCCGATTACGACCTCGCCAGCACCCCGCAAAGGAGTGATTGAATGCCAATGTCACCATTTGGATCGCAAGACCAGAGAGAGGGTGCACAACAGCGTCGGCGATTGAAGACATTGCCGGTGCGCAGCATCATTCCAAACAGTCTGACGGTTATGGCGTTGTGTGCCGGTCTCACATCCATGCGTTTCGGGCTTGATGGCAAGTTCGACATGGCTGTCGCAGCTATTATCGTGGCAGCCGTACTTGACGGGTTGGACGGGCGTGTCGCACGCATGCTCAAGGGTACGACGCGCTTTGGTGCCGAGCTTGATTCACTGTCGGACTTTCTGTGCTTTGGGGTAGCGCCCGTGATGCTGCTCTATTTGTGGTCGCTCAACGAATTGGGCGGTCTGGGCTGGATTGTAGTTCTGGGCTTTGCCGTTTGCTGTGCGCTGCGGCTCGCACGTTTTAACGTGGCGATTGAAGATCCGGACAAGCCAGCCTGGAAAGCCAATTTTTTTGTCGGCGTCCCGTCACCGGCCGCGGCCGGGCGTGTCATGCTGCCGCTTTATTTCTCATTCCTGGGTATGGACTTCCTGCGGGACCTACCGCTTCTGCTGGCGGCCTATGTTGGCGGCATTGCGTTTTTGATGGTCAGCAAGATCCCTACTTTCTCTGGCAAGAGGCTGGGGTTCCGTATCCGGCGCGATGAAATGCTGCCGGTCCTGCTCGGCGTTGCAATGTCGGTTGCTCTTCTCTTCAACTACCCCTGGATCAGTTTTTGCGTTCTTGTTGTGGGATATCTAGCACTCCTGCCGGTCAGTATTTGGCGTTTCCAGTATCATCAGGCGCGGACGCGCTCTGGCATAGCCGAAGAAGATGAGCTCCTGGCAGACAACAAAGACTGATGGGTTTTTGTTCCACAAAGCCTGAAACAAAAAAGCCCCGCACAAGCGGGGCTTTTTCTTTAGGTTGACGGCGAAGCTATTCAGCGGGATTGCGAAACCGCCGAAGCCGATCGTCATGGGCGATACGGTCTGCCACAACGCCGCTCCCCCGGTGAAACATCTCCTTGATCGCCTTCGGTGCAACCAGCATGACGGGTACCAGCACTAGTGTGAGCAGGGTTGAAAACCCGAGGCCGAAGATAATGGCGGTGGACAATTGCACCCACCAGGCCGCGACCGGTCCACCATAAGTCAGCTCCCGCGTGAAGAAGTCCACATTGAGTTGGATCGCCATTGGCAGCAGCCCGAGCATGGTTGTGCCTGTGGTGAGCAAGATGGGGCGCAAACGCTGACCGGCGGTGCGAAGTGTTGCTTCAATTTCCTCCATCCCGTCTTCTATCAGCCGCTGGTAGGTGTCGATCAGCACGATGGAATTGTTCACGACAATACCCGCCAATGCGACGACGCCGGTCCCGGTCATAATGATCGAGAAGGTTTGGCCTGTGATCATCATGCCAAGCAAAACGCCGACGGTGGAAAGAATAACGGTCGAAAGCGTGAGGACCGAGAAGTAGAAGCTGTTGAACTGCGTGAGCAGGATGATGAACATGAGGAAGAGCGCGGCAAGCATGGCCTTGGAAAGGAACTCACCGGATTCCTGTTGCTCTTCATTGGCACCACGGAATTTGACGGTAACACGAGGATCAACCTCCTGCGTGGCCAACCATTCTTGGAGCACCTTGTTCACACTATCAACGTTTACCTTCTCGCCTGTTGCGATGTCGGTAGAGGTATTCGCCTTGATCATGAACCGGCGGTGACCGTCAATACGCGTGATTGTTGAAACCTGCTGTTGCGGGTTTCGCGTCACAAAATTGCTGATTGGCACCAATCCTGCCGGTGTCCGGATGCGAAGTTGATCTAGCTGCGCAATGGAGCGGCTCTCACTCGGATAGCGAACACGAATATCAACTTCGTCCTCAGCATCGTCTGGCCGGTAATTGCCGATCAAGATACCATTGGTCACAAGCTGAACCGTTGCGCCAATGGCCGCGATATCTGCACCGAAGCGCCCAGCCATTTCACGGTCAACAGACAAGACCCATTCAATGCCAGGCAGTGGACGACTGTCTTCAATGTCAATCAGGCCATAATCAACCGTATCCAGGTGATTGCGGATAAATGTTGTGGTTGCCAACAACGCTGCTGGGTCGCTGGATGTCAGTTCAATTTGAATGTCTTTGCCGGTTGGCGGACCGTCTTCGCGTTTGCGCACTTCAACGGTGATGCCCGGCAAGGCACTCGTGCGCTGACGGATTTCCTCCAGAATGACAGCGCCTTTCCGGCGCAGCTCATATTGGTCGAGCTCAATTGTCATTTGTGCAACAAGGTCTGCAGGGCGATCTCCACCACCGCTACCGGGGCCACCACCGCCAACGGACGTGCCTGCTTGCGAGAACACAGTTCGCACGCCCGCCGTGTCGATAATGATGTCTTCGACATCTTTGGAGAGGCGCTGCATATCATAGGCAGAGAGGTTTCCGCGTGCACTGACCAGGATAATCGCTTGCTCCGGCTCGGTATCGACGAAGAACTCAACACCATTGCCGAAGGTGCCATATGCAAACATCGTAACCACCAGAATGATCATGGACCCCGTCATCACAAGGAAAGGGTGATGAACAAGCTTGTCCAGCAGGCGCACATAGCTTCCCGTGAAGCCTGGGAGTGAACGCACGTCACCCGTTTCGGCCCCGGCCAGCAGTTTCAGCACTTCATTGTCGGTATCTTCAGATTTGCCGACGAGTGATCCGAGCACGGGGAGGAAGAGCATGGCTGTGATGAACGATGCAGTCAGCACAACAATGAGCGTGATCGGCAGGTAAGACATAAACTCGCCACTTACACCCGGCCAGAACAGCATCGGCAGGAAGGCAGCAAGCGTCGTGGCTGTTGATGAGGCAATTGGCCAGAACATCCGCTTCGCACCCAGTGAATAGGCCTGAAGACGGTCCAGCCCCTCCGCCATTTTTCTGTCCGCATACTCAACCACGACAATGGCACCATCCACCAGAATACCGACAGACAGCAACATCCCGAACATCACCATCATGTTGACCGTCATCCCCATAACCGAGAGGAAGAAAAAGGCCATCATGAACGATGTCGGTATGGCAAAGCCGACCAGCAAAGAGGATCGCATGCCAAGCGCGGCCACGCACACGATCATCACAAGTGCAATCGCAGTAATGATAGACGCCTGAAGGGAACCGAGCGCGCGGAAAATCCAGGTCGAGGCATCCAGCGTATAGTCAACTTTGATATTGCTGGGCCAAGTCTCCGTGATCTTGTTAACGAGGGCGATCACTTGCGCATTATTGTCCACAATGTTTTCACCAATGCGTTTGGTGATCTCAAGCGCGATGGCAGGACGGCCATTGAAGCTTGCAATTGAGTCCGGGTCTTTGAAGGTCCGGCGAATATCGGCAATGTCGGCAAGAGTAACAACACCATCGCCCGATACCTTGATCGGGAGCTGGAGAATATCGTCTCGTGTCTCAAAGAGACCGGGCACCTTAACCGAGAAGCGGCCCTCGCTGCTTTCAACGCTGCCTGCTGCAACCAGGCGGTTGTTGAGCGTCACCGCATTGATAAGCTCAGTCTGGGAGACATTGTAGGACTCCATCCGTGTTGGATCGATAATAACTTCCAGCAATTCTTCACGGTCGCCGACGAGGTCAGCCGACAGAACCGTCGTGACATTGCCTTCAATCTCATCTTTAAGCGCGCGCGCATGCTGGTAAAGCGTTCGCTCTGGCACGTCACCGGAGAGTGTGACAATCAAAACTGGAAAGAGGGATGTGTTAAATTCCCGAATGGTTGGTTCTTCAGAATCGTTCGGTAGTTTGGCCTGCGCCAAGTCAACCCTCTCGCGAACGTCAGCCAGAGCATCATCCTTGTCGAAGCTCACATCAAATTCGAGGATGATGCCGGCATGCCCGGTCGAGGCAATAGCCGTTAATTCCTCAAGCCCTTCGAGTGAGCGAAGTTCCGTCTCCATCGGTTTGATGAGAAGGCGTTCAGCGTCCTCCGGCGAAATGCCGTGATGGACAATAGAGACATAAAAGACCGGGATCTGGATGTCCGGGTCCGCTTCCTTCGGGATGGAGACATAGGCTGACACACCAGCCATGACGATAAGCACCATGAAGGTAAGGACTGTCCGGCTTCGGCCAAGCGCAGCGTCAATGAATTTGTTCATGAGCGGTCCCCTGATGCTCCAGTGCCGGAAACTTCCTCAAAGGTTGCGTCCACAGCCTGGCCAGGGATAACAAAGTCCTGACCTACAGTGATGAGTTTTACACTTGTCGGCAGCCCGGTAACCCAGATGCCTTCACGACCATCTTCCAGAATTTGTACCCGTTGAAAGTGAACAACATTCTGATCGTCAAGAATACGAAGGCCAATTGTACCGGCATCGTCCAGGCCGAGGATCGAGGGCGGAACAAGATGTGCCATGACCTCGGCACTCGGCACTTTGATTTCCGCTGTCACGCCAGCGCGGAGCTTGCCGTCATCATTGGGAACTTCGAGTTCCACAAGAAACGTGCGTGTTGCGGGATCGGCCGTCTTGGCAACAAACCGGATATAGCCCTCCACGATTTCGCCGCTGACCAGGACAGCAGTACCAACAGTTCCTTCGACCACCTGATCAACATCCGCCTCAGACACCTGACCAATAACGAGGAACGGGTTCATGTCCACAATGGTGGCGCAGGGCTGTGACGGCTGAAGGTAATCACCAAGTTCAACCGGCCGGGCGTCAATGACGCCGTCAAACGGAGCCAAAATTCGTGTGTGGGAGAGCTCAACCTCACGCTGTTTTACCTGGGCGCGGGCCGCGTCGTATGCAGCTTGTGCGGCTGCTGCCTGTGTCTCTGACCGATGGCCGCGCGCGGCAAGCTTGCGGGCCGCATCAAGTTCCAGCCAGCGTTGGCGCATCAACGCTTCCGCTTCAGCCATCTGGGCGTCGCGCGCATTGAGTGAAAGACGGCAGATCAGATCGCCTTTCTGGACATGCGCGCCTTTCTCGACGGGAAGGTCGACGATAGTGCCGGATGTCTCCGCGCGAATGTCAACGGTCCGCAGCGCTTCGGTTCGCCCTCTGATGACAAGGATGGTACGGCGTGCTTCGGCGTGGAAGACTCGGGCGCGAACATGTGGTGTCTTGCCATCGGAAGCACTCTCGCCTGCAAGAGTTTGCACAGCGGTCGCGTCCTCGCCATTCCCAATCTGTCCTGAAAGGATCCAGGCGCCGATAATCGCTGCAATTAGGAGCGCCAGAATATAGGACCGCCGCAATTTCATCTCTAAACCTTCCAAATATGACTGACGATCCTCGTTCCTCGATGGATAGCCATTTGACCAGTGTCATTTGCGCTGAGCGTTCAGCGCACATTTTCCAACGCGCGGGTCGTCATCGGGTTTTCTACCAAATGCCGATTGTCGCGAATAAAATTCAGGGATGCCTCCATCACAACTTCCCCGTACCGCCGTACAAATTCTTGCCCGCTTGTCAGCGGTTCCTCGGATTTTGCTTGTATGTTCGTCAGCTCATCGCGCAGTTCCGCCAGCCGGTTGGTGAGAAGGGTGGTGACTGTCTCTTGTGGAAGTGCATCAGCAAACAGCATGACGAAGAGAAACTCGGACTTGAGCCGGTCACCGCTGATGGGCTGCTGGAGCCGCCGCTTAAGGGCCTCGCGCCCTGCCGGAGTGATGGAATAGATCTTTTTGTCAGGGCGCCGTTCCTGTTGCTGCGAGGTACAGGTCAACGATCCTTCATCTGTCAGTTTTGTGAGGGCTGGATAGATGGACCCAAAGCTCGCGTCCAAAAAGTGGGAAAACAGGCCGCTTTCGAACATTTTCTTGATTTCATAGCCCGTCGCATCCCCCATCTCTAGAGCGCCTAAGCAAAGAGTGCCGACATCCATATCGTAAATGTCCAATTTTTCAAAAAAAGGCTGAAACGCGAGAGAAACAGCGCGGCGTGAATATACGCGTATATATAGGACCGATATAGGCAAGGCCAAGGTCTAAATACACAAAAATGCGAGCAAAAATGTAACGGATTGTAACTGCGCCACGCGCAAACAATCGCTCAGCGGCCCAAAAGTGGATTAGTCGTCAATAACCATCGAGTCATTGAGGGACCGCTTGGGCGCCTTGAGCATAACCGCTCGCCCCTTGATCAGCTTGAGCTGACCCGATTGGAGGGCTTTCGAGCGCGCCAGCCAGACCTGACCTTCCTGCATCAACGTATCGACGTAAGACCGCGAGAATTCTCCAGTCTTCAAATGATCGATAATCGATTTCCAGCCATTCTGGATCGCCTGTACATAAGGCGCGCTGATATCATCAATGCTTTTGACCGAATATTTGAGCTCATTCAGTAGCTCACGATATTCTTCAATGGTCGAAGGTGTTGGTTTGTACGGGTCCGTCTGGCGCCAGGCGATAACATCTTTGTTTTCACTGGCGCGGTCGGTGAGTACAAAATCTGTAAAGACCAGAGATCCGTTTCTGTCGAGTGCGTCGGCAAGGTTCATCAAGGTCGCGCGGCGGTCAGCTATTGAGTAGAAAATCTCACGGGCGACGATGAGATCAAAGGCATTTTTCTCAAACAGCGTATCAATGTGCGCTGGATCAAAATGCACAATCGGCATTTTTTCTGCGAGATTAAGATCGACCGAAATTTGATGGCCAGCTTTGGCGATATCCTTGTCGCGTTCGAACCCGGCAAAGGTTCCGCTTTGCGTGGCCTCAAGAAACCTGAAGCCACCTCCCAGTCCAGCGGAGAGGTCCGCGATGCGGGCCTTGGCTGCTGGTTTGCTGTCGCGCACAAGCTCTGCCACGAACTCAGGTCCACCAGGGGCCGAATTTCCGACACCCCAAAGCTCTTGAATGATTTCGATCCGCTGTTCGAGAAGCGTTGCCGCGTTGTCAACGGTAATTTCAAACCGCGCTTTGGGGGGGCGTTTCTGCGGTGTGCGCGAAGGACTGGCATCATAGTCGACGCCGTCCCACCATGCGCGCATGCGCATCCATAGCTTAACGTATCCATCATTCTCTGCCTGAATACGAGGGGCCTTTTTCTTTTTCGGAGGAGAACCGGCGCTCTTCGTCTTTGCTTTGATTGGTTTGCTCTGTTCAGCAGAACCATCTGCCGTCAATCTTTTTTCCGGGTTCTGCCGCAAGAAGGTTGTTAGGGCTTCTTCGTGCTCTGGCTTTAGTTTTCGCATACGACGAAAACGGTCGATGGCGAGCGGGGTCATGTCCGCCAACTCAGATGCCAACTCGCGCTCAGATAGTTTTCTGAGTTCTGCCGACCCTAATGTTGCCAAGCTTGCCATATTGTCTGTCGTCCAATGTGCTCTTTGTCAGGCCTGCTGAAATGGCTTTTGCAACTCAAAACCTGCCTACAGGTCATCCGTCGTGGTCAGTGGTTTTCCATCCCACCGAATTTGGTCCGCCCCAAAATGAGCGTCCGGAAATTGTGGCTGCAAATGCTTAATTTTTCGCTAGAAAACCCATGTTTGTGCAATAGGCGAAACACTTTCTAAAGTATTTGTGAAATCCCCAGAGTGCTTTAGGGTTTTGCGCGATATGAAACGACTCAAGCGCCAAGATTTGGGCGAAGCTGTGCAGGGGGACGCGAGAAAACGGCTTGCATCATGCGAAAAGTCGATTTCGTCTCGGCTTCGCTGCTGAGTGAGAATAGGCAAATAGGAATGCGAGTAAAGTTAAGTGAGCGTTTAAGGCCGAGTGCGCTAGCGCAAAATCACCCGAAAACAACGGTTTTCTTGTGGCTGTTTTTGACCTTGATCATGATGGGGGGGGGCATGCGTCTGAGCGTGTCTTATGACACGCGCATTTTTTATTCGGAGCAGAACCCCTTCCTGCTGCATCTGCGCGAGTTCGAAAAGAAGTTTTCCCATAATAATAATGTCCTTTTTGTCGTGACGTTCAAAGATGAGGCTCCGGTTCAGCGGATAGCGACCGTTGAGACATTGAAGGTCATTGCGGACATCACTGACCGTGCCTGGCAACTGCCACATTCCACTAAAGTAGAATCGCTGACGAACTTCCCCCGCGTGTTTTCTGAAGATGATGCATTCGGGGTCGAGGAGATGTTGCCATCTGTTGCGGGCCTGACCATCGAAGGAGCGGCCGCCATTGAAGCCGAAGCGCTCTCAGACCCGCTGATCCTCAACCGGATACTTGCCAGCGATGGCCGCGCCACAGGCATCAACGTCAACTTTCAGCTGCCTGAACAAGCGTCAGATGAAGTGCGGGACATCAGTCACGCCGCCCTCGACTTTGCGGCAGAGATTGAGCGTGACTATCCCGGTATCAAGGTGGACGTCACGGGCAACGTGATGCTGATGGCGACCTATAACGAAGCGTCACACGTTGATGCTCAAATGCTGGTTCCTTTTGCACTCCTGGTTGCCGCTCTCATTGTGGTGATTTTTCTAAGATCCAGAAATGGCAGTCTTGTCGTCATTTCTATTCTAGGGGTTGCAAGCGCAGCCTCTATGGGGGTGGCGGGCTGGTTCGGCCATGTGATCACGCCGGCGTCCATTGCTGCACCAATTATTGTGATCTCTATTGCGTTGGCATCAACCATCCATGTGGTGATTGCGGTGAAACATAGCCTTGCGGAGGGGCTCGATAATGCCGCAGCCATTCGTCGGGCTATTTCCGCCAATGCAACGGCGGTCGGGCTCACCAATCTGACGACAGCGATCGGCTTCCTGGCGATGAACCAGGCGGATGCGCCCCCGTTTAACGATCTGGGCAATATTGTCTTTGGCGGCATCTTGTTGAGTTACGTGCTGACATTTACCTGGCTGCCTGCAGCGCTAACCTTGTTGCCGCTTACGCCGTCCGCTGACCTCTCTGCTGATTGGATGACAAAGGTGGGGCAGGCGATCAACTGGCTGCGCTGGCCATTGCTCGCCGGGGTTTTAGTTGCGGTTCTGCTGACAATGAACGGCCTGACCAAAGTGCGGCTCGACGATGACTTTGTTCGCTATTTTGATACGCGGTTCGACTATCGCAATGCCTCGGACCTGGCAGAGGAAAGATTGACCGGCCTCAATATCATGGAATTTGATATGGAAACCGGCGCAGACGGCGGGGTGTACGACCCGGAATACCAACACACGCTTGTCAAATTCTCCAGCTGGTTGCGGGAGCAACCGGGCGTTGTCAGCGTCGCTGATATCTCAGAAATTACCCGCCGGATCCATAAGGCCATGAATGTCGCAGATGAGCCTGCCCGAGACGGCATTCCGGAAAATGGCGATCTGATTTCGCAATATTTTCTGCTCTATGAGTTATCTCTTCCCTACGGTGCGTCGATCACTGATCGGATCAATGTGAGCCGCAGCGCGAGCCGCGTCACCATCATCATGAGAGGCCTGACTTCGGGCGATATTCGCGCATTGCACGAACGGGCAGGCGATTGGTTGACGGCGAATGCGGGCCCCAAGACCGTAACGAGCGGGATCAGCATCAACATTCTCTTTGCCTATTTGTCGAGCACCAATATCCGCACGATGATCCTATCAACACTCGTTTCGATTCTTATCATTGGCGCAATTATCGCGCTGGCGCTGAAAAGTCTGACCTATGGAATTTTGAGCCTGGCAACCAACCTTCTGCCTGCCATCGTGGGATTTGGCATCTGGGGATACACATTCCAAGATATCGGGATCGCAGGCGCCGTGATTACGGCAATGACCCTCGGGATCGTGGTGGATGACACCATTCACTTTTTGATGAAATACCAGCGGTATCGCGCTAGTGGCAAAACCCCCTCAGAGGCAATCAATGCCGTATTCTCGACCGTCGGTGTGGCGATGGTCATCACAAGCGTGTCACTCGCGGTGGGATTTGCCGTGCTGTCGCTCTCCGGTTTCGAGATCAACCGGGCTCTGGGGCTTCAAACATCCATCATTGTGATTGTGGCACTTGGCATCTGCTGGTTCATGTTGCCTCCCTTACTACATATTTTGGATAGGGGAGATGGTGCAAAATTAAACCATGACAATTAACCGAAATGGGCATTCTTTCAACGAAGCGTGGGGCCTGCGCAACATTGCGAATGAATGACATGAAAAAAGAATGTTAACCTTTCAAAATCGTTCACGTTCCCACTGTCCATGCTTAGTATGAAACGCGAAACTCATTTTGATGAGCTCATGAAGGGATTTTAGTTGATGCGTACATATGAGCAGCTGACCGGGGCCAAGGGTCGCAAGGTATTTTACCGTGCAGAACGACATCGGGCAGATCATTTGTTTAGAGACATGGTGCCGGCGGTTGATCTCGGAGGAGACCGGGCGGCACTGAAAGATCTGTCCATGACAGGGCTCGCCGCCCAAAGCGGCGACCTGGATTTCTGGGATGACCGGATCGGTGATGAAGTGCCGGTTCGGCTCTGCATTGCCGACGACACGTTGTACGAAGGGTCGGGCCGCATTCGTCGGGTTGAGCCGAGTGGTGTTCGCACGACCGTTGCTGTAGAGCTGACGACCGGCTATATCGACATTCCGTCGATCGTGACCAGCCATGATCAGCTTTTGCTCTCGCGAGCGTTGACCGATCCGACATTCGGGTCTGCGGCCAATATCTTGCCGGAATACCGGGAGCTGACTGCAGAGATTGTTTATCTCTTTCGGTCTTATAAGGACCTGCTTGCGCGTTTTGAGGCGCGCCTGGGTGATGTTTCCGAGACAGAACGTGCCGAACGCCTTCATGAAGCGCTCGTCGCCTGCGAAGAGAAAATGGTGCCTGCCTGGCAAGAGCTTTGGTATCGAGGAAATGACATCACTTTCCCAATGATCAATGACCCGATCGCGCTGGCGGAGCACAAGCGATACACCGAACAGGTATTGACGCCGGACTTCATGCCCGGACCCGTTATGCGTCGCTGTTATGAGAAGCCGCTGGGTTATCCCGGTGACTACCAGATCATGAACTATGTCTATCGCTGGGAGCGTGTCGGTAATACGCCCTACGAAAAGCTTCTGCACAGGATCGGCATTGAAACCGGTGCCTGTGTGGGAACACGCCTGCGCATGACGCAAAAATATCTCGGTGAGAAGATTGCAGAAACGGCTGGCGACAAGGTGATGAACATTACCAATCTGGGCTGTGGTTCTGCCTATGAAGTCACCGACTATCTGAAGATCAAAGACCTGCCCCGGCCGGTCAATTTCACCCTGATCGATCAGGACCATGGTGCGCTTTCATACGCGTATGAACATGCACACCCCGAAGTCGTTCGCCATGCTGGCAAGGCCCGTGTGCAGTGCCTTCAGGCTTCGTTTGCACAATTGCTGAAGGCGGGGCCCTTGTTCAATTCTCTGCCGCCGCAGGAGATGATCTACAGCCTTGGACTCTATGACTATCTCTCGCAGCGCCGTGCTAAAGCGCTTACGCATGATCTCTACGATCAGTTGGCACCGGGTGGGCACATGGTCCTGGCGAACGTGAAGGTGGGTCGTGAGACCTGCATGTGGCCGCTGGAGTTCATCACCGACTGGAGCCTTGTCTACCGCACCGCAGATGAAATGTGGGACATGGTGGACGGGCTGGATTGCGAACGCATTTCGCTCGAAGAAGATGAAACCAAGTGCGTCTATGTGATGACGGTCCGCAAGCCTGCGGCCTAACGGCATTTTCGCACACAACCAAATGATAAAAGAACGCTGGTTGTCACCCTAGGCTTGAGATGACCAGCGTTTTTCTGCTTTTGGGCCTTGAGAGAAGCGCGATGTCGGGAACGAAACAACAGCCTTCGTGCCTTTCCCTTTCTCGCTGATCAGTTTCACATCACCGTCATGCAAAGCCATAATTTTGCGCACGAGAGGAAGGCCAAGGCCTGTACCCTGCTGGGTCCGGTTAAGAGAGCTTTCCACCTGCACGAACGGCTCAAAGACACGCTCAATATCGGCATCATCAATGCCGATGCCCGAATCCTCAATTAGAATTTCAAGGCATTCACCGGCACCCCGCCCAAGCTCAACATTGACCTGTCCACCCTCAGGCGTGAACTTGAGCGCGTTGGAGGTCAGGTTGATAATCACCTGCGTGAAGAGGCGCGCATCGGCCTTCAGCCATGGAATTTCATCGCGAACCCGGAAGGTGAGTTTAATTTTCAGCTCAATGGCGCGCGGGCGGAACATGCGCATAGTCTGGTTGAGGGTTTCAACGGGGTCAATCAGACTCTCATCAAGTTCCAGCTTGCCGGCTTCTGCCTTTGAGAGGTCGAGGATGTCGTTGATGATGCTCAGCAGGTGCGAACCTGAATTGCGAATGTCGACTGCATAGTCAGCGTACCGCTCATTGTTGATCGGTCCGAACATCTGTGTCGCGATAATGTCAGAGAAGCCAATGATCGCGTTGAGCGGCGTACGAAGCTCGTGGCTCATGATGGCCAGAAAGTCAGTCTTGGCGCGGTTGGCAGCTTCAGATGCTTCGAGCAGGCGTTCGGACCGTTCACGTTCCTGTCGCAACCATTCATGGTCGATGAAGGAATCCCGCATCTGCCGTTCATGCATATAGTTCAAGAAGTTACATGTGCCGATACCCAGCAGCATGAAGGCAGTATTGTTGATAAAGACATTGTGTGGTTGCGGATTGATCGACATGACGACCACTTCATAGCCCACAAATGTTACGACCGCCCAGGCGAGCGAGTATCCAAAGTTGAGCCGCCACAGGCAGGCGCTCAAACAGATAATGGCGACAAGGCCACCATAGTAAAGGTAGCTGCCAGGTGCTTCGGCCAGGGCAATCATCGCCACAACACCAATGCCCGGCGCTGCCATGGAAACACTTAACCAGAAAATATGCTTGTGCGTAAACCAAGGCGCATAAGAAAGAGCAATGATCCCCAGTAGCAGAGGGCAGACAAGGCCAAAGCGAATGAACCAAGCTTCGAATAAAATGTCCGGGACGATGTAATAATCGAGAATGCCAAAGAGCGAAAAGACAATGGCACCCATCGCAATTGAGAAGCGTGTGAGGCCCGCTTGCCGCGCAAAATTGTCCTTTTGAAAAGCTTCTTCAATTTCCGGATCGAGGAACGTCATGGCAAAGCGCTTCATCCGGAAGCGCGTTTCAGCTGCTCCCGTGCGCGCGTTCTGCTCGTTTCCTGGTGTGGTCGGGGGTGCGCTTGCGCGGTCAACCGACGAACCAGGCCTATCTTGCCGCCCCTGCATTAAGAACAAAACCCCCACGAAACCAAGGCTGACTTTCAGTTACTGTTCTATTGAAAAGAGAATAATGGGTCGTTAATTGTGTCTGGCCCATGTAAGAAGTAACGAAAACACGAACCAAAATCTGAAGTGTAGACGGCGAACTTGAAGAAAAGTAGCTATGAGAACCTATCGTTCCTCTTGGGCTTAACTTTGTGTTCATGCCTGTGGCGCGACTAAACGGAAAAGAAGAGCAAGTCTAAAGACATGAAAATTTATGTAGATGCGGATGCCTGTCCGGTAAAATCAGAGGTTGAACGCGTCGCCGAACGTCACAATCTGAAGGTCATCCTCGTCAGTAACAGCGGCATGCGCCCCCGCCGTCATCCATTGATCGAACAAATTGTGGTGCCAGAGGGGCCGGACGTGGCGGACGATTGGATCGCTGAGAATATTGCAGAAGGGGATATCGCAATAACGGCTGATATCCCATTGGCCTCCCGCTGTCTGGAGAAGAAGGCACGCGTGGTAAGTCCGACTGGGAACCCGTTTACCGAAGACAATATCGGAATGGCGCTCGGCATGCGGGAGCTGAAACAACAGGTGCGTGAAAGCACTCAATCGCAAACCTATAATGCAGGCTTCACGGACAAAGATCGTTCCCGTTTCTTGGGGACACTGGAAAATGAAATTCAGGCATTAAAGCGCCTAAGCGGGCACTAGGCCTGCTAAAAGGCGCGTGCCGCAGCGACTGCCGACGACCAGGCCCACTGGAAATTATACCCTCCCAGCCAGCCTGTTACATCAACGACTTCGCCGATAAAATAGAGGCCGGGCACTTGTTTTGCCATCAGACTGTCTGGGGCGAGGTCGGTGGTGGCAACACCGCCGACTGTTACCTCCGCGGTCCGGTACCCCTCTGTCCCGACAGGGACGACCTGCCAGCAGTTTACCTCGTCGGCGAGTTTCCTGAAACTCTTGTTGGACTGATCTGCCAGCCGACTGTGACCGGCCAACGGCTCTGCGAGCATTTTTGCCAGACGTTTGGGGAGAAACTCTGAAAGAACCGTTGAAACCTCTCCCCGTGGCCGGGCATCGCGCTCCGCGATAAACTGGGCATAAAGATCATTGTCGGGCGCAAGATTGATGAGAAGGGGCTGACCCTCCACCCAATAAGACGAGGCTTGCAGTACTGCAGGTCCGGACAGCCCGCGGTGTGTGAAAAGAAGCGCCTCGCGAAAACCTGGGCCTTGTGCGGTCACAAGAGCCTCCGTCGCGAGCCCCGCCAACGGGGCGTAAGTCTCCTTGAGTGTGGGATCAAAAGTGAACGGCACAAGACCAGGGCGTGTCGGTTCAATACGAAGGCCGAATTGTTCGGCAAGCTTGTAGCCAAAACCGGTCGCCCCCATTTTTGGGATAGATTTTCCGCCTGTGGCCACCACCAAACGCTCGCCAGTGAACACACCCTTGTCGGTCGTCACGACAAACAGATCTCCTTCACGCGCGACTTTGTGCAAGCCCGTCGACATAAAAAGTTCCGCACCGCCATGCCGCATCTCCTGAAGTAGCATGTCGATGATTTGCTGAGCGCTCTCATCACAAAAGAGCTGCCCCAATGTTTTTTCATGAAAGGAGATGCGGTGCTTCTTAACCAGCGAGACAAAATCCTGAGCTGTGTAACCTTTTAATGCAGCCTCGCAGAAGCGCGGGTCAGCTGAGAGAAAGCGGTCAGCTCTCGTTTCGGTGTTGGTGAAGTTGCATCGCCCGCCACCGGAAATACGGATTTTTTCACCGGGCTTTTTGGCATGGTCCAACACCGCAACGCTGAGCCCGCGCTGTGCAGCCCGGCCTGCGCACATAAGACCTGCACCCCCTGCACCCAGAATGAGAACGTCGTAATGTGGTGTCGAATTATGCACTAGGAAATACCATTGGTGAGCGAGGGGAAAGCAAGGGCGGGAAGCTCTCTTAGTCTTTTGGCACCAGGCGATCAACCAGAGGTTCAAGTCCTTTTGCGGAGGCAATGTGGAGGTCGCGCTGCGGGAAGGGGAATTCAATGCCGTTTTCGTGGAAACTATCCCAGATAGCCAAGCGAATATCACTTCCTACATTGACGAGGCCTTGCTCGGGGTCGGCAACCCAGACGCGCAACTCAAGTGCCACGGCTGAATCAGCAAATTCAGTAAGTCGTACCTGTGGTTCGTGTGACCCGCCGCGAAGCACGCGCGGCTGATCAAGGGCCGCCTGTATCATCAGGTCAATCGCCCTGCGCACATTGGATCCGTACGAGATGCCAACGGG
This sequence comes from Parvibaculum sp., assembly GCA_040223265.1. Classification (GTDB taxonomy): domain Bacteria; phylum Pseudomonadota; class Alphaproteobacteria; order Parvibaculales; family Parvibaculaceae; genus Mf105b01. Next base: position 25,183 of record JAVKCY010000075.1, on the reverse strand, counting down.
AATGCGCGTTCGCACGGCGTTGGAACTGTAGGACCAGTTGATCACCTGCTGCGTGATAATATCTTCGTTGGGGATGAGGTATTCTTTGCCATCACGGGTTGCGACTGTCAGGTAGCGCGCACCCATATTCTCAATCCAGCCATAAGCATCGCCCACTTCAATCACGTCGCCGGGTTTCAATGATCGGTCAAGCAGCAACAAAATGCCGCTGATCAGGTTGGAGACAACTTTTTGAAGACCGAAGCCAAGACCGATACCGATAGCGCCGGAGAAGACGGCAATCACCGATAGATCGACCCCGACCGACGAGAGCGCCACAACAAAGGCAATGATGCCAAAAACGACGCGCAGAACTTTGATGATCAAAACGCGCGCTGCCGGGCTGACGCCTTCAAGACGCCGCATGCGGTCGTCAATCAGGCGGACAAGGAGCGTTGAGACAACCAAAAAGACCGCGAGCAGAAAAATCGTGTTGACGAAGTCCAGAACGGAAATCCGGAACTCGCCGGAGTTGAACGCCATCGTATCCAGAAACTCTAGCGTCGCTTCGAACCAGCCGAGAATGCCAAGCGCCGCTATCAGCCAGCCGCTCGTCGCGATGAGCGATGCCCAACCGGGTGTGCGCAGATAAGCCGTCGCAAATCGGATCATGACCCAAGCAGAAAGTAGGCTTCCCGCGATCCGCAATATCTCGTGCGGCCAGACGAACGCGATGGCAATCCCGTAAGCGCCCCAGATGAGAGCGGTGGCAAGTCCAACGAGCAACGTAAGCCGCCATCGCTCAAGTCGGTCGGCTGCTTGCAACAGTTTCCGACTGACCTTTGCAAACCTGTCAATGTGGTCGGAGAAGAATCGCGAAGTCAGGTAGACCCCTGTCGCCACAAGTACAAGAACGGCAATTTGCTCGAGAGACGAAAGCGTAAAGACATTGGCAATCAGCCAATTGTTGACCTCCCTCAACAAAGCTTCGAAATCAAACATGATGGTGCCTCTTTCCGCAACTTCGTCATCTGACGGAACGATGTTCTGACGCGCAAATGTAAGAATGCCACAGAACACGAAGAGACATAAGGTCAATCTGCGGAGCCAAGGGCGCTCAGGGGCGGGGAAGAAGGTTTGCCTTCCACGACTGAGTGAGGCAGTTTCGATGTGAAAAACAGATCGAATAGGTAACAGAGGTCAAATGTCCAGCAGCAAAAAGATCACCGTCTTTACCGCGCAGAAAATCCATACAATGGAAACGGCACTACCGGAAGCGACAGCCATCGCCGTCCGCGACGGGCGCATTCTTGAAGTCGGGACATTGGAGACGCTGAAACCCTGGCTCGACATGTATGAGCATGAAATTGACCGTCAGTTGGAGGACAAAATCCTGCTGCCCGGTTTCATCGACCCGCACCTCCACCCCACGATGGCGGCTGTGTTGCTGCCCATGTATTTCATCACCGCGATGGAATGGAAGCTCCCTTGGGAAACCGTGAAGCCCGTCCAAAGTAGAGAGGCCTATCTCGCTCGGTTGAAGGAGATCGAGGCAAGTATGGAAGATCCAGAGGAGCCGCTTTTTGCATGGGGCTATCATCGCAACTGGCATGGCGACGTGACGCGGAAAGACCTGGATGAGATCTCGAAGACACGCCCGGTTATCGCCTGGCATCGCTCCTTCCACGAGGTGATCGTCAACAGCTCAACGCTTAAATGGGTGGGCCTTGATGAAGCCGCGGTTGGTGACAATCCGCAGGTCGATCTGCCCAATGGTCGTTTCTATGAAATGGGCCTTCGCGTCATCGTAAACAATTTCATGGGCTACCTGCTGGCGCCGGAGCGCTATGCAGACGGGCTTCGGCGGATGCGGGACGCCGTCCATTTTGGCGGGCATACGACCATTGGCGATATGGCCACCGGTCTTTTCTACCTCGATATGGAATGGGAAATGACCAAGTCCATTCTGGACAATGATGATACGCCTTTTCGAGTAGATCTGATCCCGGATGGAAATAGCCTCGCGGGTATAGAGCGCAAGAACGAGGATGCGCTCGCGCTGATCAAATCACTGCCGGAGCGAAACACGCACAGGCTCCGCTTTGGCGATCATGTGAAACTGTTTACCGATGGGGCCTTCTTCTCCCAGCTCATGCAGTTGAACGAACCGGGATACATAGATGGTCACCACGGCGAATGGATCATGGTGCCCGAACAGTTTGAGGTCGCAGCTCGCGCCTACTGGAACGAGGGATACAAGATCCACGTTCACTGCACCGGCGATCTGGGGTTGGAGCTGGCACTGGATGTGCTTGAGAAATTGCAATGGGAGCGACCCCGCTTTGGCCACCGATACACGATCGAGCATTTCGGTCTTTCAACGCCAGAGCAATGTCGACGCCTGAAGGAGCTTGGCGGGCAGGTCTCAGCGAACATTTACTATCTTTATGAATTGGGGGCGGTTTACGCACGTCAGGGTCTCGGCCATGAGCGTGCATCACAGATGGCGCGTTTGGGATCGCTCGCGCGCGCGGGCGTTCCAACGGCACTTCATTCCGATTACACGATGGCGCCCGCCTTGCCGCTGAACAGTGCATGGGTTGCAGCCAATCGCATGAATGCGGAGGGTGAGGTGATGGCTGAGAATGAAAAGCTCACGCTTGATCAGGCACTCCGCGCGATCACCATCGACGCGGCCTACATTCTGGGGCGCGAGAACGAAATCGGGTCTTTGCGGGCGGGCAAGATGGCAGACTTCGCGGTGCTGGAAGCCGACCCCTATGAATGGGGGGCAGAGCGGCTTCGCGATGTACCGATCTGGGGAACGGTGTTTGAAGGCAAGCCCTACAAGGCGGCGCGCCCATGAACGCGCCCATGAACGCGCCCATGAATGCACACACTTACGCACGAACGCCGCTTACCATCATCGGGGGGTATCTGGGTGCCGGTAAAACAACGTTGATCAACGCGCTGCTCGCCGGGACACATGGTCAGCGGTTGGCTGTCATCGTGAATGATTTTGGGTCCATCAACATAGATGTCGCCCTGATTGAAAATCGGGACGGCGAAACCATCAGTCTTGCAAACGGTTGCATCTGTTGCCGCATTGCAGATGACCTCGCCACGACGCTAATTGGTTTGACTGAAGCTCGTGGCAACATCGACCATGTGCTGATCGAGACAAGCGGCGTGGCTGAGCCGCAAAAAGTGGCGACCTATGCCTCGGCATTGCCTGCATTCGAGCTTGCCAACATTATTGTGCTGGCCGACGTTGAAACCTTCCGCGCGCGGTCCAAAGACAAATTTGTGGGTTCGCTGGTGCAACGCCAGGTGAAAGCCGCAGACATTCTGGTGCTCACAAAGGGCGATCAGCTGGATGACAAAACAAGGGCAGAGCGAGAAGCCGAAATCACACGCGGGGCGGCCGCCACGCTTTTGACGGGGGAGCAGGCACGGGCTGAACCGATACAGCTCCTGACTTCCCGTCGCGCGTCAGGGCCCGCGACGGTCAAGTATGTAACAGACGATCATGATAAGATCGACGATCACCATCACAATACGCCCTTTGTGGAACAAAGTTTCACGACAGACCTGCCGCTTGATCTGGGGAAGCTCCAGCGGCTCTTCAGTAGCCGCCCCCCATCTGTTCACCGGGCAAAGGGCATCCTGCATCTCTCCTGCGATCTCGAACATCGGCATGTGCTGCAATTGGTCGGTGATCGCATGACAATTTCCGCGGACCGCCTTTGGGGCGACGATGCGCCCGGCAGCCAGCTTGTGGTCATCGGGTCGGCGGACGACCCCTCGTTTGACGCCTGGTCAAACGCAATCGGGAGCTACCTGTCCGCATAGGGCTTCATTTTTGCGATGGGGGTGAAGGCTGGCTGGGGAACTAGGGCCCCCAACATATAGTGTAGCACCGCAGAAAGGCTTGAGTTTTTATCCCGTGAGAAGCTATTTGTGTGAGCATTGTGGGAACATGTCAAATCCTAAGACAGCTTAGTGAAGGTTTCCGGCCCCGTTCTTATACAAGCATCCCCAAAAAGACTCCGAGTGAACTTATTGCAATACCTAGTGCGGTTATGAGGGGGAGATAATTTCCTGCTCCTTTGTTCATTGCCTTTAGGATCTGCTGGGCTTGCTGGAGCTGACGCAAGACGGTTTCGAGGAAGCTTCCCATCTCCTGTGTGATGACCGGTGACTTTTCCAACTCAATTGCTGCCGATACCAACGAAATAAGCAGTAACAAGTCTTCTTCGGCAAAGGGAGAAATTTGGCGGTTGTCGGTTTCTGCATCCGCCCGAGAGTCGCGTCCTCTCAATCCCTTGAGAGTTTCAACAAGCGCCGCCAGGTTCTCTCGGCTTGCACTGATTTCAGCGTTGATGAGTTTCGCAGGGATTCCAGCAGGGTCTTTGATTTTTACTGTCGCTGGTTGAGGGGATTTGTCGAGATGCATGATGCCGTCTTGTTCCGATGACGGTATGTCAGGAATTTTGACGAGCGTCTCCGGGCGGTCGTTGAGTCCTTCATAAGTCCTTAGACCGATGACGCCGCTGGGCTGGCTATCATGCGCTGCGATATTATCCAAGTTTAGCCGAACGAGTTTGCCTCTTTCAAATTTGTAGTTCGCGAAAGCTGGTTCCCTAGAGAGCGATCGAAGGATGACAGCCCCCTCGAAATTTGTTTCTTCATTGACGATGCAGTTGGCGAAAGTTGTGCCGTCGTTCAAGTGGCACTTTGAGAAATTAGCCCCGCGAATATCTGCTCTGGTGAAGTCCGTTTGTGAAAAGTGCGATCCACCAAACTCAACGTCTCGGAGGTCAGATCCTCTTAAGTTAACTCTAGTGAAGGCGACTGTAGAAAATTTGGCACGAGAGAGATTGGCATTTTCAGCGACAAACTGAGCTAGGTGAACCTTTTCAAAAATCGAATCTGAAAAGTCGGTGCCGGTCGCGTTTGCCCTTTCAAGATGAGCGCCCGAAAAGTCTCGGCCGGTCAATGAAAGATTTGAGATGTCTGCATCGCGGAAGTCGCGTTGCGCCAGATCAGGGTCGCCATTTTGTAGAGCGTTCAGGTCAATCTCGTCCGCCATGATATCTCCGCATAAACGACGCTAAGTGTAATTTGTATTTCGTTCAATGCTACAGCAGACCCTGATTTGTTCAATCAGTTCTGGCGGAAATTTCCGAGACCCCAATCGCTACAGAAGTGAGGCACGCTTCCCCCATGCCCCCGTCTGTCATTTAGGTAGTGCCAATTGTGTCGGGCATATTGAATTTGACCAGTCTCGGCATCAAAACATGAACAATATGATGACTAGATGTAGTGGCTGGGGAACTAGGACTCGAACCTAGACACCCAGAGTCAGAGTCTGGTGTCCTACCATTAGACGATTCCCCAACAAAAACAGTGATTTGATGTTTTCCCGCCAATAGGCGGTACGCATCAGGCTGCAATGTTGTGCCTTGCGAGGCTTGTTTAGTGGAATGCGGTTCGGGTTTCAAGCGCTTCCGACCCTCTTGTTCAGGTTTTTCCACCAAACCACCAATCCGGCAGGTGGCGGGTGGCAGGGATTTTCCGGCGTTTCGTGGCGTTCGTAAAGCTGATACACTCATCTCAACTTAATATAGAGGGCTCGGTAGAGACGGACGGCAGGGAGCAAAGGCTCCACCGTATCCTGCTCCTGAGTTGATAGAGTGACAGAAACGGGAGACCGGACCCCGCGCGCTTCAGATGAAGCCGCATCAGGGAAGGCTGCTTCGGGGGAGGCAGCTTCAGCCGCCGGACCGCAGGACCAGAGTTCAGGTCGTGCATCTGGTGGTTCTCTGAACCAAGAGGGCCATAAAACTGATCAGGCGCATGAAAGCGTGTCCGGGGCTGGAACGAATGTTCCCAGCGACGACCCGGTCGCGTCTGGCTGGTCCCAGCCCCCGGTATCCGGCGCACCTAGCTCGGGCACACTGACTTCCAAATCAAAGAAGCGCCGCCAGCGCCGCCGCCAAAAAAGGGACGAGCTGCGAAAAGCGGATGTGCAAGCGGGCGAAACTGGTGCTCCACAATCGGCGGAGCAGGTGGCCGCCCCGTCAGCTTCACTGCAATCCACACCGCACTCCCAACAGCAATCAAAGCCGCAGTCGGATCTGCGCTCTGGCAATGGCAATCCATCATCTGGGCATGTTTATGCCGCTATCGATCTGGGGACGAACAATTGCCGCCTGCTGATTGCCAAACGCAGCCAAGATGGCTTTCGCGTGATCGACGCCTACTCGCGCATTGTCCGGCTGGGGGAAGGGCTGGCCCACACAGGTCGCTTGTCGGTTGAAGCCATGGACCGGGCGCATGCAGCGCTCACCATCTGCGCTGACAAGATGAAGCGCCGGGGCGTCACACGTGTCCGCTCCATCGCAACAGAAGCCTGCAGAACCGCTGAGAACGGTACCGAATTTGTGCGCCGCGTGCAGGATACGACAGGCATTGAGCTCAACATCGTCTCAACCGAAGACGAGGCAAACCTCGCACTCTCGGGTTGCTCACCGCTTCTCGATCCAGATCATGAAGCGGCCCTTGTTTTCGACATTGGTGGCGGCAGCACAGAGCTGATGTGGGTAAGCCATGATGAAGGGGTGAAGCCCGTCATACGGGACTGGACGAGCCTGCCATGCGGTGTGGTGACACTCGCTGAAACCTATGGCGGGACCGAGGTGAGCGCTGACCTGTTTGAGCAAATGGTTTGCGATGTGACCAAACGGTTGGAGCCGTTTTTGGCGCGCGTGACCGCGACCCAAAACACCAATGCGCACTATCATCTTCTAGGCACGTCGGGGACCGTGACGACGATTGCGGGTGTACATCTCGGCCTGAAACGCTATGACAGGGCAAAGGTCGACGGAGTATGGGTCCGGCGGCAGGATGTGGCACAGGTGACCCGTGCGCTGCTGGAGATGAACCTCACCGAAAGGGCCGCCCATCCGTGTGTCGGACAGGAGCGTGCTGATTTAGTGCTTGCAGGCTGTGCCATTTTGGAGGCAATAAGCCGTGCTTGGCCAAGTGATCGCCTGCGTGTTGCGGATCGGGGCCTGCGGGAGGGCATTCTCTTCTCGCTGATGAAGGCGGATGAGAACAAGTCTCGCCGCGGGCGGCGTCGCCGCCGCAAAAAATCGCGACATGTCGAACCGCAGACAGGACCAGAGCGCAGCGTTTGAGGGCTATTGTCCCAAAAGCGCGCTTCAAGAAATCGAAGAACAGGAGACCAGTATGTCAGGCGAAAATGATGCCGGGGGGAATGGCGGCAAGGGCGGCTCCAGCCGTCGTGGTGGCCGCAAAAACCTCCGCGAGCGGGTTAAAACCGCTCGGGGCCGTCGCCTGTCGTCCACCCGTTGGCTTGAGCGTCAGCTGAATGACCCCTATGTCATGCGGGCCAAGGAAGAAGGCTATCGCTCCAGAGCGGCCTACAAACTGCTGGAAATCGACGAAAAGTACCGCTTTCTGAAAAGCGGTGCGCGCATTGTTGACCTGGGGTGCGCACCCGGTGGCTGGACGCAGGTCTCTGTCGCGCGCGCGGGCTCTGACAAGGGCAAAGGCAAGGTCATCGGTATCGACCTGCAGGAGATCGACCCGGTTCCGGGCTCCGACATCTATGTGCTCGATTTTCTGGAGGCAGGGGCCGACGACAAGGTGAAGGAATGGCTGGGAGGACCGGCAGATATCGTCCTCTCCGACATGGCCGCGGCCTCCACCGGCCACAAGCAGACCGACCATATGCGGATCATGGCTCTCGCAGAGGCGGCGGCTCATTTTGCCCATGATGTGTTGCAGGAGGGGGGCGTTTTCTGCGCCAAGGTTCTGCAAGGGGGGGCGGAGCATGACCTGCTGACCCTGCTCAAACGGGACTTCAAAATCGTCCGTCACGTAAAACCACAGGCAAGCCGGGCTGATTCCTCAGAAATGTACGTTTTGGCCACTGGGTTTAAGGGTCGCCGGGATGAGGATGAAAGCGGGGATGAGGCCTAACGGGACTGAGCCCCGTAAACCATAAGGAGGCTCAGGCTTTGCGTCACTTTGGTGGAATACGCTCAAAGAGCCAATTTGTCACAACAACTTCCTTTGCATTTTGCAGATGAGGTGTTACACACCAGCGCCAACATCACATTCCCGCCCGAGCCGGAGGTTGGCACCATGTTTCGCGAAGCCCTCACTTTTGATGACGTCCTTCTGCAACCCGCTGAAAGCTCGGTTATGCCGGGTCAGGTCAATACATCGACCCGACTGACCCGCACAATCAGCCTCGGTATTCCACTCATTTCATCGGCCATGGACACGGTGACGGAAAGCCGTCTGGCGATCGCCATGGCGCAGGCCGGGGGCATGGGTGTGCTTCATCGCAACATGACGCCGGAGCAACAGGCGGAGCAGGTTCGCCAGGTCAAAAAGTTCGAAAGTGGCATGGTGGTGAACCCGGTCACGATCGCACCGGAAGACACATTGGCCGATGCGCTGGCTCTGATGGAACAACATTCGATCTCAGGCATTCCCGTCGTTGAATCAGGATCACAAAAGCTCGTGGGTATTCTCACCAACCGCGATGTGCGTTTTGCCAGCAACCCGAGCGAACCCGTACATCAACTCATGACCCACGAGAACCTGATCACGGTTCATGAAGGGGTCAATCAAGACGAAGCCAAGAAGCTGTTGCACCAACACCGGATTGAAAAACTGCTGGTGGTTGACGGACAATATCGCTGCGTCGGTCTCATCACGGTAAAAGACATTGAGAAGGCAAAGCTTCACCCGAACTCCTGCAAGGATGCACAAGGTCGTCTGCGCGTCGCCGCCGCCTCAACCGTGGGGGATGATGGGTTCGAGCGGACATCTCAACTTGTGGATGCAGGCGCGGACCTGATCGTGATCGACACGGCCCATGGCCATTCCGTCCATGTGGCAGACGCCGTGCGCCGCGCAAAGAAACTTTCAAACGCCGTTCAGATTGTTGCCGGCAATATCGCAACCGCGGAGGCTGCCCGCTCGCTGATTGACGCCGGCGCTGACGCGATCAAGGTCGGCATTGGCCCTGGCTCCATTTGCACAACACGTATCGTCGCAGGTGTTGGCGTGCCGCAGCTCACGGCGATCATTGATTGTGTGGAAGAAGCCCGGAAATCTGACATCCCGGTGATCGCTGACGGCGGCATCAAATTCTCAGGTGATCTGGCAAAAGCATTGGCCGCGGGTGCCGAAGTCGCGATGATCGGATCACTCTTTGCCGGGACAGAAGAAAGCCCCGGCGAGGTCTTCCTTTACCAGGGGCGTTCTTACAAAGCCTATCGCGGCATGGGCTCTGTGGGCGCGATGGCAGTTGGCTCCGCCGACCGCTACTTCCAGAAAGACGTGCAGGACACGCTGAAACTGGTCCCGGAAGGCATTGAAGGGCAGGTGCCTTACAAAGGCCCCATCGGCTCGATTATCCATCAGCTGGTTGGTGGTCTTCGCGCCGCGATGGGGTACACAGGGTCCGCAACCCTGGCTGATTTCCGCGAACGGGCCACCTTCGTCAAAATCTCATCGGCTGCACTGCGCGAAAGCCATGTGCACGATGTCACCATCACCCGCGAGTCGCCAAATTACCCGGGTGCACTTTCGTAACACCCGGGTGCACTTTCGTAACAACTGAGTTGGATTATCAATCACATGACACCCGCTGCTCGCCTTTCGGCGGCTATCGACATTCTTACTAGCATTGAACAAGGCCAGATGGCTGATCGCGTGCTGGCGGGTTGGGCGAAAGCAAATCGTTACGCCGGTTCAAAGGATCGCGCTTCTATTCAGGAACGTGTTTTCGACATATTGCGTAACCGGGCGCGCTTCGTGCGCGCGATGGGTATGGATACACCGCGTGCAATGGTCGTGGCATCGCGACATATCGGTGAGGGTGCATCATTTGAAGACGTGATGATGGAGTTTAACGGGGCACGTTTTGCACCCGCACCTCTGGACAAAGAGGAAGAAGCTGCTCTCTACGATGCCATCGCCAAGCTGGACGGGTTGACCGAAACGGAAGCACTCAACCTGCCGGTCTGGCTGCAACCGCATTTTGAAGAAGCGTTTGGCAAAAATTGGACGGTTGAAGTTGCCGCACTCAACGAGCGCGCGCCGGTTGATCTACGTGCCAACGCTGCGCGCACACACCGCGAGAGTGTTCAATTCCAATTGAAGGACGAGGGGATCGAAACGTCACCCTGTACCTATTCGCCCTGGGGTCTGCGCACCGAGATGGCCGCGCGTGTGACCCACACCAAAATTTTCAAGCAAGGTCTGCTCGAAATTCAGGACGAGGGCTCGCAACTTTCTTGTCTCCTTGCCGGGGCGAAGAAGGGAGAACAATGGGTTGACCTGTGCGCGGGCGCGGGTGGAAAGACATTGGCACTGCTCGCGGAGCTGGAGGACGAAGGTCGCCTCATCGCATGCGACACGGACCCGCGCCGCCTTGGCCGCTTGCAGCCACGTGTTGAGCGCGCGACAGGGCGCACGGTTGAAATGTGTATCCTGAAACCATTTGACCCGGCTCTGCCAGACCCGGATCTCGGTGCGTTTGAAGGGGCGATGGACGGCGTCTTTGTTGATGCGCCCTGCTCAGGCTCGGGCGCATGGCGTCGTCAGCCGGAAGCGCGTTGGCAGCTCACGCAAGAAAAGCTGGACGCCTATAAAACCGCACAGCGAGAAGTGCTGGCGCGGGGCGCACGGTTGGTGCGGCCTGGCGGACGCATGATCTACGTTACCTGCTCGGTCCTGAAGACAGAAAACGAAGAGCAGGTTGCGCATTTTCTTGCGGAGTTTGATGAATTTGTTTTGGGTGATTGGCAATCGCATTGGCCGCCCCAGTTGACGTCCAAAGGCGTCAAACCGGATGTTGCAGGCGGTGGTGCCTTGCGTCTCTCACCGTACACAACCAAGACCGATGGTTTCTTCATCGCCATTCTGGAGCGCCGACCATGACCGAGAGTGTGAACGATCGTATTCTGATTATTGATTTTGGTAGTCAGGTGACCCAGTTGATTGCGCGTCGTGTACGCGAGAGTGGTGTTTATAGCGAGATCGTCCCGTTCAACTCCGCAGCGGAAATGCTGGAAAGTTTCGATCCCAAAGCGATCATCCTGTCAGGTGGTCCCGCGAGCGTAACGGGCATCGACACACCACGTGCACCTGAGGCGGTGTTCACCATGGGCGTACCCGTTCTGGGCATTTGCTATGGCGAGCAGACCATGTGCGCGCAGCTGGGTGGACGTGTGGAGAGCCATGACCATCAGGAGTTTGGACGGGCAAAGATCGAGGTCGTGGAAGACAGCGCATTGTTTGATGGCATCGCAAAGCCCGGCGCACAAGAAACCGTATGGATGAGCCATGGCGACCGGGTAACGGCGCTTCCAGAAGGCTTCAAAACCATTGCCACGTCTGAAGGTGCGCCTTTTGCCGCCATCGCAGATGAGGCGCGAAAATTCTACGGTGTACAATTTCATCCGGAGGTAATGCACACGCCGTGCGGTGCGGAGCTTCTTAAAAATTTCACCCACAAGATTGCAGGCTGCAAGGGCGACTGGACGATGGCCGCCTTCCGTGAGGCAGAAATTGCAAAAGTCCGGGCACAAGTCGGCTCCGGTCGTGTGATCTGCGGTCTGTCAGGTGGCGTGGATAGTTCCGTTGTCGCGGTCCTCCTGCACGAGGCGATTGGCGATCAGCTGCAATGCGTGTTCGTGGACACGGGTGTCATGCGGGCAGGGGAAGCAGATGAAGTGGTGAGCCTTTTCCGCGACCATTACAATATTCCGCTCGTTCATGCGGATGCGCGCGATCTCTTCCTGGGTAAGCTCGAAGGCGTGTCGGACCCGGAACGCAAACGCAAGATCATCGGCGCGACCTTCATCGACGTGTTTGAGGAAGAGGCAAAGAAGATCGGTGGCGCCGACTTCCTCGCACAAGGAACGCTTTACCCGGACGTGATCGAAAGCGTTTCATTCACGGGCGGCCCAAGCGTCACGATCAAAAGTCACCACAATGTGGGCGGTCTGCCAGAGCGCATGAATATGAAGCTCGTGGAACCACTCCGTGAACTCTTCAAGGATGAAGTCCGTGCACTGGGGCGGGAGCTTGGCTTGCCGGAGCAGTTTGTGGGCCGTCACCCGTTCCCCGGGCCGGGCTTGGCGATCCGTATCCCCGGCGAGATTACCCGCGAGAAAGTCGACATCCTGCAAAAGGCGGATGCGGTCTATCTCGATGAAATTCGCAAGGCAGGGCTTTACGATGAAATCTGGCAGGCTTTCGCGGTCTTGCTGCCCGTGCGCTCTGTCGGTGTGATGGGTGACAGCCGGACCTACGATTATGTCTGTGCGCTGCGGGCGGTAACTTCAACCGATGGCATGACGGCGGATTATTATCCGTTTTCTCATGACTTCCTCAGCCGAGCATCGACCCGCATCATCAACGAAGTGCGGGGCATCAACCGCGTTGTCTATGACGTGACATCAAAACCCCCCGGAACCATCGAATGGGAATAGGGGAGTGAGAGCTTTGCGCGCACCCAGCGGCGCGATAGTCCCAGCAAACAGGTTGTTGATGACAAGTTTCATGAGCGACCCTCGCGTGAGGCAGTTTCTGAACGAGTGTGATCGTTAGCGCAAAGGGCGATGGTGCGGCAAGAACCATTGCCACACGCAAAGCGCGTTTGGGTCTCCCCACACTGTCGAGCGGGGCCTTGTCAGATAATTTCGTCTTCGTCGAACAACGGATCGGCATCGAGCTGTGCTGCAATATTGTCGATGGTCTCTGTGGCGTCCGCCCCTTTTTTGACCATCGCAATATGGAAGAGACCGTCTCCTTCGTTGACCACCGGCAGATTGCTCCGCCCGACAATCACCCCGGCCTGACGGGTGAGAACTTCTGCTTCAGACTCGCCAAATGGATCAGACGTTAGCCCAAGCAATTCCCCGGCGGCGACCTGATCGCCGACAGATTTGAACGTGCGCAACAGGCCACCGGCAGGGGCGCGAACCCAATAGGAACTGTCTGACAGGAGTGGCTTGATCTTGTTCCGGGATATGCCTTTGGAGGACACCATGCCGACTTTGTTCATAACGCGCAGCACGCCTTTGACACCGGCACGAACGGCAAACTCGTCAAAGCGAAGGCCTTCGCCCGCTTCATATAACAGGACATCAATGCCTTCTGCCTGTGCAGCGGCACGAAGCGACCCGTCGCGAAGCTTTGATGTCATCACAAGGGGCGCACCAAAAATCTCCGCCAGCTCCATCGTTTCTGGCTTTGACGGTGAGACACGAACTTGTGGCAGATTGGTCCGGTGGATGGCTGCTGAATGCAGGTCGATCCCATAGTCGGATCGTTTCACAATCTCCTGCATAAAAAGTGCGGCGAGGCGGGCGGCAAGTGAGCCTGTCTGACTACCGGGAAATGATCGGTTAAGGTCACGCCGGTCTGGCAGGTAGCGTGAATGGTTCATGAACCCGTAGGAATTCACAATCGGAATAGCGAGTAGTGTGCCGTGCAGACGATCAAGTTGGGGCGCGCGCAAAATGCGGCGCACGATCTCAACCCCGATAATTTCATCGCCATGTACTGCGGCACTGACGAAAAAGGTGGGGCCGGGCATCCGTCCATGAACAACATGGACGGAGAGCGTGGCAGGTGTGTGGTCAGACAGAACACTGATCGGGAGGTTAATCGTCTTGCGCTCGCCAACGGCAATATGATGGCCAGCGATTTCAAAACTTTTCGGCGGTTTCATTAGCCCTTGCCTTTGGTCTTTGTCTTGCCGGGTTTTGCCCGTTTTTCAAGCGTTTCAATAATCTTGGTTGCAACGTCAATACCCGTCGCCTTCTCAACACCTTCGAGCCCTGGGGAGGAGTTTACCTCCATAACGACAGGACCATGGTTGGAGCGTAGCATGTCGACACCACAGACATTGAGACCCATTTGCTTTGCGGCACGAACGGCTGTTGAGCGCTCTTCTGGGGAAATCTTGATCGCCTGTGCGGAGCCACCACGGTGGAGGTTCGACCGGAACTCGCCTTCGGCGCCTTTACGCTGCATGGTGGCCACAACCTTGTCACCCACAACAAGGGCACGAATGTCGGTCCCACCGGCTTCCTTGATGAATTCCTGCACGAGAATATTCACACCCGCACCACGGAAAGCCTCAATCACTGACTTTGCTGAACGGTCGGAGTCGGCAAGCACAACGCCGATACCTTGAGTGCCCTCCAACAGTTTGATCACCAGGGGCGCACCACCGGTGACCGCAAGCACTTCATCCGTTTGTTTTGGATCATGGGCAAACGTGGTAACCGGCAAGCCAATGCCACCGCGCGCGAGTATCTGCAAGGAGCGCAATTTATCTCGCGAGCGGCCAATGGCAACAGACTCGTTCAGCGGATAGACACCCATCATTTCAAACTGGCGCAACACGGCAAGACCATAGAATGTGATGGATGCACCAATACGCGGAATAACCGCATCGTATTTTGGCAGCTTTTCACCATTGTAGTAAATTTCAGGGCGGCGCGACGCGATGTTCATATAGCAACGCAGCGTATCGATGATATCGAGCGTATGGCCACGATCTTCAGCCGCCTGTTTAAGGCGCTGGTGCGAGTAGAGCTTTGCGTTTCTCGCAAGCATGGCGATTTTCATGTGGTCACTCCAGTTCCGGCCGAAAGGGCTCATTGGGTAGAATGTATTTTGGCGGCTTTGCCGCAAGAGAGGCGCGCTTGAGTGCATTTTGCACAAAATCGACGCTTTTTGATGGGGCAGACTTAGGCAGGCAGACTTAGACGGGCAGACCAAGATCACGCAGGTGGAGAAACAGAAACCTGTTTACCAGGTGGGCCCGCCAGGAAAGAACGCCCCGGATCAACATAAAGACGCCGTCGGCGGATGGCTGTCCGTCCGAGAATCAAATCGAATTTCATGTTCTCGCGGTCGGCCAGAGATATCTCAATTTTCCAGCTTTTTGCACCAAGAACCAATGTTGTCTCGATGACATAGCGGATCTCCGCCACGCCTCCCGTGTTTTTGATGGGGCGCGCGTCAACCAGCGGCGCCACGTAGCGCTGGGCACGGTGTGATCTGGTAGCGGGGATTTCAAATTCGAGCATCCGCTTTCCATCCTGGTCCATCTGTCGAATGGCTGTGGCATGGAGGGCAGAAGTGCGAGCACCGGTATCCACCTTGGCTTCGAGCGAGCCAATGCCGAGTTCGGGCAGCGAAACGACCTCGCGCCAGCCAATGACTGCTTTTTCTTTGCGCCGGATTTCCTTCTTCACTTGAGGCTTTCCTCATTGCTCCGCCGGTAGTTGACGAAAGAATTGGCGCTCATCACAACAAAAAAACTGTCCATATCAATCAGAACATAGCCGCGCTCCAGTGTGGCGCGGGCAAGATCCCGAATGTCATCTTCATACACGCGCCGTCGGCCAAGGAGCTGGCGAACCTGCTTTACCGCAATGCGATAGCGACCTTTTGGTTTTCCACCAAAGGGTCGTTCGTAAAGCGCGGCAAGCTTGTCTGCGGCTTCAGCAAATTTTGTATCTGTGTTCATGGGCAGGACTATAAAAGGGAAAATTAATTTGTCTATAGAAAATTTTATTTGCTATAAGACAAAAAAGAAGAATTTTGATGAGCGAGGGCAGTACGCATCAGGCGCCAGAATTTGGGCCGAAATCTGGCGATGAAGATGCGCTGGTGGCGGATGCTGTCCGCCCTCATTGAGGAGGCCTCTATCGGGCTCATCAATGGTGTGGTGCTCGGTATTCTGATCGGCATCGTCGCTTGGTACTGGAAAGACAATGTGGCGCTCGGGCTGGTGATCGGCTCCGCGTTGGCAATCAACACTTTTATCGCGGTGTCGATTGGCGGCGTCGTACCTTTGCTTCTTAAGCGTTTCGGTCAGGACCCGGCAGCGGCAAGTGGGCCGCTTTTGACAACGATCACAGACAGGGAAGGTTTCTTCCTGGTGTTGAGCCTCGCGTCTGCATTTATGCCTTATCTCATTTAGAGGTGGTGTAGCTGCTCTAGTCCAACTCATCCACAATTTCAGCGATGCGCTGGAAGAAGTGGAGGCCTTGTGAGATCTCTTCATCGCTCATTGTTTCAATGATGCGCTTGATGAAAGCATTGCCGCGGCCAATCATGGCGGAGACAAACTTTTCACCCTCTTTTGTTAATGTGACAATCTTCTCACGGCCAGAGTGCGCAGCCTCAGACAGCGTGAGGAGAGAGAGGGGCGGGCTCGCCATGCTTCGCAGGGCCTTGGTGATCGCGCCACCAGATATCTCGAACCAGGCATCCAGATGCCGTTCAATGTCTTTGCGCGAGAGCTGTGTGCCCCCTTCACCTTCTGAATGAATGAGCCAGAGAATGGCGACCTGATGTCGCCCGATCTCTTTCCCTCGCATGGCGTCTTCTACCCTGACACCGGCTTTGTAGTGGATCGGGTAGTAAAACTCGAGAAATTGCAACGCTGCGTCTTTGCGCGCCAAGACACGGCGATTTCCCGCCGTTTTGGTTGGATTTTGGTGATCTTTGGGCACATTCGGCACAGTGGTATTCCTCAATTCTTTGACTGAAGTCTACTTCCTCTGGCGATCCTTGTCTCAGTAAAACAATTTACAAAAGAAATAATTTATGATGTAAATAAAACATCATTTTGAGGGAGGAAAAAATGACGGCAACAATTTCAACTGACGAGCTTTCAAATGAATTGACGGTGGCTCTGGTGAGCAGATTGACCGCGGCGTCGACCATCTCAGATCCATATCCGCTCTATGACCGTTTGCGCACAGTCGCACCTGTGAAAGGCTATCGGGATTTTCCACCAGGCACCGTTCCAGGGCAGGATGAGCCGGTGGATGCGTGGGTGCTTCTGTCATATGAGCATGTCGCCGCCGCGGCGCGGGACCACCGGACTTTTTCATCGGCAGATCCGCTTCAGGAGGGATCGAGTGCCCCAACTTTGATGTTGGTGAACCACGACAACCCAAAGCATGATCGATTGCGCAATATCGTCAATCTCGCCTTCTCCCGCAAAAACATGGAAGCGGAAAAAGGTTCGGTGCGCGCCATTGTGGATGACCTGGTTTCCAGACTTGGCGCTGACGATGTGGACGTCATGGACGCGGTGGCGTCCGTCCTGCCAGCGCGTGTCATGGTCCATATGTTGGGTCTGCCTCCAAAGGACGCCGACTACTTTCGCCATTGGGCGACTGCGTTCATGCTGTCAGCTGACCTAACCGCCGATGAGCGGCAGAAAAGCAACGAAGAGCTTGCGGCCTACTTCATTGAAAAGGTCTCTTCGATGCACGCCGCTCTCGAAAAGGGCGAGCCAGTAGCCGATTGCCTGATGCGGGCACTTTTGACGGCAGAGGCGGACGGCGAAAAATTGAACCTTGATGAAGTCATCCGCTTTTGCATTACGCTGGTGGTTGCTGGCGCTGAAACGACAACCTTCCTCATCGGAAATCTCCTTTATAATTTGGCGACGATGCCCGCAGTGCATGCGCGTCTCAAAGGCGATATCAGTCTGTTGGACTGCTTTATCGATGAGACACTTCGCCACTCCGGTCCCCCTCAACGCCTGTTCCGGATTGCGACCGCTGATGTGACGGTTGGAGACGCAGAAATCAAGGAAGGGGACTGGGTGGCGCTCTTCTTCGGAGCTGCCAATCATGACGCCTCCATATTTTCAGACCCTCACAAGTTCGATATGGATCGCCCCAATCTCAATCGACAGCTGACTTTGGGCGTGGGCATTCATCATTGTCTTGGGTCGGCTTTGGCGAAACTGGAAGCACGAACCTTGCTGGAGGCATTGATCGAACGGCAGGACGATATTGCCCTTGGAAATTCATTCCCTGTGCCACAGACGGCAAGTTTGCTCAATCATGGCTTTGAGCGCCTTACGGTCAAGTTCCTCTCGCCAAATAGGGAGGCCGCGTGATGAGTACAGAAAAAAACATTGTCCAGACACAAAACCTTTTTACAGCTTTTGGGGCGGGCGACGTTCCTTCCATTTTGACGTTTCTGAATGATGACATCAGGATCGAATTCTATGGGCCTGAAGAAATTATCCCCTACGCTGGCATGTATGATGGGAAGAAGGAAGCTGCACGCTTTTTCGAGACTGTACTTTCTTCAGTTGAAATCCACGTCTTCGAACCGGAAGAGTTTCTCGCGGACAAAGACAAGGTCGTCGTAACCGGAAACCTCCATTTGACCGCGCGTTCGACGGGTCGGCAGATCAAGTCCGATTTCGTTCATGTTATTACCATGAAGGATGGGCGCTGGTCGAAATTCAGGGACTTTATGAACACTGTGAGTGCTGCTGAGGCATTTACAGCAAAATAACCGGGCCCTGTTTTCATCCGGGCAGAAGCCCTGTAGTCTCGCCCCTTGTGCAACATAAGTGTCCAAAGGGGCTGGAATGCAGATCGCGAAACTGAAGGAGCCGGAAAAGCAGACCGCCATTGCGTTCGGCCTTGTGCTGAATTTGGTGATGTGCGTGGCCCTGATAGCGCCTGCGTCGGCCAATGCAATCGACGACAATACGGATTGTTATGAACAATTCCGGGGTGGCGACATGAAGCTCGCCATCTATTATTGCAGTCGCGCCATCCAGTCAGGTGAGCTTGAAACCGGTGACGTGGTCGCCGCTCTTCTGAACCGTGGTGTTGCTTATAAGAACACCGGAAATCTGGAAATGGCGATTGCGGACTATTCCGCAGCGCTGAAACTCTCCCCGGATGATGCCTTGATTTACTCCAACCGGGCTAATGCCTACCGCGAGCAAGGACGGGTGGAAGACGCGTTGAACGATATCAGCAAATCGATCAGCCTGAACCCGGACAATCCGGCAGCCTTTTATGTTCGCGGTCTTACTTTTGAAGTCATTGGGGATGTCGAGAACGCGCGCCGTGACTTTCTCCGCGCCCACGAAATGGCGCCGGACAATGCGGACTTTCGATCAAAAGTTGACGCGCTCAACAATTAGACCCGAATTCAATCTGTGACTTGAAACATTTACAGCCCGCCGGAGTGCTCGATGGTCGATCCAAATTTCCCTGATATGAACGCCCCCAAGCTCGACGTGGTTGCCACGGTCAAGGAAGCTTATAAGGGAGCGTGGTCCCATTTCGGTGAGATGACCAAGCTCGTCTGGGCTCCCGTTGCGATCTATGTTGCGATAAATGTTGTTCATGCGAGCTTTGTGCAGAACGAGCTGGTCGGCATTGATCAGGAAGACCCGATAGCGATGCTGAATGCGGCATGGGGCTGGCAGACCATTTTGCTGATTTTGGCCTCCATCTTCCTTTGGCCCATGATTGCAGTTGCCTGGCATCGCTTTATTTTGCTGGGAGAGGTGAGTACCCAGACTTTCTATTTCCGCTTTGGCAAACGTGAGGCCCGCTTTCTTCTGACGACCATTTTTCTGTCGCTCCTGTCCGTGCCGGGTATGCTCGTCATCATGGTCGGTGGGAGCAGCGCACTGGCGGTTTTTGCCGTGCCGGTTGGCTTGGTCTTGATTGTAATGGGACTGCTTTATGCTGCTCGTCTCAGCCTTCTATTGCCTGCTGTGGCAACGGACAGCCTGACTGATGCGAGGACCATTTTGGATGCAACTCGTGGGCAGGTATTGAGTATCGTTCTTGTTCACATGCTGAACTTCTTGGGGATTATCGCCATCGCAATTGTGGTAAATGCCGTGGGGCAGCTCCTTAGTCTGATTGTGGGCGCAGCTGGCACGGCAATCTCCGGGGCTGTCGTTACCATCTTCAGCCAGATTATTTCGGTGGCGATCCTCTCGATCATGTACCGCGATCTTGTTCTCTCGCGGGTGCCCGCATCCCCTGCATCAGACGAAACACTCGATTAGTTCGTTTCCACTAGGGCGTCCGAATGCGGTGCGCAATTGACCAGACATTATCATTAACTAATTGAAATAATTGAAAAAAATTTGGGTCTCCGTAGGCTTGACCCGGGCGATGAATTAGCCCATATGCATGACGATGGAAGCGCTCCCCCCGCGCAATTGTGCGTACCGCGCGGGAGCTGCGACCTTGGCACATCATTGGAGCTCGCGGGAGATGTTCCGCTGGCTTCAACCAGATGGAGGATGAAGCCCATGTCTGTTCATACCAACGGGTCTGTTCATAACAGCGGGTCAGTTCAAGCAGGCGTCAAGCGGATCACCGTTCCTGAAATTATGGCCCATAAAGGCAAATCGCCGATTGTGAGCCTGACGGCCTATCACGCCCATACCGCGCGTTATATCGACCCTTATGTTGATTTTCTCCTCGTTGGCGACAGTCTCGGCATGGTCATGTACGGGATGGAAACGACGCTTGGTGTCACCCTCGACATGATGATCGCCCATGGTGCAGCAGTGGTTCGCGGTACGCAGCGCGCTCTGATTGTCGTTGATATGCCCTTTGGCTCTTACGAAGAATCGCCGGAAATTGCCTTTCGCAACGCCTGCCGCGTGATCAAGGAAACGGGATGCACAGCCGTGAAGCTGGAAGGCGGCGCGCGCATGGGGCCGACCATTCGCTATCTCACTCTGCGCGGCATTCCTGTCATGGCGCATATTGGCCTCACGCCTCAAAGCACAAACACGATGGGCGGTTTCAAAACCCAGGGTCGTGTTGAAGAGGATTGGGCAGCGATTGAAAATGATGCATTGGTTGTCGCTGAATCCGGCGCCTTTGCTGTTGTGCTGGAAGGCATGGCGGAGCCACTGGCGGCCAAAATCTCCGGCCAGGTCCCGATCCCAACCATCGGGATCGGCGCGTCGGCTGCCTGTGATGGCCAAATCCTTGTGCTGGAAGATATGTTGGGCCTTTCGCCCAAGCCGCCTAAGTTCGTTAAGGAATTCGCGACCCTGGGCGCCGCACTTGCCGGAGCCGCCGAGGCCTATGCGCAAGAGGTTCGCGGACGTGCTTTCCCGGCAAAAGAACATACTTACGCCATGAAAAAGGTCGATTAGGGGGCAGATTCACGCCCCGCAAGGCCCCAAGCAGGTTCCAAGCAGGTTCCAAGCTGCGTTAAGGCATCAAAGCGCGTGCAATCAGTTCAGGAACGGTTGGCAAGCCTTTGAAATAACGCTATTTTACGCGCCCTGATGCCATCCGGCGCTAGCCTCGACTTTAATCGGAGACTTTTTTTGGCCGACATTTTTCGCGAAGTCGAAGACGACATTCGCCGCGACAACGCAAAACAGCTTTGGGATAAATACGGGATCTATCTGATCGGCACCGCGGTCGCCATTGTGGTGGCGACCAGTGCGGTGGTCGGATGGCGTGCCTACGCCACCTCAACAGCGGAAGACGCAGCGCTTGCCTTCATCGAAGCCGAACGCGCTGCCTCAGCTGAAGGCGCAGACGCACCGGCTATCTTTTCTGCGCTCGCTGAGGCATCACCGTCAGGCTATGCGGCGCTCGCTCGTTTGCGGGAGGCAGCAGCTTTCACAGCTGCGGGCGATAATGCGGGCGCGGTGCGTGCTTATGAGGCGCTTGCCGCCGATGCGAGTGCACAAAGCATTTTGCGTGACCTTGCTCAGGTGAAGGCGGGCGCGCTGCTGGTCGGAGAGGCGAGCTATGATGATCTGGCAACGCGCCTCGTGCCGCTGACTGACGAAGCCGCGCCGTGGCGCAATCCGGCGCGGGAAGTGCTGGGGCTCGCGTCCTATCGTGAAAAAAATTACGATCGTGCGTATGGGCTTTTTCAGGAAATCGTAAATGACCCAACCGCTACACCTGGTGTGCGAGACCGCGCGCATGTGATGATCGCGCTCATTGAGCCGCATGTATCGCGGGCGGCACCAGTGGAGACAGCACCTGAAGCCGTACCAGAAATTGCGCCAGAAACGAAACCAGAAACAGAAGCCGTAACAGAACCGGAAGCCGGGGAAGCTGAATGATGAAGATGCATATTGCGTTAGTAGGTGTTGCAGCTCTAGTTGCTCTTTCCGGGTGTGACACGGTATCCGATTTGATCAAACCCAGCAGTGCTGAGCGCTTGCCGGGTGAGCGGATCTCAATTATGGCGCTGGAGCGGTCGCTTGAAGCCGATCCGCGTCTTGCCTCCCTTGAGGTCGTTCTGCCACGGCCTTACGTGAATGAAGACTGGCCACAGCCTGGCGGTTATGCTGACAACGCCATGCATCACCTGCAGGCATCGGGCGCATTGGTGAAGCAGTGGAGCACGGATGCCGGCACGGGTTCGGGTGGTTCAACCGAATTGGCGACGGCCCCTGTAATGGCAGAGGGCCGTGTATATGTGCTGGATGCAGAAACAACAATTGGGGCATTTGACGCCGCGACCGGCAAACGAGCTTGGGACGTGGACCTGACGCCCGACAACGAAAGCTCTGATGAAGGCCGGGGCGGTGGCGCTGCTTATGAAGCAGGCCGCGTGTTTGTGACCACAGGATTTGGTGAAGTGGTAGCGCTTAGCGCCGCAACCGGCGAAGTTTTCTGGCGCACACCAGTGGGTACACCCTTCCGCGCCGCACCAACCGTCAATGGTGGTCGGGTTTTCACCATCTCCTCTGACAATCAGTTGATCTGTGTGAATGCAGAAAATGGTGAAATTCTTTGGCGTCATCGCGGGATCGTTGAAAGCGCGGGCATTCTCGCAGCAACTTCGCCTGCGGTGTCAGGTTCAATTGTGATCGCACCTTATTCATCAGGTGAGCTCTTTGCGCTCCGCGTTGAGAACGGCAACAACCTCTGGTCAGACAGTTTGACCCGTACCGGGAACATCACGTCGCTGACAGAGTTGAATGATATTGCCGGGCGTCCCGTGATCGACCGGGGTCGCGTTTATGCCGTGAGCCATTCGGGCCGCACGGTTTCAATCGATATTCGGACCGGTGAGCGGGTATGGACACGTAACATTGCAGGCGTGCAGACGCCCTGGGTCGCAGGTGGCTTCATCTTCATGGTGACGTCAGATTCTGAAGTTGTTGCCTTGTCACAGCGCGATGGTCGCGTTCGGTGGATCCAGCAGCTTGCCCGGTTTGAAGACGAGGAAGATCGTGATGGACCAATTACCTGGTCCGGCCCGGTTCTCGCTGGAGATCGGTTGATCCTTGCCTCATCTTTGGGGGAAGCCGTTTCATTGTCGCCTTACACAGGCGAAGTTCTGGGACGGGTTGAATTGCCAGACGGTGTCTATCTGCCACCGATTGTCGCAAACGAGATGCTTTATGTTCTGACCGACAGTGCGGATCTTGTTGCGCTGAAATAATCAGGACCCACACCTGGCAATCAGGTGTGGGTTGTCTCCCGGCGCGGCCGGGCTTTTAGGAACCGGACCTTGGGTTCGGTGAACAATTATGTCGTTTAAACTCGCAATTGTCGGCCGGCCCAATGTTGGCAAGTCGACCCTTTTCAATCGCCTTGTAGGCAAGAAGCTGGCGCTCGTCGATGACACGCCAGGCGTCACCCGTGACAGGCGGGAGGGGGATGCGCGTCTAGGTGATCTGGAATTCACCATCATCGACACCGCTGGCCTTGAAGATGCCAAGGGCGACGTGCTTGAAGCCCGCATGCAGAGGCAAACGGAAGCAGCCATCGAGGAAGCAGATGTTTGCATCCTGCTGATTGATGCACGTGCGGGCGTATTGCCTGCCGATGCCTATTTTTCGCAATTGCTGAGAAAGTCTCAGACCCCGGTGATCCTTGCGGCGAACAAGTGCGAAGGCGGGGCCGGGAAGGCTGGCCGGATGGAAGCCTTTGAACTGGGCCTCGGTGCGCCGCTGGCGCTTTCGGCGGAGCATGGCGAGGGTCTGGGCGATCTTTATGATGCACTTCTGCCTTATGAGGCGACGGTGGAAAATGCTGACGCTGATCTGGAGATAGAAGCGGCACTGGAAGATGACGAGCACTTCGATCCGGATGCACCGTTTGAACCGGATCTCGAAGCACCGCTGCGCGTGGCCGTTGTAGGCCGCCCGAATGCAGGCAAGTCAACACTGGTCAATCAATTGATCGGCGAGGACCGGATGTTGACGGGTCCCGAAGCGGGCATCACACGCGATGCGATCGGAATTGAATGGGAGTGGCGGGGGCGACGCGTAAAACTGTTTGACACGGCAGGTCTACGTCGGCGCGCCCGTGTCACACAGAAGCTCGAAAAACTTTCAGCCGCCGATGCACTGCGGGCGGTACGCTTTGCGGAAGTTGTGGTGATTCTTATCGATGCAACCATCCCGTTTGAGAAGCAGGACCTTCACATTACCGACCTTGTGGAACAGGAAGGGCGAGCACTTCTTGTTGCCGTCAATAAATGGGACCTTGTGGAGCACCCGCAGGAAGTCTTGCTGGAGCTGAAAGAAAAGCTTGGTCGTCTTCTGCCGCAAATCCGCGGCGTGCCGATTGTAACTTTCTCCGCTTTGTCTGGGCGGGGCGTCGACAAATTGATGCCAAAAATTGAGGAAGTGCACCGCGTCTGGAATGCGCGTGTGTCCACCTCACGGTTGAACAAATGGCTGGATATGGTGCGGTCCAAAAACCCGCCACCAGCCTCCAAAGGACGGCCCGTGGCACTGCGTTATGCAACGCAGGTCAAGTCACGCCCGCCAACCTTTGCGATCTTCTCCAGCCGCGCACATGAAGTGCCGACATCGTACAAGCGCTATCTGGTGAACACATTGCGCGAAACATTTGACCTGCCAGGCGTGCCGATCCGCCTGTTTCTGCGTCGGGGCGATAACCCGTTTGCGGCCAAGGCAAAGAAAAGGGGCTGATAAGTCAGCCCCTTTGAATGCAGACAATATGTCTTTGTGAGTTATTTTGGTTGAAACGAAAAGGTTTCGCCATGCGCGGTCTGTGCAGCGCTTGCAAGCTTCAGGAAGAGCGGCATCAGATCAGCCGGTGTGGCGAGAAGTGATTGATCTTCCCCCGGCATCGCCTTCGCGCGCATCTTCGTGGCAATCGGTCCCGGGCTCAGCATATTGACCCTGAGGTCTGTCTTGATTGTTTCGTGGGCCCAGGTTTTGACCATGGCCTCCATCGCGGCTTTCGTCGTGGAGTACGCACCCCAATAGGGGCGGCACTTTTGTGCGGCACCTGATGTCACGAAGATGGCGCGGCCTGCGTCAGAGCGGCGTAACAACGGGTCGAGTGAGCGGATCAGGCGGAAGTTT
>JAVKCY010000069.1:0-19792 GCA_040223265.1 Parvibaculum sp. | reverse complement strand
CCCGATCGGTGTGAGGGGCCCGAGTATCCCGGCATTCCCCACCAGAATGTCGAGCTTGCCCCAGCGCTCAAATATGGTGGCGCCCAAACGGTCGAGCCCCTCATAATCGGTGAGATCAAGCGGGACCAAAGTTGCTGAGCCCCCGATTTTTTGAATGTCGTCATCCACATCTTCAAGCGCGCCCACCGTGCGGGCGACAAGAATGACGTGCGCGCCTTCAGCCGCGAGCCCTAGCGCGGCTGCGCGACCGATGCCCCGCGATGCGCCCGTTACAAGCGCAAGTCGATCCTTCAATTGTCCAGTCATCATTCGTCTCGAAAGGTCAGGCCGTTTCAGTTAGCAAAGAAAGTTGCTGTGAGCGCATGTCTTGCGTCATGTCGGCAAGGAGTGTGGGGTAATCCCCGGTGAAATAATGGTCGGCAAATTGCGGGTTTTCATTGTCGCGACACTCATAGCCAAGGGCGCGGTAAAGACCATCAACGGAAACAAAAGCGAGACTGTCCACGCCGATATAATTGCGCATGCCTTCAAGGTCGTAATTGGCGGCAAGCAATTGATCACGGTCGGGCGTATCGATCCCGTAAAAGTCAGGATGGGTGATAGGCGGGCTGGAAATGCGCATATGCACTTCTTTGGCACCTGCCTCATACATCATCTTCACGATCTTGGCTGACGTCGTGCCCCGCACAATACTGTCGTCCACCAGTACAATGCGCTTCCCCGCAACCAGGGCGCGGTTGGCATTATGTTTAAGCCGAACACCGAGCGCGCGGATGTGCTGGGTTGGTTCAATGAACGTGCGGCCTACATAATGGTTGCGGATAATACCAAGCTCGAACGGAATTTTGGATTCCGCCGCAAAGCCGATGGCAGCGGGTACACCTGAGTCAGGCACGGGGATGACAACATCGGCATCAACCATGCTTTCGCGCGCAAGCTCCTGACCCGTGCGGCGGCGCACTTCATAAACACTCTTGCCCGCGACAACACTGTCAGGACGGGCGAAATAGATGAACTCAAACACACAAGGGCGGGGCCTCATCGTCGGGAAAGGATGCAGACTTTCAATGCCGTCTTTCGTGATTACGACAATTTCGCCGGGCTCGATTTCGCGAATAAACTTCGCACCGATAATGTCGAGCGCAACCGTCTCCGAGCAAAGGATGGGGGCGCCGTCAATCTCCCCAAGGATAAGCGGGCGAATGCCCAGCGGGTCCCGCGCACCAATCAGTTTCTTGTTGGTGAGGGCCACCAACGCATAAGCCCCCTGGATCTGGCGCAGCGCTTCGACAAAACGGTTCATTGTGCGGGCATGCTGTCCACGGGCAACCAGCTGCAAAATAACTTCTGTGTCGGACGTGGACTGGAAGATCGCGCCGGAGCGAACCAGCTCGTCGCGGATGAGAAGCGCGTTCGTCAGATTGCCATTATGCGCAATGGCAAATCCACCACCCCAAAGGTCTGCAAACAGTGGCTGCACATTCCGCAGGATCGTGCCGCCTGTTGTGGAATAGCGCACATGGCCGATGGCACCGCGCCCAACCAGACGTTCCATGACTTTTGGCGTGGTAAACTGATCGCCCACAAGGCCCATACGTCGTTCTGAATGGAAATGTTCACCGTCACAGGAAACAAGACCGGCTGCCTCCTGTCCGCGATGTTGGAGCGCGTGCATGCCAAGGGCTGTCAGCGCTGCCGCATCCGGGTGGCCAAACACGCCAAACACACCACACTCTTCGTGCAGCTTGTCGGCATGAAGTTCATCATGGCTAAGGCTGACAAATGAGTCCTGACCAGAAGCGTCAGACATACGAGACCCCGTTTGTTATGACCCCGCGGCGCGAGGAGAGAGTATGGAAGTAAGGGGCGAGGGGGCGGGCCTTAATTGTCAGCGGTACGGATATAGACAATGCCGACATAGACAAAAACAGTCCCTATTCCTGCGTGGCGTCGAAAAGTTGATCGAGCCCCTTGCGTTCGGAAGGCTTATACCCTGTCGAACCGGCTGTGTCAGCGTCTGATTGACGCGCCGGCGCTCGCGACGTGTTTCTTTGTCCTTGAGGCGTGAAAAAGGGCTCTTTCGGCGCGGTTGATTGATGCGCGGCGAGTGAACCGAGGAGTTCAGCACCTGCGTCAACCACCGGCATTAACCGTGCACGGGCGATCCAGTCAGGATGTTCCATCCGGTCCGGCACCAGCCAGACAAAAATCAAATAACCGACGGAGACGATAAAGAAGCCCCGGATGACGCCGAACACAAAGCCGAAAGACCGGTCCAGAAAACCGATATTCCCGCCATGTCCTTGTTCGAGCCAGCGATAGGTGACGGCCCACACGGCAATAAACGCAACAATAAAGATGGTGAGAGCTGCGATGCCTTGCGCGAGCCAATTGGCCGAGACGAATGTTTGCACAAGCGGCGTCAGAAGGGGGTAAAGCAGTAGAGCGGCGAGCGCGGCCACAACCCAGGAGAGAATGGACAGGATTTCGCTGATAAAGCCCCTGACCATGGCCAGCAGGCCAGACGATACCAAGATGGCTATGACTGCAATATCAAACAGCGTCATTCCGTTCCGCCCCCAAACGCGTAATGCGATCCTACCTCGTACTCAGGTTCAGCTGACGCACAGGCTTACATGCTAATCCGAAGCGGAGTTTAGCCCCTCGCAGAGCCCACGTCACCTCAAGCGGTCGCCTGTTTCTTGGCTTTTTGCCCAGCGGACAGGAGCGCGATCAGGCTTCCCAGATCCTCAATTTCTGTGAGTTTAAGACCGCCAGCCGCCGGTTTCTGCCGTCCAGAAGATTTGGGTACAATCGCGTGGGTAAAGCCCAGCTTCTCCGCTTCTTTGAGCCGTGCTTCCATCTGGTTAACAGGCCGGATAGAGCCGGAAAGGGATATCTCGCCGAAAATGACCGTATCCGGCGGCAAGGGGAGGCCGGAGAGAGAAGAGATGAGCGCGCACGCCACAGCCAGATCGGCGGCGGGTTCCCCAATGCGCAGACCGCCTGCGACATTCAGATAGACATCTTGCCCGCCAATGGTAAGTCCGCAGCGCGCATCGAGCACTGCAAGCACCATGGAGAGCCTGCCACTATCCCAGCCAACCACGGCGCGGCGCGGCGTACCAAGCGCGCTTTGAGCGACCAATGCCTGGATTTCTACCAGCACGGGCCGTGTGCCTTCGATACCGGCAAAGACGGCGGTGCCGCTAGTGTCTCGGTCCCGCTCGCCAATGAACAGGGCGGACGGGTTTGACACTTCCATCAACCCGCCTTCGGCCATTTCAAAAACACCGATCTCGTTGGCCGGGCCAAAACGGTTTTTGACGGCACGCAGCACACGGAAATGATGCCCGCGCTCCCCTTCAAAATAGAGCACCGTGTCGACCATATGTTCGACAACTTTGGGCCCGGCAATCTGCCCATCTTTGGTCACGTGGCCGACAATGATGATGGCGGCGCCGCTCTTTTTTGCAAACCGCACAAGCTCCTGCGCCGTGGCGCGTACCTGCGACACTGTACCCGGTGCGGATTCCAGCGCATCCGTCCACATAGTTTGGACAGAATCGATCACCACAGCGTGAGGCGGCTCCCCATCCTGAAGCGTTGCGAGAATATCGCGAAGGTTCGTCTCCGCCCCAAGAGCGACAGGCGCATCTGCAAGACCCAATCGCCGCGCCCGCATCCGCACCTGCTGAATGGCTTCCTCGCCGGAAATGTAGACCGCGCGAGACCCTGTCCGGGCAAGCATGGCGGTTGCCTGCAGCAGCAGGGTTGATTTGCCAATCCCGGGATCGCCGCCCACAAGAATGGCGGACCCGGCGACGAGACCACCGCCCAGCACACGGTCAAACTCTGCCATGCCAGTGGTCCGTCTGGACTCCTCCTTCGTCTCCCCCGCGAGCGGGACGAGAGCAATCTGGCGTCCCTTGGCGCCGGCGGCCTTTAAGGGACCACCTGCAACACCAGACGTTTCGGCAACCTCTTCGCTGATCGTGTTCCATTCGCCGCACCCATCGCAGCGACCGGACCATTGCGCGCTCACCGCACCGCAGGATTGGCAGACGAATTGACGACGTGCTTTAGCCATTTCAAGGGATCCAGTTGGCGCAGGTCGGGTGCCTTCGCGCGGGGACAAGTGATTCCCGGCAAATGTACCTCATCGCTCACGAAAAAAGCGAACAAAAAGGGTACAAACGTAAAAAAGCGAAGGAGATGTGCCCCTTAGGGCTTCAGCACATCCATCTTGATGGGCCCGTCTGCGCGGCCATGGATGAACTGATCCACATACTCGTTCCCGCTATGGTCGATATCGTCTATAGGCCCCGCCCAGATGATCTCACCTTTGTAGATCATCGCCATATAGTCCGCGATTTTGCGCGCGCTGGCCATGTCATGGGTAATCGATAATGTTGTTGCGCCAAGCTCTCGCACGTTGGCCGCAATAAGGTCATTGATAACGTCTGCCATGATCGGATCGAGACCGGTGGTCGGTTCGTCGAAGAAAATAATCTCCGGATCGGTTGCGATGGCGCGGGCGAGGCCCACACGCTTCTGCATCCCGCCTGACAGCTCCGCCGGGTAAAGTTCGCCCACTTCTGGTGTCAGGCCAACCTGCCCCATTTTTGAAATGGCGATCTCTTTCGCGTCCGACCGCTTCATGTGACGACCTTGAATCAGACCAAAGGCGACATTCTCCCAAACGGGCAGACTGTCAAACAGCGCGGCATTCTGAAACAGCATGCCGAACTTGGTCAGGACGTCTTCGCGGTCGCGTGCGCCAAGCTTGGTTGTCTCTTTGCCGTCCACTTTGATGCTGCCACGGTCCGGGTGAACAAGGCCCAGCACGCATTTCAACATCACAGATTTGCCACTACCCGAGCCGCCGATCACGACAACGGATTTGCCTTTCGGGATGGTGAGCGAAAGACCGCTCAGGACAACTTTTTTGCCGAACTGCTTATCGACATTTTTCAGCTGGATCTTCGCGTCTTTAGTAGGAATTGTAGACGTCATATCGGCCTCAAGACGAGAAGAAGAGAGACGTCATCACATAGTTAGACGCCAGAATGAGAATGGAGGAGGTGACGACCGCATTGGTCGTCGCGCGGCCAACGCCTTGCGCGCCGCCCTTGCTCGTAAAGCCATTGTAGCAGCCGAGCAGGGCGATGATCAGGCCGAAGACGGCGGACTTGATGAGCCCGGATGTGATGTCATCAAGCTTCAGAAAATCAACAGTGTTTTTCACATAGACCGCCGCATTGAAATCAAGCGACTGGGTACCAACAGCAAACCCGCCCATAATGCCAATAACATCACCAACAAACACAAGGGCAGGCAGGGTCAGGACGGCGGCAACGACACGTGGCACCACCAAATATTTGTAAGGGTTGGTGGACAGCGTCGTGAGCGCGTCAATCTGCTCCGTCACACGCATGGTACCCAGTTCAGCGGCGATAGCATCTGACACACGGCCCGCGACCATCAGGCCCCCCAGAACAGGCCCAAGTTCCCGCGTGATGCCGAGGGCAACGATCGTTGCCACAATGCTCTCTGAGTTAAATTGATCGCCGCCGTAATAAATCTGCAAGGCGAGCACGCCACCGGTGAAGAACGAGGTAAGCGCCACAACCGGGAGTGAAAAATATCCGATCCGCATCATCTGCTGAAAAATCAGCCGCCAATAGAAAGGCGCGCGCGGGACATGAGACAGGCTCGTCCAGCTGAAGCGGGAAAGACGTCCTGTCTCGGCAAGTGCCGCCAGGACAACGTGCCCGATGATGGCCAGTGGATTCACAATGAGCTCCTTGGTTCCCCTCACACAGACGGGGTGATTCCGTTCTGTGAAATATACTTTCTTCTATACCGATACCCTAAACGTGTAAGCACTTCGTAACCAATTGTGCCGGCAGCCCGCCCAACAGCCCCAATCGTGATGTTTTCGCCGATAAGTTCGACGAATTGGCCCCTGACGACTTGATGTTCCGGCAGCTGGGTTACATCGACCGTAATCATGTCCATCGACACACGGCCAATTACCGGTGCCATGGCTCCGTCGATGGAAACGCAAAGCCCTTTTCCATCTGGTGTGCCAAGCGCGCGAAAATAGCCGTCGGCATAGCCCGTTGCAATGGTGGCGACCCTCGTCGGGCGTGCCGCAATGTAGGTGGCGCCATACCCCACACTCTCGCCAGCAGAAATGGTTGAGACCCGCATGACGCGCGCGGTAAGCGTCACCACCGGCTTGAACGGGTGTCCGGGTGTGCCAAAGGGATTGCCGCCATAAAGCCCGATGCCCGGTCGGACAAGATCGAAATGATAGTCAGGGCTGAGCAGAACGCCTGCCGTATTGGCAAGGCTTGCAGGCGCCGTCGGCAACAGGTCGCGCGCCGCCTTGAACCGGTCAAGCTGCACCTTGTTGAGCGGGTGCGTTGCATCATCGGCACAAGCCAGATGACTGAGCACCAGTGAGACGGGGAAGTCACGTGCAAGGCCCGCTACAGCCACCGTTTCCTCCGCCGCGAACCCAAGCCGGTGAATGCCGGTATCAACATGAAGGGCGGCGGGCAGGGCAGCGTCCCGCTTCGCAAACTGAGCCCATTCCTTCACTTCCGGCAGGCTGGATAGGCAGGGGCGTAAGTGGTGCGCCTTGAGAAACGCCTCGGATTGCGAAAAGAGCCCGTTCAAAACATAGATCGTGGCATCAGGCAGAGCGGCACGCAGCTCCGCTCCCTCATCCGCACTGGCAACAAAATAGGTCTTGCATCCGGCATGTGCAAAGGCGCGGGCAGCGGCCACAATCCCCAAACCATAACCATCAGCTTTAACACAAGCGGCGATGTCTGCCTTCGTGCGGGATTGAACCAATCTGAAATTGTCTGCAAGCGCATCGAGATTGATGGTGAGCGTGCCGCCAGAGGCAGCCGACCGGGCAGACGGGAGAAGACCTTCAGCCGACAAACCCTGTCACTCCATTCGTTCTGGATAATGGTCAGACTGGGCAAGATCGCTGAAGCGCGTAATCTCATTTTCAAACTGCAGACGCACAGTGCCGGTCGGACCGTGACGTTGCTTGCCGATAATGACTTCTGCAAGACCGTGAACTTTTTCCATCTCATCCTGCCATGCCAGATGCTCGGGCGTGCCTTCGCCGGGCTCCCGCCGGGAGACATAATATTCTTCGCGGTAGACGAACATCACCACGTCCGCATCCTGCTCAATCGACCCCGATTCACGAAGGTCGGAAAGCTGTGGCCGCTTGTCGTCCCGGCTTTCCACCTGACGTGACAGCTGGGACAGTGCCATGATCGGCACGTTCAGCTCCTTGGCGAGTGCTTTAAGGCTCGTGGTGATTTCGGTGATTTCCTGAACCCGGTTTTCCCCCGACTTGCCAGAGCCTGAAAGCAGTTGGATATAGTCAACCACCAGAAGGCCAAGCCCGCGTTGCCGCTTGAGCTTGCGCGCACGCGCAGCCAGTGACGCAATCGTGAGACCACCCGTATCGTCAATGTAAAGCGGGATGCCCTCAAGCTCCCGGCTCGCATCAACAAAGGCGTGCCACTCATGCTCGTCGATTTTCCCGCGCCGGATCTTGCCCGACGAAATGCGCGATTGCTCAGAGAGCAAACGCGTTGCGAGCTGCTCCGATGACATTTCCAGCGAGAAGAAGCCAACAATGCCACCGTCCTTCACTTCAACCGAGCCATCCGTGTGATGTTCCGCCTTGTAGGCCTTGGCGATATTGAACGCGATATTGGTGGCCAGCGCCGTCTTCCCCATAGAGGGACGACCCGCCACGATAATCAGGTCAGATGGTTGCAGACCGCCCATCTGCTCATCAAGATTGCGCAAGCCAGAGGAGACGCCGGAGAGGCCACCGTCGCGCTCGTATGCCGCTGCTGCCATGTCAATGGCAACACGCATCGAATCTGAGAAGCTTTGAAACCCGCCTTCATACTTGCCACGTTCGGCCAGGCTGTAGAGCGACTGTTCAGCATCCATAATTTGCGCAGAAGGTGGATCATCAACCGCCGCGTCAAAGGCACGATTGTGGATTTCCTCGCCTACGCGAATAAGGTCGCGGCGAACGGACAGGTTGTAAATCGTACGCCCATATTCCGCGACATTGATGATCGTGGTGGCTGACGCGGCGAGGCGCGCGAGATATTGTCCGCCGCCTACTTCCCGCAATCCCTCGTCCGCATCGAAGTAGCTCTTCAACGTCACCGGCGTGGCAATGTGACCACCCGATATGAGCTTGGAGACAGCGGAAAAGATGCGCGCATGAAGCGGTTCATAGAAATGCTCAGCCTCAAGGAAGGAGGCGATCCGGTCAAACGCATCATTATTGATCAGGAGTGCCCCAAGCAGCGCTTGCTCCGCCTCAATATTGTGAGGCGCGACGCGGTAGTCTTCACCGGCATTGGGCTCGGCATCATATAGAGGCAAGGTATTTTCCATACCCCTCTTTTAAGCTAAGCCGCCTTCAACCGAAAGTGCTCCTCTCGGATTCAGGGGGATTTCGACTGACAATTTCAACCACCCTGTGGATAAGGTGCATAACTAGCCGCCTGGCTGACGATGTTCTTCTTCCCATGCCTCAATATAGGTGCGGGTAAGCGGCAGTTGGTTGATCTCACGGGTGAGCTGAAACTGGAAGACAATCATGCCTTCATGGCGAAACGAGGTTTCAGAGCCTGCAAGGTAAAACTCCCACATGCGCGCGAAATTCTCGTCATAGAGAGAGACAGCATCGTTCCATCGGTCGAGGAAGCGCTCACGCCAGTGCCGCAGGGTTTCGGCGTAGTGAAGCCGGAGCACCTCCAGGTCATTCAGCAAAAGCCCATGCCGCTCAAGCACGGGGGCAACCTCGCTCAGCGCCGGAATATATCCGCCGGGGAAGATGTATTTGGCAATCCAGGGGTTGGTGGCGCCAGGGCTGTCCAGTCGTCCAATCGTATGCACGAGGGCAACGCCGGTGGGGTTGAGGAGTGATCTCAGTTTGGTGGCAAACTCATCATAGTGAACGATGCCCACATGCTCGAACATGCCGACAGAAACGATCCTGTCGAATGTTTCCGGCACATCCCGATAGTCCTGGAGGCGAATATCCACCATGTGTGCGAGGCCCGCTGCCTCAGCGCGTGCGGTGGCGATCTTGTGCTGTTCCTCGCTCAACGTTACGCCGGTGACGTGCGCACCCGTCTCCTTGGCAAGGTAAAGTGCCATGCCGCCCCAGCCGCAACCAATGTCGAGAATCCGCATGCCCCGACCAATCTGAAGTTTGGCGGCGATATGGCGCTTCTTTGCAAGCTGTGCGTCTGCGAGGCTCGCATCTGGATGCTCAAAATAGGCGCAGGAATATTGTCTGTCTTCATCGAGAAACAGGTCGTAAAGCCCGGCTTCCAGATCGTAATGATGCGCGACATTCGCCTTCGCCTTGCCCACCGGGTTGAACTGGTCAATCCGCCGTTTGGCCCGCCGGATCCGCCCAACCGTTTTGGCGAGAGGATGCGCCCATTCGATGCCGATATTGGAAAGGAGAATGTCGAGAAAATCATATATGCGGGCGGGAGGATCAATGGTGAGAGAGCCGTCCATGTAGGCTTCGCCCAAACGCAGATAGGGATTGAGGGCAAGACGCCAGGACAATTGCTTGTCATGCAGTCGGATGGTGACGCTCGCGCCTGCGCCATCGCCATATGTGGTCGCACGACCGGCTGGATCAACGAGAGTGACCGACCCTCTTTTCACAATGCGTTTAAGCAACAATCCAAACAAATTGATACCTCCGGTCAACGACGTCAGGCACACCCCCCATGCCTATAAGATCCTAAAAGATCAAGCGCAGTTCATGATTGAACCCTGATCGAGCCCTCTGAGGCAAGTCACGTTTGGTCAAAAAGGATGACCGCAAAGAAAAAGGGCACCCGAAGGTGCCCTCAAATCTTCATTCAGCTGGCAGTGCCGTTTACACTTCAGCTTGCTCTTCTTCTGCATCAGCATTTGCTTCTTCAGCATCTGCTTCGTCATCGAAGAATTCTGACGCATCAAGATCGTCATCTTCTTCCTGAGCGTGAATATCTTCGCCGCGAGCCTGAGCTTCAGCTTCTTCAGTTGTACGCGCAACGTTTACAACGATTGTTGATACAACCTCAGGATGCAGACGAACCGTTACGTCATAAAGGCCCAGTGTCTTGATCGGTGCAGCCAGAATGATCTGCGCACGATCGACTGAGAAACCGCCTTCTGTGAGGCCCTGCGCGATGTCGCGTGGGCTCACTGAACCATAGAGCTGACCAGAGTCACCAGCCTGACGGATAACGATGATCGAAAATCCGTTGAGCTTGGCCTGAACAGCTTCAGCTTCTTTTTTGGCCTCAAGGTTACGTGCTTCAAGCTGAGCACGATCCTGTTCAAAACGGGCAAGATTCTCCTTGTTCGCTCTCAAGGCTTTGCCGCGGGGCAGGAGGAAGTTACGGGCATAGCCGTCCTTCACCTTTACCACGTCGCCCATCTGACCGAGCTTTTCAATCCGCTCCAGAAGAACCACTTCCATTAATCTTTCTCCTCGCCCATTGGGGCTTCAGCACGTGCGAACCGTGTCCGTAGTTGGGTCCACGGTTCAAGCAGACCGACCAGGCAGACCGGAACGATCAGCCATCCGGTAAAAATCAGCAAAATATAGAAAACGGCCAGAACTGCTATTCGGGCCGCTAAGCCACGCGAGATAGCATGGATTACCGCAAGACCCAACATAAAATATGGGACAAAAAGCGCAATCGTGATCGCACCCCCCAGGGGAGCAGCTGATCCGGGTATAAATGACAGGATGAGAGCACCGCCAAGCAGGCCCAAAAGGAAGCCTGGAAGCTCGATCTGGGTCAGGTCCGGCATGGGGCGCAGGTTTTGCCCGGCGCGCACAAGAATGAACTGGGCAAGCCACATGGTGCCCAGCGTCGTCAGGATCCAGACCAGAACAGCGACAGCCGGCAGCGCAAGGCTGACCAGGCCCAAAATCCTTTGTGGATCAGCGCTTAAGCCCATTTCCTGAAGTGCAGCTTCAATGGCACGTTCGTCGAGCAGCGCCCCGGAAAGGAGCATGTGGAGCGAGCCTTCAATGCCGCTCTCCATACCGATAATCATCGTAACAAGGCCAGCGACAACAAGGACGGCGGCACCCACAAAGGCGGTCCAGACGATCAGCGCCCCGGCTGGGTACCACTCTGTTTCGTGGGGTTCTTCATCGATTTCATCCAGTTTCGCGATGTCGACGCCTTTTCGGGCGAGGCGGGCCAGTTCTGCGGGGCTTAGCTTCTTTTTGGCCTCCGCCGCATTGTGCGATAGCGCCAGATAGCTGAGCCACGCAGGGGCAAATCCATCCGCAATCACGAACGCGATTCCCGCGGAAAAGCTCGCCGCAGTGGTCAGAATGAGAAAACCCGTCAAGGCGGCAATGCCGGCTGCAATCGAGCCCCAGCCCAGTCCCGCCAGAAAAACCGGCAGGGCGGCAAGAAACAGGGGAATGCCGAGAAGGGGGGAGCCGAAACCGGCTGACAGAAACAAAATCGCCCCGGCAACACCTGCTCCAACACCGATAACCAAATAGGGTGGCATTGTCGAAGGCCTCCGGAGCGCTAGGTAGAGAAACGGCCGGATGAGGACATCCGGCCATCCATTATATTAGCTGATCAGGTATGGCAGAAGTGCCAGAAAACGAGCACGCTTGATAGCACGGGCGAGTTCACGCTGCTTCTTCGCCGAAACGGCTGTGATGCGGCTTGGTACGATCTTGCCGCGCTCGGAAACATAACGAAGCAGCAGTTTCGTATCTTTGTAGTCAATCGCTGGCGCATTGGAACCAGAGAAAGGGCATGTCTTGCGACGGCGGAAGAAAGGCCGGCGGGCAGGAACCTGTTGCGTGCTCATTCTGCGGACTCCTCTTTGCTGTCGTCACGATTGCGATCTTCGCGCGGGCCACGATCACGGAAACCACCTTCGCGTGGACCACGATCACCACGGTCGCCCCGATCACCACGGTCGCCGCGCTCACCACGGCCACCACGACGGTCTCCACGGCTCTGCATCATTGCGGATGGACCGTCTTCGTGTGCATCGACACGAAGCGTCATGTGACGAAGGACATCTTCGTTCAGGCTCATCTGGCGCTCCATTTCAGCAACCGCAGCGTGCGGTGCGTCAATGTTCAGGAGCTGGTAGTGGCCCTTGCGGTTTTTCTTCACTTTGTAAGAAAGATTCTTCAGGCCCCAATATTCGCCTTTGGTGATCTTTCCGCCATTTTCAGTGACAATATTCGAGAACTGCTCTGTGAGGCTCTCGACCTGTTGCGCGCTCACATCCTGGCGCGCAATGAAGACATGCTCATAAAGAGGCATATCGGCCTTCCTTTCCTAAAATGTGAAGCCCCGGCGCAAAGCCCCCTTTGAGCCCCGGAAGGCTCTAAAGGTGCACAAAGAAGCGGAGACACTGGAAGCGCGGAGACATCTCCTGTCAGCCAAAAGACCGACGCTTCCTTCAGCCCCCAACCGGGACCTCTTCGAAGTGGCGCACTATAATCACCAAATAGCAGCGCGCAAGCGCTTTTTGGCCTGCGCGCAAGCCAATTTGCCGTGGCTTGACACCCCCTGATTAGGCTGTATCTCTGGGAGGCAAATTTTGGCCCTATTTCCAAGGATAGTAGGGGCACCAAGGTTAGTTAAGAACGCAAGAAACGAAAAGCAGGGGACAAGATGACACGGGCATTTACCTTTCCGGGACAAGGCTCCCAGGCAGTCGGCATGGGCAAAGAGCTGGCAGACGCATTTCCTGTCGCCAAAGCCGTGTTTGACGAAGTGGATGACGCCTTGGGCCAAAAGCTCACCACCCTCATGTGGGAGGGGCCGGAAGATCAGCTGACCCTGACCGAGAACGCTCAGCCTGCGTTGATGGCCGTATCGCTCGCCGCCATGCGCGTGCTGGAAGCTGAAGGTGGCTGGAGTTTAGGCAACAAAGCCAGTTTCGTCGCTGGGCACTCCCTGGGTGAATATTCAGCGCTCGCCGCTGCCGGGACCTTTACGCTGGCGGACACGGCCCGGCTCCTGAAAACCCGTGGGAAGGCGATGCAGGCAGCCGTCCCGGTTGGCGTCGGTGCAATGGCTGCGATGCTCGGCCTCTCGTTTGAAGATGCTGTCGCCGTGTCAGCAGAAGCTGCCCAGGGCGAAGTCTGCTCTGCCGCCAATGATAATGCTGACGGGCAGGTTGTGATTTCCGGCTCAAAGGCAGCGGTGGAGCGTGCCGCCGAACTTGCCAAAGCCCGCGGTGCGAAACGCGCGATGCTGCTGCCAGTCAGCGCGCCGTTCCATTGCGCACTCATGCAGCCTGCAGCTGACGCGATGGCGGAGGCGCTGGGCAAGGTCGATATGAAGGTGCCGTGCGTTCCCCTGATTGCAAATGTCCGCGCAAGCGCTGTGTCAGACCCGGCCGAGATCCGCAACCTGCTGGTGGAGCAGGTGACGGGCATGGTG
Source organism: Parvibaculum sp. (assembly GCA_040223265.1). Classification (GTDB taxonomy): domain Bacteria; phylum Pseudomonadota; class Alphaproteobacteria; order Parvibaculales; family Parvibaculaceae; genus Mf105b01. The sequence goes on along the minus strand of JAVKCY010000069.1, from coordinate 6,269 downwards.
CGCTGGCGTGAAAGCGTGATCTATCTGGCTGGACAAGGCGTTACGGAACTGGTTGAAGTAGGGGCAGGTAAAGTATTGACCGGGCTTACAAAACGGATCGACAAGTCTGTTAGCGGCTCTGCCGTTGGCACACCCGCAGACGTAAAGGCCTTCCTCGAAAGCCTCTGAGTTTACGCACTATAATTCAGGCGGTACCCGCAGCACGGGGACGCGCATAAAGGAGACGTACATGTTTGATTTGACCGGCAAGACAGCCCTGGTAACCGGCGCGTCCGGTGGCATCGGGTCCGCTGTTGCCAAGGCCTTGCACGCACAGGGCGCCACCGTGGCGCTGTCAGGCACGCGCGTTGAAGCGCTGGAGAAGGTCGCGAGCGAGCTTGGCGAACGGACCCACATTTTGCCGTGCAATCTGTCTGATGGCGCAGCAGTTGACGCTTTGCCAAAGCAGGCGGAAGAAGCTATGGGTGAACTCAATATTCTCATCAACAATGCCGGTATGACCAAAGACAATATCTTCATGCGCATGAAGGATGAGGAATGGGATCAGGTGATCGCGGTCAATCTGACGGCATCATTCCGTCTGGCGCGTGCATGCATGCGCGGCATGATGAAACGCCGCTGGGGTCGTATCATATCGGTGACATCAGTCGTGGGCACCATGGGCAATCCCGGTCAGGCCAATTATGCTGCTTCAAAGGCCGGCATCACCGGCATGACCAAATCCATCGCCCAGGAAGTGGCGTCGCGCAACATTACCGTCAATTGTATTGCCCCCGGCTTTATCGCGACCGCAATGACCGATGTGCTGGACGATGCACAACAGGCGCGGGTGAATGCAATGATTCCCATGGGCCGAATGGGTACGGGCGATGAGATTGCAGCCGCTGCACTTTATTTGGCCTCAGAAGAGGCTGCATACGTCACCGGGCAGACAATTCACGTCAATGGCGGTATGATAATGATCTAAAGATGTGGAAAAACAATGGGTTAACACCATATTGCCTCCCTATGGCCCCAATTGCAGGCTCTGGTGCGGTTAGAAAAAGTATGGTACCTAACCCGCGATTTCTACTTGCGAAAGCGGCGCGAAGAGGCCAGAACAGCCGCCAAGCAGGCCAACGGTCGCCGGGCCGGAGGCCAAGACAGTTCCAAGCGCTTCTGCGCGAGGCCAGCCATCGGTATCCTTCAACAAAATATGTTGGATGCCAGCAATCAAAGTCCGGTGGATAAACCGGGGTAGAACACGAAGGATCTGAGGACAGAACATGAGTGACATTGCAGAGCGCGTGAAGAAAATCGTCGTCGAGCACCTTGGGGTGGAAGCCGACAAAGTTAAAGAAAACGCAAGCTTCATCGACGATCTTGGCGCAGACAGCCTTGATAACGTAGAGCTGGTTATGGCGTTTGAAGAAGAGTTCGGCGTTGAGATTCCAGACGACGCGGCAGAAACCATCCTCACGGTTGGCGATGCTGTTAAGTTCATCTCTTCAGCTTCCTGATTTCATCAGGCAATGAGCGGGCGCAGCATTCTCAAAGGATGCCTGCGCCCGTCCTTTTTTCAGGCTAGAGTCTTGTTTTCGGGCTAGAGTTTTGCCGCCTGATTGAGCGTCGGTTTTGTGCGCCGATCAGGTGGAAACATCAAAATCCCAGGTTGCTCTTAACGGAGAACCTGCTGTAGCGGAGTGGACTGGCATGCGACGGGTCGTAGTAACAGGATTGGGAATGGTGTCACCACTTGGATGTGGTGTCGAAACAACCTGGAAGCGGTTGCTCGCGGGCGAATCTGGTGCCGGAAAAATCACCAAGTTCGAGACAGATGACCTGCCGTGCAAGATTGCCTGCGAAGTACCGCGCGAGGGTGAAGGCGCTTTCATTCAGGATGAATGGGTAGAGCCCAAAGAAGCCAAGCGTATCGATGACTTTATTATTTTTGCGATTGCCGCCGCAGACCAAGCTCTGGCTGATGCCAATTGGCATCCGAAGACGGAAGTGGACCAGTGTGCAACAGGCGTGATGATCGGTTCGGGCATTGGCGGCCTTCCAGGCATCTATGACACGTCTATCGTGCTGCATGAAAAGGGCCCGCGTCGTGTCAGCCCGTTCTTCATTCCAGGTCGTCTGATCAATCTGTGTTCCGGTCAGGTCTCCATTAAGTACGGTCTCAAAGGACCCAACCATTCTGTCGTGACCGCCTGTTCGACAGGTGCTCATGCCATTGGCGATGCGTCCCGTCTCATCATGTTTGGCGATGCCGACGTGATGGTGGCTGGTGGTGCTGAAGCCTCGATCTGCCGATTGGGCATTGCAGGCTTTACCGCCGCACGCGCCATGTCGACGGGTTTCAATGACACGCCGGAAAAAGCATCGCGTCCCTATGACAAGGATCGCGACGGCTTTGTTATGGGCGAGGGCGCAGGCATTGTGGTTCTGGAAGAATATGAACACGCAAAAGCGCGTGGTGCGAAAATCTATGCTGAGGTGACGGGATATGGTCTCACTGGAGACGCCTATCACATCACGTCGCCCGCCCCGGATGGCAATGGTGGTTTCCGCGCGATGGAAATGGCGTTGAAGCGGTCGGGCCTTGGTATCAAGAATATCGACTATATCAACGCACATGGCACATCGACCCCGGTTGGCGATGAGATCGAACTGGGGGCCGTGCAGCGGCTCTTCGGCGATGCGGTTGAAACCATGTCCATGTCATCAACCAAATCATCAATCGGCCATCTGTTGGGTGCTGCAGGTGCTGTAGAGGCAATATTCACGATCCTTGCGATGCGAGACAATATCGCGCCGCCGACGCTCAACCTCGACAATCCCTCCATCGAAACCGCGATGGACCTTGTGCCGAACAAGCCACGGAAGAAAGAGATCAATGCGATCTTGACCAACTCGTTTGGCTTTGGTGGCACGAACGCGTCGCTCATCATGCAAAAAGTCGACGCTTGAGCGAGCCATCGTCAGAAGAAAACACGGTCTCAGGCGAAAAGACGTCTGAGACCGAAACGCAAGCCGCGAAACCCAAGCGCCGCTGGCTGCGTTGGCTCTTGCTTTCTGCCATCTTGATGATTGTTCTTGTCGCGGCTCTCGCCGCTGGCGCCTATTATTTTGCACGCGAAAAATTCACGGAGCCGGGCCCGACGGCTGAAGACCAGATCTTTATGCTGGAGCGAGGCAAGGCGCTGATTGTTATCGCTCGCGAGCTGGAGCAGGCAGGCCTGATTACGGATCAGAGAATTTTCCGTCTGACATTGCAGTTGCAAGAGCGCGGCGGGCGTCTCAAGGCTGGTGAATATTTCATCCCTGCGTCTGCCAGCATGGAAGGGATTGCGGCGATCCTGGAGGAAGGAAAATCGATCCTCCACAAGATCACGGTTGCCGAGGGGCTCACGAGTTTTGAAATCATGGCGCTCGTTGAGGCTGACCCCGTGCTTGTGGGGGACATGCCGGAGCTTCCGGCAGAAGGGACGCTGCTGCCGGAAACATATCTCTTCACCCGTGGCATGAGCCGTGGGGAGATAGTCACAGAAATGACGCGCGCCCATGATGAAGTGGTTGCCCGCCTGTGGACCGCACGGGCAGACGATTTGCCCATCTCAACGGCGGAAGAGGCGGTTATTCTCGCATCCATCGTTGAGAAAGAGACAGGCCTTGCGGTGGAGCGCCCGCGCGTGGCCGCAGTGTTCGTCAATCGTCTCCGGATACCGATGCGTCTTCAGTCTGATCCGACGATCATTTATGGCATCACCGAGGGCAAAGCTCCGCTCGGTCGTCCCATCCGTCGCTCGGAGATTGATCGGGAAACCGCCTACAACACCTATCAGATTGACGGATTGCCACCGACGCCGATTGCCAATCCCGGAGAAGCGGCCATTGCAGCTGTGCTGAACCCGCCTGCCACCAAGGATCTCTATTTTGTGGCTGATGGCACCGGTGGTCATGCTTTCGCCTCTTCCCTTGCGGAGCATCAGCGCAATGTAGCCAAATGGCGCCGGATTGAACGCGCCCGCCAGCAATAGTCTTGAGGGCTGGCATGGGTATACTGATTTTCCAATGCTCTTGATTCTGGCTCACGACGCCTGTTTCTGGGATGAAGTATCTAAAGGACGAACATGTCGCTCAACAGCATGACAGGCTTTGGCCGCGTAGACGGTACTGAAGGTGCCTATCGCTGGCACTGGGAAGTGCGGAGTGTGAACGGCAAAGGGCTTGATTGCCGCTTCCGCCTGCCATCGGGATTTGAAGCCTTGGAGCCAAAGTTTCGGGACCTTCTGGGGCACCATGTTCGGCGCGGCAATTGTCAGGCAGGCTTGGTACTGGAAGCCACAAGCCCAACCACCAGCGTTCAGGTAAATCCGCTTGTCGCAAGCCAGGTACTCGTTGCCGCGAAGCAGATGGCAGACATTGCCGCTGAACAAGGGATCACGCTTTCGCCGCCAACGGTGGAAGGCCTCCTGGCTATTCGTGGCGTGCTGGAGACACAGGAAGCGGTAGAGGATAGTGCCGCTCGCGAGGGGCTGGAGAAGGCACTCCTGAAATCCTTCGCTGACGCTGCCAAAAACCTCGCCCTCGCGCGGGCAGATGAGGGGCGAAAGCTCAACGCCATCATCGAAGACCAGATCGGGCAGATCGCCACCTTGACCGAGGCGGCAACGAATTCACCCGCCAACAGTGAAGCGGCATTGAAGGCGCGCCTGAAAGCGCAGATGAACGAGCTGCTGGACGCGTCAGCAGGTCTCTCCGAAGAACGTCTTGCGCAGGAAGCCGCACTGCTCGCGACCAAAGCAGATGTGCGGGAGGAACTGGACCGATTGCGTGCGCACGTCTTGCTGGCGCGAGAGCTGATCGTCTCCGGGGAGCCCATTGGCCGCCGACTTGATTTTCTCACGCAGGAGTTCAATCGTGAAGCCAATACGCTCTGCTCCAAATCATCTGATGCAAGCTTGACGCGTATCGGCCTCGATCTGAAAGCTGTGATTGATCAACTCAAAGAACAGGTTCAAAACGTCGAATGAATGAAGTGGATATTCATCGCAGAGGATTGATGCTGGTCCTCTCCTCACCCTCCGGCGCTGGCAAGACAACCTTGTCCCGTCGCCTGCTGGCAGAGGATGGCAACATCACCATGTCCGTTTCCGCAACAACGCGCAAACCCCGTCCGGGGGAGGAAAACGGCAAGGATTACCATTTTCTGACGACGGAAGATTTTGGCCTGATGCGCAACCAGGGTGAATTTCTGGAACACGCAAAAGTATTTGAAAATTATTACGGCACGCCCAAAAAGCCGGTCGAAGAGGCTCTGGCTGCCGGCGATGATGTGCTGTTCGACATTGACTGGCAGGGGACACAGCAGCTGGAAGAGAGTGCGTCGAAGGACCTGGTAAAGGTCTTCATTCTGCCACCATCCGGCCATGAGCTTGAAAAGCGTCTCAATATGCGGGCGCAAGACCCGGCAGATGTCGTCGCCACGCGCATGGCAAAGGCATCCGATGAAATCAGTCATTACGCGGAATATGATTACATCATCGTGAACGACAATGTTGAAAAGGCACTGGCAGAGCTGAAAGCTATTCTCACCGCCGAGCGCCTGCGCCGGGAGCGCCGTGTGGGGCTGCGCACTTTCGTGCAACAGCTCCAGCAGGCTCTTTAGAGGATCGGGGTCACGGTGTCAGCACCACCCGGCCCATGATGGAGCCCTTGCGCAGATCATCGAGCGATTTGGTTGCAGCAGACAGCGGGCGCTCCTCCACCGGGATCGGATCGATCTTGCCCGATTTCACAAGCGCCATCATCTCAATCGTCTCATCGAGCGAGCCAACATAGGACCCGCCAATGGTGATCGCCCGCATCGGGAACATCGGGATCGGCATGGAGAAACCGCCACCGAACATGCCCACCACAATCACTTTGCCACCCTTACGCACAATGGATGTCGCAAACTTGAGGGAGGATTCGGACCCCACGAAGTCAACCGCTGCAGGCACACCACCATTTGTGTCAGCAAGGAGCTGCTTGATCGCATCCTCATCTTTTGGGTTGTAAACGGCATGTGCGCCGGCTCCCATGGCGGCCTGAAGTTTCTGCGCGTCAACGTCAGCCCCGATGGGAGCTGCATCGAACATGGTTTTGGCAAACTGGAGACCCATCATCCCGACACCGCCAAGGCCAACAATAGCCACGCGTTCTTCAGCGCTGATATCGCCGAGCTTTTTCATCGCGGAAAAGGCGGTGAGGCCGGAACACATATAGGTTGCCGCAAGACCCTG
>JAVKCY010000062.1:0-4536 GCA_040223265.1 Parvibaculum sp. | reverse complement strand
CCAGCTCCGCCCGGAGAGCCGAGGTTTTGTTGGGCTCAAATCCACGGATGCGACGGAGCATGCGCTGATCCAGCCGAATTATCTGGAGAGCGAGTATGATCGCAAGGTCATGCGCGATGGTGTTCGTTTGGTCAGAAATATTGTCGGTCAGAAGGCGCTTGATCCTTATCGCGGTGCTGAAGTTTGGCCGGGCGCTGACAAGCAGTCTGATGAAGCGATTGATGCCTGGATCCGCGAATGTGCGGAAACGATCTACCACCCAGTTGGTACGGCGAAGATGGGTTATGACGACATGGCGGTGGTTGATACCAAATGCCGTGTGCGTGGTGTTGAGGGGCTTCGTGTTGTCGATGCGTCGGTCATGCCAACACTTGTGGGCGGCAATACAAATGCGCCGACAATCATGATTGCTGAGAAGATCTCGGACGACATGCTGGGCAAGGCGCCGCTGCCTGCTGAAGATGTGCGTATTGCAGAGGATAGTGCTGCCAACGCTGCCTGATCCTTAACAGGATATGAATTCTGGAAGCCGTGGCGCGATTTACGCGCCGCGGTTTTTTTGTTTCGCTAGATTGATAATCTTTGGTTTTACGAAATGTAAAAACGATTGTGCCAGTATGAGCAGACAAAATTTTTGAGTTCGCTAAATGCCTGTAGCCTCTGACAACACAAAACGGATGGCAATTGAAGCGCTTAAGGAAGCGCTGCAAAACCATGTCCGTTATGTCCGGCGGGAGCGGGGCGGTGATCGCCTCAATCTCAGCCACAAAAATGTTGAATCCATTCGGTTCGACAAGATGGACCTGAGCGACGCCGAGCTTGTGGGGCTTCGGGCAGCGAACGCAAGCTTTGCGGGTACGCGGCTGACGCGCGTCAATCTGTTTGGGGCTGATCTGACCGGCGTCAATCTTCACAAGGCCGATCTGACCCGTGCGGACTTGCGCGGTGCAAGGTTTACACGCGCCAATCTTGAAGGCGCGGACCTGACGGATAGCGATCTTCGCGAAGGAACGATCATGCGCCAGTCTGCCTCCGGCGGCCTCGCCTACATGGATAATGGAGATCAGGCGACGCGTTTTGACAATGCGAGCCTGCGCCATTCCAACCTTGAGAAGGTTCGCATGAACCGGGCGAACGGGTCCGGTACCGACTTGTTTCAAGCCAACCTTAAGGGCGCACGCTTGTCAGGGTGTGATTTTACGGGGGCTGATCTGTCGGGTGCGATGCTGGATGGTGCAGACCTTACCAACGCCAACCTGTCGCGTGTGAACTTACGCGGTGCCGAACTGGTGGGCGTGATTTTTGACGGGGCCTGCCTTGAGGGCGTGGACCTGACGGCTGCGCGGTTCAACAAGATTGAGTTGATGACAGCCAAGTCAACGGAAGGTGCGATCATGCCGCGTTCTGCGGCAGACCTTGGTATTTCTATTGACGAGCTGATGCGCGGGCATAAAGACTGGATGATGACGGGCGGCGCGAAGGGGGATCAAGCGGTTTTCCGGGGTGTCGATCTTACAGGATTTACGCACCGCGGCATTGAGCTTTCCGCAGCTGAATTTACAGATTGCATTCTGGCGAGTGCCAATTTCGAAGAGGGCATTTTCTCGATGGCCAATTTTTCCGGTGCGATGCTTGTAAATTCCATTTTGACGCAGGCTGACTTGCGGGGCGCCAAATTTGAGTGCAGCAATCTGTCCGGCGCTGATTTGAGCAAGGCAGACCTTTCCGCCATGCCGATTGCTGGAGGTGGGGGTCGCACCTGGCCTTCAAATTTCCGTGGGGCCAATCTCGCACGCGCCAATCTTATCGGGTCAAACCTCTCCCATTGTGATTTCACCGGCGCGGTGCTGAAGGGCGCTGATCTGAGTGCGTGCGCGACGGCTGGTACAAACTTTACGGAAGCCGACCTTAACGGCGCAGACCTGTCAGGTGTTGATTTGAGCGCGTGCGATTTGCGTGGCGCGCGCGGTGTGGCTGCCGCTCTGGCGGGCTTTAGAAAAAAAGCCGGCTAACTTGATGAGTGCCGACTTTTCCAATGTGCCTCATTTTGCCTTGTTCAGGTCCAGACTATTGTCTCGGACAAGCCGCAGGTAAGGGCGTTCTGCGTTTAACCCCTGGCGTCTTGTTGCAAGGCTCGCGACACTGGCAGGTCGCGGCGGCGTTGCTCTGATGATCTTTTTGGCGATATCTGGCATGTGACTGGCCGCAAGTGGCGGTGCGAGCGGAATGTCGAGAGGGTCTGTGCGCAGGATATTGTCGACCCATTGACGGATAAGCATGTGATCGCCGACCCAGGGCAGGTCATCAACGGCAACAGCTGCACCCAGCACACGGGTGATCGCCCCATTGTCTTGCGCGAGCGGCAGGAGGATCATCTGCATGGCAAGCTGCCGATTGTCCGGCGTTTCCGCTGTGTAGTCGATGGTTCCAATGATACCGCTGCCGGTTACATCATTGAGGAGGTTCAGGATTTTCTGCTGGCTGTCATCCTGCCAGAGCGCTGCCATATTGTGGCGGCGAAACTCCATACCGTATGTGGTGCAAAGGCCCGTGCCCGCCAGCCTGAAGCGATATGTCCATCTGTCATTGCGTTCCAGAATGAACACATGTGGCAGGACGCTCTTGATGTCGCGCGGCTCGATTTCCCCACGCATGGGTGCAGGTCGGTCGCCTCTCAGCTCATTCCAGTAATTGAGCAGCGCCTGTACGGTTTGGTGTGTCATTCTCATCTTCCTGTCACTTCTTCCGGTCTGGCGGGGTGTGCCGCGATGGTGTGGTGTCGCGTTGCCCGCTTCTCGATATCGAGACCCCTGGTTCCTGTCGTGTTTTGATCCGTGTCCGTACCGCTCTGAGACAGCGAAGGGGCCGCGGATGCATTCGGGGTGGAAGAGAGCGAAAACCATGCCAAAGTTTAACGGCGGGTGGAAAAACGCGGGGGGCAGGGGTTTTTGCCGCTGAAAAACGGCAGAAATCGGTAATATTTTTAAGCGGGCAGCGCTTTGGTCCAATTGGCACTGTTAATGAATAGAGATGTGCACGTCTCTCTTTGACAGTGCTTTGGCAGGTGAAGGCGCTCACTCGATCCCACAAGGAGTGGGTATGATTAACGGCACGGGACATGCAAAGGGAGGGGTAATAACCCACAGAGCCCGCGCAAGCAGGCCAGAACATCTCTCCGGAGTGCCAAAATGAAACGCTTTTATCTTTTTCTTTTCCTTGGCCTGTTCGCTTTTGCAGCAAGTGCCATTTTCCTGACAGTTGGTAGCGGGACAGCCAATGCCTGCGAATGGGAAGACCCATGTTGGGAGCCCGAACCAGAGCCTGATCCAGAATGGGAAGATTGTGGCTGTGAAGATGGTGATGATATTTATGTGGATGTTGGCGTAGACGTGAATGTTGACGTTGTGAACAACAACAACAACACGAACAACAACACGAACAACAATACGAACAACAACAATGTCACAATCATCAACCAGATCGATGGCGGTGGTGAAGGTGGCGGCAATGTGAACGTCAATGCGAGCAGTGAATCGATTGCACGGGCTGAGGCCATTGCCAACGCCAATGCGGTGAGCGCAGCGACCGCGGCCTCTGCTGCCGGTGGACGGTTGAATGCCAACAATCTCAGAAACAGTGTCTTCGGGCCTGAGCGCCGGGGTGCTGGCGGGACCATCGTCAATGCGGCTCGTGCGCCAATCACGATTGGTCCGTTGCGCGTTGTTGTGAAGGAAGAGCGTTCAACCTCCCGCGTTGTTCGCGGTGTCTGTGAAGACGCAAAGGGTCTTCAGGAGGCCGCTTATCTCGCCACGAGCGCAACAGAGGTCAATGTGAGCACAGGCAGCGGTGAGCTGATGTATTGCCAGGCTGGCGATGTTCTGGTCGCGATGATCGGCGAGGTTGCCGGTAATGGCAGCGATGTGAATTTCGGTTTGCAGCCGCCCGTACAATGCCTCGAAGGTCAGTCGCTTTACTTCGGCAATGAAGGCCGGCTTGCATGTGGTCCTTCCAGCCAGCCAAACTTCTCTGGCATGTCGTCCAGAGGTGGTGCCCGGTTTGCGGAAGTCTACCTCGTTCGCAAGAGCTCTGGTCACACGACCGAGACAAGCGCAAGCTATGGCGCGACAAGCTTTAATGGCGGCGTCGGTTACTAATCAGAGTTGGCACTCTTGATAAGCTCTTGCGGGAAGAAATTCCGGGGGAGTGGCGGGTAGGGGGCTCTTCGGAGCCCCCTTTTTTTGTGCCTAGCTCATGGGGGTGCAGTCCCTCTTCATTTGAGAATGATCTTCAACTTTCTGGCTGCTGCGGTTGGCTGATCCATCGGTGCAGTCCCTCTTCATTTGAGGGTGATCTTCAACTTTTGACAGTGTTGGGCTTTATGGACCGGGGGTGCAGTCCCTCTTCATTTGAGGGTGATCTTCAACTTTACCGCCAAACTACCGTATGCGCTTAAGGGTGCAGTCCCTCTTCATTTGAGGGTGATCTTCAACTCGCGCGCGCGGCGGGTGCGAAAGATGTTAGGTGCAGTCCCTCTTC
>JAVKCY010000052.1:0-5016 GCA_040223265.1 Parvibaculum sp. | reverse complement strand
GCCACATGGGGCTGGAGGCGCGCAGGGGCACGAAGCACATGAGCACCCGTTCTGGTCGGGAAGTGTTCAATTGAACGGGGTGTGTACACGGGCTCTGTTAACGGAGGTTTTGCGCGCCTTGCCCTCCTCCATCCTTCGGCTCAAGGGCGTGGTTGCGACCGATGAGGGAATGTTGACCGTTCAATATGTAGCGGGGCGGCTGCGCATCTCGCCTTATGCGGGCGACGAGGTTGCTTCAAGTCTTGTTTTTGTCGGGGTTGGTGATCCCCAACCAACAAGAATTGCTGCACAATTGCGAATGGCTCAGGTGAGCTGATCCAGTTTTTCTTCAATGCGGGAAAGGCGATCTTCAAGCCCTGTTTGGGGTGTTGTTTCGCTATCCGTCTTCAGCGCACGCCAATATGTACTGCTTAAGGTCTTGGCGGCCGCTCTCGTGTCGAAATTCTTCTCACGTTTTTGTACGATGCTGGTCCAGGCAATATGCTCCGCACCGCCATAGATCATGTCGCGCATCATGTCGTCACTCATTTCATGACGGATTTCGTCCCGCTTTCGTGCGTTCTTCAGTGTTGTTCGCAGGAGGCCGGTGTAGGCTCTGAAAATGTCCCTGGAGGATGAGGCCTGATAGGCATCGGTCGCCCTCACCTCCCGGATCCACATCAGGAAAAGTTCTGGCTGGTCCAGGATCATGGCGATGTGACGCTCAACGATCAGAGTGATTTTTTCCTGCGTCGATGAAAATGTGTCGAGGGTCTGCGACAGGGTGGCGGTCTGTCCGGCAAACCATCTTTCTGACACGCGGATAGCCAGCTCCCGTTTGCTTGGCACATAATTGTAGAGGCTGCCTTCGGAGAGGCCAATGGAGGCTGCGATCTCCGCCATGGTGATGCGGTCGAAGCCGCGCTCCCGGATGAGCATCCAGGCTGCGTCCAAGATCGAGGCTTCTCTGTCGCCCCAGCGCCCGGCCCTTTTCTTTTCTGGTCTTGATATTGCGGCCAATTTGAGGTTTCCTCAATAAATTCTGTCGTCCGGACGATTTTCGCACCATTGATAGGCTTGTGCGCGCAGTATATTCTGAGGTATCCTCAGAACAAAGGGGAAATCGCATGGAATTCAAAGATTATGAGACGCTTCGTTTCTCGTACGAAGCACGCACCCTCACGGTCACGATTGATGGTCCGGGGCCGGTGAATGCTGTCAACGCACGCATGCATGAGGAACTGGCACGTGTGTTTGTCGACCTGCAGAAAGATGAGGATAGCGATCTGATTATTCTGACCGGGTCGGGCCGTGCCTTTTGCGCAGGTGGCGATATGGACTGGTTCGATGACATGATTGCGAACCCTGCCAAATTTCGCGCCATCGCACCTGAAGGCAAGCGTATCGTCACCACCCTGCTTGAGCTTGAAAAGCCGATCATCTGTCGTTTGAACGGCGCTGCTGCCGGGCTTGGCGCAACGATTGCTCTTCTGTGTGACGTGATCATTGCGAGCGAAAAGGCTGTGATCGGGGACCCGCATGTGAAAGTGGGGCTTGTTGCGGGTGATGGTGGGGCGGTCATCTGGCCACAGCTTATCGGCTTTGCGAAAGCGAAAGAATTGCTGATGACCGGTGACATGTTGAGCGGACAGCAGGCAATGGATCTGGGCCTCATCAATTATGTTGTGCCGGCAGACGCGCTTGACGCCAAGGTGAGTGAGCTTGCCGGCAAGATATTGGCAAACCCGCGCTGGGCCGTGCGTTGGACCAAGACGGCGGTCAACATCACACTGCGCGAAATTGCCGTGAAGGTGATGGATGCGGCGATTGCCTATGAGGCGATCACGAACACGCTGATGGACCGGACAGAAGCCGTTGCGGCGTTCAAAGAGAAGCGCGCGCCCAAATTTACCGGCGAGTGAGCGACGGAAAGAGTAACGATCATGTATTTTACTGAAGAACCGGAACATATTTCATTGCTCCGCGAGACGGTCCGCCGGTTTGTGGCAGCGGAGATGCCGCGGGAAAAGCGTCGGCAGCTTGACCGAGACCACACGTTTTGCCGCGAGACGTTTCGCAAAATGGCAGACCTTGGCATTTGCGGGCTCACCATTCCGGAGGAATATGGCGGGCAGGGGATTGACCTTGTGGCCGCTGTCGCGGTCCTGGATGAGCTTTGTCAGGTCGGGCCGTCTCTTGGTGGGCCGTTCATTCACGCGGCGTTTTATGGTGGCGCGAACGTGGTTGAGAACGGGTCGGAGGCGCAGAAGCGTGAGCTGTTGCCGAAGCTTGCCAATGGTGACATCTGGTTTGCTTATGGTCTGTCCGAGCCGGATGTTGGTGGAGATCTCGCGACGGTTAAAACCAGAGCGCGGCTGTCTGACGACGGCAAGAAAGTAATTGTGAACGGCGCCAAGCGCTGGTGCACAGGCGCTGACTGGGCGGACTATATTTATTGTCTGGTGAACAGTGACCCTGAGGGCAAAAAATATCGCAATCTGACGGTGCTCCTCATCCCGACCAAGACGCCGGGGATCAGCATGCAACCGATTGAACATGCGAACCTGCGCTACACGGCGTCGTGTGATGTCTATTTTGATGATGTGGAAATCGACATTGAGAATGTGCTGGGTGGCGCCGAGGGCTGGAACAAAGGCTGGGGCATGCTGGCCGGACGTACGCTCGATGTTGAAAAGATCGAGATCACAACGGTTACCTATGGTCTTGCACGTGCAGCCGTTGATGAAGCCTGGCTTTATGCGCAGGAGCGGGAGCAGTTTGGCAAACCGATAGCGGCGCACCAGGCGGTGCGGCACACGCTTTCTGAGGTGAAGACGAAACTCCAAGCCTGCCGACACATGCTCTATCACGCGGTCTATCTCGCGCAGGAAAAGAAACCCTGTTCGGTAGAAACGAGCATGGCAAAGCTTTTCGTGGCGGATACGGCTGTCGAGATTGTGCTGGCCTGCCAGCAGGTCATGGGCGCTTACGGTCTGTCGGATGCCTATGACATGGAGCGCAATGTGCGCGATGTGCTGGGCATGCCGATCGTTGGCGGTTCTTCAAACATGCAGAAAAACAATATCGCTACGCGGCTTGGGTTGCCTCAGTAAGGCTTTTGTGGCCCCGGTGGGGTTTATAAGATGGAACAGATCATGACAAATGAGAAAGCGGTTGAGGGGCTTCTTGGTGCCGCGGCGGGTTTTGTGCCTATGCTGCGCGAGCGGGCGAGCGAGATCGAGAAGAACCGGTCCTTGCCGCAGGATATTGCGGACCAGTTTGCGGCTGCGGGTTTCTACTCGTTGATGGTGCCAGAAAGTTTCGGTGGATATGAAATTGATCCGATGACCTATCTGAAGCTCATCCGAACGCTTGCGACCGGTGATGCCTCCGCGGCGTGGTGTGTGATGATCGGTGCGACGACGGCATTGTCGTCGGCCTATATGCCCAGGGCGGATGCAGAAGCGATCTTTGGCAAAGGCCAGCGCACGATCACGGCGGGTGTTTTCGCGCCGACCGGCAAAGCGGTGCCGGAGGGTGAGGGGTTTCGTGTCTCCGGCCGCTGGCAATGGGGCTCGGGCTCGCCCAATGCGTCCTGGGTCTCTGGCGGGTGCTTTGTCATGCGGGACGGCAAGCCTGAAATGTCAGACACGGGCGTGCCGATCAGCCGCATGATGCTCGTCCCGAAGGCAGACGTGACGCTCCTGGATACGTGGGACGTGTCGGGCCTTTGCGGGACGGGGAGTACGGACTTTGAGATGAAGGACGTGTTTGTGCCCGCTTCCCGTGCGGTTGCCTTTGGTTATGACAAACCGATGGAGAAGCCTCTCTATCGGTTCCCGATTTTTGCACTTCTGGCATCCGGCATTTCCAGCGTTGCGCTGGGGACAGCGCGCGCCGCCATTGATGAGCTGGTGGGTTTTGCGTCTGCCAAGACACCACAAGGCACGCTGAAGCCCTTGGCGAGCCGCCCTGATACGCAGATGGGTGTTTCCAAAGCGGAGGCGCTGGTTCGCTCCGCGACCGCCTTTATGGATGAGGCGGTTGGGGCTGCGTGGGAGGCGGCGCAGAAGGGTGATGCTATCCCCGTTGATCTTCGCCGGGATATGCGGCTCTCCATGGCGCATGCGACAACGGCTGCTGCCGAGGCGGTGGACATTGTGTATGGCCTGGGGGGCGGCACGTCGGTTTACCGGACGTCGCCTTTGCAACGGCATTTCCGGGACGTGCATGTTGCCACACAACATATGATGGTGGCGAAAGGTGTGCTGGAGCAGGCAGGGCGTCTCTTCCTTGGATTGGAAACGGATACACGGCTTTTCTGAACCCGGCGGGTTTCACAAGAAGGTTTTCATCCTCTTGCTTTTCCGTCAGACTTTACGAACGGGTGAGATTGAGGGGGGCGAAGCCAATGGTGCAGACGGGCGAGGTTCAATGTTCGACGCTGGAGAAAGTGATCTTTGGCGAACCGGCGGCGCGCGCATTGGCAGCGGTAGTTGAGCGGCTGGGTGCGACCCGCGTGTTTTTGCTGGCGAGCGCGACGCTTGACCGGGAAACCGATGAAATAGCGGCGATCCGGCGCACACTTGGGTCCAAACTTGCGGCTGTTTACACAGGCATGCCTGCGCATACGCCGCGCCCGGCTGTTCTTGCAGCGGCGGAGGCAGCACGCGCGGTCAATACGGATCTTGTTGTGACGCTGGGTGGCGGGTCTGTCACCGATGCGGGCAAGGTTATGCTTGTGGCACTCACCCATGACATACAAAGTGCTGAGGATTTTGAGCCCTTTCATGTGCGGGTTGAGGCAGATGGTACAGTGATCCATCCGGTGTTTGCAGGTCCTGCCATCCGTTCTATCGCGATCCCGACCACGCTGTCCGGTGGCGAGTTTAATCCGCTTGGCGGGGCAACAGATCTCAAAAAGAATCTGAAAGAAGGCTATGAACATGCGGACCTTGCGCCGCGGATTGTCATTCTGGACCCGGCGCTGACGCGCCATACGCCAGAATGGTTATGGCTTTCAACGGGTGTTCGCGC
>JAVKCY010000049.1:0-14297 GCA_040223265.1 Parvibaculum sp. | reverse complement strand
GGAGAGTGGACAAATGAGCAAAGCAGACTTTATTGAACGCGTCGCCGTTGCTGGGGATCTTAGCAAAGCCGAAGCAAAACGCGCTGTAGAACTGGTATTCGGTGAAATCGAAGCCGGTCTGGCAGCATCCAAAAAAGAAGGCAAGTACACGATTGGTACGTTCGGCACATTCGCTGTGTCCAAACGCAAGGCACGCAAGGGCCGTAACCCGCGTACAGGCGAAGAAATCAAGATTAAGGCTTCGAAGACACTGCGCTTCCGCCCGTCTTCACAGCTGAAAGCTGCAGCTGGCTGCTGATCTCTTATCAGTAATGCTGTAGGAATAGGCCCATCGGTTTCCGATGGGCTTTTTTTGTCTCGCTCGGGGTGGTGCGCGGCAATGTGACGGAGTTGGGGTGTATCGTGTCTGATCAATCGATTCTGAACCATGTGGAGAGATTGCCAGCAGCAGCAGATGCCCGCCGGGGCGAGGATCTGCTGGCTGACCTGCGTCGCGACCTTCAGGAAACGGAGTGGGCGGAACTGAGCGGCAAAAGCGCGTTCGCGCGTGTGGCAGACGCCATTGGCGGAAACTCCGCTTTTCTCGCACGAACATGCTTGCGCTATCCAGACCTCCTGCCGCGCCTGTTGGTTGAACGGGCGGATGCAGGTTTTGCAGCAATGCTTTCTGGCCTTGAGGCAGAGTTGCGCCAGGCTGAAAAGCTGGAAGAGGCGATGGCATCTGCAAGACGCGCAAAGGCGGAAGTGGCGCTTCGCATTGCTCTTGCGGATATGGCAGGCATATGGCCGCTCGAAACCGTCACCGGAAATTTGACGGCCTTCGCGGATACCGTCCTGCGGGAAGGTCTTCACTGGTTGTTGGCCAAAGCGGCCACAAAAGGTGATCTTCTATCCGAGTGCAGCAGCGGTGAAGATACCGGCATCGTCATCCTCGCGATGGGGAAATATGGATCAGGTGAGCTCAACTATTCGAGCGATATTGATTTCGTCTTTTTCTATGAGCCCGGCCAACTCAAAATTCGCGAAAGCCTGGACGAAGCGACTTTCATGGTCCGCCTGACGAAAGACCTTGTGAAACTCATGCAGGATCGCACCGCAGATGGTTATGTCTTTCGGACGGATTTGAGACTGAGGCCGGACCCGGGCGCAACGCCAACCGCCGTCTCTCTGCCAGCCGCTGAGCAATATTATGAAAGCCGCGGACAAAATTGGGAGCGTGCCGCTTTCATCAAAGCCCGTCTTGCGGCAGGTGACACGAAAGCCGGTGCCCGTTTTCTGAAAACACTTTCGCCGTTTATCTGGCGCAAATATCTCGACTACGCTTCCATCGAGGATATCCACTCGATGAAACGTCAAATCCATGCCGTCGGGGGTCATGCCAGGATCGCGATCGCTGGGCATAATATCAAGTTGGGACGCGGCGGCATCCGCGAGATTGAGTTCTTCGTGCAAACACAGCAATTGATCGCAGGCGGGCGTGACCCTGAGCTACGTGGCATGCAGACCTGTGCAATGCTGGACACCTTGACCGCGAAAGGGTGGATAGAACCCAACGTCGCTGCAGATCTGAAAGAAGCGTACAGGTTTCTCCGCACACTCGAGCATCGGTTGCAAATGATTGATGATGAGCAGACCCATTCGCTGCCTGGAACCGATGAAGGATTGCATCACGTTGCGATCTTCATGGGGTATGACACGCGGGCAGCATTCGATGCAGACCTTCTCAAACATCTGACGACAGTCCAGACCCATTATGCAGCACTGTTTGAAAGCGCCCCCCCCCTGGGGGAGGAGGGTGGGAGCCTCGTCTTCACTGGTACAGAAGATGATCCCGAGACGACCGCCACGCTTGTGAGCCTGGGCTTCAGGAACACAAGCGAGATAGCCTCTACTATTCGGGGGTGGCATACGGGACGCATTTCCGCGACGAGAAGCCCACGGTCGCGCGAGCGGTTGACCGCACTGATGCCAGCTTTGTTACGTGCGCTCTCCCGTACGGCAGATCCTGACATTGCATTTCTCCGGTTTGATCAGTTCATGACCGGGCTTCCGGCCGGGGTACAGCTCTTCTCCCTTCTTTATGCCAATCCGAGCTTGCTTGACCTGATCGCAGGGATTTGTGGCACGGCACCAAGGCTTGCGTCTTACCTCAGTCAGAATGCATCTGTGCTGGATGCTGTTCTCGCGCCAGACTTTTTCAAGCGTCTTCCCGATGCAGTGGAACTGGAAGAGGGGCTCGCAGCCATGCTCGCCCGCGCGCGCGACTATCAAGACGTACTTGACCTGGTTCGCATATGGGCGCGCGAGCAGCGTTTCCGCCTGGGCGTGCGTGTATTGACGGCAAGCGCGAACGCACGGGAGGCAGGTCCGGCCTACAGTGACGTGGCCTCCGTGCTGGTGCGCGAAATTCTGCCTCATGCGGAAGGTGAAATCGTTGCGCGGCACGGTGTCATTGATGGCGGTGAGATGGTCGTGATCGCCATGGGCAAGCTCGGCAGCCGCGAGATGAGTGCGGCATCAGACCTCGACATTATTTCGATCTACGATGTGCCGACGGAGAACGCGGAGTCTAATGGCAAAAAGCCGCTCATGGCATCGCAATATTATGCTCGGCTTACGCAGCAATTGGTGAATGCACTGACCGCACCAACCGCTGAAGGCAAGCTCTACGAAGTGGATTTGCGTTTGCGCCCATCGGGCAATGCAGGGCCAGTTGCCACACAACTCTCCTCCTTTATGAGTTATCAATCTGAAGCGGCCTGGACGTGGGAACATATGGCGCTCACTCGCGCGCGCGTTATTGCCGGCCCTGAAGACTTGAGGCGCAAAGTTGACGAAGCCATTCGCGTCACGCTCACCCGTCCCCGCGATGCTGAGAAAGTCCGGGCCGACGTGTTGGAGATGCGGGGAAAAATTGCGGCGGAGTTTGGCTCGACCGATCCGTGGGAGCTGAAACATGTGCGCGGCGGTCTTATCGACCTCGAATTCATCGCCCAATATCTTCAGCTCATTCATGGTCATGCGCATGAAAGCCTGCTGGCACCGGAAACACGTACTGTGTTGGAGCGCGCAGCAGCCCTCCAACTGGTCGATGCGAATACCGGCGAGATATTGCTTCAAGCCTTCGATCTTCAACATGATCTGATCCAGGTCATTCGAATTTGCGTGACAGGCACCCTTAAGCCGGAGACAGCGACCGAGGGGCTCAAACGCAGGCTGGCAGAAAGCGGCCAGGCCCCCAATCTGGACGTGCTGGAGGCCGGTCTGAGAGAATCGCAAGCATTCGTCCTGGCTGCGTTTCATAAGCTTCTCGGTCACATCGACGCCTGATTGCTGGCAGGCAATTTGCACCTCTGATCATGCCTCGGGTTGTCATACCGCCCGCAGAAGCTTTGCTGCGTTTTCGAATGTGCAGATCTCTGCGATTTTTATGGTTAACGGCGCGCGGGCTTAAACGGATCTGTCCCATGATGGTGCAGTCCGTTGGTGCAGTGACGATTAACGCCCCGCTTGGCGATTTATGTCTTCAAAATGGGACATAATCGCGACGTGTTGCGAAGGACCAGGAAGCAGATGAAGCGTACAGATGCAGTGATTATCGGAGCGGGGCTGAACGGCCTTGTGGCCGCTGCGCGTCTGGCGACTGCAGGGTTGAACGTCCTGGTGCTGGAGCGGAGTGCCCGCGTGGGCGGTGCGCATGCAAGCGCAGAACTGGCACCAGGATTTAGATCGCCGACAATTGCGCTGTCCAATGTCTATTTTCCGACCGAGCTTGCGCGCGAATTTTCACTGGCCAGCCGCGGGTTGCGCATGGTCCGCCGGGAGGGGGGCATCTCGCTTTTTGAGGATGGTACCTACTTCGCCGGATATGCAGATGAGCAGGTCATGCGGCGCGAAATTGCACGTCACTCACGGCGGGACGCGGATGCCTGGCCGCGTTTTGTCAAAGATATGCGCTTTCAGGCGACGCACGTGAAAGCCTTATTGCTGGAAACACCTTTTGATCCATCACAACGAAGTGTGATGGGCGTGCGGCACATGATCGGTCGCGCGCGCGATGTGTTTGAGAAAAGCCCGCAGACGCTTTACGACATCACCCGGTTTTGGTCTTTGTCGCTGAACGATTTGCTCGGACAATATTTTGAAAGCAAGGCGGTGATCAGCCATATCGCCGGATCGGCCTTGGTCGGTCATGCGATTGGGCCTGACGAGCCGACCGGAGCGGCACTGCTGGTACCACGCTGGTTTGAGGGCGACGAGGGTGGAATGCCATGGCGCCAAACGCCGGTCGGCGGAATGCAGGCGCTCATTGATATGATGAGCGATGTCGCGCGGGACAAAGGTGTTGAAATTCGCTGCGACGCAGAAGTGACAGACATCAAGCTTGTGAAGATGAAAGCAAAGTCACTTCTTTTGGCTGACGGGGAGGAGATTGAGGCCGGTTTCATTCTGTCTGATCTTGACGCCAAACGAAGTTTCCTCAATCTGTTTGAATGGTCAAGCCTGCCCAAAGGATTTGTGGCCGACATTTCCCATGTCAGAATGGAAGGGGCCGTCGCGCGGGCGAACTTTGCGTTGAAGGAAATGCCGCACTTCACCCATTTGCCAGACGGCATCCCGGCCCTCTCCGGTGGCTTGATGATCGGGAGTGATGTGTTGAACATGGCGCGCGCGCATGAAGATTGGTTGGACCATTGTCCGCCCTCTCGTCCCATGATCGAGATTTCTATCCCGACCCTCGAAGATCCATCTCTTGCACCCGATGGCGGGCACATTTTCTCCATCGCCATCCAGTTTGTACCGCATGAACTACATGATGGCGTATGGTCCCCGGCGCGTCGCAAGGCGCTGATGGAGACAATCAAGCAAATGATTACGCGCCATGCACCAAACTTTGGCGAATGTATCCTGGCAGAAAAGCTTCGTGTGCCCGCTGATATGGAAGATGAAATGGGCTACACGCGGGGTGATCTGTCACTCGGGCACATGTCGCTCGACCAGATGTATTTCAACCGCCCGGTCCCCGGATCGTCGGCCTATCAAAGCCCTGTCAAAAATTTCTTTCTTTGTTCAGCGAGTACACATCCGGCGGGCCTTGCGCTCGGGGCGAGTGGGGCGAACGCCGCGGCAGAAATTCTGCGAACTCAAAGGAGCAAACGGCGATGACCGACGAAGCGCTCCAATATGATGCGATTGTCATTGGCGCAGGCCATAACGGTTTGATCGCAGCGTCTTATCTGGCGAAGGCCGGGCGGAAAACGGTCCTGCTGGACAGCTCCTCCTACATTGGCGGGGCTGCCCGCACCGCAGAGATTTCTCCAGACTATCTGGTCTCAACGGCTGCGCATTTGTTCAGCGCCTTTCCACGCAAGATTGAAAAGGACCTGAAGCTCGCAAAGCATGGTCTCATCTGGGCCGCGCGCGACATGCCGACAGTGGCGCTGGATCTTCAAGGTCGCCACATCACGCTGACGGGTAAGGGCAAACAAGATACGAGCGTGATGGCAAAGCACGAGCCACGGGATGCTGAAAACTGGCAAGACTTCAGTCGACGCATGTCCAAGTTCGCACTGTTCCTCAGCAAATATCTGGGCGAGGCATTGCCAGACCTCGGAAACGATGTATCGAGTTACGAAGGGCCATTGGCCGCACTTCAGCTTGAAAAGATGGGGGCTAAGGACCTGCAGTCTTTCCTGCGCTTCTTGCCGTCTTCCATGTCATCCGTCCTCGACCGGTATTTTGAAGGCAAATTGCTGAAAGGCGCGCTCGCTCTTGATGCGGTGATAGGGCATCACGCGGGTCCCTATTCGCCCGGAAGTGCTTTCAGCTACATCTATAAGCAGGGGCTCGCGAAACTGGGTCAGGGCCTCTCTTATCCCGTCGGTGGCGCGGGCGCGTTTGCGGAGGTTCTGGGAGAAGCGGCGGAAGCATTGGGCGTTCGCATCCGCGTGGACAGTCACGTTGAACAGATCCTTGTCGAAGACGGGAAGGCCGTTGGTGTTCGCCTGACCGATGGAACAGTTTTCCATGCGCCGGTCATTCTTTCAAGCGTCGCCCCCAAAGCCACCTGCCTTGAACTGGTAGGCGCACGACATTTTGAGACAGATACAGTCCGCCACCTTTCCCGTATTCGCTCAAGCGGAGCAGCGGCCAAAATCAACCTGGCGCTCGAAGGTCTCCCGACATTCGAGAATTTCACAGATACGGAGTATGGCGGACGCCTTCTCATCGCGCCGAGTGTAATGGCGGTTGAACGCTCCTTTATCGCCGCCAAGCGGAACGAACTGCCGATTGATCCCGTGATGGAGATGGTGATCCCGACCTATCATGATCCTCGCCTCGCCCCGATGGGGCATCATGTTCTGTCCATAATGGTGCCGAACGTCCCCTATGACGTTGCCGGTGGATGGGACGAACGACGCGATGAGTTCGTGAAAAAAGTCATCGACACGATTGAGATGTACGCGCCGGATCTGACTGCCAAGATCATTGCAGGTGAAATGCTGACGCCGCCTGAGATTGAAAGCAAGTTCGTGCTGAGCGGCGGCCACTGGCACCATGCGGATATGAGCTTTGATCAACTGCTTGCTTTCCGCCCCACACCGGGCATGGCAAATTATGCAAGCTCGCTTGATGGTCTTTATTTTTGTGGTGCAGGCTGCCATCCCGGCGGCGGGCTCACCGGACTTCCGGGAAGATTGGCGGCAGAGGCCGTTCTCGCTCAAAGGAAAACCAGATGACCGAGATTGACCTCTTCAGGAAGGGCAGGCAGGTGGAGCTTGAGCGGACAAACCCGTTGAGCGGGCCTGCTGTTGAACCAGACCCTGCATGGTTTGAGCAATCATCAAACGAGCCGCCCTTCGCACGCCATGTCCACACGACACCGCTGCATCTTGTGACGTCTGTTGAGAGCCGGACCAATGACTGGACGGTCTGGAATGGCTACACGGTGCCGAATGTCCATACGCATTTGGCCGCTGAATATGATGCGCTCCACAGTAATGCAGGCCTCTCCGACATTTCGCCCCTTGTGAAGATGCGCATATCCGGCAAGGAGGCCGTAGCCTATCTCGATCATTTGTTGACGATGCCCGTTGGCCGGATGAAGCAACATGATACACGCCGCGCCTTTATGTGTGCGGGCAACGGTCAGCTGGTGACCGAGGGCATTTTGTTTCGGCTGGACGAAACGGAGTTTCGCTTGATCACCCGGTCGAAACATCTCGACTGGTTTCTGGATGCGGGCATCGGGTTTGGAGCAAGTGTCGATGACATCAGCGGTACGCTTGCGGGCTTGTCTCTTTCGGGTCCGCGCGCACCGCTGGTCCTGGCGGAAGCGGGCCTTGAGAGGTCAGCTGACCTCGCACGCGGAAAAGCCTGTTGGGAAGAGCCGGGGCGTATGCCGACCTATGTCTCCCGAACGGGGTTGTTGGGCGAAAGCCAGTTTGAACTTTGGATCGATCCGGAAGATGCACCGCTCCTGTGGAACCGATTGTTGGCCGCAGGGAAGCATCATGCGATCAGGCCGGTCGGCGAGGCCGCGCGAAATGTAGCGAGACTGGAGCAGGGTGTCTTTCTGGAGGGACGCGATTTTGCGAGCGCCTTCGCCTCATCCAGCACGCTGGTACCAGCAACGCCCTATGATCTGGGCCTTGGCACATTTGTAAAACTGGATCGGGCGACCTTTAACGGCCAGGCCGCATTGCGGCGGCTGGTCACATCGGGCGCAGGCCGCGCGCCGGTGGCCTTTACAATTGCGGGTAATGAAGCGGATCAGTTGGGGGCGATCTACGCCGGAGGGCGCAAGGCCGGGCGGATTACCTCACACACCTGGTCGCCAGCCCTCCACACCCATATAGCGCTGGGTCTGATGGATATTCAGGGGCTCGGCACATCGGGCGCTTACGCCCTTGATGTTTTGACATTTGAAGGCGTGGCCGAGAAACGCACGGCCCATTTCGCCAAGCGGCCCCTTTTAGCGGCTGGAATGGCCAACCTCACAGAGTAAAAAAGATAAGATACATCGACGGAAACGTCGCGCAGTCCCGTTTAACTTAATAGAACGGGCGGCTGCGGGGGGTATTTGTTTACCCGAGGCCATCAGGGAGGGCGCATGGGCTCTCACGCCCTGTTTGCGACGGAGAGGTTCCCTACCAGGTCCGTTGCCCCCCCCCAATAAGGCCGTCATCTGTACGGCCGACATGCAAATGGAGTTAAGGATGAAAAAAGCGATCACATTTACCGGCCTTGGTGGCCTCCTTTTGGTGACGACGGCGACGATTGCCCTGGCGGGCATGGGCGAGGGGCGGCATGGTCCGCGCCACAATCCCGGCCAGATGTTTGAGAAGATGGACTTGAACAAAGACGGCGAGATCACCAGGGAAGAGGCTGAAAACGCCCACGCCCAACATTTCTCTGAGGCGGACACGGACAAAGACGGCTACATTTCAGCAGAAGAAATGCAGGCACGTTTGGCAGCCCGCATTGCAGAGCGTCAGCTGCGCATGTTTGAGCGCAAAGACAAAGACAAGGATGGGCGCTTAAGCCCGGAAGAAATGACCGCTGGCAGGAATGGTGGGCATCACGAAAGAATGTTCGAACGTCTGGACGAGAATAGTGATGGAAAAATCACGCGTGCAGAGGCAGACGCAGCTCACGAGCGTATGCGCGAGCGCTATGGTGCGCGCGGCCACAGTGGTGACACCGAGTAAGCTCTGTCGTGACAATAAGGGAGGAAGGCGTCCGCGCCTTTCTCCCGAGCTGACAAATATTTCGCCGCTCAACCGGTGCAGGGAGAACGAGGCTGACCGGATCGACCCTATCAGACGATGTGCTGATCAAAGCGTTTGCCGAGGGCGATCCAGCGGCTGCACGGCTCATATTGTCACGCCATATCGGCCCGGTTTTGGCACTTGCATTGCGTATGCTGAAAGATCGCAATGAAGCCGAGGATGTTGCACAGGAGACGTTTCTTTCCGCTTGGCGTGCAGCCTCAAGTTGGGAACCCGGAAGGGCTCAGTTTTCAACATGGCTCCACAGAATTGCTGCAAACAAGTGTCTGGACAGGTTGCGCAAAAGAAAACCGGAGCCGATACCAGATGGGTTTGACGCAGTATCGACCGCGCCGAACCCGGAAGAAGACTTAATCAACGAGGAATTGGGTGATCGTGTTGAGCGCGCAATCCATTCGCTGCCCGATCGTCAAAGAGCTGCTCTAAGCCTCTCTCTGCATCGACAATTGTCGAACCCTGAGATAGCAGAAATAATGGGTGCAAGCGTGGAAGCAATTGAATCGCTTCTCGCCCGTGGAAGACGGACCCTCAAACAGCAGCTCCGACCAGACTGGCAGAGCATGATGGGAGAGGTAGATGTGAAGATGAATGAGAAAGAAAGGATCGGGAAATGACAAGGCAACATGAACCGGTCATGACATATGAAGAGGCTACAGACATTCTGGAGCGGTTTGGCGGCGACGAAACCGCGTGGCCAGAGACTGAGCGGATGGCTTTGAAGGCCGCCATAGAGGTCGACGCCAATGTGCGGCAGGCGTGGGAAGAGGCTATCGCGCTCGATAGCGTGCTGATGAAATCCGGTGCTCCGGTCCCTTCCAGCACTTTGATGTCAAAAATATTGGCAGATGCGAAACATGTGCAGGCTGCAAACATTGGACGCGTGGCGTTGACGGCGGATCGCAGGCCCCTGTGGCGCCAAATACTTGAACTGCTTTGGCCGTATGGATCGGCGTTAGTACCGGCTGGCGCGCTCGCCGCCTCAATCGCTTTGGGCGTTGGTGTGGGCATGCAAACTGTCGATACACAAAGTGTCGTTGTAGACAACAGCGCTTACGACATCGTCGCTTATGCGGTCGGCGACGTGACACTGGTGGAGGAATGGCAATGAGCGGTAAAGACGAAATTCAGACTTCGCCGGATGGCGCAGTCAGTGCGCCTAGGCGGAAATGGATCGGGCCGGTTCTTCTGGTGTCTCTGGTATTAAATTTGTTTTTTGGGGCACTGCTCGCAACGGGAAGCTTTCATCGCTTCTATCATCAAGAGGGTCGGGGCGGGTCGATGGCGATGCCGATGCCGATGCATCATAGGTTGATTACTCAATCGTTGAGCAAGGAGGAACGCAGGGCTTTTCGTGAGATGATGAGAGAACGTTTCGACACGCTACGTATAGATTTTGGTGACGTTCGCAAAGCGCGGATGGGCCTTAGCCGTGCCATTGGGGCAGAACCTTACGACCCGGTGGCCACCAAGGCCGCTTTCGACACAATGCGTCTTGCGATGGACACGATTGCTGACAAGGCACAGAGCGCGATGGTGGAGAGTTTTGCGAGCCTTCCGCGCGAAACGCGCGCACGTATTGCCGAAAACATGGCCAAAGGGCGTGAGGGCATGCGACGCGACGGCATGCGTGATGGACCCATGCGTGATGGACCAAGGTCTGAGGGTTGGGGCGGTCGGGGCGACGCGCTCCCACCGGTGGTTGATACACAAAAAGACGACATTCAATAGGCCGTCGATTGGATAAAAAGCGGGTTGGCGGGGGGTTCTGCTGACAAAGCTGTGGAAATTACACATTTTTCATGTGGTATTTGATGCCCAATGGTCTTTGATGTCCAGGGTCTTGGGTGTCTGGACCTGCAATCTGAGCCCTCAATGCTGAACGTTTGCAGGGGGACCCGACCGTGCTATACGGACTGACCTACCTTGGGGATGGGCGCGCGGCGATCCCAAGAACCGGCAAGCACCCAGCAAAGCTTGCTGTTGGTAGCAGAACAGATGGGGCCTTACCCAATGTTATGACTTCAATGCCAAGCTCAATTCCGGTTCTGGTGCTATTGTACTGGTACCTCTCTATCGCTCTCGCCTATTATTGGGCAAGTGACATAATCTGAAAGCAGGCGATATGAGTAAGAGGCAGAAACCAGTAGCCACAGGTCGTGCGACGTTGGCAGATTGGGAGGCGTTTCGCGCCACCAATCCAGATGTCGCTTATTTGGACGCTGTGTTCTCTGATCAGATGGGAACCGTGCGTGGCAAGCGCCTTCCCGTAGCTGAGGCAGACAAGATTTTTACCCAAGGCCTGCAGGTTCCGGTCTCCGTTTATTTTCTGGATGCCACAGGTGTCAATGAAGATGTCCTGGGTCGCGGTTTTTCAGATGGTGATCCAGACGGAACTATGTTCCCCATAGTTGAAACGCTTGCGCGCGTGCCATGGGCAGAGGATCAGGCGCAGGTCCTCATGACGATGGAGATGCCACAGGGCGGCGAATGCGATATCGAACCGCGCAATGTTCTGAAGCGCGTCAAATCGCGCCTGCA
Source organism: Parvibaculum sp. (assembly GCA_040223265.1). Lineage (GTDB taxonomy): Bacteria > Pseudomonadota > Alphaproteobacteria > Parvibaculales > Parvibaculaceae > Mf105b01. The sequence continues at coordinate 2,967 of JAVKCY010000049.1, read as the reverse complement.
GGCAAGTGGCATCAATGCCGTGACGGCGGTCGAGTTCGAGTTTTATTTGTTTGACAATGAGGCTGATGAAGAAGGGCTGCCACAGCCTCCGGTTAATCCGAAAACGGGAGAACGTGAAACCGCCAATCAGGTTTTCGGCCTCGACGCGCTGGAGGGCTTTTCAGAACTTCTACGCGACATAGATGAGTTTTCCACCTGCTTGAATGTGCCTGCGTCTGCTGCGGTTGCAGAATTTGCACCCGGTCAATACGAGATCAACCTGAACCATGTTGATGATGTGATGAAGGCAGGTGACCATGGCATTCTACTGCGCTATCTCATTTCGGCCGCGGCACGCCAGCATTCCTTCTATGCAAGTTTCATGGCGAAACCCTATCTCAATGAAACGGGGAGTGGGTGCCATATTCACTCAAGCATGCTCGACGAGAAGGGCAACAATATTTTCGACAATGGTGGCGAAGATGGGACGGACCTCTTGCGGTATGCAATTGGTGGCTTGAGGGCCCTGTTGCCTGCATCAATGGCCATCCTTGCGCCCAACGTGAATTCCTATCGCCGCTTCGGGCCGAACATGTTCGTGCCGGTGAATGCCGCCTGGGGATACAATAACCGCTCAGTAGCGTTTCGTGTGCCCATGGGGTCAACGGATGCGCGCCGCGTTGAGCATCGCATCGCCGGTGCAGACGTTAATCCATACCTTGCGCTTGCCGTTGTGCTGGCCGGTATTCATTACGGGATTGAGAACAAGATCGACCCGGGTGAGCCAACAACAGACAATGCGAGTGGCTTTGTTGATCCGGAATTGCCTCTCACAATGCGCCGAGCGTTGGAGGTCTTTTCAGAGTCAGAAGTCATGCGGGATTATCTGGGGGACACATTCGTCAACATGTATGCAGAGACCAAGCGTCTGGAATATGAGAAATTCCTCCGCATCATCTCTACCCGCGAATATGACTGGTATCTCTGATTAAATTCAGTGACGGGCAGCAAGGGGCAGTGTGAACGATACTGTCGTTCCGACCCCTTCTTCGCTCTCAATCGTCAGACGACCACCATGCATTTCGATGAATGAGCGAGACAGCGCAAGGCCAAGCCCGGTGCCCTTGTGCTTCTTGCTGTGCTGGCTCTCCACTTGCTCAAACGGCTTGCCAATTTTCGACAGGTGATCAGCGGGGATGCCGATCCCCGTATCCTGAACCGAGATCAACAGATTTCCCTGCTGCGGCTTGGCATCTACGACGATGCTTCCACCTTTTTCGGTAAATTTGACGGCATTAGACAGAAGATTGAGAAGGACCTGCTTGATCGCGCGCTTGTCCGCATCTACAGGCGGCATGTCGGCGACCTTGTTGATCAGCTTGACTTCGGCAATGTCTGCACGCCCACCCACCAGCCGGAACGCATCGCGGACTGCGGTGGAAATGTCGAGCGTTTCGAGCTCCAGCGTCATGCGTCCAGCTTCGATCTTCGACATATCAAGAATGTCATTGATCACATCCAGCAAATGCTCTCCACTCGCCTTGATGTCGCTCGCATATTCTTCATATTTCGGCGCGCCCATGGGGCCAAACAGCCGTGTCTCCATCATCTCCGAAAAACCGATAATGGCATTGAGCGGGGTGCGAAGCTCGTGGCTCATGTTCGCAAGAAATTCCGATTTGGAGCGGTTGGCGGACTCAGCCCGCGTTTTCTCTGTGGCATATTTTTCGGCGAGCTCAACCAATTGACGCGCCTGCTCCTGAAGTTTGGAGCGGGATGTTTCAAGGTCTTTCACCGTTTCCTGCAGGGCAAACTGATTGGTGGTCAGGGCACCTTCCTGCTCTTTGATGGCGGTAATGTCGGTTCCGACACTCACATGGCCGCCATCTGCCGTGGATTGAACACTGATCTGCAACCAGCGACCGCTGGGTAAATGTACCTCACGGTTGCTGCCAATCAGATCGTTGGGCCATTGTTCGCCAACGCCACTGGCAAAAAGATCGCTTCGAAGCACGCCAATTTCGGCCAGGTCGGGAGCGATTTCCAGAAACTCCAGAAACTTGTCATTGCAGGCCTGTAGCCTGTCTTCCGCATCAAACAGAACGAACGCTTCGCCGATACTGCCAATCGCGTCACGAAGACGATCAGTGGCGATCTGCGCAGACGCTTCAGCATTGCGTTGTTCAGAAATGTCAATTGCAATGCCAATGACGCGGTCCGTGGCATTGCGCGCCGCACTCCATACCTGACCTTTCGCATGAAGCCAGATCCAGCTGCCATCTTCATGGGAAAGGCGGAAGCTCGTATCATAGGAGCGGGTCGCGCGGTGCGTTGCTGTCATAATCTCGTCAATCGCCGCCACATCATCAGGATGCGTCAGTGCTTTGATCTCGGTCGGTGTCAGGCGTTTGGAAAGTGGCTTGCGCCCCAGCATGTCAAACATGGCTTTTGACCAGAAGAAGCGGTTCTCGCTGACATCATAGTCCCAGATGCCACAGCGCGCCCCGGCAAAGGCCATGTCAAAGCGCTGCTGATTGTCGGAGGATTGAGCTTGTGCTTCTGCTTTGCGTTCATTGGATCGGATCAACGCATAGCCAAGGCCGAGACAGGCAGCACTGGCAAGCACGGCGAGGACAAGCGTTCTGGAGAAACCATCTTGCCAGACCAATGCACCATTGGCCGCCGCAAGCGCAACAGCGGACACGCCAAGGGTTAGGCGCTGCGCCCAAATCGACGGCTCACGGCGTTCACCTTTGTCGCCCATCATGTCACGCTCTACTTCCGGCTCTCCAAAGGATGGCACTTCCAGTTCGGGCAATTTGTCCCGCAAGGCAACCAATACATTCATGCTCGTCCGTCCCGCCTTCTGGCACTCGCATTATGACCTCGAATAAAGCCAAAACAGAGGCCATATCCGTCGCGAATCGCATGAATCATCATTGTTCGGGTGAGGGCGCCTGTCTACCGAACGCGTTAACACTTTGTTAA
>JAVKCY010000046.1:0-29581 GCA_040223265.1 Parvibaculum sp. | reverse complement strand
GCACCTTCCAGGCGCGCGCCGATCAGAATGGCCTCGCGCATATCGGCACCTGCGAGGAACGCTTCCGTCAGATTGGCACTCACCAGCACGGCGCGATTGAAGTTTGCGCCCGGCAGGAAGTGACCCGAAAGATCGTAGCGCGTGAGATCAGTCTGCGAAAAATCAGCCCGCTCACCTTCCTGCCGGTCTGAGCGCACCCATTTGGAATGTTCCAGCAAAATGTCGGCGAGCCGCTCCCCCGCTGGTGGGCGCTGAGCACGTTTGGAGCGCATCAGATTGGCGGAGTTTTCCGTCGCTTCGTCGATAGCTGTGCGGGTCATGTCGGCGTCAGCAAGATTGGCACCTTGCATCTCCACCTTGGAAAGTTTGGCGCCGTCAAAACTCGCATCCCGCAGATCAGACCCTGTCAGCTTCACATCGGCCAGTGCTGCCCCGTCAAAATCAACACCCATCATTTTGCAGGTCGCCATATCGCTCTTTGTGAGCGCCGCTCCCTTGAAAGAGCAGGACGGGTCGAACAGCACCTTGCCTTCATCGCCCACCACTTCGCCGCGCCTCAGGTCCGCACCCTTGAAATGCGTATAGTAAAGTTTTGCCTGATCAAATTTTGCGCCGCGCAGATCGGCACGCTCGAAATTCGTGTTAGTCAGATTCGCGCTTGTGAAATGCGCGCCGAAGAGATTGGCGCGCACGAATTTCGCGCTTGTGAGATTGGTGTTGGAAAAATCACACGCCGACAATTCTGCATCCGAAAAATTGAAACCGGAAAGGTCGAGCCCTGAAAGATTACAAGCGCGCAGCACAACGCGACGACCACCCTTCATACCCTTCAAATACCGGCCATGAAACTCGGCTAGCCGCTCCACCGCGCACAGAGATAGTCTGCGCCCGATGATTTCAGCAACCTGGGATTTTAACCCAACCAACCGTCTTTCCGGCAAGCGAACGTTTGACTCCATAGATCCTATCCATCCTCACGTGCCACTAACAGATCTATAGTGAAACAAAAATCTGTGTGATTTTAGAGAACAGAAAGGGGTCATTTTTCATCAGGTTTGGTTCAAATTTTAAACATGATAACCAGGTTCACGCAGACAGATTGTTCAGCAAATTGTTCAGCTTTCGGGCAAGTCCGTTCGCATCTGGCAGGTCGTGCTGTTTCTCAAATGTGTGCAGAAGTTTTTGTGCGGTCTGCTGTACCTTCTCACGGTCCGTTTCGTCCGGCAGGTGATCAATGAAACGGGTAAAAACATCGGACGCCACTTCCAGATCGTTCAGTGTACCGAGGATATCTTGCAGCTGGGCCAGGCCCTTTCGGCTGGCGCGAAAGGATGCGGGCGCATGATGTCCGAACATATCGAGCATATAGCGCAGCTCTTTCAACATCTTCCTTATCTCATGTCGCGCAGCGGCGGATGTCAGGTCTGATTTTTTGTAGGTACGGCGAAAGCGGGACAGCCATTTGTGGAACTGCTTTTCAGCATAAAGCGACAGGGGGGTCTCAAAGTTTTTCTTGCGATATCGTTTTGACCCATCGGGCTTGCGCCAGGCACGGCCTTCAATATGAAGGGCGAGTTTTAGGACGGTCTCGGTGAAATTATTTGACGAGACAAGCCGGATGACCTCAGCCCAGGCTTCACGACGCGCTTTTTCAACTTCATCGCGCAAAAGGGAGCGTGCCGCTGATTTCGATGTCCGGCGGTGGCCAAAAAAGCTTGATGAAATGACATCGAGATCGCGCGCTTGCCCCAGAACCACCGCCAGCCCCTTGGCAAGATTGGCAAGCTCGCCAGCATAAACAGGATCAAGCAGCAGCGCGAAGGCCTTCAGCGCTGTCCGCAGCCGTCGCAGACCAACGCGCATCTGATGCAATGCTTCGCCATCTTCATGCGCAAGGATGGCGGGTTCATTTGCCAGGATCGCCTCCATCGAATGACGCAGGATGGTCTCCAGGGCGTTTTCGACATTTGCTGACTTTGAGATTTTGAGTTTGCGGGCGATAAAAGCTTCCGGTCTTTCCGTAAATGCCAAAGCGAAACCGCGCTCGCCCTTGCTTTGAACCCCGAGACGAAAGTCGAGTGCTCCCTTGTCTGCAGCCTCCTTGTCGTGTCCCCCCATGTCGAGTGCTTTTTGATAGAGCGCGGCAGGTTCGCCCTTGAGAAGTTCAAGTTCAAGCTCGCAAATGGGCACCGTTTTTTTGCCGACCCTCAGCTCACCACAATCAAGCGCCCATTCGATCTCGTCGCCGTCCTTCGTCCTGATTGTTCCGACCTTGCGATCAATCTCAGTGACAAAGATGGGGGTGAGGGGTGCCCCGTCCAGCAACTTGTTCAGCTGACGGGCCACGGGTTTAGGCAGGCGGGAAAGATCCGGCTTTTTGAGGTTGGCCGGACATTCAACATTATGTTCCGTGCGACCGAGCGCTAAGCTCCCCTTTGCCTTCTTCCCCTTCACGGTCTGAATGAGGACGCCATCTTCCTTGCGCAGGCGCAACATGATGCCGAGCTGTCTAAGCGATCTGGTTTTGCTATCGAAGTACGTTGCTCGCAGGGTTCTGGTGCGGGCGGGCTCGAGACTACCCCCCAGCAGGCTGGGCGTGCGCTGCAGGTGCTGCAACGCTTCGGGGCTTAGCAGAAGCTTTAACTCTGTCTCACGACCCATTTTGTGCCTGTTCGGCTAGCTTACCCAAGAGTGGCTCACCCAAGAGGGTACTCGCCCATGAGGGAGCTCGCCCATGAGGGAGCTCGCCCATGAGCAGGGGCCTCATTATCTCCGCCTGGGCTTTGCGGGCAAGACCCTTAAGGCGTAAGCGTCGGATTGTCTGCTTTACAGTCGAACGGGAATGTTCTTTTCCGCCATATAGGCTTTGGCTTCGCCGATCGTGTAGGTACCGAAATGAAAAATGGACGCGGCGAGCACCGCGCTGGCATGTCCCTTTTTCACACCATCGACCAGATGATCGAGCGTGCCGACGCCGCCGCTCGCAATCACCGGCACGGATACAGCATCGGCGATCGCACGGGTCAGCTCCAGATCGAAGCCTTCTTTTGTGCCATCGCGGTCCATGGAGGTAAGGAGGATTTCGCCTGCGCCCAGTGCAACCACTTTCTTTGCATAGTCAATCGCGTCGATGCCTGTTTCCTTCCGGCCGCCATGGGTGAAGACCTCCCACTTATTTGGCCCTTTGCCGGGTGCCACGCGCTTTGCGTCCACGGCCACGACGATGCATTGACTGCCAAACTTCTCTGCCGCCTCGCGCACAAAGTCCGGATTGTGGACCGCCGCCGTCATGATGGAGACTTTGTCTGCCCCAGCAAGCAGGAGCTGGCGCACATCATCCAGCGTGCGCACGCCGCCGCCCACAGTGAGTGGCATAAAACATTCCTCTGCCGTGTGGCGAACCACATCAAACAGAATTGAGCGGTCTTCGTGGGACGCTGTAATGTCGAGAAAGCAAAGTTCGTCTGCACCTGCCGCATCATAGGCGCGCGCGGCTTCCACCGGATCGCCTGCGTCACGCAGATCGACAAAGTTCACGCCTTTGACGACGCGCCCGTCTTTCACATCAAGACAGGGAATGATCCGGGCTTTCAGCATCAGCGAGCGCCTTTCAGAAGGGCAATGGCTTCTGCCGGATCAAGCCGACCATCGTAAAGTGCGCGGCCCGAGATTGCGCCTTCGAGGCCTTTGCAATTGGCCACGATCATCGCACGGATATCGTCCATGGAAGAAAGACCTCCGCTCGCGATAACCGGTGTTGAGATGGCGTTGGCCAGTTCCGTTGTCGCTTTCAGGTTCAAGCCTTCCAGCACACCGTCACGCGCAATGTCGGTAAAGATGATGGCGGCAACGCCCACATCTTCAAAACGCTTCGCCATGTCGAGCACCTCAAGATCTGAGACTTCGGCCCAGCCTTCCACCGCGACCTTTCCGTCCTTGGCGTCGAGACCGACGGCAATTCGGCCAGGAAAAAGTTTGCAGGCCTCGCGCACAAGGTCCGGGTTCTTTACCGCGGCGGTGCCGATGATCACGCGAGTGATGCCTTTGTCGAGCCAGGCTTCAATGGTGGCGAGATCGCGAATACCACCGCCGAGCTGTGAAGGAATATTGATCTCTTTCAGAATGGCTTCGACGGCGCTTGCATTGACCGGCTTACCTTCAAAGGCGCCGTTCAAATCCACCAGATGGATATATTCAAAACCGGCATCCTCGAACGCGCGTGCCTGGGCGGCCGGGTTGTCGTTGAAGACGGTTGCCTGATCCATCAGACCGCGCACCAGACGCACGCATTGACCATCTTTAAGATCGATTGCCGGAAAGAGGATCATGCTATGCGCCTTATGGTTTCCATTGAAGAAAGTTTCGGATGAGAGCCAGGCCGAGCGCCTGGCTCTTTTCCGGATGGAATTGCGTCCCGATCATATTGTCGCGCGCGACGGCGGCTGTGACAGGCCCGCCATATTGGGTGCGCGCCACCACATCGCCATCGCTTTCGGCGGCAAGGTGATAGGAGTGCACAAAATAGGCATGGGTGGCGGGAAGATTTGTGAGCACCGGATGAGGGCTTGCAATCTCCAGTTCGTTCCAGCCCATGTGCGGGATTTTCAAACTCGGGTCATTGGGGGTGAGGGCCACGACATCCCCTTCGATCCAGTTAAGGCCCTGATGGGTGCCGTGCTCCAGACCGCGGGTCGCCATGAGTTGCATGCCGACACAGATGCCAAGGAATGGACGAGCGTTTTTATGCACGGCCTCTTCCAGCGCATCGACCATGCCGGGAAGGGCGCCCAGCCCTTTGCGACAATCGCCAAAGGCCCCGACACCGGGCAGCACGATACGGTCCGCCTTTGCCACCTCGTCCGTCCGGCTTGTGACCGACACATTGCCACCGATCCCCAGCTCCCGGATCGAGCGCTCAAACGCTTTCTCGGCTGAGCGGAGATTGCCTGAACCATAATCGATGATGACGGTCTTCATGGAGGGGTTTCGATTTCCAGATGAAATGGAGCCCCTTGCGGAGCACAGGCTGCTTTCGCGGGCACCATACGCAAAAATGCGGATGCTTCAATCATCTTCTTGGCGGGGCATCTTCTTGGCGGGGCATCTTCTTGGAAGGAGGGCGGCTTTGTGAACATGGGCGTCGGGCCCGGCCCCTCAACCAAGTTTGGGAGGTGGCGCCGGGAAAAGCCCCAGAACATCATCCGGCTTTGCCTGGGGTGCGGGCTCTGCCTGTTTCGGCCAGATGGGTTTGGTGGACTTGGTGGATTTTGGCAGATCGCGTTCGCCCGCGCGGTCAAACACCGAGCTGGACACTGAGGCGGACATTGCGGCTGTGCTTGCGCTCTTCTCAACCCAGTTTGCAAAAAAACGGATTTCGGCTTCGGCCTCGTCCACTCCATGGGTCACGGCGATCTGACGAAAGCCTTTGCGCCGGAGTGCATAGGCCCGCAGATCGTTCGCCTCACATGCGATCAGGACCTGCAGGAGAGAGTTTGCCACCAAAAGAGTGATTTCCGGTATTCCCCATTGGTCTGCCGCGAGCGCCATGATGATGGAAATGCCAAAAAGGATGGCGGCCTCCCACCAGAGCCGGTGGTAGAGGAACCAGAGAAGTGGCGCGACAAGCGCCCACACCGCCATTCCCTCTTTCACGAAACGGATCTGATCCACTGCGTCGGGCAGGTCCGGATTGTGATAGACGGAGAAGGTACGCATGGGTCGTGACTTCTTGAAAGTGATGACGGCGTGTCGGCTTACTTGGAGCCTATCATACCTTTTGTAGAGGGCACCTGATCTGCCGTGCGCGGGTCGATTTCCACCGCCTGACGCAGGGCCCGGGCAAGTGCCTTGAAGCAGCTTTCCACAATATGGTGGTTGTTTTCCCCATAGAGATTTTCCATGTGGAGCGTGATCCCCGCCGCCTGTGCAAACGCCTGGAACCATTCCTTGAAGAGTTCCGTGTCCATTTCACCCAATTTTGGCCGGGAGAAATTCACCTTCCAGATGAGGTAGGGACGGCCAGACACATCAATAGAGCACCGGGTCAGGGTTTCATCCATGGGGATGAGTGCGCTCGCATAGCGTTTGATGCCCTTGAAATCGCCGAGCGCCTGTTTCACAGCCGCGCCCACCACGATCCCGCAATCTTCGGTCGTGTGGTGCATATCGATGTGAAGATCCCCGTCCACGCGGACCTTGAGATCCATCAGCGAATGGCGGGACAATTGCTCCAGCATGTGATCCAGGAAGCCAATCCCGGTATCCACGTCATATTCACCCGCGCCATCAAGATCCAGAGAGACGAAAACCTCTGTCTCTTTGGTTTTGCGCTCAATAGTGGCGACACGGCCCTGACTGTCTCTGGACATGGTCTGATACCTTCTCAACGACTTTCGCTAGCGGCTTTGCCTCGCGTTCTAGCAGGTTCGCTTGGCACTCGCCAGCCTGAACCAAAGAGGATCGGGCAGGGTCGGGCACGATCTGCCTGCTTTGCAGCGTCCAGATTGGTCGATCATGCTTAATGGTTGGTAAACAAACAGAAAGGTGCGTCCCTTTTTGGTTCAAGTAAAAGTTCAAAGCGAAAAGGGAAGTTCTTGATCTTAACCCTCAACGAATCTTCATTATGGAAGTAATTTCGCTATGGACTCATATGCTTGGCGCGTTTTGTTCAAGCGGACGCGTTAAGATTTGCTTTACCCTGTTTTGTGGATTCAAAATTCCGTGTTTTGGCCGGTCCACGCTCCTCTATCGCGGCAAAATGATATAGTCTTTCCAGCTGTTTAGGGTGTTTTGTTCGCCTTTAGCATATTGATATGGTCGCAAGCATTTCGCGGAGGGATCATATTCGGGTTTGACAGGCCGGTATGACGGGCGGGTTTGGAGGCGGCCTAGAGACGGTCTGCCGGAACCATTCGATCAGGAAAAAGCCAAATGGATGGTGATGTGGTGGAGGCAGCTTTTACCCAAGCGGTTAAAAAGATGCAGGTTAAACATGACAGTCGCGCGTTATACGAAGGATTTGATATGCAGGCCCGAGGCACCACAAAGATCACGACGGACCTTGCAAGCTTCATCGCGGACCGCGATCATTTCTACATGGCGACCGCGTCCGCCGAAGGAGCGCCTTACATTCAGCATCGCGGGGGCCCGAAAGGCTTTTTGAAGGTGCTTGGCGAGACAGAGCTTGGTTTTGCCGATTTTGGTGGCAATCAACAATATGTCTCGCTCGGGAACCTGTCGGAGAACCCGAAAAGCTTTCTCTTTCTCATCGATTATGTCGAACGGCGGCGGATCAAGATCTGGGGGGAGGCATATGCAGTTGAAGATGACCCGGATCTGACCAGATCGCTCGCTGTGCCCGGCTACCGGGCGCGGCTTGAGCGTGCGATCCTGTTCAAGGTTCAGGCGTGGGACGTGAATTGCAACGCCCACATTCTGCCGCGTTACACGCCTGAGGTGCTGGAGCCCGCGTTCGACCGGTTGCAGGGCCGGATCAAAGCGCTGGAGGCGCAGGTCCGGGCTCTTGGCGGCGATCCCGGCGCCTTTGATCATGTGTGATCAGTTGTCCTGGCGGCTAGCGATATTGCCGCTTGCCGGTTGACGATTGGTGGGCAAACGTCCACATGTAGCGTCAGAAATACCCGTCCTCATTGCATATTCTGAAGGCCCCATATGACAAATGCGCCCCAATGGCATGGCACCACGATCCTCTCGGTTCGCAAGGGAGGGCGCGTGATTGTCGCTGGTGACGGACAGGTTTCGATGGGCGATACGGTCATGAAAAGCAGTGCCCGCAAGGTGCGGCCGCTCGCGGGCGGGTTGGTGATTGGCGGGTTTGCCGGTGCTACGGCCGATGCTTTCACGCTTTTTGAGCGGCTGGAGGCGAAGCTTGACCAATATCCCAAACAATTGATGCGGGCTTGCGTCGAGCTCGCGAAAGACTGGCGGCAGGACCGCTACTTGCGCAAGCTGGAGGCGATGATGATTGTCGCGGACAAGACAACGACCCTGGTCCTGACGGGCACCGGTGATGTGCTGGAGCCTGAAGGCGGCGTTGCCGGGATCGGCTCTGGCGGAAATTACGCGCTGGCTGCCGCCCGTGCGCTGATGGACACGGAGTTTGAGGCGGAAGATATTGCGCGCCGTGCCATGGGCATTGCGGCCGATATCTGCGTTTACACCAATAATTCGCTGACAGTGGAAGGGCTCGACGCCGACGCGTGAGCGAGACCCTGGCATTGGCGCTTTTCTTCATCCCAACTATTTGAGCATTAGACTTTTCATGACTGAGTTTTCCCCTCGCGAGATCGTTTCGGAACTGGATCGATATATTGTTGGCCAGGCAGATGCCAAGCGTGCGGTGGCCATTGCGCTTCGCAACCGGTGGCGGCGCCAGCAGCTCAGCGACGATCTTCGCGAAGAGGTTCTGCCAAAAAATATTCTGATGATCGGGCCGACCGGGGTCGGCAAAACCGAGATATCGCGGCGTTTGGCAAAGCTTGCGCAGGCACCTTTCATCAAGGTTGAAGCGACCAAGTTTACCGAAGTGGGTTATGTCGGCCGGGATGTTGAACAGATCATCCGCGACCTTGTCGAGGCCGCTATCGGTCTCGTTAGGGAAACGAAACGAAAAGACGTTGAGGCCAAAGCCCATTCGGCGGCTGAAGAGCGGGTGCTGGATGCGCTGGTCGGCAAAGAAGCAGGTGCCGCCACGCGGGAGAGCTTCCGCAAGAAACTGCGCGGCGGTGAGCTTGACGACAAGGAGATTGAAATTCAGGTGGCCGATACGGGCGGGGCGGCCTCGAGCTTCGAAATACCGGGCATGCCCGGGGCTCAGATGGGCATGATCAATCTCAATGATATGCTGGGCAAAGCTTTTGGTGAGCGGACGAAGTCCCGCCGGGTGATCGTCAAAGACAGTTATGAAATGCTGATTGCGGAGGAAAGCGACAAGCTTCTCGACCAGGATCAGGTTATTTCGGATGCGATATATTCTGTTGAGAATAATGGTATCGTGTTTCTGGATGAGATCGACAAGATCTGTACGCGCTCAGAACGACAGGGCGGTGATGTCAGCCGCGAAGGGGTTCAGCGGGACCTGCTGCCGCTGATTGAGGGCACGACCGTTGCCACAAAACACGGGCCCGTCAAGACCGACCATATTCTGTTTATCGCCTCTGGCGCCTTCCATCTCTCCAAACCCTCAGATCTGTTGCCGGAGTTGCAAGGCCGGCTACCGATCCGGGTGGAGCTTCAGGCCCTCACCCGGGATGATTTCCGGCGTATCCTGACGGAGCCTGAGGCCAGCCTGATCAAGCAATATGTCGCTCTGTTGAAAACCGAGGACGTGACGCTCAACTTTGCTGAAGACGGGATCGACGCGCTCGCCGACATCGCTGCCGAGGTCAATGCAACGATTGAAAATATCGGGGCACGGCGTCTCCACACGATCATGGAACGGGTGCTGGACGAGATCAGCTTTGCGGCGACGGACCGGGCCGGAGAGACCGTGATTGTGGACGCAGCCTATGTTGAAAACGCGCTTGGCGACCTTGCCCGCAACACGGACCTTTCCAAATTTATTCTGTAGGGGCTGGTTCGTGGATTAAGGAATTGAGCCCGCAAGGTGTTGCTAACGCCCGCTTTACCAAACCTTAAGGGACCCAAGCCCTGTTTCGGTCACAGAATGATAATTCGCGACGGGCGAGTCTTGAGCCCGCAGCGGGTTCGCGACAGACTCATTTCTCTTACAAAATCATGAAGGATGTGGCGCAATCTGAGACAGAATGGGGCTTTCCTTCGAGCATGGCGCGGTGCGAGTGCCTGAACCCCACCTGATCCGTCTTCATCTTCGCTTCGCTCATCGCGAGTCAGGTGGGTCGCTTGTTCTTCGCTGCTGACTCACGGCTGATTGCGGGCTTTTGAGCCTGTTTTTTCAAGATGGAAAGCAATTCGTCCAATGCCTCGCCCTTGAGGGACCCAATGTGTCGGGCCAAAAGGTTCGCCAATTCGGTCGCACGAGGGTCGAGACCTGACGTGTCCACCGTCACCCGTGGATGAGACTGTCTCGCCAGCTCGACCAGCTCTTCGGCATCGTCCCAGATGATGCCGAGATGGCCGATGATCTTCTGCACGAGGTGAAAACCGGGTCGCCCGCGCCGCCCATGTTCCAGTGCTGAGAGGTAGGCTGCACTTACCCCCACCGCGGCGGCGAGGCCGGACAGGCTTTCACCCTTTTCCTCTCGCAAGGCTCTCAATCTGGCTCCAAATGGGGTCACTTGTGCCGCCTCAGCCAGAGATAGAAGGCCCCACCACCCCCATGTTTTGGGTGGGCAGGCTGGAAACCCGCCACATGAGTGCGGAATTGGGGTTCGTTCAACCATCCGGGCACCATGTCGCGCAGCACGGAGCCGGTATGGCTGCTTTCGTGAAAGTCCCTACTGTGGAGGAGGTGACCCGCCGACCCCTTGCCCGTAATGACCAGGACCAGGCGTCTGCCGGTTGCCCGCGCGTCGGCCACAAAGCGAAGCAGCACATGAGCGGCGGTATGGCGGGTTTCACCGTGCAAATCCAGACGTGCTTCGGGTCTTAACTGTCCTCGTACCAGCCGCTTTGCGGTGCGATCGTCCAGGCGGTTCAAGGGCGGTGGGCCCGGATTGTGAAGCGGGATGACAGGTTTGAGGACTTGTTTTACATGATGGGCTTTGGCTTGTTTTGGATCCGGTTCAGCCATAAGGCGCGATTTTTTCGACCGCTCGACAAGGACCTGATGGCGATCGAGGCGGCGGCCGGGACGCGGCACGGTCTCTATCATCACCTCGAGCCAGAGAACTTCTTCCTCGTCCGTTAAGAATCTGCGGCGCTTTGGGCCATACTTTGGCTCAGGCGGTTCTACCCCCTTCCGCCTGCTCACCGCAAAAGCCCGGATTTCTGCGCCAAACTTGGGGGTACCAGGACGAAAATCCGGCCTGTTGATTTCATCACACCCGCCTTTTCGCCTGCGGCCATACCAGAGCCCCAAAAATAGTCACCCCGGACCGGGCCAACGATGGCAGAGCCTGTATCCTGTGCCACCATCAGTCGGCCTGAAGGGGCGTCGGCCCCCGGTAACTGGCTTTGAAGCCAGATCGGGGCCCCCAGAGCATGAACAGAGCGGTCCACTGCCAGACTTCTGTGTGCCGTCAGCGGCACGCCGCCCGCGCCCACTGGCCCAAGATCAAGGTCTGTGACAGGGGTTTTGTTAAAGAAGATGTAAGACTTATTCGCCTCCAGAAGGGCGTCGCGCTTTTGAGGATTAGCCGCCAGCCATGTTCTGATGGTCTGCATGCTCACTTCCTCGCGGGAAAGCTCCCCCTGATCGATCAGGATTTTGCCGATAGCGGTATAGGGGCGGCCATTTTTCTCAGCAAAACCAACCCTTTGCACCCTACCGTCCGGCAGGATCAGCCGGGCGGACCCCTGAATATGCGTGAAGAAGGCGTCGACCGGGTCCTTTACCCAGGCGATAGCCAGTCGGTCGGGCGACAGAGCACCCCGATTGATCGTTGAGCGGTCCGGATAGGGGACAAAACGACCCTGTTCGATCCGGCCCCGGATCGATTGTCCGGCGAGGGCGGGATCAAAGTCGCCCAGATTAATTTTCTGAAGGTCATCAGGACGGGTGAGAAGCGGAGTTTGATAGGCGCCACCGCGCGTCAGACTTGCTTCGATCTCCGGCTCGAAATATCCGGTGAAGAGACCGATCGGCCCCTCAGAGCCCTCAACCGAGAGAGCCACAAAGTTCTGCTCGAAAAACTGGCGAGGGTCTTTGTGTGGCTCGGGGTGTGGCTCGGGGTGTGGCGCGGGGCCGGATGCCGCCGTGCGGCATACGCCCTGCCAATCACCGGCGGTCCCATAAAGCCCGGCACTGCCGGTTTTCGCATCAAGAGGCTCGGTCGCAGGGCGTGCAAGAATGCGCTCGCAAGATCGGCGAAAAGCGGCCAGCGCCGCACCATGATCATCGGCCGCCCAACCGGAAAGGTCGGAAAAGGGTACGGGCGTGAAGCGTGCGTCGATCAGATCCGGCTCCTTGGCGGTTTGCGGCGATGTTTGAGACGGCGTGCGGGGTGCATCCGGCTCCCCAAATGTACCTGCACAGGCTGAAAGGAAAAGCCCCAGAAAAAGTGCCGAAGACCGCAATTGACCCAAAGAACCGCTAACATTCCGCATGCTGGATGTCCTTATTAAACGGGTTTATCAAACGAGACGGAAAGAAATCGCTTACGCCCCACTGGTTGCGATCAACTGCCAGTTTGGATCGCGGGCTGAGATTTCCCGCTCAAATGTCCAGACATCGGTCACGTCGCGGACAGTCACGGGATCACCCTCGATCACCACACCGTCTGCATTTTTGGTGCAGGATGTCTGTTCGCTTACGAAACGAACGGTGACCCGTGCACGGCGATCCGCGGCCAGGGCTTTCACAAATTCAGCCTTTTTGAGGCCCACAAAGACCATGTCGACCTTTTCATTCCGGTCGTTTCTGGCGTCAATAACGCCTTCAAAACTCTGGAAAACTTCCTTTGCGAGAAGCGGCTTCAAGGCTGATTTATCGCCAGCGGCAAAACCCGTCACGATCATCTCGTAGGCCATTTGTGCGCCCTCGAGAAAGTTTGCAGGTTCAAAGGTCCGGTCTGCGAGAGCCAGTTCTGTCAATTGCTGAGCCATGGCGGATCCCGGTTCAACGCCTTTGACACGCCGAACAGAGGCGGGCTCTGTCGTTTGCGCATCGATGTCGGCCTCTGGCTTGGAACGCGAACCGGGCAAGGGGATGACATTCCCATTATCTTGCGCCTCATCTTTCGCTTCCGGCGCGGAATAGGGATCATAAGGTGGTCGCTCGCTCCCGGTGCGACGGCCCAATACCGAACGCAATTTAAGAAATACGACGATACAGATCACCAGAAGGATCAGATTGAGAATTTCGTTTCCACTATTCATCTAAGAAACAGAACCTGTCTAAACTCTTGGCTCCAATCCGCATGACGGATCATCGGGGATTGCAGCGCCGGTAAAAGGACATATGTGTTAGAGACTAATCTTTGAAGACCAATCTTTGCACCCTAATCTAGGGCATAAGCTCACGCTTTGCCACACTGCCCATGCTCACTGATCTGAAAGCTTGTTGATGCCGTTCATTTTTCTGGCCTTTGTCCTGATCCCGCTCGCAGAAATCGGCCTGTTTATCCAGGTTGGCGGGCTTATCGGTCTTTGGCCAACGCTTTTCATTGTGATCGGCACTGCTTTTGCGGGAACCGCGCTTTTGCGCGCCCAAGGTCTTGCCGCGTTCTCCCGCGCGCAGACGCAAATGGTGGACGGCAAATTACCGGTGGAAGAAGTGGTGCATGGCTTTTGTCTGGTGATTGCGGGTGCGCTATTGCTCACGCCCGGTTTCCTGACAGACGCGGTCGGGCTTTTGCTTTTTGTGCCGCAGGTCCGGCTTTTTCTCGGGCGCAAAGCCCTGAAATGGCTAGCGGCACATGGCAGTTTGCATGTGTACGGGGCGGGTGCCGCACCGGGTCAGGGTCTTGGAAGAGGGTCTGGATTTGGACCAAGAGATGATGGAACGGTTGAAGGGGTTGCTGAAGAGATTAATCCTCAACCGCCTTCCGATCGCAGACTTCACTGACGGTGCTTTACTTTAAACATGGGCATCGCTTGTCGGCTTTTGCCATCCATGGTAGCCACGAGGCCCGCATTTCCAAAAACGCAGAACTTTAATCAATAGAGGAACAGCATGGCTGAGACAGATGGGGCCACTGGTGGCGCACAGGAAAACCAAAATGGCGAACAGGGCTCAGGTCCACAGCTTCGCGTGATTACGCAATATGTGCGTGATCTTTCATTTGAGAGCCCCAATGTTCCGCATTCGCTGACCGCGCAAGAAGCTGCGCCGCAGATTGGCGTGAATGTTGATGTGCGTGTGAACCCGCTTGCCGAAACCGATTTTGAAGTTGTGCTGAAAATGGGTGTGGACGCCAAGGTTGCCGGCAAGCAGTTCTTTCTTGCGGAGCTGGAATATGCCGGCGTCTTCCGCGTTGCAAATATTCCACAAGAAAGCCTGCAGGCCGTTCTCCTGATCGAATGTCCACGGCTTATCTTCCCGTTCGCACGCCGGATCATTGCTGATGTCACCCGCGATGGTGGGTTCCCCCCATTGATGGTCGACCCGATCGATTTTGCCGCCCTCTTTCGCCAGCAGATGCAGGCGCAGCAAGAAGCCAATGAAAAGGGGCGCGCGGACGCGTGAAGCAGTTTTTCAACAATTGGGATTAGAGAAAAGGCCCGGCATAGTCCGGGCCTTTTTCACGTGCTCTCTGTGCTTTCCATCTGTGCCTGTGGCCACAAACTGTCATCTCCCAGCGTTTCGATGAATTTCTGATGCGCTTCATGCTCAGCGTCAGTGATACGCGAGCCGAGTTTTGCAGGGCGCTGTTTGCGGGCCACATGGGGCACGCCACCGCCCTCGCTCGTTCCTTCATCCACGTCGCCGCGCAGCGAGAGACCTGGCTCGCGGCCGCCGATCAGCTCGAGGTAAACTTCCGCCAGCAGCTCACTGTCGAGAAGGGCACCATGTTTGATGCGGTTTGAATTATCGACATTGAACCGACGGCAGAGCGCATCAAGACTGTTTTGTGCACCGGGAAATTTTTTGCGCGCGATGGCAAGCGTATCGACAGCCTGAACCATCGGCACCGGGCTTTTGTTCACGCTTTTCAATTCGGCATTGATAAAAGCCATATCGAAAGAAGCGTTGTGGATGACAAGAGGTGCATTGCCGATGAAGGCAATGAAGTCATCGGCTACCTCTGCGAATTTTGGTTTGTCGCTCAGGAACTCAACCGAAAGCCCGTGCACGCGGAACGCACCTTCCGGCATGTCCCGCTCAGGATTGATGTAGACGTGAAACGTGTTGCCGGTCGGCATGTGATTTTCAAGCTCGACACAACCGAT
Organism: Parvibaculum sp.; assembly: GCA_040223265.1. Lineage (GTDB taxonomy): Bacteria > Pseudomonadota > Alphaproteobacteria > Parvibaculales > Parvibaculaceae > Mf105b01. The sequence goes on along the minus strand of JAVKCY010000046.1, from coordinate 14,590 downwards.
CTCGCAAAGCCTGTGGCCTTCTTCCGGCTTGATGCCTGTGGTTTCCGTATCGAGGACAATTTCGCGCATCAGCCCCACATCTCCATTAGTTTTTTGAAGACAGTACCGTCGCGGCCCTTCAGCTCTTGAATGATGGCCTTGACCTGCGCGCGAGCGTGATCGAGCCCCTTGTCACTTTCCACAACAAAGTCTGCGCCTGCGCGCTTTTCCTTGTCGGGAACTTGCTTTGCCAAAATGTCCTTGAATTTTTCTTCGCTCATGCCGGGCCTTGCCAACACGCGCTCGCGCTGCAGCTCATAGGGCGCACTCACCACAACAACAACATCCACGCGCTCACGGCCACCGGTTTCAAACAGAAGGGGAATATCGAGCAGCACCATTTTAGCGCCTGCTCTCCCCGCGCTTTCAAGGAACGCACGGTTCGCCCCGCCGACCAGGGGATGAACAATGCTTTCCAGTTTTTTCAGTTGTTCGGGTTTGCCGATCACCTCTTTGGACAGGAGCGCGCGGTCCACCGCGCCATCTTTCACGGCGCCTGGGAAAGCAGCAGCAATCGGCGCAACCGCGGCTCCCCCTTTTTGGTAGAGCTTGTGCACTTCGGCATCGGCGTCATAAACGGGCACACCTTCGGCTGCGAACATTTTCGCGGTTTCGGATTTGCCCATGCCGATGGAACCGGTCAAACCAATCAACAGCATTTGTTTCCCCACTCGTTTAACCCCGTCTGCTCACCATGTCCGTGGCTTAACGCATATCCGCGAGCACGCGGTCGCGCAATTCTTGTGTTACCTCTGGCCGCACACCAAACCAGGCTTCAAAACCCGGTACCGCCTGATGTAACAGCATACCCAGCCCGTCCACTGTTTTGTTGCCGCGTGCACGTGCTTGTTTCAAAAGGTCGGTTTCTAGCGGCACATAAACAATGTCTGTGACCAGAGCTTCTTTTGGCAAGCGCGCAAGATCGATCTTGAGCGGTGCCATATTTTTCATACCCAGAGATGATGTATTGACGAGAAGATTTGCGCCTTCAAGGCCCGCTTCTTTCTCTTTCCAGTCAATGATGGTCGCATTGAGCTCCAGATCTTGAAGGAGAGCTTCGGCCTTTGCCCGGGTGCGGTTGGTGAGGCGAATTTCAGGCACACCTGCCTCTGCAAGTGCTGCCAGGATGGCGCGCGCCGCGCCGCCTGCGCCCAATACTAGAGCCGGACCGTTTTTGACATTGAAATGAGGCGAGCCTGATTTCAGGTTCGCCATGAAGCCATAACCGTCAGTGTTGCGGCCTTCAAAATGCGCGCCGCAATCAACGATTGTGTTGACGGCTTTTAGCCGTTTTGCTGACCGGTCATGATGGGTGAGGAGAGCAAACACCGCTTCCTTATGGGGGACGGTGACATTTGCCCCCACGATATTGTTTGCGCGAAAGGACTGGAGACAGGCTTCCAGGTTTTCAGGTTCAACGGCATGTTTTTCATAAAGGGCCTGCTCGATCCCGAGTTTCTCAATCCAGTGATTGTGAATGATCGGCGACCTTGAATGTTCGATAGGCCAGCCCAGCACCCAAATTTTTCGCGTGGCCTTTCGGATGGTCATTTTTCCATCGCTCCCTCGCCCCGGAGATAGGTGAAGAGCGGCAGAAGGGGGAGACCCAGAATAGTAAAATAGTCGCCATCGATACGTTCAAACAATTGTACGCCCGGCCCTTCGAGCTGGTAGCAGCCAACGCTTTTCAGCAATTTGTCACCGACGCGACGGACGTAATGAGCGACAAACTCATCAGAATATGTGCGCATGGTGAGATGAGCCTCCGCAACATGCGACCATTTTATCTCGCCGTTGCGAGCCACCGTCACCGCAGAATGGAGAGTGTGAGTTTTGCCCCGGAAAAAGCACAGGTTCTCGCGGACCTGGTCCAGGTTTTTAGGCTTATCGAACATCCGGCCCTCACAAGTGAGGACCTGATCGGCCCCGATCACATATTGATCGGCACCCGCCTCAGCGCTCACGATCTGCGCCTTCATCTGTGCCAGCATCTGGGCGAGGGCATTGCCATCACCTTCAAAGCTCTTTTTCGCGGCATCTTCATCCACAGGGGAAACCTCCACCCGGAAATGAAGACCTGCATTTTCCAACAAGGTCGCACGGACGCTGCTTCGCGATGCAAGAATGAGCGTTGGCAGATCAGACATGGGGGGATGACTTTCGCTGATAGAGATTGAGGATGGCTGCAGAGGTCTCCTCGATGGATTTTCGGGTGACGTCAATGATCGGCCAGCCATGTTTGTTGCAAAGTCTGCGTGCATCAGCAAGCTCTGCGCTAATCACATCCTTATCGACATAATCTGTCTCCTCGCGCTCGTTTAGAGAGAGGAGGCGGTTTTTGCGGATTTGCATTAACCGATCTGCGCTCGTAACCAGCCCCACGATGAGCGGGCTTTTCGCGGTAAGCAAATCCGGCGGCAAAGGCGTGTTGGGAACAAGCGGAACATTGGCTGCTTTGATCCCCCGGTTGGCGAGATAGATGCAGGTTGGTGTCTTTGACGTGCGGCTCACGCCGACGAGAATGATATCTGCATCATTGAGATCACCGTTTGATTGTCCATCATCATGAGCCATAGTGAAGTTCAAAGCGGCGATACGATCAAAATATTCCGCATTCATTTCATGCTGGACGCCGGGCTTGTGAGAAATTTCCCGCCCGAGATAGGTACCAAGCGCGTTGATGATCGGATCGAGAACAGAAATACAGGGTACTTCCAGTTCTGCACAGCGGGCGACAAGCTGATCGCGTAACTGATCATTGACCATGGTGAACATAACAAGGCCTGGTTCGCGCTCGATCTCTGCAATCGCACGGTCCAATTGCTTGGGGCCACGAACGAGGGCGTAGATATGCTCGACAGCGCTCACATCTTCATATTGTGCGCAGGCGGCACGAGCGACAGCGTTCAACGTTTCGCCGGTGGCGTCAGACACGAGATGTAAATGGAAAAGACGATCGCTCGACATATGGTTTGGCTTCCAGACCGTTGGACACGCATCAATATGTGTCCGCCTTCAAAACTAGGCGCACAAGATAAAGTAGGCGCGCAAGAGAACTAGGCGCACAAGCTAACGGAATTGGACGCGGTGACAAGTAGATGTTCTGCCAAACAGTCAGTGATGATTGTTGGTCCAGTCTCGCAGAAAAAGCGAGGCGCGCGCTGAACCCTCTCATTTGCCAGCCTGTGGATGAGTGTGGATAAGGGGGAGAAGTCCACCAAATTAACCAAGGCCTACCTGGTCATACCCGTGTTTCTTTTTTCATCTACTAAAGCGTTCCTGGTGAACAGGTGCGGTTTTACGGGTTGGGGAAATCGAGGACAAGTTTTACCCTGGTAGAACCTGCTGATTTATCCACATAGGCAGAGTTATTCACAAGCATCCTTTCCACAGGGCAAGTTGTTGGGGACTCTCATGGTTTTCCGGTTTCCCGCAAAGAGAGTCACAGGTTGCAATTGCAACCACAGGAGTCAGTTTTTCAATGTGAGGCTGAAAAAAGTCGGAGAAAATTGTGGGGAAGTTTTAATCCCCGATCTCCACAGGCATCCACTACTACAACAACCTTATTTAAGATTCTATTTAAGAGGAGACAAAAGAGGATAAGTGCGGAGGAGAGGCTTTTCTCAAGCAAAAGGTGACCTAATTAGAGGCTTATGTGAAAATCATTTCCTTCAGCGTTTGATCCATGCGAAGGAAACCATCCATATAAGGGATCATTTGGTGAGACGGCTGGAGTGTCCATGAAATCTGCTGACAAAAAGTTTATTCGCGCGCTTAAAGGCGAGAAACTGGCTGTTCCTCCCATCTGGTTGATGCGTCAGGCCGGACGGTATTTGCCGGAATATCGGGCGACGCGGAAAGTCGCTGGCAGTTTTCTGGATCTTTGTTACACACCGGAACATGCAGTTGAAGTAACCTTGCAACCCATCCGCCGGTATGGCTTTGATGCTTCCATTATGTTCTCGGATATTTTGGTGGTGCCGGATGCGCTTGGCCAGAAGGTTTGGTTTGAGGAAGGTGTGGGTCCGCGGCTTGAGCCAATTTCCTCAGTTGAAGAGTTGAAGGCACTGGATCCGTCCCGGGTTCTGTCGCATCTCGCGCCGGTTTTTGAGACGGTGAAGGGTTTGCGCGAAAACCTGCCGGCTGAAACTGCCCTGATCGGATTTGCGGGCGCGCCCTGGACGGTTGCGACCTATATGGTTGGCGGGCGTGGATCGCCAGATCAGGGCGCGGCCAAGGCTTGGGCTTATGCAGACCGACAGGGTTTCCAGTCCTTGATTGATCTTTTGACGGATGTAACCGGCGATTATCTGGAGGCGCAGGTGAAAGCAGGCGCGGAAGTGCTGCAAATATTTGATACCTGGGCCGGCAGTCTTCCCAGTGATTTTTTTCGGAGCTTTTGTCTGGAGCCAGTTCAGAAATTGCGGGCACGGCTTAAAGCCTCTTGCCCGGATGTGCCGGTGATTGCGTTTCCGCGTGGTGTGGGTGCTGCCTATGAGACCTATTTTCTGGAAACCGCTGTCGATGCAGTGAGTATTGATACCTCCATTGATCCCAAATGGGCGGCGCGCGTGTTGCAGCCTTTGGGCGCTGTGCAGGGAAATCTTGATCCTCTGCTTTTGGTCGCCGGTGGGGCGGCCATGGACAAGGGTGTTGATGATATTCTTGCAGCCCTGTCAGGCGGGCCCTTTGTGTTTAATCTGGGTCACGGAATTGTGCCGCAGACGCCGCCTGAACATGTGGAACGGCTGGTAAAAAGGATCCGCGGGTAATGGCTGAGAAAAAGCGGGTTGCTATTGTGCTTTTCAATCTCGGGGGTCCGGATGGGCCTGAGGCGGTCAAGCCGTTTTTGTTCAATTTGTTTTCTGATCCCGCGATTATTCAGCTGCCGCAGCCTCTTCGCTGGTTGGTGGCCAAGCTGATTTCATCCCGCCGGGCACCCGTTGCAAGAGAGATTTACGCCCAGATTGGTGGTGGCTCGCCCATCGTACCGGAAACGGAACAACAGGCGCGGGCGCTGGAAGTGGACTTGGCGGATGTGGGTGATGTGCGGGTTTTTATCGCGATGCGCTATTGGCATCCGATGGCTGCGGAAACAGCTTTGGCGGTCAAAGCCTTCGAGCCTGATGAAATTATCCTGCTGCCGCTCTACCCACAATATTCCACGACGACGTCCGGATCTTCTCTTAACGATTGGCGGCGCGCGTGGAATGCAGCGGTAGGGCTAAGCCCTACTTCGGAGAAAACCCCCAGAATCCGCGAGATATGTTGTTACCCGGAAGCTAACGGGTTTATCGAGGCGGTGGTTGATCTGGTGTGTGAAGGACTTGAGGCAGCGGGTGATCTTTCTGCCACGCGGCTGCTTTTCTCAGCCCATGGGTTGCCCAAGAAGATTGTTGATGGGGGCGACCCTTATCAGCGCCAGGTGGAGCGGACATGTTCTGCGGTGGTGAAAGCGCTGGGGTTGCCTGATCGTCAGCTAGACTGGTCGGTTTGCTATCAGAGCCGGGTGGGCCCGCTTGAATGGATCGGGCCATCGACAGATGCAGAGATTGAGCGTGCAGGCCGAGACGGGAAGAAAGTCGTTTTGGTTCCGATTGCTTTTGTGTCGGAGCATTCCGAGACGCTGGTTGAGCTTGATATTGAATATCGTGAGCTGGCGGAAAAAGCCGGGGTTTCGACCTATATCCGCGTGCCGACCGTGGGGACGGGCTCTAAATTCATCCATGCGCTGGGTGATCTGGTGCGAGACGGTCTAAGCTCTGAGGATATGATTTGCGCGGAAGAGCTTATGGGCGGTACCTGTCCTGGAAATCGCGCGGCCTGAACGGTTTAATTCGCCCGAGCATGTGGGTTTGGTTGAGATAGATATGGCAGATTTTCTTCTTGGCTGGCGCGACTGGATCAGAGCGCTTCACATCATTTCGGTGATTTTCTGGATGGCCGGCATGTATTATCTGCCGAGGCTCTACGTTTATCATATCGAATGTGAGCCGGGCTCCGTGCTGTCTGAAAATTACAAGAAGATGGAAGAGCTGCTGCTCCGGCGGATTATCAATCCGGCGATGGTGGCGTCGTTTCTTTTCGGCGGTCTTCTCGTATGGATGCTTTGGGATATTTATGGCGGCGACGGCTGGCTTTACGTCAAGCTTGCTATGGTGTTTCTGATGGGTGCCTATCATGGGGAATTGTCACGCTGGCGAAGGGCCTTTGCGCGGGATGAGCGTCCCTTTACCTCCCGCCAGATGCGGATTTTGAACGAAGTGCCGCCGGTTCTGACGATCATTATTGTGATTATGGTGGTGGTGAAGCCGTTTTAGCTGTCGGGGTCCCGGCACAAGCTTCTTGTAAATAAGCTTCTTGTAAATTGGGTGGTTTCTGGCTATATGAAAGTTAACACCTGCCGGATCCCCTCTGGCGAGCGGTTCAATTTTCCTGATTTTCTTTCGAACCTGGGACGATTGCAGCTGTGAGGTGCGTGAGCGTCTTGATGGGCGTTAACGGGACCGGGTGACCCAAGAAACTTCCTCTACAGAAATTCGTTCTTTCCAGACAGTTGCTTGTTCATGAGATTTTTGCTCAGTGCGACCTGAAGTCAGATCAGACCTTTCCCCAGTTAGGACATGAGATTTATATGCAGCAGATTAAACTGCAGGAACTAAAAGCCAAATCCCCGACAGAACTTCTTGAGCTTGCTGAAGAGCTTGAAGTTGAGAATGCAAGCACGCTGCGCACACAAGAGTTGATGTTTGCGATCCTCAAACAGTTTGCCGAGCGGGATACGGATATTATTGGCGAAGGCGTGGTTGAAGTGCTGCAGGACGGATTTGGTTTCCTGCGCTCCCCGCAAGCCAATTATCTGGCCGGGCCAGATGATATTTATGTTTCCCCGTCGCAGATCCGGCGGTTTTCGCTTCGCACCGGGGATACGGTGGAAGGGGATATTCGTAGCCCGAAAGAGGGCGAACGATATTTTGCACTGATCAAAGTAAATTCGATCAATTTCACCGATCCTGATCAGGCGCGGCACAAGGTGCATTTCGATAATCTGACGCCGCTTTATCCAGATGAAAAACTGGAGATGGAAATTGATGATCCGACCCGGAAGGACAGTTCCGGCCGGGTGATCGATATTGTGGCACCTTTGGGCAAGGGACAGCGCGGTCTGATCGTTGCTCCACCGCGGACCGGTAAAACGGTTCTGCTCCAAAATATTGCAGCCTCGATCGCTGCCAATCATCCCGAATGCTATCTGATCGTTCTCTTGATCGATGAGCGGCCAGAAGAAGTGACGGATATGAAACGCTCTGTGAAGGGTGAGGTTGTTTCCTCCACCTTCGATGAGCCGGCGGTCCGTCACGTACAAGTGGCCGAAATGGTCATTGAGAAGGCCAAGAGGCTCGTTGAGCATGGTCGGGACGTGGTTATCCTGCTGGATTCGATCACGCGTCTGGGGCGTGCCTATAACACGGTTGTGCCAAGCTCCGGCAAGGTGCTGACCGGTGGTGTTGATGCGAACGCGCTGCAAAGGCCTAAGCGCTTCTTTGGTGCGGCACGTAATATCGAAGAAGGTGGATCGCTCACCATTATCTCCACCGCGCTGATTGATACGGGCAGCCGGATGGACGAAGTGATCTTTGAAGAATTCAAGGGTACAGGTAACTCTGAAATTGTGCTTGATCGCAAGGTTGCCGATAAGCGTATTTTCCCGGCCATGGATATTCTCAAGTCGGGCACGCGTAAGGAAGAATTGCTGGTCGATAAATCAGCGCTTCAGAAAATGTATGTGCTGCGCCGCATTCTCAATCCGATGGGTACAACGGACGCGGTCGAGTTCCTGCTTGATAAGCTCAAGCAGACGAAAAACAATGACGAGTTTTTCGACAGTATGAACACATAAACGTTTGCGTGATTGTGTGCGAAACGAAGAGGGCTGACGGTGAAAACCGCCAGCCCTTTTGTTTGCGTGATTGACCTGGTGCGGTTTTGTTAATTGATGGGAGAGAGAAGCTCCGGTGCGGTCACCAATTGGCGCACACCATGGGAATGGGTTTCGTTGAAAGCATTTCCGTCCTCCGCCCATTTGTGCAGTGACGACACATCAAGCTTTGCGCATTGCGGGCGCACACTCCAGGTCACCTGAAGCGGTGAACAGATTTCTTCGGTATAGGATGGGCCGGTGGTTGAGCCCGTGAAGATGATGGGGTTTCCGGTGCTCATGGGGAGGGCGCGGGCCTGATGGAGACCGTTTACCTGATTGCCGTCATAAGCAAAGTCGGCAAAATTGAGAGCGTTCTTATCGTTCACAACCAGAAAGACCTGTGTTTCAACACGAAGGTCGGGATTGGCGCATGTTTCGCTCAGGCAAGACCCAAGACCTTCGCCGGGTGTGATGTCGCATGATGTGTGGACCCAATGAACCTCGATCGTGTCGCCCGGTTTCACACCGTGGAAGGCACCATGTCCGTCTGTTGGATCTGTCAATTCTTCTTCTGTTAATGTGTCGGTCGCGTTGCACTGAAAACCACCATGCTTACCATCGCCAGCATAAATGGAAAAATCAGGACCTTTGTGCTCGGCATTTGTGTGAGTGTGGATGTTGCACAGGTTGAGCTCTGTCACCTCCGGCGCCAGTGAAAAGGACCGCTGGTTGGTGCCGGCACTATTTGAAATGTCGCGAGGTGTCTGTGGACCAAAGCCCTGGCATATATCGGCGGCATGGGCGGTCGTGATGGGTGCGGCTGTGAAAAATGTACTTAAGCACAAAGATAGAAAGACGGGTCTTGTTGGAAACATTTTGCGGATCCTCGTTTTCAGTTTGTGTTGATAGATACGCTACATGATCGAGGTTAACGCGCAGATTCCCCTTCGTCGATTATTGATTGGCTTTTCGCGCACTTTCAGGCCGAGCGATAAGGAAAGGGTTTGGTTCTTAAGCCTGATGTCTTTACGGGGTTTGTGTTGACTAGAACTGTGGGCGGTACCAATTGAAAACGGCCGGAGGAAACTCCGGCCGTTTTGTTTGCTCGGGCATTTGTTGGTCGCCGTCTATCACGGCTCGATGATGGTGGCACCTGTTGTGGCGCGGGCCTCGATGTCGCGATGTGCTTGTGCCGCATCTGCCAGGGTGTAGCGCTGGTTGATATCCACTTTGACCGCGCCGGAGGCGACAACGCTAAAGAGATCGCTTGTGGCGGCGGTGCGGTCTTCCGGCGTCATCATGTAATGGAGCATGGTGGGGCGCGTCACGTAGAGAGAGCCTTTGGCGGCAAGCACACCGAGATCAACTCCAGTCACGGCACCGGATGCGTTGCCAAAGCTTGCTAGCAATCCACGGGGTGCCAGGCAATCCAGCGACATTTTGAATGTGTCCTTACCGACGCCGTCATAGACGACGGGTACTTTTTTGCCGTTGGTGATTTCCATTACTTTTTCAACGACATTTTCGGTGCGGTAATTGATGACATGGGTGGCGCCGTGAGATTTGGCGAGCGCGCATTTTTCGTCCGAGCCTGCTGTGCCGATCAGGTTGACACCCAGATGCTTTGCCCATTGGCAGGCCACGAGGCCGACACCGCCAGCGGCGGCATGGAAGAGGATTGTGTCTCCTTTTTTGACCTTGAAGGTTTCCTTGAACAGGTAACGAGTGGTGAGACCCTTCATCATCAGGGCGGCGGCTTCATCATCCTTGATTGTGTCCGGCAATTTGATGAGGCCGGCGGCGAAGCAGTTTTGGGCCTGGGAATAGGCACCGAGAGGACCGGAGCCATAGGCGACGCGGTCGCCGACCTTAACCTCTGTGACGCCGTCACCGATTTCCTCGACCACGCCTGAAGCTTCCAAACCGAGGCCGGAGGGCATGGGAACGGGGTAGAGACCCGAGCGGTGGTAGGTGTCGATGTAGTTCAGGCCGATCGCCGTGTGGCGGACGCGGGCCTGACCGGGACCGAGCTTGGGAAGCTCAACGGTTTCAAGCTTCATCACCTCCGGCCCGCCGGTTTCATGAATGCGGATGGCTTTGACCATGCTCTTTGTCTTTCTGCTAAAGGAGATTATTTGATTCGGATACGGAATAAGTGAGTGGCCTAGAGGTTTGCCTTGAAGAATTTAAGAGTGCGGCCATTGGCAAGGTCTGCGTCCGTCTTGTTGTAGTGAGCACCGCCAACGCGCGCAAAAGCGTGGTCGCGGTCCGGGTAATCATGGAGCGTTATTTTGGCATGACCATCGAGGGCTGTGTGAATCTGCTTTTGGGCATCTGTGGGCACAAATTCATCCTTGCCTGCGATGTGAAGCATGAGCGGATTTTTGATGTTGGTTGCTTCGTCTGTGCGGGTCTGAATATTGACGCCATAAAATCCGACGGAAGCGTCTGCATCGGTCCGGGTTGCGGTGAGGTAGGCAAGCTGGCCGCCCAGGCAATAGCCAACGGCGCCGACTTTGCCGGATGAGCGTTGGCGCGCGGCATCAATTGTTGCCTGAATGTCGACCATGCCTTTGTCGACGTCGAAAGCGCCGAAAAGCTCAAAAGCGCGGGCCCATTCGGCGTCTGTTTTGTCGGTGATTTCGATGCCGGGCTCGATGCGCCAGAAAAGGTCCGGTGCGATGGCGGTGAAACCTTTGGCGGCCAGGTCGTCGCAGACGCCGCGCATCACTTCATTGATGCCAAAAATTTCCTGGATGACGATGATGGCGGGGTGAGGACCTGGACCGGTCGGCTTTGACATATAGGCCTGGAAGTCGCCGTCAGGGCCGTGGATGGTGATGTTTTCTGAATTTGGCATGGAGGGACCTCTTGTGTGGTGGCTGCATCTGGTTTGTCAGCGCGGATTGTTGATTTTGGGGAGAGTAGCGGTCGGAGGCCCAATGCGCGAGGGCAGATGCGGGATTTTTGTCTCCGTTATTTAGCTCGGGGCGAGACGGGCGGCCTTTAACCCCGCCAGCAGGAGATCGGGATCTGTGACCGGTGCTGAGCAGACGGGGCCGGTGCAAATGTAGGCGGTGGCTTTACCCTCGATCATGTTTTTGCTGCCTGCCGGATGATCCGCAGGGAGTGTTGGCTGATCTTTCGGGTTGTGAAGGATCATGAGGCGAGTTGGGAGGGAGAGGGAAAGGCAGACTTTTTTCAGGGTCTGGAGGTCTGGCGAGGCGGGATCACCGATCAGGACAATCTGGGTGAGGTTTTGGGCGGTATCGAAGCTTGCAAGCCAGCGACCATAAGGGAACGGGTTTTCCATCACGGCACCTGCAAAACAGGTGATGAGCCGGTCGGCGCGGTCCCGGTAATGGGGATCGCCAGTGAGGGCGTATAGCTTGACGAAGAGGGCTGGGAGAGATCCGTTTGCGGCGGGGGTTGCATCATCGGAAGCTTTGCGTGTTCTGGTGAGGAGGGCTTCCGCGTCGTCGGCCGTAAAATAGTAGCCGCCCATTTCCTCGTCCCAATAATGGGCGTCCAGCTCCGTCGCGTAGCTTTGGGCCTGGTCGACATGACTCCAGTCCTGGGTCGCTTCAAAGAGGGCAAGACTGGCGTCGATCATGTTGGCAAGGCCATCTGACATGGCGCGGTGCTGGAGCTTGCCTGCGCGGAACGTGTGGTAGGTGCGGGCGTTTTTGCGCATATGGTCTGTGACAAACCGGTAGGCGGTTTCGGCCAATGCCTGCCAGTCGGGCCGCGAGAGGGCGAGAGCGGCCCTTGCGATGGCGGCGATGGTGAGGCCGTTCCAATCGAGAAGGGCTTTGTCGTCCCAGCCGGGGCGGACGCGGGCCTTGCGGGCTGCAAGGAGTTTGTGTCGGCAGACTGCGAGCGTTTCTTCCGTTTCGGCGGAGAGTGGCGTGCCGATCCCTGCGGTGCGATTGAGGATGGAATGGCCCTCGAAATTCCCTTGAGGCGTGACGTCGTAATGGGTGGCGAACAGGTCGGCGTCGGCGCCCAGTAGCCTTGTCACTTCTGCCTTTGACCAGACGTAGAATTTTCCTTCTTCGCCCTCGCTGTCTGCGTCGAGACTTGCCGCGAAGGCACCTTCAGGCACGGTCATTTCGCGGGCGATCCAGCCGATGGTTTCTTCGATCCTGGTTTTGTAGAGGAGGGTGCCTGTCTCGGTCCAGGCCTGTGTGAGGCGGTCGATGAGAAGGGCATTGTCGTAAAGCATTTTCTCAAAATGCGGGACAAGCCAATCTGCGTCGACCGAATAGCGGGCGTAGCCTCCGCCCAGGTGATCATAAATGCCGCCTTGCGAGATGTGGGTGAGTGTGTGGGTGACGGCCTTCAACTGGGATTGTGAGGTGGTTGCGATGGCGCCGTGCCACAAGGTTTCGAGGATGCCGGTCTGAGGAAATTTGGGCGTACCGCGGACGCCACCGCGTTCCGTGTCGATGATGGTTTCCAGGCGCTCGGCCACCTGGTAGGTCAGATCGTGAGCGGGCGTGCCCTCTGTGGTAACCCTTTTGCGAAGATGGGTGGTGAGGGCTTGCTGGTTGGCGTGGATTTTTTCCGGTTCTTGTGTATAAAGGCGCGAAATTTCTTTCAAAATGTCCGGGAAGGCCGATTGCCCGAATTTTGGGGTTGGCGGGAAATAGGTTCCGCCCCAGAACGGTTCTCCGTCCGGGGTCAGGAACATGGTGAGAGGCCAACCGCCTTGCTGGCCGAGCGCATGCAGGGCATTCATATAGATGGTGTCGATGTCGGGTCGTTCTTCCCGGTCGACTTTGATGTTGATGTAGAGGCTGTTCATCAGGTCGGCGATGGCAGGATTTTCAAAACTCTCATGCGCCATGACATGGCACCAATGGCAGGCCGCGTAACCGACGGAGAGGAGAATGGGTTTGTTCTCACTCTTGGCAAGGGAAAGGGCTTCAGCTCCCCAAGGATACCAGTCGACAGGATTGTCTTTATGCTGGATGAGGTAGGGACTTGTTTCCTCGGCAAGGCGGTTCATGAGTGTCCTTTGCATTGGGCTGATGGTCTTGTCTAAGAGATAGCATGGAGCTGGTTATCTACAAGTCCGGGGTTGGCATTGGCCGGGTTTGGGTTCGTGACCGGTTGTTGGAATAGATTCGGTATGGAAACGATTTATGCATTGGCGAGTGGACGCGGTCGGGGTGCGGTGGCGATTGTTCGTATTTCCGGGTCTGCGGCGGGCCATGCTTTGGCCTGTCTTTCGGGTCGGGGTGTCGGGGTGGCACGGGTGGCGGAGGTGCGTCGGCTTTGTGATCCTGTGACGGGCGCGGCATTGGATGAAGCGTTGGTGCTCGGCTTTGAGGGCCCGCATTCTTTCACCGGCGAAGACGTGGTGGAGCTTCACATCCATGGCGGACTCGCGGTGATTGATTCCGTGCTCGAGGGACTCGGTAAAGTTGAAGGGCTTCGGCCGGCGGTAGCAGGGGAGTTCACTCGCCGGGCGGTGGAGAACGGGAAGTTCGATCTCTCGGTTGCCGAAGGGATTGGCGATCTTGTGGAGGCGGAAAGTAGCGCGCAGCAGGCGCAAGCACTTCGCCAGATGCGGGGCGCATTCGGGGCGATGTGCGACGGGTGGCGTCAGGAGCTCATTCGAGCGCTTGCTTACATCGAAGCTGAAATTGATTTTGCTGATGAAGACCTGCCCTCTGATCTTGCAAGGAGCGTCGCGCCCATAGCAGAGAAGTTGATTGCCGAGATGGAGAGCCTGCTCAGAGATGACCGGGGCGAGAAGACAAGGGACGGGATTTTTGTCGCGGTTCTCGGTGCGCCCAATGTCGGCAAGTCCAGCCTCGTGAATTGGTTGGCGGGACGGGACGCGGTGATTGTTTCGGATATCGCGGGGACGACGCGGGATGTGGTCGAGGTTCGGCTAACGCTCGGAGGGCAGGCGGTTACGATTTGCGATACGGCAGGGCTTCGGAAGAGTGATGATCTGGTGGAGTCTGAGGGTATCAGACGAGCGCGGAAGGTGGGCCGGGAAGCGGATCTTCGGCTGTGGCTGTCCTCGGATGGGGTGGTTGAGGTGTTGGAGACTTCTCAGGAAACCTCTGATCGGGATCTGTTTGTTCGTACCAAGGCAGATCTTGTGATTGAGGGTGAGAAGAGTGATCGAAAGTGGTTTCCGGTTTCGGTCAAAAGTGGATTCGGTCTCGAAACGTTACTGACTGAATTGTCGAGGCGGATCGAGGACCGTTTTGGGGGTCTTGAGGCGCCGGTGATTTCGCGGGCGCGTCACCGGAGTGAGATTGCGACTTGTCGAGAGTGCCTGGCCCGTGGTTTAACCTTGCTTGGAAATGAGGGGGATCTTTCCCTCGCAGCCGAGGAATTTCGGCGATCTGTGCGAGCTATTGGCCGGGTAACGGGGGTCGTTGACGTTGAGGACCTACTGGATGTGGTGTTCAGGGACTTCTGTATCGGCAAATGATGTTTCACGTGAAACATTTCGGCACTTGGTGAGTCTGTTCGGTAACAGGGCTTGGCCCGTTTCTTGACCAAAACCCTTCTTCTATTTGAATTTCTGCGGAGAGCCCTTTGGCGGAGTGGAGAGTGATGAACGACGATCAGGACCGGTGGGATGTGATTGTGATTGGCGGTGGT
>JAVKCY010000033.1:0-4293 GCA_040223265.1 Parvibaculum sp. | reverse complement strand
CGCGTACCGAATATAGTGACCGAGATCGAGAATGACTTTTTCCATGATCAAGGCGGTATCATTGTGTGGATAACGGCTGCCGCAGCATAGACAGTGAATACCGGCGGCCGCCAGCGCGTTGGGCATGGGCAACAGGTTCATCGTACCGGTGGGGTGCATGAAGATCAGGATTGTATCGGACGGTGCGTCTTTCGGCTTCAGATATTGACCTTCAACAACGATCGTATCGATGGCGCCTGCATAGGTCTCCTTGAACGCGGACTTTTCCTGCCAATGCAGAAAGATGGGCAAGCGTTCCACTTCAAATTTTTTTTCACCACTCAAGACCGGACCTCCCCTTTTGTTCGCCATGTGACATCCGGTGAAAAGTCTAAGTCTGACTGTCAGCGATGGCGAGCGTGTCGTTCAACACGTTGCGTCCCCTACGGCAATCGCATCGCTGGCGCTTAGGTGCATTTCAAAAACAAAAACCCCACCGACTTTCACCGGTGGGGTGCGTATTCTTCAGATCAAGGGTCAAATCAATAATCGTCGTCCATCTCATCTTCAATGTCGTCGAGCTCGTCTTCGAGATCGTCTTCAATGTCATCGAGTTCATCTTCAAGATCGTCCTCGATGTCATCAAGTTCATCCTGAAGATCTTCTTCGGCTTCCATCTCATCAAGCTCGGCTTCGAGATCGTCGATCTCATCAGCCATTACAGCTCCCTGCATTCCTGCCATCGGCAACAATGTCAGTGCCAAAGTCGCTACAATAATTTTAAGCCAGTCTGTCATGCCCAATAACCTTTCACGTGATATTCGCACCCCGCAGCAACTTTCACACGATGAACATTACATGTCCAGCCTGGAATTCCACCAAACTTCCTCAGTTCGTCAGCAGACTGCGCATCTGTCCGCTGATCGGTCAGAGCGTGCGCGAAATCAGGACCTTCATGATTTCATTGGTGCCGCCATAGATTTTCTGCACCCGTGCATCACGGTACATGCGCGCAATTGGATACTCGTTCATGTATCCATAACCACCATGCAGCTGCAGACATTCATCCACAACTTCGCATTGCGCATCTGACACCCAGTATTTTGCCATTGACGCGGTTGCTGCATCGAGCTTTCCTTCAAGCAGAAGGCCTGTGCAATAGTCAACAAAGACGCGTGCGACGGTGGTTTTTGTTTTGGCTTCCGCGAGTTTGAATTGGGTGTTCTGGAAATCCATCACAGCCTGACCGAATGCTTTGCGCTCTTTCACATAAGCCACGGTGTGCTCGATGGCGGCTTCCATCATCGCAACACCTTGCAGCCCGATCTGTAAACGCTCTGACGCCAATTGCTGCATGAGTTGGATAAAGCCCTTGCCTGCTTCTTCGCCGAGCAGATTGAACGCTGGTACGCGCACATTGTCGAAAAAGAGTTCGGATGTGTCCTGGCTCTTCAAGCCCACCTTGTCCAGATTGCGCCCGCGGCGAAAGCCTTCCGCCTCATCTGTTTCCACAATAAGCAGAGACGTGCCTTTGGCACCGCCTGCCGGATCGGTCTTGCAAACAACAATGATCAGGTTTGCCGTCTGGCCATTGGTAATGAATGTCTTTGATCCATTGATTACATATTCATTGCCATCAAGCTTTGCGGTCGCCTTGATGTTTTGAAGGTCGGAGCCAGTGCCCGGCTCGGTCATTGCAATAGCACCAACAAGTTCGCCTGTTGCCATTTTGGGCAACCAGCGCTGGCGCTGCTCTTCCGTTCCGTAGTGGAGAATATAGGGTGCGACGATTGCGTTGTGCAGCGAGGCACCAAAGCCCGTGATCCCCTTCTTGCCGAACTGGTCGATCAACGCTGCTTCGTGCGCAAACGTGCCACCACCCCCTCCATATTCTTCCGGCATAGAGGGGCACAGGAGGCCCGCCTCACCTGCCTTGAACCAGACATCGCGGTCCACGACTTCTGCTTTCTCCCAGGCTTCGACATGGGGTGCCAATTCCTTTTCGCAGAATTTGCCAACGGCATCGGCAAAGATATCGACATCTTCGGTCATCCAACCTGGTTTTTCGACCTGCAGCACGGACATACGCATACTTCTCCTGTTTGTTTCGCTTCTTCGGTTTTTGGCGAGGCCTGTTAGAAGGCCTCCACTTCAAATGACATCATTGTGTCTGCGCCTGCGCGAATACGCGTGAGGTGCAGGCTGGTCTCTGGCAAAACCCGCTCGGCATAATAGTGGCCGGTGGCGATTTTGCTTTTGAGAAACGCTGTATCGGCGGCACCCTCAGCAAGTCTTGCCTTGGCGGTCTGCCCCATCAGGCCCCACATGTACCCGATGGCCACCAGGCCGAAGAGGTGCATGTAGTCTGTAGAGCCCGCGCCAGCGTGGTCAAAATTGGCGAGGGCGTTTTCCATGAACCAAGTTGTTGCCGCCTCAAGATCCGCGCGCCCCGCATCCAACGATGTGGCGAGGGGGCCGAGGTCTTCATCATTACGATTGGCGTCAACGAAGGTTTTAAGCTCCGCCAAAAACGCGAAGACGGCGCGACCACCGTTCTGTCCAAGCTTACGCCCCACAAGGTCCAGCGCCTGCACGCCATTTGCGCCTTCATAGATCATGGCAATGCGGGCATCGCGGACAAACTGCCCCATGCCCCATTCGTCGATATACCCATGACCCCCATAAACCTGTTGCGCTTCCACCGCGAGGGCAAAGCCCCGGTCTGTCATGTGTCCCTTTACGACCGGCGTCATCAGCGACATCAGATCATCGCTTTCTTCCCGCACTTTTTCGTCGGTCGATTTGTGTGACAGGTCCCCTTTGAGCGCGGTCCACAACAGGAGTGCGCGTGCGCCCTCGTTAAAGGATTTCAGATTGAGCAGGATGCGGCGAATGTCAGGATGCACGATGAGCGGGTCCGCTGGTTTTGATGGTTCCTTCGGCCCGGTCAATGACCGCCCTTGCAGCCGCTCGGTCGCATAGGTAAGCGCGTTCTGATAAGCGACCTCCGATTGCGACAAACCTTGCAGACCGACGCCCAGGCGCGCCTCGTTCATCATCGTGAACATAGCGCGCATGCCCTTGTGTTCTTCCCCAACCATGAAGCCCACCGCCTCATCATAGTTCAGAACGCAGGTTGCATTGCCATGAATGCCCATCTTCTTTTCCAGCGCTCCACAACTCACGCCGTTACGCGCGCCGAGGCTCCCGTCTGGTTTGACCATGAATTTCGGCACGACAAAAAGCGACACGCCTTTGATGCCTTCTGGCCCGCCGTCAATTTTGGCCAGCACCAAATGAATGATGTTGTCCGCCAGATCATGTTCGCCAGCGGAGATAAAGATCTTCTGCCCGGAGATTTTGTACGAGCCATCTGACTGCGGTACCGCCTTGGTGCGCATGAGACCGAGGTCCGTCCCGCAATGGGGTTCGGTGAGGTTCATGGTGCCTGTCCATTCGCCCGTCACGAGTTTGGGCAGGTAGATGTCTTTCAGTTCGTCCGATCCGTGATGGAGGAGTGCTGAGTAAGCGCCATGGCTCAAGCCCGGGTACATGCCAAAAGCCATGTTGGCGGACGAGACCATTTCGTTGAACACTTGAGAGAGCGTGTTGGGCAGGCCCTGACCGCCATAATTTGGGTCGGCCGTCAGTGCGGGCCAGCCATTTTCAACGAGTGTTTTGTAGGCCTGCTTGAAACCATCGGGTGTAGTTACAACGCCATTTTCCAATCGGCATCCCTGTTCATCGCC
This sequence comes from Parvibaculum sp., assembly GCA_040223265.1. Classification (GTDB taxonomy): domain Bacteria; phylum Pseudomonadota; class Alphaproteobacteria; order Parvibaculales; family Parvibaculaceae; genus Mf105b01. The sequence goes on along the minus strand of JAVKCY010000033.1, from coordinate 565 downwards.
AATGAAATTGAGGGGCTGCAACACTTCTTCGGAGAATTTGGCTGCTTCTTCCAGAATGGCGGAGACAAGGTCACCGCTGGCCTCCTCAAAACCTGGCAATGCCTTGTGCTGCTCGATGTCCAACACATCAAAAAGCAGAAACTGAAAATCTCTGACGGGCGCTTTGTAAGTCGGCATGGACGTCTCCCAAGACAATGGCGAAGGCGAAGGCAATGTCAGCGGCCAACATGCACGTGGCCACAAACGGCTGTGGTCAAAACTCTAAAACGGGAACAATACCAAACGTGTTAGAACCTTAGCATAGTTCCAACCCGAACGAGATACCGTCCTGATAGAGATCGACCGCGCCGTTCGGGGCACTTTTTACCATGGTCCTGATTTCAGATTTGCTCTCAGCCTGTCGGGGTCTCTTCAGGCGACCTTTGCCGCTTCCTTGGCCAACTGGCTGAAGCGCGACACACCATCTGCAAGCATTTTAATCTGGGCATCGATTTCCAGTTTCTGTTCTTCCAAGGCAGCGATCTGCGATTTGAATTTCTCACAAGCGATCACATATTCCCGCTCG
>JAVKCY010000028.1:0-74897 GCA_040223265.1 Parvibaculum sp. | reverse complement strand
GTAGCAGATGCTGATCGGTGCGGAAGCTGTAACAGTTGGTAGCGGAGGAGGGACTCGAACCCCCGACACGCGGATTATGATTCCGCTTTAGCGCAAGATGGCCCAATGAGCGCCAACATTTTTAATCTATATATTTCAATGGTTTAAATGAAATGCAGCTTTGTCGTCTATTGAGGTTTATGGGCGAAATTTGATATTCAGTGTGCCCAGAGTGTGCCCAGAAACCATCTGGAGCGCCCACCACAAGAGGCACAGAATGGCCAACATCCAGAAGCGTGAGCGCAAGGACGGGACGACCTACCGCGCCCAAATCCGCATCAAAGGCTTCCCTCCTCAGCAGAAGACCTTCAAGCGCCTGACGGACGCGAAGATGTGGGCTCAGCAGACGGAAGCCGCCATTCGCCGGGGCGAGCTACAGGCTGTCGCCAAGATCACGGCAAACAAGACGCTGGCTGACGCCATCGACCGCTACCGCAACGAAATCATGCCCCGGAAGACAATCGGCACCCAGCGGTCTGAGAAATCGCACCTAGCCTACTGGGAAGCCGCGCTAGGTGAATACGGCCTGACCTATATCGAGCCGGAAATGATCAGCCGGAAGCTGGCCGCGCTGGCGAAGGAAGAGCGCATGAAAAAAGGTGATAAGCCGGGCAACCCTTCCGGCGGCGTGCGCAGCCTTCGCACGATCAAATACTATCAGGACACCCTCTTCACTGTGTTCAAATACGCCCGCCAATGGCAATGGACGCGCCAGAACCCGGTAGGTGAGATTGAGAAGATCACCAAGCTGCGGAATGAGCGCGTGCGCTTCCTATCCGATGAAGAGCGTGCTGCCCTTCTGGCAGCTTGTAGGACCAGTGCAAACAAGCACCTGTATCCGATTGTGATCTTCGCCCTGTCCACCGGCGCGCGTAAGGGCGAAATACTCGGCCTGACACTGGAAGACCTCGACCTAAAGCGCGATATGGCCGTCCTCCGGAATACCAAGAACGGTGATACTCGTTCGGTGCCCGTCGTCCACCATCTCAAAGAGCTGATGACGAGACAGGTGAAGACCATCAACAAGCTCTATGACGAGTTGGAACTCCCAAAACACGGCCGCCTGCTCTTTGCCCGCAGTGACGGCAAAGCTCCTATCGAGTTGAACCGCGCTTGGTACAACGCGCTGGAGAGGGCCAGCCTCAAGGACTTCCGCTTCCATGACCTACGGCACAGCACAGCGAGCTACCTAGCTATGAATGGAGCCAGCCAGTTGGAGATTGCGGCCGTGCTGGGCCACAAAACGCTCCAAATGGTGAAGCGCTACGCGCACCTTTCTGAAAATCACACTCGCGATGTGGTGACTAAGATGAATGAGAAGATCTTCTGATGCTCACAAAAAACAAAGCAGCACCAATAACTTAAAAGAAATTTCTAGACTTTTTCAGCTCGCTTCATATGTTTCTAACAAGTCTCTCATCCTTTTCCCTCTCTCGCTTTTTTCCCAAAAGAGGGATCATGAACATTGGTCAATTACGAAGAGCTGCGGACAGTGAAACAACTGGCCGCTGAGGCGCCGTTCGTCACCGAGGCGAAGCTGCGCTGGTGGATTTTCCACGCGGACACAAACGGTCTCAATGCCGCCCTGATTAAAATCGGTGGGCGCGTCTACATAGATCGGGCGGAGTTCAACAAGTGGCTTGAGGCCCAACGCCTCGCCCCCAAGGCTTCCGCCGCCTAACGGCGTAAACAACTAACCGTCTACAGAGCCCCGCCCTAACCGGCGGGGCTTTTGGCTTTCCGAATCCAACGGAAACCTCAACTGCCCTTCAGGGATGTCCAAAGGTGCGTAAGGGATCGAAGACAAATGGTCGAGTCGGCGAAGGCGGGCTCGGTTCACGAGAGCACGGCCCGCAGAGTACGCCTCAATACCCATGCTTACTTACCCAAAGTCAAAGGCGAAGACGCCGAATATGATAGTCGAAAAAAATACTAAGCCTTCCCATTTGTGCGTGATACTCTTTATTTTATTCCTATACGGAATATAAATCCGGGAGAGTGGTACAAAGGGAGAAGAACTCTGTCGCAGGTACTGGCAAGTGATTTGTGGAATATTATCGCGGGCGATCCCGAGGAGCTGGATGTTCACCTTCAACTCGTGGAAAGAGACGTGTCTCTGGAAGAGTGCGCAGCTCGATTGCATTGCCATTGCCTGACGGTCGACGGGAACGGGCGCGTCAAACCTGAGCGACTGGCCGAGTTCATGCGAAACGCCATTGTCGATTACGCAATTCCTAAATCCAGGCTGGATGAAGCGCGCGCTCGCGATGCAAAATACAAATCAGGAAGCGCCGTTGCGGCCCTGCATCATGAGGCAATCGGAACATTCACTGACCTGAGCAACACCGGTGAAGGTGGTGAAATGCTGCTCTATCTGCTCGCCGAGCGGTTTCTCAAGGTACCGCAGGTGCTGTGTAAGATGGACCTCAAGACCGACTCTCGCATGCATTACCATGGGGCAGACGGTGTGTATGCCTCGGTGAACGAGGATGGCCTTCTAAAACTTTTCTGGGGCGAATCTAAAGTCTACGCAGATCCCACCGACGCAATCCGGGACTGTTTGGCGTCGCTCGCTCCGTTTCTGGTGGAGGTTGATCACGAAGGCGCAGAACGGGACCGAGACTTGGTTCTCCTGAGCGACAAGGCCGATCTCAGCGATCCGGAGCTGACGGCTGCATTCAGAAAGTACTTTGATCGGAAATCGCCGCTATCCAATAGGGTCGAGTATTGCGGCATAGCGCTAATCGCGTTCGACGCAGACTTTTATCCTAAGGACAATTCAAAAGCTGTGGCTGACCAAATTTTATCAGCCGCAAAGGAGGAAATGCAGAAATGGATGAAGAACGTCAAAAATAGAGTAAGCGTAGAAAAATTGGAGAGCTTCGACATCCAGTTCTTTTGTGTCCCCGTGCCTTCCGCTGAGGGATTCCGCAGGTCATTTCTCAAGGCGCTTGGAATCGATAAATGAAGGACACGGAGCTCTTTGACTGGTTAACTCGTGAGGCTCTGCAAGAAGATATTGCCCGGCTCGCCCAGCATACTGTGGCAACAGAAATCACAAATCTTGAAGAAAGCTATGTATGTGACAATCCGCAAGAGGAGTTCAACTGGCAAGAGCTTCTCCTGGCCGGAAGCTTACTAGCAAGATCGGGTGAACGTGAACATCAAGAAGCGGCGCTCCGAATAGCGACTGCGGCTATCACGCTGGACACTGCGCAAGATGTTCGAGACGCCGGAGCTATCCTCTTGGAGAAACTCTCCAATCACAGGTCCGTGGAGTTGGCTCAGAAGCGAAACCGCATCGCGCCCAACCTAGATGGCAGGCTCGGCGTATCTATGAGGCTTGAGGCCAATAGAAGGCGGTTCGAAGACTCGATACTTCTGGAATCAAGCGGTGAGTGGATAAGCGTCAACGATTTTCAGCGAGCGCTATGGAAAGGCGCATCGTCTGGTGCAAGCTGGCTCTCGGCGTCTGCCCCTACGGCATCCGGCAAAACTTTCATGGTGCTTCAATGGCTGCTGGACCATCTGCGCACAAGTGAAACAAGAGTTGCTGTCTATTTGGCGCCGACGCGCGCCCTAGTCAGTGAGATTGAGCTGAATTTAAAGGAGCTATGCCCTTCGGGAGCAGGCATCGAGATTTCGTCGCTGCCCTTAACCGAGGTTTACGCCTCAGCCGCTACAAGAGGCAGCAAGGCTGTGTTCGTTTTTACGCAAGAGCGACTTCATCTACTAGCTAACCTTCTAGGTGAAAATCTCAAAGTTGACCTTTTGGTCGTTGATGAGGCCCACAAGATTGGCGACAACCAGCGAGGAGTGATACTGCAAGATGCGATCGAGCGCGTCTCGAGAGAAAACCCCGCGATGCAGGTCGTGTTTGTCAGTCCTTCAACGCAAAATCCCGGAGAGCTTCTCGAAGACGCGCCGGAGGGCGCAACTAAATCATCAGTTGATAGCGACATGCCCACCGTGTTGCAGAATGTCATTCTGGCCGAACAAGCTCCACGTAAACCGAAAGATTGGAATCTGGACCTCGTAAGAGGTGACTCAGTTATACGCTTGGGCACACTAAAGCTGGCCAATAAGCCCGCAGGGCTCAAGAAGAGGCTAGCGTTCATTGCCGCTGCGGCGGGTGGACGCGGGGGTACCTTGGTTTACTGCAACGGCGCAGCAGAGGCGGAGGATGTCGCTCTTCTTATCAGTCAACTGGAAAGCTCGCCGAAGATTGACGATCAAGAGCTACTTGATCTAGCAGACCTAGCGCGGAAAGGCGTTCACCGAAACTACCAACTCGCGCCCCTGGTCGAGCGGGGCGTCGCCTTTCACTATGGAAACATGCCGTCTCTCATTCGCACAGAAATCGAGAGGCTCTTCCGCATCGGTAAGATCAGGTTTTTGGCGTGCACCTCGACGCTCATCGAAGGTGTAAATCTCTCATGCAGGACCATCGTGGTGCGCGGCCCGCGAAAGGGTAAGGGTCATCCTATGGAGCCTCACGATTTCTGGAACCTTGCAGGCCGCGCTGGTCGCTGGGGCAATGAATTCCAGGGCAACATTATTTGCATTGATCCTCATGACGAAAAGGCTTGGCCGATTGGAGTACCAAAGCGGTCACGTTACCCGATCAAGAGGGAAACGGATGCGGTCCTGGCATCACCTGACGACCTCGCAACATATCTGGAGAGCAGGAACGTCGAGACCTTGAGAGAGCTGCAACAAGGCGAGGAATTTGAGCAAGTCGGCGCGTATCTCCTAAACACCTATATTCGGCTTGGTTCACTGTCGAAGGCTGCATTCGCCAAACGTCACTCCGAGGAGACGATTAGAAAACTAGACAAGAGCCTTGAGAGTATTTCGGGGCTAATCAGTATCACCAATGAGGTGCTTGTCAGGCATCCCGGCGTTAGCGCCGTCGGATTGCAGCGCCTTCTTGAGGTCTTCCGAGAGTATGAAGGTAATGTGGAGAACCTTCTTCTGGCACCATCTGAAAGCGTCGATGCCTATGACAGGTATGTAACTGTCATGCAAAGAATAAACGAAAATCTATACCCCGTGTTTTTGCCGGACGGCCTTATCCCTCTGCATTCACTTATCGTTGTAGAGTGGCTAAGAGGCCTTTCGCTTTCTACGATCATTAGAAGGCGAATTGAGTATCATCGAAGAAACGATAGACCCTTCAGACTGCCGGTCCTAATCAGGGATACCATGAGTATCGTCGAGGAAACGGCGAGGTTTAAGGCGCCGAAATATATTTCCGCGTACGTGGATGTCTTGAGACTTTTTCTTGCTGAAATCGGCAGAGACGATCTGATCGATGAAGATTTCGATATTGGTATCGCTCTTGAGTTTGGCGTGTCCAGCACGACACTGCTCTCTTTGATGGAGCTCGGCTTATCGCGCATGTCCGCAGTGGCGCTTTATGAAAAAATCGCTCGGGATGATCTTGACCGTGGTGGATGCCTTTCGTGGATAAGCGAACACGCACCAAACTTCGCAGGCATGGATTTGCCCAACCTCATTGTACGAGAGACGTTGGAAGTAACTGGTATTTCAGGCTTTGACGATGAGTCGCAGATTTCTGATTAGCAGGAGGAGAAAGCCATGCCAGCGAAGCCAATTAAGATTGGATCATTAGCCTTCAAGAAAAAGGGGGACGCAAACGAGTTCTTCAAGAGCATGCTTTACAAATATGATCTGGGCGACAAAGTGTCTGCGGACGACGCCAAGCATCTAACCGTCCTTGTGGTGATGCACCCCGAAGCGGATGAAAAGATTGGCGTGGGAATTGAAAGCTTCAGTGTGAGAACGGCTGACTATGGAACACGATGCTTTTGGATAAATCGCACGGATGGGACCACGGAAAAATTTTCCTTTAAGTCATGTTACTGACGGGCGAGAGTAGTTTTTATGCAAGTAAAGGTGAGGCCGCCGCGCTTTGGGTCGCCCAATGATGCGGAATAAGTTCGGTTTCAACAAAAGCACCTAGTAGAAGGCACCTCCCGTACGCTTCACTTTGAAGATTGCCGATTTTGTTTCCTCTAGGTGCACAAATTCATTGATTTTCAAAGTCACAACCGCCAGACGAGTGAGCGCACCGAGTGCTTTACATTCAACAGTGCACGGCAATTAAAATTCTGTCCCACAACTGCTTTCATTAAATCAGTCTTATTTCTCTGCGCCTCAGGTGCCGCCTCCATAAGCCCGCATCAACCCGGAACTTATGGAGGTTTTTGCTATGGGGAACTTACGACTACTGATCTTTTTGATCGCAAGTGTGTGGCGGCATCTGCCGTTTGTCGCCGCGCCGATTGGGTATCTAGCTTTTGCGGGGCCGGTGCATCACGGCCTTGTTATGGGGGTGCTGTTTGGCCTCTCCGGGCATCTGACAAGGCTGGTCGCGACCGGTATTCGCCTGCGGTTCTTTCCACACAAGCTCAGCCACGGCTCGGCGCGCTTTGCGACGATGGATGAACTTGCCGCTACCGGGCTCTTCAAGCCTGGCGGCGTGCTGCTCGGCCGCGCCCATGGGCGCATGGTGCGCTATAGCGGCCACGGGCACCTGCTCACCTTCGCGCCGACGCGCAGCGGCAAGGGCGTGGGGTGTGTGATCCCGAACCTGCTCTCCTGGGAGAAGTCGGCCATCGTCACCGACATTAAAGGCGAGAACTTCGCCATCACCCATGCCCACCGGCGAACACTGGGCCCGGTCTATGCCATGGCCCCGTTCGCAGAAGATGGTGACAGCGCCCGGTATAACCCGTTCGACTCCATCCGCATCTGCACGCACTACGAACTGGATGACGCGCGGCTTATCGCGGAAATGCTCGTCGTCCCGGAACAAGCGGAAGCCAACCACTGGGAGCGGGAAGCGCGAACGCTGATCACCGGCTTGGTGCTCTATATCCGGCGGCAATGCCTAGTCGGAAAGCGCAACCCGGCATACCTGCGCGAACTGCTGATGGAAGATCAAGAAGGGTTCGAGCTGGTCATACAAAGGATGTCCAACAGCGATATCGACACCGTTGCCCGTATAGCCCGGGGCTTTTCCCAGAAGGAAGCCAAGGAACGCTCGGCGGTTATCTCCACCGCGCAAGCGGCAACAGCGGTCTTTGACAGTGAGCCGCTGGCGAAGCTGACAGAGTGGTCGGACTTCGATCTGGAGGAACTCAAGGAGAAGACGGGCACGCTCTATATCATCGTGCCGCCCGAGCATCTGGAAGCTTACCGGCCCTTCATGCGGCTGATGGTGGGCTTGAGCGTGGCGGCAATGACGCGGCGCGGCACCAGCGAGGCCAATCAAGTGCTGTTCTTGCTGGATGAGCTACCCGCCCTTGGCTACATGCGCCCTATCGAAGAAGGCATCGGCTATATGGCGGGGTATGGCGCGAAGCTGTGGCTCTTCGTGCAGGACTTGAACCAATTGGAGAAGGTCTACCCGAAAGCCCGCTCGATGATCGCCAACTGCGCGGTGCGCCAAGCCTTCAACGTGCAGGACTCCGGCACGGCACGCTTGCTGTCCGATATGCTGGGCGTGACAACGGTTAAGGTGAAGTCACGAGGCCGCTCGTCACCCCTTCCCATGAATCTGCTGCCGGTGGTATTTCACAGCGGCCTTTTTGAGACGGCGCGGCCTCTGATGACGCCGGACGAAGTCAGCACCCTGTCTCGCGACCAGCAACTGCTGTTCGTGGAAGGTCTGCACGGCATGGTGACGCGCAAGCTGCGCTACTTCGACTGGCAAGAATGGCACCTGCGGCGGCGCGCGCAATAAGCGCGCGCCCCTGCTCTATTTCTGCGGCCACTTTGGATAGCGCCCGCCGGTAGAGATAGCATATGCAAAGACGGGAACGAGCGAACTAAACCAGATAATGGCCCACACGCTAAACGGACTGTAATAAAACTGAGACGGGTAAAGCTGGAACCAAATCAGCGCTAAGACGGCTACCCACGAGAAGCAGATACCGAAGATTTTGAAAGCGCGCCGCTTTAAGAAGCGGTTGTACTCTTCCAAAAATTCATTCGGCCCCATGCTCGCATAGGTGCTGCTCGGCGCTTCGCGCTTGATACGTTCATGGTTGGCAGCAGCCACCCTACCCGTCCGGTCTTCCGTCTTGCGCCGCCCCATTGACGACAAGATCGCCAGCAGCACCAAAGCCACCAGAATAAGAATAACGATGAAAAGCATAGCAGCCCCCTACTTGCCGCCAGTGCGGCAGAAGTTTCGTCACCAAGGTTGAGTTAAGGGTTGCCGACGACGATCCGTAGTTTGTCGTCAGACATTTTCGCGACGTAGATACCGGGAATGCGCTTGAAGTAGCCCTCCCGGGTGGTCTCGCCGTTGATGATCCACTTGCCCGGCGCGACTTCCTCAGCCTTCGTCTCGGCCAGCTTTTCGGCATTGTCCCAGTCGCGGCAATCCCTAGCGAGTTTCGCTGCGCTTGAGGGGTGCGTTCGTATGCGGACAAGCGTCTCGACGTACCGAGCCGTGCCGTAGCCCGGCGCCATATACTTGGATGTGAGTTCTTCTTCCGACATGGAGCTACAGGCAACAGCCTTCTCAAATTCCACGTAAAAGCTATTCGGCGTCTGGGACTCCCAACAGCCTGCCAGCGCCATGGTGCTGGCCACTGACAACGCCGCTGCACTGCGGCTCCACAAGTTCTTCATAACTCCCCCCATTGGGCTTGCGAGAAAACGTGGGTGCTTACTGGGCGAGTTCCTGCTCGCACTGCATTCCAACACGCGCTCCCTCAATCGACAGATGGTTGCTGACTTTCGTCAGTTCAGCTTCCGACATACCGGCTTTCTCAGCGGCTTCCTGCGCGGTAGTTGCGCCATCAACCGCGACCAAGAGCGTTACCCACGTTGAATAGTCTTCCTTGCTCATCGACTTCATCTTCGCAGCGGTGCATTCGCACAGTGCGTCCGATGCACCCGACGAAAGACACCGCTCCATGCCGATCTCTTTGGCACGCGCCTCGTCGGCAGCCGTGTAGGTCGCCTGTTCTTCGCCACAGGCGGCGAGTGCCAGCGTGCCAATGGCTACCGCCAGCACTTTCAAGCCCAGCGGCTTGGCGTTCGTAGATTGAGATTTCATCCGTAAACCTATTGCTAGTGTGTTCGGCGGAACACGGGACGTTGAAGAATGGAGTTACAGAATCCCCAATTCGGTCACTGCACCCACGCGAACCTGTTAGGCTGGATAGATATGAAATGCCGCATAAGGGAGAGACCGAGTTCAACAATGACCACCACAAGCAATGGAGCCTGTACGACCAGACCGGCCACCGGAAATATCTGACAGCAAAAGAGCGCCGCGCGTTTATGACGGCGGCGGCAAGTCGGTCCGCAGACGTGCACGCACTCTGCTGGCTCATCGCCGAAACCGGCTGCCGCCTTACAGAGGCGCTAGAGCTGACCACCGACCGGATCGATCCAAGCCGAGGCGTTGTGATCTTCGAGAGCTTGAAAAAGCGCCGGAAGGGCATCTACCGGGCGGTGCCAGTGCGCAAGGAACTGATCGCCGCGCTTGAGGGAATTTCCCGCGATAAAACCAGCCCGCTATGGAGCTGGTGCCGCATGACGGCCTATCGCCGCATCACCGAAACGATGGAGCTTGCAAAGGTCTCAGGCCCGCATGCGAATGCGCGCGGCCTTAGGCACAGCTTTGCCATTGCTGCGCTTGAAGCTGGCGTTCCGCTCAATCTCGTGCAGCGTTGGCTAGGCCATGCAGACATGGCAACCACAGCGATTTACGCCGATGCGATTGGCACGGAAGAACGCAAATTAGCGAGCCGACTCTGGAAAGCAGAAATGGGAAAATAGGGGGTTGATTTGTGTGACAAAATTGGGGATTCGGTCACACCGCGACACTAGCACTTTGCCAAATAAAAGAAAAAGTCGCCCCGGACGTGGCGCTATGGCCAGTGGGGGTCATCGTCCAGGTCCCGCTCCCACAGACGCTCGGCTTCTCTTTGCACTTTGAGTTCCCGCTGTTTGCGGAAGTTGATGCGCCACGCGCGGGCTAGCGCCTCTTTGCGGCCTTCCAACATTTCGCTCGTGTGAATGGCTTGCTCGGTGGTGCGCTCGAAGGCCTTAAGCCGACGGATAACCTTCCGGCGCATAATTTGCTGAAGCTCCAGCGGCGTCCCGAAACGCCGGTTCATGCCCTCATAGTTTCCAAGGGCGCGGTTGAGCTTATGCTCGGCCTCGCGCACCTGATGGCGCACATGCTCGGCGTCTTGCAAAGCATGCCGCCACTTCTCGCGGCGGCGCTTCAGATAACGGGCCGATTTCTCCGCCTCCTTGCGGGCAGCGTTTTTGGTGCCGAATACGTCCGTCCCGCGTAGCGCGCCAAGCAAACGGGGATTGGCCTTCACCAACTCCGCCGCGTCATCAATGCCCAGCTTCTTTTCCAACGCTGCCCAACGCTCATGAGCCTTGGCCGCATCGCGGTAGACCGTTCTCATGCCCTCCATGAGGGTGTCCCGCGCCTTGAGCGCCCACCCGTCACGCCGCATGATCTGCTGGCCGTGGTAGTAGCGCTCCTGCTCTGCGCGCTTGAGTTGCTGAACGCTGTGCCTGTGTGCCGACTGTGCACCGCGCCAGTACTGGTAGTCGAAGTCGGCGTTATCAAGCTCCAGAATCGGATCGCCCCTCTTCCGCCGCACCGCTTGCTCGGCCTTGAACAGCCGCTCGGCCCGTCGCCGTTCCGCCGGCGACATGGCGTCGAAGTCCGGCACCCTTTCCCCGCGCGCTTCGGCCTTCTCAAGCTCCTTGGCCTGCCGCAAAATCCATCTGTCGAAGCCTTCCCCGAAACGATCCTCCAATGCGCTCAGGCGGATGCCTTTGCCGATGGCGGACAGCTTCATATAGCCGTCGTCACGGGCGAGGATCAGCCCCTGCCCTTTGCGCTCCAGCGCAATACCGCGCCCGGCAAGCCGCGCAGCCAGATCGTTCCAGTCTTTAGCGTTGTGGAAATGCCCCCTTACCTGCTGACGCAGGAAGTTGATCTGCTCTTTTGACAGTTCCGCTTGCGCGTCCCGGCCTTCACGCTTTGCCTGCCAGTACTCGGCGTCCGATACGGTTGCTTGGGTATCGCCAATGTCTTCAACAAGTTCCAACTCGGACAGGCGAGCTTTATCCTTGCCGCGCTCTTTGGCGATGTTGAGGCCCCGCTCGCGGGCGATCTCGCGCACCAGCGCGGTGAGGCGCTTGCCGTCATCATGGCGGCTGTAGGCTTTGCCGGTTTGCGGATGGATCCGGTTCACCAGAAAGTGGATGTGCGGATGCTCGGTGTCGCGGTGGGCGTAGATGAGGGCTTGGTAGTCGCTCAAACCAAGGCGCTCGATGGCGTCAGTGGCGATCTCGCGCATGATGCCAGGGTCAACCTTCCCGGCCTTGGCGTCTTTCGGGTCGAAGGCCAGCACGAAGTGGTAGGCCGGGTTGCGGCACCGGGTGGACTGGGCGGCGGTGGCCGCCATCACAGCGGCGGCGGCTTCGGGGTTATCTGTCTGAAGGTTGCGCGTCTCAACCCACTCCACGCGATCGGGGCTGAGCTTGGCGGTGTTGCCCGACAAATAAAGCGCCGATGCGCGGAAATTCGCAGGCTGCTTTTTCGGGATTTTGAAGCGCATCCATCACCTCCCCCCGCGTGACGGCGGCTCGTGAGACGGGCCCGGAGATTGCGCCCCCTCTTTCGGCGGCGTGCCTGCGTCCTTGTTGGCGGCTGTTGGTGCCACTGAGGCTTCATGCAGCGGCTCCAGCGCCGCGCGCATGGCCTCGAAGGCCTCCTCACGAAGCTCGCCCGGCACATCGTGGCCGCTATTGGCCATATGCGCCAGCCGGTTGACCGTATGCCCGGCCATGTTGAGCGGCTCGATCTGGGCCTCGATCAGCTCGGCCAGGTCGTTGCGGCCCAGCAGTTGCTCCACCAACTGCCCACCGGTGAAGCGTGCCCAGCGGGCGTAGACCTCCTCGCCGGTTACGTCCGCGAGTTGCTGGAAATTGGTCGCTGCCGACTGCAACTCGTAGAGCAGCTTTTGGAAGATGATCAGTTGGGCCGGACGCGCGCGGGGGCGTTTGCCCAGAACCGTCTCCCGCGCATAGCGCCCGAAAGGCATCCCAGCAGCGGCAGCATGCTCTTTCAGTTGCGCCAGCTCCGCATCCGTGAGGCGGATATTTACAACGTGGCGGCGTTGCTCTGCCGCGCTCTTACGCGGCCGTGCCATCACCGTACCGCCCCGTTGTAAGGCGCAGAATGCGCCCCTCGCTTGCGAGCAAGACGAAGCCCTTGAGACCCCGCCAGGTGGTCGAATGTGGCTGAGTTTTCGCCTGAAAGCCCCTCACAGCACGTCTGACGGCACTGCCACCGGCAGCCGTCCGTGCGAGGGGTTTTTGTAGGCGAAAATACATCTTGCCTCCCTACTGAAACAAACTTTCTTCTTCCAATATATAGAGTTACGCGGGAACCAAGGAACAAGTGCACTCAAACACTAGCAATAAAAAGCCTACAATAACAACACCCATATGGGACCGCCAACACCTCTCAGGCACAGCCAACAAGGAATCCCGACGTCAGGCGTAATGCGGCTGACAGGGGTCCGCACAGGTTGTCGCGGCGAAAAACGCGACACAAAAAACTAGTAACCGCGCAACACGATAAACTAATTGGCGTTCGGCCTGCTGGGGCATCGCACCGGTTGGTTGTGGAAATACTTGAGCGGAAGACGCCGCGCTGGCTCTAACTTCAGACCGCCCTCGTCGTCATCGTGACGACGAACGCCAAACGCACCGTCCACTCTCTTCAACAAAATCATCAATATCCCTGACGATGATGATGAACGCCGTCAGCAACCCATTGCGACAGCAAAAGCAAGGCGACTTCAGATAGAAGCCGCCTCGATCCGTTAGGCATCTTTACCAAACACCACGGCACGCAGGTCATGCTGCTCGCCTTCGCACGGGCCGTTATTTGGCAGTTCGCCACTGGCAAACATATCCACTGCGGCCGCTTCGGCGCTTTGAGCGTCCGGCGCTTTAACGCGGTACTGATAGACCACCAGTTCCTCTACGGTGACGGTGAACATCTGTTCGTTCTGATTATCCATGACAAAAATCCTTTCCTTTCGTTGAGGGACAACCGCCGCCCGGCGGTGACCCGGGCGGCGTGTCGTGCGGGTTAGCGTTTCCAGGTGAGGACGAACTTGTCGTCTTCGCCTTCGAAGAGGCTGGCGTAGATCGGAGCTGTGAAGCTCGGGTCATCCAGCTTGAGACTGATGAAGGGCTTGTCCTTCTTCGAGGTGCGGTTCCACGTCGCGCCCAGTTCCGCGCTCCCAGCCATAACCCGGAAGTCCGGCGCACCTGCCTTGTCGCTGTTGATCGGGACAAGTGTGACCTCGGCCTTGATTGTCAGCGTCTTGATTTCGCCGGTGTAGCCGTTGTCGGTTTTTGTGAATGTGCCGATGATAGTCATGTTTCAATTCTCCTTTGTCTGTTTCCGGGGCCGCCCCTTGCGGCCTTTCCGATGGCCGACCGAGAGCACGCGGATTGAGGCGGTGGAGACACCCGAAGGGCGAAGCGCAGCGGCAGACCGGCAGCCGCCTGCTTTTTGGAGCGCAGCGACCGCGAGGAAAGCGCCGCGCCGCCATAGGCGGTGCAAGCTGGGGAAAAAGCTGGCGAATGCCGGTTGGCTCCACCGCCGCCGCGTGCAGGGATGCCATGAAAAGGAAAGGCGCCTAGGGAGCGGGCCTGTCAGCCAAAGGACGAAACAGGTGCGGCCACTCGGCTCATGAATCCGACGACGGCGAAATCCGGCTCCGGCTCAAACGCTAGTACGGACAATCGAGAGAGGGCTTCTCAACACCATCCACAGTGATAAGCCCCTGCGCCACCTCTTCACCGCGTTGGGTGAGCGTGAACGGCCAAGAGTCGTGCTCATCCTTCAGGACAACAAGCCCGGCAGACGCCAGCATGCGAATGTCCGCACGCAGTTCATCCGTCGCAACCGCCAGCCCCAGCACGGGCAGCCAACTGCGAAATATGGTCATACTTCCCATCCCGTCCGTCGTCCCAGCCAGCGCCCGCAAGATCGCTAGCCGCCGGTGACGAGCCTTCACCTCTTCAATGGTCAGGGACGGGTTGCGATTAGGTGTGTTCATATTTCACATAAATTATTTGTTAATACGGCGGGGTTGAGATATTATTCCGTGTACGAATTATATCTCTTGACCTTTTCCAAAGCTCTTAGTTATCAGAGGACGCTGCAAATCGCGGCGACATCCTATGAACTTCATTTGCACTGCGGCTCAGACCGACGCTCTTGGCTTAATTGCCATAGCATTGGTTGTGTTCATTCTCTCCGGTGCCATCGCTGGCCTGAAGGGTGGCGCATACCCCTACCATCCCGTGACACTATTTGCAGGCCTTCTGTGCTTGGGCAGCCTCTTCTTTCTGCTGTTCCTCCCGGAGCTCCTACACTACTGCTAGACGATCAGCTCCCTACACATATGTAGGGGGCTTTTTTATTGTCATCATCTCCCTCATCTGCTCGCGAAATGACCTCAGAATCACCTCCTTAATTCGCTCTTCTCCGCGCTTGCGCGCGTACGAAAGAAGAAACATTTCAAAAACGAACAAGCTGCCAATAGTCAATTTCAGTAGGGGAGCAAAGTTCGAAGCATTGGGGAAACCAAAGACCACCCAGAGTCCTACCACGCTTAGAATCGCCAGAGGAACGTACGCACACATAAGATGCCAAAGCAGAATTCCGTAAAGCATACTACGTGCAACCCACCGAAAGCGTGTTCTCTCTCCTCTCACAAATCTTAAAAGCACATTAGAAGCTCGATAAAACCCTACTTTCCACGCGACTTTTCTCAACTTGCTTTTCAAATATCCGCGCTTCGCCCGAAAACTCACCGCAAGCCAGAACGCAAAGATGCGCTCGACCCGATCAATGTCTGCCTCGATCAGGTCGCGATAACGATTCAAGTTAGTCCCACTGCGACCTCCACGCGGTGCACGCGATAGGTTTCTAGAAGCAGCGAGAAGATCGGCATAGGTCTGCGAAATACGATCCGCGATATTCTCTATCTCATCGAATGATCTGTAGATCAGTCGGATCGCGGCCACCTCCGCGCCCCACGTGCATTCTCTCAAATCGGGTTGAAGCGCGGTGTATAGGCGATGATCCTCCCTTGATATGTTGAGGATAGGTATGCGGGGTTGATTCTGGTTTGCGTCAAACGCTTCGACCCAGCGCCTACCTGCTTCAATGCATTGCTCGGCAAACAACAAGCGATACTCAACATCCACATAGATTGCCCGCGCCATATGAATGCGCTGGAAAGAGTAGCTAACGAGATTTTTCACAATCCATAGGACTATCGGCGCTACGGCTATCCGCAAAATTGTCAGCGGATCACTGATGCCTGACATTGAATTGCAGGCAGGATCACATTCATCTGAAAGTGCTTTTGTATCCGCGTCCGCGTCAGGCGGACTTTTGCTTTGCCCATCTCCAGCTTTCTCATCCCGAGAAATAGCCGGAAGCTCGCTTGGCTTTTCTACCTCAGGCTTCACTTCATCAAAATCAGGCGACGGCTCCGTATCAGATTCGACAGTCGACGAATCTTCTTGAGCAAGCGCCGCTTGCACTGGCGTATTCGCCCACACCAAAGCCGCAAGACATGTGATGATAAGAAAATGCCGCATTGCGCTCCCCCCGCCGTGGCAACCAGAATATCTTAGGGCGCTCTGCACACTGAGAACAACCGTTATGGCCCATGCCAATCGGCGCAATCACCTCCGACACTCCTCTGCCCACCTCCTAAAATGAGAATGGCCGCTGCGCTTCAGCGTGGCGGCCAATTCACCGGCCCAACATCAGGCAACTATGCAGCCACGCTGCGATGCATCGCTGGCGTAGGCAGACAAGTTCTTCGTGGCCTTGAAGAACCGGTCACGCTCAATGCGCAGACCGGCAGGCCCTCGGACGGACTCCAGCTCCGACAGCCGCACCGTACCCAGCTCGGGGCACCCTACGCCTAAATCGCATAACCCGAACGCAATGTCCGGCTCTTCCGGGTCAAGCTCGGTCAATAGCCAGGTACCGCCGCCCCACGGGCAGAACAGCTTCACGACAGGGTGAAAGTCGTGCGTCTCTCCGTCACTATCCGGCTCCGCCAACCGGGCAGCGTTAGCGGCCCCGTTCTTGAGTAGTTTTTCTCTTTGCTCCTTTGTCAGAAGTTTCATGGTCAATTGCTCCTTGTAGAGATTTCCCGCAGGGGCCCTTCCCCCGCGCGATACCTCCTGCCCAGCGGCGAGCGATCAACCTTGTGTAGTTAAAATGCTCATATGCGCTCGCGCCGGAGCCCGACGGCAACCGGAAGCCGCCCGCAAGGGGCGTGAAAGCGCGGCGGCACAACACGGGAGCAAAGCGAACGGAGCGGGCCGTGCCGCCCGGCGACCTTGGGCGGCCGTCAGCCTCCGGCATAAGCTGAACCGAAGAGGTCAACGCGCCGCAAAGCAGGCGCACCAAACAAAAGGCCGGTCACTCGTGACCGACTCTCACCGGGGCGTTGCGGGGTGCCCTCGCAGAGGGGGTAGCGGAAAACCGCACCCTACGCGGGTTGCAGCGAGGGGGAGGCTTCCCCCACATCACACCCAAGTGAAATGCGTGGTGTCGTCTCTTTCACGCGATAGCTAGACTAGACGAAAGCATCAACAAAGCGCCCACGGTGCACATCGGACAGGTGATCCCGTAGATGGTCCACGTTCATGGCAAAGCCCGCATTCGCCACGCAGAGACCGGCGAAGTCTTTGAGATCACCCCGGACATGATCGACTTCCAATCTGTCGGCTCGGAGGAGCGCAGTATGGGGGCGGAGACCACATACTCGGCAGTCGTCGATCACCCTCAACTCGGGCAACTGATCTGGTCGATCTGGGAATACCCTGAAGGGGCCGAGAATGATCGAGAGACGGATGTCGGTCAGCACGAGCTTCTTGAGAATGTCGACTTTGAACTCGGACAGGGGCCTTTTGACGAAAGCGAGGATGACGACAGTGACGACGCCGATGATCGCCAGGCACGAATCGACGCTTTGGTTGAGTGGTTTCACGGACACTATGAAGACCCAGCGCACCGGCTCCCCTATGAGAGCGCCGAAGGCGGGTATCAATGGATTTACGGCGGCCCCTACGACGCTCGAGAAGAGTTGAGCGACAATTTTCAGGACGAACCGGAGGACATTATTGAAGCCGCCGTTGCGGAAATCGAATCTGAGGGATTGCTCGAATGGGCTCCTGTATCGAGTCCCGACGACTACGATCATGAGGACGACGAGTATCCGCCGGAAGACAGCGATCTCGACGAGCTGGCGAATGAACTAGCCAGCCTCATTGCTGATCTGCCGACGCCGACAACAGACCCGGTATTCAAACGGGGTGATGACGGTCTGATCCACACCGCGCCGCCACCAGACGCAACGGCTCCAGCACAGAATGAGCTGCTTGATGAATTGCGTTCGGCGACCGGTGACCTCCTTCAATCGCTTGCGGGAACCAACGGCCATCCTGACCTGCTGCGCGCGGCCGAGCGATACGGTGAAGCTATAAGCGGTGAGACGGTTTCAATTTCGCAAGTCTATGCGCGCGGGATACGTCTCACCAATTCCGCCTCCGCCGCCGAAAACGCCATTTCCAATGACGACCAGCCGCCTCTGTCGGCGGGCGTTGAGGAACATTTGCCTTCGGTTGTCGAACTAAACCGTGCGTATGTCATGTCGCAGCCGGAGGGACGCGCCCTCGCGGAAGGTGCCGACGCCTACCGCCGAACGTCCGAAGAAGCAGAAGCGATGCGAAGAGCAGCGCAGCGCCTTACTCATGCTGTAGAAAGCGCTTCCAATCTATTCGACACTGAAGTCCGTGCGCATGTTGCGGAAGTAACGGCCGATGTCGGGCGAGGGCCGCAACCGGAGCGTTCCAATCAGACCGCAGCCACAACGTTTGGAAATCTGACGATCACGCTATTGAAAGGCTGGCTGCGTTCGCTGTGGCGGCCATCGCTAGTCAGGCTATAGCGGGCAGCATCCCCGGCGCCGCCTTAGCGGCCGCAGGCACCGCATCTATCGATCTTGTATGGACTTTCCTCACGACGCACGCTTCGATATTCCGCGACCTAGCTGGCGTCTTCGGTGCCGACCTCTCGTGGATGACACCCATCGCCCGCTTGCTAGAACGCATCAAGCAGGCCATGTCCTGATCTTTAGCATTCGACAGCGTAGAGAGATTGAAAAGAAAGCGCCGACTAAGGTGGAGCAAAAACCTAAAAGACTAAGGCCGACCCAAATGGGTCGGCCTTGCTTCCCGCATTGTTTTCAGCTTCGCTCCAACCCACAGCCGTTACGAAACCGCGATGTCAATCAGATCGGTCATTCGAAAATCACCCTTCGCGCTAGACGGTAGGGTGGGCTTCCAATCAGGCGACGAGGCAAGAAAAGAAGCAGCATCTGCGCGTAAAAGATCAACAACAACTTCCGCCACTATCCTTGCACCAACGCCCGCGAGATGCTGCCCTCTTGCTCGCACTTCCGCTTCTTTGAGAACATAGAACCATAAAGGTGTCCCATCTTCACCTCCCGGCAGATCGCCTCGCTCTTCGGGTGTCAATGGCGCGATCTTGTAAAAACCAGCCACGTCTTCGCCTGAAGGCAAACTGAAGGATATTCCTCGCTTCAAGTTCCTCACTGCAAGGGAACGGTTAGGAGCCTTGTTTGGCAACGAGCTATCTGGGACAACGCTCCCAGGTAGGTTGAGGAGAGGCGCCGCCAGTTTTGTATCAATTAGCTTGCTGGGCTGGACTCCTTCGTTGCCGCCGAAGAATTTCGACCAATTGATTGCGAACTCCGGTGCAACCGGTGACCCACCGCGTAAATCTGTTCGTTCTCCAGGATGACTCGGCCCGCTCTGTGTAGCATCAGCCGGGAATAAAGCGGCCGACTTCTGGTCATTGAGAGAATAGCCTGCTCGCACTTGAGAATGGCCAAATCTATAAGCCGCGACCGCAAACTCGACCGGCATAAACACTTCGTCACCGAAGTCAAAAGTGTCCGGTCGTGCAAGCGCGGCATCCACCGCTTCGTCTCCACAGGTGAGGCGCAAGAACTCGTTCAACACTATCCATTGGTAATGCCAACGGACGAGAGTTTGGGCCTCTTCAAAGCCGGAAGAGTGACGCTCCAACACAGCATTGTGGAACTTCAAAAAAGTGAGATGGATCTGCGAAACGATTAGATTTTCGTCATTTCTCGGATCGCCGATTAAGGCAACCCCTTGATGATTACGTGGAAGGTCATGTTCTCCGTCTTGATTCAGTAGGAGATGACCGTGCCTACGACTATCATACAAAAAAGGTTGAGCCTCCGGCCCGGCGCCATACACCGAGTCCAGCTCTAGAGCAGGGGTACGAAAATTCCGCACCGCTTCAGGATCGTTTTGCCGCTCAAGGTGTGATGTCGGATCAAAAGTAATATCATGATCGATGAATTGGCCTAGGAACGTAAATCCGGCCACTATTCTCGGATTGTCTGCTCCAGCCCCCTCCATAATTCCTTGGCTCTTACCCACCTCCTCAGCATCATCAAAGGAGAAGGATTTTAGAGAGCGCAAGTTCGGGAACTTTCTTCCGAATTTGCCCACCCGCTGAAACCTTCCCTGAGGAAGCTCCAGCCCTCTGTTAAATGTGTCGGCTCCATGCACCATACGCTTAGTCCTTTTTGATGGTTGATGAGATCACCCAAAAGCAACCGAAGGACGCAACGCTACAAATAGTCTAAATTTCACCGGGACTTCACAACATCTGGGAGAATTCAGCGATCCCGTTCGCAAATGATATTCCCAGCACCTCAAGTCATCAATTCA
Organism: Parvibaculum sp.; assembly: GCA_040223265.1. GTDB lineage: Bacteria > Pseudomonadota > Alphaproteobacteria > Parvibaculales > Parvibaculaceae > Mf105b01. The sequence continues at coordinate 54,935 of JAVKCY010000028.1, read as the reverse complement.
AATCACCCAGTCAACATTATTGACTGTACTCGACAACCGCTGCGCTATGGCGAAGTTGTAGCACAAGCCTGATCCGAAAAATCTTGAGACTCCACCTCCGGCACAAGCTCAAGCTGGGAGGTCAACGCGCCGCAAAGCAGGCGCGCCAAAACAAAAAGCCGGTCACTCGTGACCGACTCTCACCGGGGCGTTGCGGGGTGCCCCCGCTCGAAGGGGTGACGGAAAACGCTGCAAGCGGTTGCAGGCAGGGGAAGGCTTTCCCCAACCCTCTCCTCAGGTTGCCTTGAAACTGGCGCTCCGAGTCCTTTCGTCAACTCCTCGAATATACGCTACAGCGTATAAAATCGCTTTATCTGCTGCGGCGTATAAAATGAAAGCCCCTTGTGAAAGCTGACATCCAAAGACTTCATCGAGCGGATGCGCGCAGGCCATCGAAGGCATCTTCATAGATACGCTCAATGCGTTGTACTTCCTCATCGGCCAGCGCCTCGAACTCACGTTCGCGGGCACGTTTCGATAACTGCCCTTCGTTCTGTTGCAAAAACCGGAACAGAAGGTCGATCAGCCGATCCGGCATGTCGATGAAGGCCGTCACCTGTTGCCGGAACTGGTCATAGCGGCGCAGAAAATCCGTCTCGTATGGCAGGTCTTCCTCAATGGTCTTGCGCACGCAGGCATAGAGAAACTCGGCATGCGGCGTCGCATCGAAGAACCGATAGAAATCGCCGGTGTCGTTCAAAACATGCACATTAAAATCTTCGGTCGGCTCCCAATCAACCAAAGGTAGGAGCCGCGTCGAATAGCTTTCCAGGACACGCCGGTATTCATCGATCTGTTCCAGAATGGCCGAGGAAACCGGGAACACGACACCGGGCGGATTAAAGTCACGCTGCGCCAGAACGTGATGAATAAGATAGCGATGAATGCGGCCGTTGCCGTCAACAAAGGGATGGATATAGACGAAGCCGAAAGCAAGAACGGTCGCCGCAATCACGGGGTCAAGATCGCGCGCAGGCCCCCTGTCGAAAGAGACCATGCCGTCGATCAGACTCGGCAAGTCCTCCGGTCTCGCGCTGATATGATCTGGCAAGGGCATGCGCATATCGCGGTCATGCTCTCCGATGAATCCCCCCTCGTCCCGCAGACCAAGCTTGATAAAGCGAGCATCGCCAATGACGATCCGCTGCAAGCGCAGGAACTCTTCCAGGTCCAATTCATGCTGGCCTGCTTCGCCAATAGCGCGTCCCCATCGCTGGATACGATCTTGGGGTGCGCGCTCACCCTCAATCGCATAGCTGGATTTGGAATCTTTGAGCAAGAGAAAGGCGGCGGTACGCGCCAGCAGGTCGCGTGAAACATTGGCGACAATCTCCTGCGCGCGCGCTGACAGGTTCGACGCAACGAAACGTTCCAGCGTTTCAGTACGAAAAACCAGCGGGCAAAAATCCGGCGTGCCGGGCAGATTGTTCTTCACGCGATGCCGAGACGAAGTCACCCCATCTGTCGCCCATTGCTGCTCTGGATCAACCACGGGGACATAGCGGCCCGCTTCGGCATCGGCCAGGTCGAGCCTTTCTCCGGTCAGCCACTCATAAAGAAACCAGAGACGGCGCGCGTAAGTGCCAGTGGGCGTGTCACGCACCAAAGCCTCAATAGGGGCGGCACCGACTGTCAGAAAGAGCCGCTTTAGGACTGCGAGGTCGAGCCCTTCATATTTAAGGGCGAAGGTGAGATGGCCCTCCAGAGTGGGATGCGGCGCATGTCGCGGCGTCAGAATACGCCAGCCGCCTTCCTCCAACACGCGATGGCGCTCGCCGGTGGCATAAAGCGTTCGCGGCAGAGGCACTGCCAGTCCGCAGGCGTCAATCAACGCACTATACCCAGCGGGTGTCGCCCGTTCCGGGAGGCGCCGCTCCTGAAAAACAGTTACCGGCCCTGAAAAATGAAATTCCGTCCCATTACCCATGAAAAACGATTCTCACCTATGAATTTTGATACTTATATACAAAAACTATGAAAAATAAGTATGGAGGACGAAAACTACTCCGTCAAGAACACAACCTATGAAACATCGTTCTTAGTTCAGAATCACATGAAAAATCATCCAGTCCCGACAATCGCTCTCAAGGGGCACCAAACGCCATACCACCCAGCAACTTCGGGCAGAAGCCTGTCTCCGGCGTAGACTCACCCTGGGAGGTCAACGCGCCGAAAAGCAGGCACACCAAAACAAAAAGGCGGTCACTCGTGACCGGCCCTCACCGGGGCGTTGCGGGGTGTCCCCGTTCGAAGGGGTGACGGAAAACGCTGCAAGCGGTTGCAGGCAGGGGAAGGCTTTCCCCGGAAAACAAACCCTGCGGGACAAGATGAAAAGTTAGATCAAATGATGCTGGTGAAATTTCACAAAAGACAAACGTTCTTGCCCGACGGCTGGTCAGTCAGTTGCCTTTCACCCTGACATGCAGGTCACCGACAATCGCTTCCGGCAACTCATCTGCGGACAAACGATAGCCAATACTGAATGAACCTATTGCACTCTCCGCCGAGAACCGGAGCAGAAGTTTTTCTGACGTCTCCGAAAAACCATGCTTTAGGCTAGCGAAGCTGATGCAGACGGACCTCCCGTCACGGCCGACATCGGGGGTACCATCACCGCCTATAACAGGCATCCTAGCTCCGAACATGCTTGCATCATGGTACGGGGACAAATGTCCTGTCCCGTACCCTTCAAGCATTCCGAAGACTCCCGGCTTCCGGGGCGGAGATGGGGGCTCCGGCCTCTTGGGAAGATCGTCTGCATCAACAGGAGAAATGTGCGCGGGAAAACTGAGCTCCAAATCGATATTGGTCGCCGGTGCACTACCTTCGTTGGCAAGAGCAAACTCAACACTCACGTGTCTCCCAACTAGCTCCTGCCAAACCTCGTCGCTGCGGAGGTAGTTTTCATACTTGGCATAAAACTCTCGAAGTTCGTCGTTGTAGGCACGGACACTTTCCTCGGAAGCGCCGAGACTATCCAGTCCCACCAGGAAATTCCGTAGCCCAAAGCCATATGGATCATTCGGAGCGGGGGGACGGCTGTCGGGAACCATCATAACCGAATGTGCCGACCGAATTTCCTGAAGGTTCCTAATTTCCTTAGGCCGTGGGCGGAGCAACGAAACCTCGCAGTCCTGCGACCCACTCGGAAACCGAACCACCAATCTCGGCATCCGAGATTGGATGCGTCTCATTTCCTCCCGCAAAGCTCTATTCTCACGCTCAAGCGGGTCCGGCTCTGGAGGTAACTGCATCTCATCTGGCAGGGTGAGAACATTCACCCCTCTTGTTCGTAGCTTCACGAGCAGCCCAATATCTGCTGTCGCGACAAACACGGCTTCATCCCGTTCCCGTGAGAATTCGAGCACGGCAGCGATCAGGTGATCGTCGGCAACGGTCAGCGACAGACGCTCAGCCGGGAAATCGATCTGGGGTTCGCTGGCCAAAAAAAGCCATCTCACTCCCGTCCGGACTTCTTTAGTGGAATCCAAAACAAAAGGATGAAGCCATTTAATAAAAGCGCCAGCTCGCTCACGAAGCTTCCGCGAAGCGTTTACAATCTTCTGATTCTCAAGCTCGCGAAGAAGAACCGGGGCAGCAACAAGAACGACCTGCCCAGACGCGGCTAACGAGCACCAATCTATTTCATTGGGCCTGCGGAAATGCAGAGCCGTGTTAGTATCGACAAAAATATAAGCGACTTCCTGACCCGACATCTTTTAACATTCCGCAGTGAATGAAGTGGCGTCCCAGTCACCATATGAACTCAAACCTGGAGTAGCACGATGCCGCAACTGGAACTTCTGCTCTCCGAAGGATTCCGCCAGAGTTCATCGGACTCCATCGCGGCCCGCCTTGGCAAAGTCTTGGATATCTCAGGCCCACATTATTATGTCAGAAGGGCAGCGGACCCCAGCCAGCTCCCCCAGCTTATACAACTTCTCGGTGATGCGGCAGCTTGGCTCCCTCTTCAAGCGGCCGCCTCCGTTTATCTCAGTACGCTAGCCAAGCATGCCGCTGACGCTACTTGGAAGGGAATATCAACACTCTTCAAAAGCCCCGAGGTAAAGCCACTTGCCGACACGGCTGAAATTATTGCGGGGACAGCTTCGGACATCGGTGGGGAAGTTGAGATTTTTGTCGGCCTGAATATCCCAGACAAGCACTGGGGAACTGCCATGCAGATCAAGGCCGGAAACCCAGAGGACATCGCGCGAGCATTGGCACTGTTTGTGGTCAATGCGGACAAAATCTCCAAGATGATGCAGGAGGAGATCGCCGCCGGTCGAACACCTTTCGCGCGGGCAGGGATCGAAGTCTGCGACAATGGTGGTTTGATTGTACGTTGGCGGGATCAGAATTTCGTCACGTATGAACGAAAGGTCGGCAAGTAGGCTTCTGTAGCTACAGCCTTACTATTTCCCACCCCTTCTCCTGCATAGCCTGCTCGTGATCCCCAAAGCGATCAGAGTGAACCGCTAAGCACAAAAGGTGCCGCGGTCTGCTCATCGCTACATAGAGCTGCCGCATAAATCGCTTATTCGGCTTGAACTTTCTGTTTGCGTTAGGGACTTCCGGCAGCTTCTCGTTGGGGTGCTCTTCGCTCGGTAAGCGTCCAACGAAAAACGGCAACATTACCCCCATATCATAGCAGTGGCTCCGGGTTTCCAACACCAACGTTGCGTCGTGCGTTTGCCCCTTCACACCATGGATGGTCGAAAGTTCCACAGAAAATCCGTCTTTGTGCTTCAGAATATTTCCGGAGTGCATCTGAAGGTCGCCTCTTGAATCTTCGGTCTCCTCTGTCTGATGATCGCCTACCCTTTGATCTTCGGCATAAGCCAAATAGTCCACAGCAGCTTGTGGAGCGGGATCAAGATTAAGAATCTTGCACAGAACCTCAGAAATTCCAGACCAGAATTCTTCATCTATCTCATAGACAGAGTCCAACATTAGATAGATGCATTCGCGAAAGTCGCTCCACTCCGCCCTATCCTCAAGATGCGACCGCAATGAACGCGCGGAGAACCGCCGTCCGTCATCGTCAGTTTTGCCAGATAGAATCATAAGCCTCAAAACAGAGTCGATAATGAGCTGATAGCGCTCCCCCCAATCAGGGGGCACTTGCCGTCGACAAAATCTCGCCGCCTCTAGCAGGGTCTTGGCTTTGAAGCTCTTCTTTGCGCTGTCCTTGCTGTAGCCACCCCAATAGTGCCCGATCTTGAGCTGCTCCTCATCGGGGTCAATCTCATTTCCAACGGCTCCCACCACCTTCACCGCGAAGTCTGGAGAGCTGATGTAATCAGCGGAGAACTGCTTGGACACAATTTCCGAAAATTTTGGAATGACATCACCGACAGAGGCATCACCGAAAATAATTACTGAATGCCTAAATGCCGCGCCGGTTGAAGAAAGCTCTTTCCTCTCAGTCAGAGCATCCTCGCCAAGCGCCGTCTCTAGGGGAATCGCATTGAAGCTAAACGGTCTGGCGAGTTCCGAAATCTCGCCACCGAAACGACGCGATTTGTGCAGAACAAAGTTCATATCAGCAGCAGCTTTTCCATTAAAGCTGACGTTGGGCTCTTCATCGCCGCCTATGCCGTGAAAGATCGCTTGATCTGGATCGCCAAATCTCTGGACGACAGAATCCGGTGAATTCATCGGGAATATCTGCTGAAGAAGCTCGTCCTGAAATTTCTGAGTGTCCTGCATTTCATCTAGAAACAGGATCGGAAATCTCACTCGCAGAAATGCAGGCAGTTCTTCACACGCCAGAAGAGCCAGATGCGCCTGGGTGTACATATCGCGAAAGAGAAAAACTCCTGCCTTATCCAAATAGCCCTTCAACCGAGACAGTTCTCTCGTTGCTTTTGAACACCCCTGTTCGGTCCTCCACGCACTTGGTCTCTTGCTGACGTTGATCGACATCCCGTCTGGGGAGATCAACCTGAATGTGGCACGCAGAAATGCATCCTTGTTGTCTTCGCCCCCGAGTCCGTTCAAGGTTCCATTAAGCCACCCGAACTCTCCTCGGCCTAGAATCTTGCGCGCAACACGAACGTACTCATCGTTCTCGACAGTGATGTCGGCGACACCACGAGAACGAAGGTATGGCAGAGCAATATACCGGTTTACAAATTCTTGAATTGTCCCGATGAAGTGTGGGTACGAAAGCAACGACCTCGCCGCAAGAGTGGGCGATCTCTCCAAACACTTGATGATTTCGTCTTTAGCGACGTTGGTATGCGATAGCACACATACGCCTTGCTCCATCGAGTCCCACTTTGTCGCCAGCAGGATCAATTTCGCTGCGATCAAAGTCGTCTTACCGCTTCCCGGGCAAGCCTGGACATCGACACTCTCTAGTGCTTGAAGGATTTCAACAAGCGCCTTGTCATCTAGCGACAGACGCTCCGTGACGCTGAGAGCCGCTACGTCCTCGTCAGTTATGCGGGATAGAAGCGGAACACTCATTCAGCCCCGCTTCTTTCTAGAGGTTCTGTCAGATACTCGATTGCTTCCACAATGTAGGGTGGAAGTTGCTCGGCGAACTCCATCCGAGCTTGCCGAATGTATGCCTCCAAATCGACCTTCGTGCCCTCACCTGCTTCTTTGCAAAGCCTCTTAGCTTCTTCAGAAACTCGATGATGGAAGTTGTCTCGGAGAATTCTCGCTAGGTCGTATGCAAAGTCTGTCTTGGACACCAAGCTCTGGATATACGTCGCCTTCTCGTCATCAGTTCCTTCGACCGAATCCACATTGCACGCCTTGCAGCACTCATCAAAGAGCCCAAATCTCGCCAGGCAAAACTCAAAGGTCCACCTATTAGAGACACATAGTTTCACGTTCTGCCGCTCCAAGCTGGCGCCATTCTCCTTCTTGTGCTCCTCAATCTGAAGGCGAATTTGATCTTTCCGTTTGTCTTCTCCTTCTTGTTCCCAATACCGAAGGTTTCCTCCCTTCCCCTCTGAGCTTGGCTCCTTCCGCTGAAGAAACCCGTATTTGTTCGTCCCATCTGGGGTACTCTCGGCGCATGATGGCCAAAGATCGAGGTCCCGTAGCACACAGACTTTCACTGGCACCCAATGCTCAGGATGCTTATCTTGCCCCCGGCGTAGAAACAGCTTCGCAAAGCGCTTCCAAGAACCTGCGTTGTCGTACTTTACGATGGACACGCCGTAGTTCTCTAAAGGCCTATCCAAAAGCGCCGCTATTTCGGGAATCAGAATGTTCTCTGCATCTCCCTCCACAAAAAGAAGTCCCTTGGCGAAGAACACATTCGCCTTCGTCACGTCCAAGAACTTTTGCAGGTACCTATAGTCGTCCTTGCCCAGCTCCGTCTCGTCCGGTCGCAACGACCAAGCTTTGCCGCCATTCATGATGATGATCTGTGACGGGTCTGCCTTGGACGCAATGTTTGGGCTATGGGTACTGAGAATGCACTGAACGCCGCTCTCCTTACCTTTGGGTTTTGCCCGCTCGTCGATGAATTGAAGAAGCTTCATCTGAAGCTGAGGGTGTAAGTGCGCCTCAGGCTCTTCAATGAGAAGCAGAGGGAACTCGCTAGTCGGATCTTGTTCCAGAAGAAGTAGCTCCGCTGCGATGAACAGAAGATTGTGATAGCCCAAACCGTGCATCCTGCGATCTTCAGTTAATGCCAGGCTAAAGCTCTCTAATATTGTTCTCAGATGTCTGTTACGGGCCGTGTCGGTCAGCTTATCAAGGTCACGTCCTCTTATTCCAGCGATGTCAGCGAACACGCCTAGTGCGTCCTTGTCATTTTCGAATAGAAGCTTACGGAAGTAACGGTCGTCGATCTCGGCAACAGATTTTGCAAGGGGCGCGTCTTCACCAAGCAGCTCATCATTTGCTTGTGCGATAATCTCAAGAATCTTCAAAGCGTCTTTCTTCACGTCCTTTGAAGAACTTAGAATTTGAGAGAGCCGAGAAGCACGGCCAGAAGACAATTCAGCTTCAGCATCTCGCAAAGGTTTGAGGTATGTCGTCGCGAGAAAATCGCGAATTTCAGCCTCCAAGAGCGGACCACCTCCATCAACGCCCGACCGAACCTCAACTTTTATATACGGATAGCCACGGCGCTCGGTCCCGGTCTTCTTGGCAAAGAGACGAAGATACAGCACAGGTCGCGATCTGGAATTTCCATTCGCGTCGAGGAAGTCCTCATGCGACAGATGTTCTACAAATCTGTGAGCATGCTTCTCAACCTCGGAAAACTTCAACCGAACTTCTAAATCTATTTTCTCACCGAAAAAGTCGGACTCTGATACGTAAGTCCTGTCATTGGAGTTCGTACCAAGGACATACCTAACGGCATCGATCAAGGCCGTTTTACCCGAGTCATTTTCGCCAACTAGAACGTTGAGACCCGGGCTTAGGCTCAAATCGAGCCGCTCGAACAACCGAAAATTCGATATGGATATACTGGATAAAAACAAGCGCACCCCCCTTCCTAAGCTGGCATTGCCCCAATCGAGGCGACCATCTCACTGCAAGTATCTAAACATTTTCTCCGAGTCAAAAACAGATAAATAGTCTTTATACAGATATTTTCCTGTTGATCCTCTTAGATGAGGCCGCCTAAGCGGCGGCCTCAGTCTCGCGGGGTTGCAAGTTGCCGAGATAGTCGGCCGCCTTGGCGGCTTGGCTGGCGGCGGTGAAGATGGCCTTTTTGTCGGCCTTCATGACTTCAAGCCAGTGCCCCAGGTATGCGGCGTGGTCAGCACGCGGCTCCAGTGAGATGCCAAGCTCAGCGCACAGGAACGCAGCGCCCAGCTCGGCCACTAGCTCTTCCATCGCATAGGCGTTGTCGCCGAACCGCTTGCCGAATTGCCGGTCACAGCGGTTGGGATTTCCAGTCCAGTGAGTTAGTTCATGAAGGACCACGGAATAAAAACTTTCTGTGGGTGAACTGGTCTCAGTGCCAAGGAAGCGGTCCCGCTCCGGCACCTGAATGGCATCCGCCACGCGGTCATAAAAGGCCCGCTCGCCGCCATGCTTGATGATGGCGCCGGTTGCCCGGATGTAGGCATCGGCGTGGGCGATAGTCTCAGCGGGATTGGCCGGTGCCGGTGCTGCCGGCAGCGTATAGCCGTCCACCTGATCGGCATTGAAAACGTAGCTCGCCTTGGCGACGAAGCGCTTGCGCCCGTTCTCGCCGTCATCTTCGGCGTCGGGCGTGTCGTCGCCTTGAAGCTCCTTATAGAAGACTACCAGACTGGACTTCTCGCCCTTGCGCACCTGCGCTCCGACGGATTGCCACTGGCGATATGTGCCCCACAGGCCTGATGAAAAGCCCGTCAACTCAGCCGATGCCCAGAGGCTGATCACGTTCACGCCCCGGTAGTGCGCGCCGGTAGCAACATTCTGCGGCCGGTGTGACGCGAAGCTGCTGCGATGCCAAGGCATCTGGAATGTCCCCTGCCCGGCTTCGATAGCAGCGACGATGCGGTCAGTGACCTGGCTGTAAACGTCTGCCCGTTGGTTGCTCTTATGTGTCATGTGTCGATCCTCCTTTTGCGGTTTGGAGCCGCGCGCTTCGCGGCCTTGTGAGGCCAAAGCGCAGCGGAGGACCGGAGGCGGCATTCCGCAGGAACCGAAACACAGTGGAGGACGGCAAGGACGGCGCTTTTTGCACCGCGAGGAATGGCGCACGCCCTGCGCCAGGGGAAAAAGCAACGTGCCGCGCCGTTGCCAAACCGGGACCCGATGCGATGGTCCGAACAGATAAGGCCGTGAATGCGTGGCTCTCGCTCTAACCGCTGGAGGGCGACACGACATATGCGCCAATGGGCAGCTACAGCCTGCACCGCAGATTGGTCGCAAAACCGGGAAGATAGGGGGGATTCAATGTCTGTGCGGAGTAACGCTCCGCTTTTTCCGCAGGCGTATGCTACCCGCGCACCATCCGTGGGCTGATGAGCGGCGGATAAATGGGTGACATGACTTGCGGACTCGGCCTAGGGTTTCAGCATCACACAAGTCAAGTGAACAGCGCGGGAGGGGGCGATGGTCTTTGGTCTGTTTGGTAAGAAGAAAGCGAAGCCACGCGACGATGAACATTGGCGCGATCGGATAGACCCCGCGCACAAGGAAGCGCTGGAAATTCTCGAAGCATCAGGAGAAGTCGGCCCGCCGTGGGTGCCCAGCTATCGGGCGGCCCTCCGTTTCGGCAAAATGGACGAGGCCAACGACACCCTGCGCGGGCACATTGTTCCGAAGTTGTCGAAAGAGACATATGAGCGCCTGCTGGCTGCCGGTGGCAGCAATTGCTGGGCCGGTTTTAACGACCTCGCACAGTCCGGCTATTTCCAGAAGCAAGGCGAGAAGTCCATAGACCGCGTAAAGCTCGGCTATTGGAGTGATAGGGAAGATCAGCCGGTGAAGCCCGAGATTCTCTTCAGCGGTGATGGCCACCTGCTAACGGTTGCTCCTACCGGTGCAGGCAAAAGCCAACGCTATATCCTGCCGACGGCGCTGACCTATAACGGGCCGATACTGATCCTCGATCCAAAGGGCGAGGTCTACAAAGAGACCGCATGGCGGCGCTCGTGGCACGGCCCGGTGTTCAAGTTCGCGCCCTTTGACGAGAACAGCGATCATTTCAATCCGCTGGAGTTTGTGACCGACTGGGACGATGCGCGGGTGCTTGCCGATCTGCTCATCACGGTGTCGGGGAAAGGCGATCCCTTCTGGGATAGCTCCGCCCGCGACCTGGTGCGCGGCCTCATCATGTATGTGGTCACAGTACGCCCCGGCGGAGTGGCAAATATACGTGAGATACTCCGCCTCCTCTCCCCCAGTGATGAAGAACTTGAGGACATGCTGGACGCAATGCGTACAGCTAATGACGAAGGCCTTCTGGAACTGGCCAACAGTCTTGAGAAAATGTCCGAGAAGATGCGGGCTTCCATCCAGCAGGTGGCGCGCGCGCAACTGGATGTTTGGCGCTCGGAAGCCATCGAGCGCGTAACCAGCGACACAACGGAGGAATGGGCGCCGGAAGCCATCTCGACAGACGCCTATTTCAATGAGGAAATGGCGAACCACGGGATACCTCTCGGCGGCAAGATTGTGGAAGACACCGTCGTGCAAGGTGTGACGCCGTCCATCTATCTCATCGTGCCGCCTGACAAGATCAGCAGCTATCGCAGCGTGCTGCGGGTGATGCTGGGCATGCACCTGAACGGCGCGATCAAAGCCAATCAGGGAGAGCGCGACCCCAAGCCGTTGCGGCCCTATCTCTTCATCTTCGATGAGCTGCCGCAGCTCGGCTATATGGAGTTGGTTGAGAACGCCGTCGCCGTTGCCCGCAGCGCCAATATCCGCCTGTGGCTCTTTGTGCAGGACTTAGCGCAGCTCCGGGAGACGTTCCCCAAATGGGAGAGCATTCTCGCGAACTGCAAAGCGCAGATATTCTTCAAGCCCGGCGATCTCGGCACGGCTGAATATCTCAGCCGCCTGCTCGGCCGTCGGCAGGATGTTCTGGGGTCAGATAGGGAGCTTGCGACACCGCAAGAGCTGATGGGCCCGAACTTTGACGGCAAGGTCGTCCTGCGCCTCGCGGGCCAGAAGCCGGTGAAAGCCGTACTGCCGGAAGCCTTCTACGAGGATGAGCAGCTTCAGGAATATATAGCCACCCACAAGCATAGGAAGCCGAAGCGTCCCTAATCGCGAACCCGGGGAGGAAAACTGAAGTCCGCTCGCGCTTTCCGCAGTTCCCCTCGCCGTGTCCGTCACGCATCAAATCCGATGCGATTTCAGCCAGTCGATAAAGGCCTGGCGGTCGATATAGACGCGCCCGCCTACTCTCAGTAGGCATTCCCGGAAGCCATTGCGCTCCGCATTGAAAATCCACCAGCGCACAGTGGCCTCGGGGAATGCCGGATACTCTTCGACTAGCTGATTGACTGTCAGAACATCTGAACCATCAATCGTTCCATCCTCCTATTATTACACTTCATAGTTGTAATATGGGGATTGCGATAACCACTTTACACCCCAGTAGCGGCAGGTTTATGCCGTTCGTGTACGGATGAATGTTGTGGGTTGTGAATAACGCTGGGAGCTGCTGTCAGTGATAGGGCGCCGTCCATTGTAACTTTCGCGTATTTGAAAGACGCGAAAGTTACAATTTCAATCGGCCGCCTCTTTCGCATCCATCTCTTGAGTGACCTCTTCATTGTCATTCGCAGGCTCTTTGAAGATCGCTCTATTCATACGTTCAACCACAGCGGCCGTGTGCTGGTCGCTCAAATGGGCATACCGCTTGACCATCTGCAACGTCTTGTGGCCAAGCACTTCGGCAATCTCCGCCAAGGTTGCGCCGTTCATTGCCAGATAGCTGGCGGCACTGTGCCTCAGATCATGAAAGCGGAAGTCTTCAACGCCAGCGGCCTCAACGGCATCATACCAATGCTTGCGGATATCCATCGGCGCTTTCCCATCGGCCCTCGCAAAGAGAAAATCTGATGCACCTCCCTCATGCGAAGTTAGCAGCTGGCGAACGCTCTCACGAGCAATGTGCATCAACGGTAAAGCCCGACGCTCCCGATTCTTGGTCTTCTCCAGTCGCGCAACTCCTCTTTCAAGATCAACGTCTCTCCAGCGGAGATTCATGATCTCGCTGTAGCGAGCACCCGTGGATAAAGCGAGCAATACCACAGTGTACAAATACGGGTTCTCGCTAGCTTTGCAGGCTTGAAGAAGCGCATCGCGCTCATGATCGGACAAAAAGCGCACCCGTCCAGATTCTTCGCGTGGCCTTTTCACTTTCTTGGCTGGATTTTGGTCAAGCCAGCCCCACTCATCGACAGCAACCCCAAGCATGACCGATAGACTGGCCATGTACCGAATGACCGTAGCAGCGGACTTTCTTTTAGATGTCCCGTCACTGTTCTTTTTGACTTTCCCTGATCCGGTATGAGCTGGAGACGCTAAGAGCTTGTCCCGAAGTTCAGAAATTCGAGCGGGCGTTATGTCAGTCAAATAGTAAGAACCAAGATGATCATTCCACCAGCTGAGATGCCTACGTACGGCTTTGTCAGCTATCGGATGGCTATGACGCACGGGAACAACGGTTGAAATGTACTTATCGACAAGATCGGAAAAGGTCTTTCTCTTTGCTTCGGCCCCTTTGAAGTGCCGCCCCTCCAAAATGGCCGCTTCGGTTTTCTTTGCCCATGCAAGCGCGTCTGTCTTTCGCTTAAAGGTCGCCACCTGAATAGGGTACCCCTTTAGACGGACAATGACTTGAAAACGCCGTTCTCCAGAACTTGTCTTTCTCTCTTGAATATTCGCCAAACAAATTCCCCTCCTATAAAATAATCAGTATACTGACTTATTCAATCTCCTCAATGAATTAAAATGCATTTCGCGCTGCACTCTCGCTGCACTTGCTGGCAAATATCACCCGCAATGTATACAATTAACGCAATTGCGAAGTTCGTAACGCATTGAAATAACAGATATTTGAAATCCGCCACTCCGGGCAACAAGGGCTTTTAAAGACTGAAAATCCTTGTGTCGGCGGTTCAAGCCCGCCCCTGACCACCACTAAATCCGCCCCTTCTAGAGCTTTTCTCCGCCGCGCCATCCAACTCATGCTGCACTCTCGCTGCACTCACTCACAAAATCTGACCACAGAAGATGCCAAGCAACGCGTTGCTCAACAAAGGTTCAATCGGCAACATTCATGGCATCACGATACCGTCCGGACACAACCGGATCGATACGATCTGCCTGAGCGAGCGCCCAAGTTGCCCATTCCTGAAGATCGGGACTCTCAGTCTCCACCAATGCCTTGACCTCTTCGACATAGGCACGAATATCCTGCGCCTTTCTCAGCGCGGCTGCATCGGCAAGCAAGCCGTCTACACGTTCCTTTTCCAATCGGGCTTGACGCTCGCGCTCTTTGCGCTCCGCTTCCTCTTTTTCGCGGCGGCGGTCTTCAATGATTTTAGCTTTGCGCTGCAAGGTCCATTCATAGGAATACTGCATCGCCTCGCGATACTGCCGCTCCCCTGCGGTGACCAACTCCACCACAATGTCGGTGATGACCTTTTCGACGGGACTGTCGTCAGCATCCTCCCAACTCATTCGCGTGTGGTCGGAGTCACGCCACGAAAGGATGACAACTCTCGTAAGCCCCGAAGGCTTGCGTGGCTTTTCAAAGTAGGACGGATGAGCGGAGATATCGGCTTTTGAATCGTCAACCGAAAAGCTCACGAACTGGTCATTCACCTGAACACCCAGCGTCCGCGCCTCTTTGCCGCTGAGTGTCGGCTTCATGCCGTAGCGTTGCACGGCGGTGAATATGGCATTGATGATACGGAGCCGCCTCCGCTCAAATGGCGTATCGAATAGCGGCTTATCCCATACAAAGGGCTTGCCTATTGCATTTATCCGACGCTGCTCGTCAGCATCTAATAGCTTCGCAACGTGATGATGTGCCTTACTGAGGCTGTTGGGAACGGTGACGCGGCCCACGCCGGTTCTCACCTCAGCCTCTACTTCACTTATATCGCGCTCGAACACCGGAGGCTGGGGATCAGAAGCGAGAACCTCGTCGTCGTCCTGCCGCGTGTGGCCGCCATAATAAGATGTGGCACCGACCGCTACGCCGTCGGTCATACCGATACCCCGTGGGGGCAAAGGGCGCTGATGCACTTTCTTTCCGGCGCGGAGCTTCGCCCAATAACCCCGTTCGGGCAGCGGGATGTCTGCGCGACGGCAGGCCTTTGCCAGGCCAACGTCGGACAAGCCGAAACGGGCAGAGACCGTTTTCATCGGCTCGGCCCAGACAAGATCGTAGAGTTCTGGGCGGGTGAATTGGTGAGCCATGCTCGTCTCCTTAGCTATGGAAGCAAGGAGCATGAAAACCCGACGCAACAAGTTCAAGAAAGCTCGAAAGCGGCTACGCCATTTGTTGGCGCGTCTTAAAGCTTACTGTCCCCAAAGTGTCCCCAGAGGGGTTTTTCGGGGCTGCGCCAACATCTAAGTGATTGATTTTATTGGTAGCGGAGGAGGGACTCGAACCCCCGACACGCGGATTATGATTCCGCTGCTCTAACCAGCTGAGCTACTCCGCCCCAGAGGGGCAGCCCTGAAGCTGGTCATCAATTTCCAAGAAAAAGGATCAAAACCAGCCGGGCACCGACCCCCGACCCCGCATAGCGGGTCGGGAAGTGAGGGGATATAAGGGGCCGGACGCCCCCCTGTCAAGCAAAGCTGGCCATGGGAGGCAAACTAGTTCGCCCCGGTGTTTTGCGCCGCCTCAAGCAGCTGGTTTCTGGAACCGAAGCATGGTGAAAAGCCCCATCGGGTGCATGGAGCGCACCTCGATCAGCTCAAGATCGGTGATCCCGGTAATGGTCTCGATCTTGAAATCAGGATGCCAACCCAGGGCCCTCGCAAAGGGAGACATCCACCGCTCTACCGTGCCGCGGACCCCGTGTTCCTGCGCAAAATGATTGACAACAATCACCTCTCCGCCCGGCGCACACACGCGCTCAAGCTCCCGCATAACTTTTTCCGGGTCCGGCACAACCGTCATCACATACATGGCAACGACCGTGTCGAACTTGCCATTGTCGAATTCCATATGGCTCGCATCCATCTCGAAGATGCCATCCACATTGGCAAGGTGCTGCTTGCGCACCTTGTCCTTGGCCTTCTGCAACATCTCTGGTGAAAGGTCGATGCCGGTAATGCGAAGATGGGGGCCGTAAGCGGGAAGCGTGATCCCCGTCCCCACACCAACTTCCAACAACGCGCCTTTGCGCTCATTGATAGCGTTCACAGCCGCTCGGCGCCCGAAGGCCGCGATCAAGCCGAATGTAACATCGTAGACCGGAGCCCAACGGGCATAAGCCTTGAGGACAGATGTTCTGTCTAGACGCGCAGAGGCCGTCAATGGACGCTCCCAATGTGGCGGAGTTGGTATGCACATCGCCACGGGTCCGCCTTCCCGCGCCGGTTATGCCTTTTGAGCCCGCAGCCATTGATTGAGAAAGACTGGCTGAGAAAGACCCACAAGCTTTTGACTATTTTAAACGAGAAACCCAACGCTTGAAACAGCGCTGTCACATAAACCTCAAAAAACGGCAGGATTACGGCTCAGGGGAAAAGATGTCGCAGCGCAAGTGCCAATTAAAACTGCAAAGGACTCGCAAATGCCTCCACTGCCGCCCGCGATTTCACCGCATTTCCAAGCTTGTTATATGCCGCACGGATCCACCCGCCGCCCAGCACGCGCTCATCCGCCCTCTCACCCGCCCTATCAACCGGCGCATAAAATACGCAGGCCTGACCGGGCGCAACACCATCCTCCCCTTCAAGCAAGACAATCTCCGCACGCCCGCCTGGGAGCGGGATCAGCCGCGCAGGGCTTGGCGGGCGGGTTGATCGCACCTTGACCAAAAGCTCAATACCTTCTTTCGGCAAATCGTCAAACGCGACATCACCGAGCCAGTTCACATCTTCAAGGTCAATCCGCTCGGTGAGCAGTGCAGGCCGTGGCCCGACAATCACCTGCCGCTTTTCCGCGTCGAGCCGCACAACAAACAACGGATCACCCGTGGCAATGCCAAGGCCGCGCCGCTGACCGATTGTATATTTGATAATACCCTCATGTTGACCCAGCACATTGCCTTCAAGGTCAACAATATCACCAGGTTTCGACGAGCCCGGCCGCAACCGTTCAATCACATCCGTGTAGCGCCCATTGGGCACAAAGCAAATGTCCTGACTATCGGGCTTGTCGGCAACCGAAAGACCAAATCGTTCCGCAACCGCCCGCGTCTCTGCTTTGGAAAGACCGCCGAGCGGGAAGCGAAGAAAATCAAGCTGCTCACGCTTTGTCGTGAACAGAAAATAGGACTGGTCCTTGTCCGGGTCTGCACCACGGTAAAGATCGCGTCCGGCCGCCCCCGGTTTTGACGTCACATAATGACCGGTGGCAAGTGCCGCCGCACCCAGGTCGCGCGCGGTCTGCAACATGTCACGAAACTTCACCCGTTCATTGCAGCGTACGCACGGGATCGGCGTCTCACCGGCAAGGTAACTATCGGCAAAATCATCCATCACCGATGCGCGGAAATTATGCTCGTAATCGAGAACATAATGGGGAATGCCAATCCGCTCCGCCACGACGCGCGCGTCATGAATGTCCTGGCCCGCGCAACAGGCACCCACCCGGCGTACTGCCTCACCATGATCGTAAAGCTGAAGCGTAATGCCGACCACATCATAGCCCTGCTCTTTCAGGAGCGCCGCTGTGACGGACGAATCCACTCCGCCCGACATGGCAACAACCACACGGGTCTCAGCCGGCAAGCCCGGCAGATCCAAACTGTTCAGACCCGTCTTCGGGTCACACACATCACGCATGGGCGGGAATATAGGCGCTTCACCAGCAGTTGCAATGCCAGGAATGGCAACACCAAGTATAGCAAAGAAAAGGAGTTACAATGACACGCGCCCCACGGCCACCCCGCCCCGGTCGGCAAATCGCACCCGTCCGGCAATATATGCCGGGTCATCGCAGGTCCACATATCCGCACCTGCCCCATGGAAATACATAAACCATTGAAATAATTGCAACATCTGGAACGACCAGACTGGCGCGAGGCTTGCTTATGAAAGGGCACCATCTCTGTCTCAAAGGGCGTCATCATGGAAGTGAACAGTAGCAATTCGAACCAATTCACCCCAAAACTGGGTCAGGTTTCCAAGGGAAGCCTCGCGACTGAGAGCTTTTCGTCGCATTTGGTAGAAGACAAGCCCACCCTCGAGCAGGAAACGCCGCCAAGGGCGGACCGTGACCAACATCGCGAAACAGAAGATCGCCAGGCGTCGGCTGCAGAAGCAAGGTCAGACGCGAAAGCGGCTGAGCGCAAACGCGCAGAAGAAGCGAGAACAGAAGACGCCCGAAACCGTGACGATGCAGAAGAAGCGCGTGCGGCAGATGCAGCAGATAAAACAACCGATAGCGCAAGCACCGAAGAGACTGAAGATGACACCTCCTTCAATGCAACCATTTTGGAAGAGCTAGCCACGGCGGCCGACGAGAATGCCGACGGCATCGCCACTCAAGAAGCACCGTCTGACGTGACTGACCGCGGCGGCGAAGTCGCAGCCGTTCAGATTGAGACGAAAACGACTGACACCAAAGAAACCGCAATCAGTGCGACACCCGCAAAGTCTGATGTTGCTGAGGAAGCACTCATCGCACCTGTAGGTGAAGGGGATGGCCTTGAGGCGACTAATACCGCCGACAAGTCAGACATCGCCATTTCTGCGGACAAAGTCGCTGCAAATGCGGCACAAGAACCCGGCCACAAAAACACCAACACCGAAGCTGCACGAGCTGCCGCACAGCAGGCCGTCCGCCCGACAGACTTGCGTGCTGCAAACAATAATGCCAACGCACAAATTGATGCCACAGCCAGTGACACAAACCTGGATAGTGACGAACTTCTAAGCTCACTCGATCCTGAATTCGACACCAACGCTGACTCAGATGGCAAACCCGGACTTGGCGCAAAAATCGCGGAGGCGATGGCAAACAAGAACAAAGCTGCTGCCGGCTTTGAAGGTGCAAACAATAATCTCAAAGCAGCAAACAGCCCGACCGGCAGCACAGCAGCAACACCTGCCGCATCTGCATCCCTGCCTTCAATCCCACTCCAGACATTGGCGTCCCTGGGCTTAAGTACCAACGGGCTGCCAGCCGGAATGGACTTTGACCAGCTGGGTCTATCGAGTGCAGGCCAGACCGCCAGCACGCCACAAAACAGCAATCCAGTGCTGGTACGGTTCGGGGTCCTCCCTGGCCAAGCACAGGCAACGCAAGTGCCCAACACCGCAATTGCGCTTCAGATCGCAAAGCATGTCGCCAAAGGCGTATCGACATTTGAAATTCGCCTCGACCCCGCAGAACTCGGTCGTGTGGATGTGAAACTGGAGCTCGCACAAGATGGTCGAACGACTGCTCACCTGGTGGTCGAACGGCCGGAGACACTTGATCTTCTTCAGCGTGACGCAAAAGCCCTGGAACAGGCATTGCGTGACGCAGGACTGAACACAGACGAAACGACACTGAAGTTCAGCCTTGATGATGGAAACTCGCGCCGGGCAAATGCAGACCCTGAAAACGCCGACGGTACTGGAAACACGAGCGCTGACAGGGAAGCAAATCCTACACAAGAGACTTCACGGATTACAGCCCTTGCGGCACGTCAACTGCAGGCCGCATCACGCGGCGGCATTGACGTCAGCATCTAACAAATACGATTGGATAAATCATGGAAGCCGTTTCTTCAATTCTGTCGACCACAGTTCAGAGCACTTCCGGATCATCGGATGCCCAGAACTCGTTGAACAAAAATTTTGACCTGTTCCTGTCGCTGCTCACAACTCAACTGAAAAACCAGGACCCGCTTGATCCAACCGATACAAATGAAATGACCTCGCAGCTCGTACAATTCTCATCGGTCGAACAGACGATCGCGACCAACGCGAAACTTGAGGAACTGATCGCGCTCACCCAATCTCAATCAACCGGTCGTGCGGTTGAATATATCGGTAAAGACGTGGAGGCCCTTGGCTCCGTGCAGAAGCTCGAAACGGACGGCGAGGCAAATTGGCGCTACTCCATCGCGGACACGGCAACAGAAGTCGTCCTGTCGGTCGTCGATGCCAATGGGGCTGCCGTCTATTCGCAAACGCTCTCCAGCACAGACGCCGGAACCTATGATTTCACATGGCAGGGCGAAACAGCAGATGGGCAAACCGCGGCTCCAGGGTCCTATTTCCTGAGCGTGACGGCGAAGAACTCAACCGGCGACCCCATTCAAACCGACACGAGAATCTCCGGCCGCGTGAGCGAAGTTGACTATACCGGAGACACGCCAATTCTTCTGTTGGGCGACATTCCGATCAAACTTTCCGACATCACATCGGTGAAGGCGGCCGGGACATAACCGAGCAGGCCCGGCCTGTGCCGCACTGGCACATACAAGCCATTGATTTTACTGAAAATTTACTCTGACACTTAGCCATTTTTTAAAGCCGTCCACGTATTCTGCGTTATGTCGAGAGTACACAGATCGGGACGACAATGAGCGAGCACCAGTCATCTCGGGTCAATTACGTTATCGGGCCAGACGGAAGCCCCCTAACGATAGCTGACCTGCCGCCGCCGGATACCAAACGTTGGGTCATTCGGCGCAAAGCAGAAGTTGTCGCTGCAGTACGCGGCGGGCTTCTCAGCCTTGAGGAAGCGTGTGGACGATACACGCTGACCGTAGAAGAATTTTTGAGCTGGCAGCGCTCAATTGAAAAACATGGCCTCGCAGGCCTTCGCGCGACCCGGGTTCAGCAATACCGGCAGTGAGATTGAAGTGTATCTGCGTACTTATTGCCAGACGGCACCGGTGTCTTTTGATGCCGGTGCCGTATTTGTTCAGTAAAAAGCTCCAAACTGCCCAAAATCCCAACTTATCCACAGATCGGGCATCTTTTTTCCCTCGAACGCCCCCTCGTTAAACCTCTGTTTAGGGTAACGGGGTAAATTTTGCCTACTGATACGGGCATGGTGGATCAAATTGACCCCACCAGCAGACGAGTAAGCAACAGGACGTAGCCACTCTCACCCGTCGACCAAAACGCAAGACCGACCCGAGGAACGGGGACGAATTGCCAGGGCGACAATGGATGGTGGTAGCGTGAATAGCTTCACTGAATTTCTGAAAACACTTGGGCCAGCGCGCATTCTGTCGTTGGGTCTCGTTGCAGTCGGCCTGCTCGGCTTTTTTGCCTATGTCGGTCTTCGGGTTTCAGCAGAGCCTATGTCTCTTCTCTATGCTGACCTCACATCCGATGATGCTGCTCAAATCATCACCCAGCTCGAAACACAAGCTATCCCTTATGAACTGCAAGGCGATGGCACCAAAATCTTTGTTCCGCGTGATCAGGCGCTCCGTCTGCGCATGAACATGGCCGAACAAGGTCTCCCTTCTGGGGGTTCCGTCGGATATGAGATCTTCGACAATACCGACGCCCTTGGAACCACAAGCTTTGTCCAGAACCTGAACTATCTCCGCGCCCTCGAAGGAGAGCTATCGCGCACTATTCAAGCCATTGACCGCGTTAAGGCTGCCCGCGTCCACCTTGTCCTCCCGGAGCGCGAAGTATTCTCCCGCGAACGCCGCGAGCCAAGTGCATCCATCGTTATCCGTGTGAGCGGAGAACAACTGGGTCGTGCTCAGATCCGCTCAATCCAACACCTGACCGCTTCAGCCATCGATGGCTTGACACCGGGTAATGTCTCCATCGTCGACGAGCAGGGAAACCTGCTCGCGTCCGGCGCACAAAGTGAAAGCGACGGCCTTCTCTCCTCTTCGCTCGACGAGAGAAACATCGCTTATGAGCGTCGCATGCAAATGCAAATTCAAACAATCGTCGAGAGCATTGTCGGCGTCGATAACGCTCGCATTCAGGTCAACGCCGAGCTTGACTTCAACCGTGTTACCCGCACCTCAGACACGTTCGATCCCGAAGGTCAGGTCGTGCGGTCCACACAGACGGTTGAGGAATCCAACACAAGCTCAGATGGTTTACCAAACAACGCCGTAACAGTAGGCAATGCCGTCCCGAATGCCGGCCTTGCTGATGGAGACGGCACAGGTTCGCGCGACGCGCAGAACCGACTGGAAGAAACGGTCAATTATGAAATCTCCAGAACCACCCAGACCGAAATAATCGAAGCAGGGTCAGTAAAACGCCTATCCGTTGCTGTCGCCGTCGACGGCATCTATACCAATACGCCTGAGACCGACCCTGCCTACTCGCCACGAACGGAAGAAGAACTCGCAAAGATTTCGACTTTGGTTCGCTCAGCCATCGGCTTCAATGAGACCCGTGGAGACGTGGTGGAAGTGGTCAATATACGCTTTGCATCCCGCATCTCACCGGAACCGCTAGCCGACGTCGAAGAGCCTTTCCTTGGTCTTTCCAAGGCAGACTATATGCGCATGGGTGAAACAGGTGTGCTCGCACTCATTTCACTCCTCGTTCTCCTCTTCGTTGTCCGTCCGCTCATCCGGGGCATTATCAATCCTGGCAGCACATCCAAACAGCTCGCCCTCGCCGGAGGCGGTGGCATGGGTCCCGGCGGTATAGCCCTGCCCGGGACTGGAGGCCACGCACAACTAACCGGCCCAGGGGGAAGCGCCCCCGCATTGGGCCCGGACGGTGAACCCGTGCCAGAAAAATCAGCCATTGAGCAGATGATCGACATCGCTCAAGTGGAAGGAAAAGTGAAAGAATCTTCCGTGAAAAAGGTCGGTGAGCTCGTCGCCAACCATCCGGACGAAACACTCTCCATCCTCCGCTCCTGGCTGCATGAAGGGCAATAGGAACCGGCATCATGGCATCCTCACCGACAGTTAGAGACGACATCAAAGTCCTGACAGGACCTGAAAAAGCGGCAATCTTCATGCTGTCATTGACAGATGACAATGCCGTAACCGTTTGGGAGCAACTCGACGAAGATGAGATCCGGGAAATATCTGTCACCATGTCTACTCTGGGTCAGGTAAGTTCCGCGCTGGTGGAGGCTTTGCTTGTCGAGTTTGCCGGAAAAATGTCCGGCACCGGCACCATCGTTGGTTCGTTTGAAGCCACACAAAGATTGCTCACGCGTTTTCTGCCTGATGACCGCGTCAACACGGTCATGGACGAAATTCGCGGCCCAGCCGGTCGCACAATGTGGGAGAAGCTCGGCAATGTGAACGAGCAGGTCCTCGCAAGCTATCTGAAAAATGAATATCCGCAGACCGTCGCCGTCGTGCTATCAAAAATCAAGGCGGATCACGCCGCCCGCGTATTGGGTAGCTTGCCGGAAGATTTCGCGCTGGAAGTCATCAACCGCATGTTGCGGATGGAAGCCGTGCAGAAAGAAATTCTGGAGAAGGTCGAACAGACCCTCCGCGCAGAATTTATGTCCAACCTCTCCCGTACAAACAGGCGGGACAGTCACGAGCTGATGGCCGAGATTTTCAACAATTTTGATCGCCAGACCGAAGGTCGCTTCATGGCTTCTCTTGAAGAAAGAAACAGGGAAGCTGCCGAAAAAATCAAAGCGCTGATGTTTACCTTCGAAGACCTCTCTCAGCTCGACCCGGGCAGCATTCAGACCCTTCTTCGTGCTTTCGACAAGGACAAACTTGGCCTGGCGCTGAAAGGTGCATCGGATTCACTGCGTGACCTGTTCTTCTCCAACATGTCTGAGCGCGCTGGCAAAATCCTGAAGGAAGACATGGAAGTCATGGGCCCCGTCCGGCTGCGTGACGTGGACGAAGCGCAGATGATGATGGTGAACATCGCAAAAGACCTTGCCGCCCGTGGCGAGATCATGCTCGCTGACAGTAAGGGAGACGATGAACTCGTGTTCTAAACGAGCGTAAACCCTCATGGCTGAAGCAATCAAATTCACCTTCGACGAAATGTTCCACAACGGGGCCGAAAGCGCCAATACCGTGCAGCTACATGCGTCACCAAAACGCAAGCGCTGGACAGATGAAGATCTGGAAGCCGCAAAAGCAGAAGCCAAAGCCGAAGGCATGGCAGAAGCACTTGCATCGCAGGATGCCCAGAACGCCAACATGGCGACCGATGCTGCAAATCGCATTGCAGAGCATGTTGCAGGCTCCCTCAATTCCTTTGTCTCATTTCAAAACGAGCTGCAAGCAGATGGCGCCATGCTGGCGCTGTCCATCGCACGCAAACTCGCCGATGTCCTAATCTCACTCCGCCCTGAGGCAGAAATTGAGGCGGTTATCCGTGAATGCCTCACCCATTTGAACCGCGAACCGCGCCTTGTGATCCGCGTGAACGACACATTGCGCGACGCGCTGGAAACCTCCATCACCCAAGCCGCTCACGAGCGTGGCATGGGCGACAAAATCATGATCGTCGGCGAAGCAAACATCGCTCTTGGCGATTGCGACATTGAATGGTCAGACGGCGGCGCCGCGCGCAACCGGGCTGAGCTGGATGAACAGGCCGCAGACATCGTGCTGCGCTATATCGAAACATTGACCGGTGAACAGGTCACTTCCGCCGAGCAGGAGAAGAACAATGGCTAATCAAGATGACGGCATCGATCTTCCCGATCTGACAGGTCAGGACGCGGACGACATGAACGAAGACGCGGGGCATCTCCCCGTCGAAACGGCCGATGACGATGATATTACGAGGACAGCAACTGACCTTGCTGCCGTGTTTGATGTTCCTGTCAATGTCTCTGCTGTACTCGGCAAGACAGAGATCGAAATCAGCCACCTGCTGAAACTTGAGGCAGGCACGGTTGTGGAGCTGGACCGGAAGGTCGGCGAAGCCATCGACATTTTTGTAAATGACCGTCTCGTGGCACGTGGCGAGGTTGTGATTGTCGACGAGCAACTGGGCGTCACGATGACTGAAATCATCAAAAGCTCCGCAAACTAGGGACGCACGAAATTGGACAACGCAGCTATCATTGGATTGATCGCGGGATTGGGGCTAGTAGGGCTTGCCATCGGCCTTGGTGGTGATGCGGGCGCCTTTTTCAATGTCCGTGCGTTGCTCATCGTCTTCGGCGGCACCATTGCCGTCACCCTCATCTCCTTTCGCTCAAGCGAAACCTGGGAAGCGGTCATGGCCGCCGGGCGGACATTGGTGGGCGAACCGATGAACGCGCGCACCACCGTGGAAAGACTTCTCCAATATGCGGAGATCGCACGCAAAGACGGTACCCACAGCCTTGAGCGGAAGCTGAAAGAAGTGCGCTCGTCTGTTTTCCTGACGCGCGCGCTCAACCTGATCATCGAAGGCGCCGCGCCGGAAGAAATTGAACGCCTCCTTGATGCTGAACGCGCCGTCATGCGAGACCGGGCCGCCAAATCTTCGGCCATCCTGCTTCGCGCATCTGAAATCGCACCTGCCATGGGCCTCATCGGCACGCTGGTAGGCCTCGTCCAGATGCTCGCTGACCTTGATGATCCGTCCAAGATCGGGCCGGCTATGGCCATCGCACTCATTACCACATTTTATGGCGCCATTCTGGGCAACATGGTCCTTGCCCCGCTCGCCGCCAAGCTCGACCGGACCGCGCAGGAGCGCAACATCCATCTGGCCGTCTACGCCGTCAGCGCGGCCGCTATCAGCCGCAAGGAAAACCCGCGTCGGCTGCAAACCCTTGTAAACGCCATGCTCCCACCCGCGGAGCAGGTCAATGTCTACTCATAAGAAAAGGAACCTGGTCCCATGAGGCTTCTCATTGTCGGAACCCTGAACGGACAGCTCACCACAGCCACAAAGATGGCGATGGAAAAAGGGGCGAAAGTCACCCATGCCGAGCGTGGCGATCAGGCTGTTGAAATCCTACGCTCGGGGCGCGGCGCTGATCTTCTTATGGTCGATGTTGGCATTGATATTGGTCGCCTGATCAGCCAGTTGGAAAGCGAACGCATCTTCCTGCCAGTCGTCGCTTGTGGTACCGGCACAGACGCCAAGGCAGCGGTTAGTGCCATCCAGGCCGGTGCAAAAGAATACATCCCCCTTCCCCCGGATGCAGATCTGATTGCAGCAGTTCTCGCCGCTGTCGCTGATGACAGCCACCAGATGATCTTCCAGGATCCAAAAATGGCCGAGACCATCAAGCTGGCAGAGCAGGTGGCAAAGTCAGAAGCCAGCATTCTCATCACCGGTGAAAGTGGTACGGGTAAAGAAGTCATGGCCCGCCATGTTCACCGCAAGTCAAAGCGCGCCGATCAACCCTTTATCTCGGTCAATTGTGCAGCCATCCCGGAGAACCTTCTTGAGTCCGAACTTTTCGGTCACGAAAAGGGAGCCTTCACCGGCGCCGTCGCGCGCCGCATAGGCAAGTTTGAAGAAGCAAATGGTGGCACGCTCCTTCTCGACGAAATCAGCGAAATGGATGTCCGCCTTCAGGCAAAACTTCTGCGCGCCATTCAGGAGCGTGAGATTGACCGCGTCGGCGGCAAAGCACCCGTCAAAATTAACATCCGCATTATCGCGACCTCCAACCGCGACCTGCAGGACGAAGTGCGCAAAGGCGGCTTCCGTGAAGACCTTTTCTATCGCCTGAACGTCGTCAATCTGGACCTTCCGGCACTGCGGGAACGGCCAGCTGACATTCTGGCACTCGCAGACCATTTCGTGCGGAAATATTCCGCCGTCAATGCCCTGCCCGTTAAGCCGATCTCTCTTGAAACCCGTCGCCAGCTCGCCAAGCACCGCTGGTCCGGAAATGTGCGCGAACTGGAGAACACAATTCACCGCGCCGTTCTCCTTTCCGGTGGAACGGAGATTGATGTGGAGGCAATTCGCCTTCCAGATGGTTCCCGTCTGGGTTCAGCATCAGGCAATGCCGCTCATGGCACGCAAGGCATTGCTGCACAAGCTGCCGCGACCGCAAGCGCCGTGTCACAATCTTTTGTCGGCCAGACAGTCGCACAGGTTGAACAAGATCTCATCATCAACACGCTCGGACATTGCCTTGGCAACCGGACACATGCCGCAAACATTCTGGGCATCTCCATCCGCACCCTTCGCAATAAGCTGAAGCAATACACAGATGAAGGTGTCGACGTACCACAACCAGGCGGCGATATCCGCATGGCGGGATAAGACGAACCCACACCAGATCGGTGAGGGAAACGCGTTGGTTCAGGGAAAAGAACCGCACAAGGGATAAGTCATGAGTGACGTCGGGGCAGGCAAAACAGGTACACTAAGTTCGGTGGGCGGACTGAGTGTAAAAGACATATTCAACGAGATCGGGAAACGTGGCGATCTTGCGCTTGCCTTCGGCGTCCTTACAATCATCGTCGTCCTCATTCTGCCTATGCCAGCCTTCATGCTGGACTTCGCACTTGCCATCTCCATCACATTTTCCGTTCTGGTGTTGATGACGGCGCTGTTCATCCAGCGTCCGTTGGAATTCTCGTCCTTCCCGACCATCCTGTTGATCGCCACGATGATACGGCTGGCGCTCAATCTGGCCTCAACCCGGCTCATTCTTTCCCAAGGTCACGAAGGCACGCACGCCGCCGGTAAAGTGATTGAGGCCTTCGGTAATTTCGTGATGCAGGGAAACTTCGTTATTGGGATCATTGTGTTCGCGATCCTGGTAATTGTGAACTTCGTGGTTATCACCAAAGGTTCCGGTCGT
Source organism: Parvibaculum sp. (assembly GCA_040223265.1). Taxonomy (GTDB): domain Bacteria; phylum Pseudomonadota; class Alphaproteobacteria; order Parvibaculales; family Parvibaculaceae; genus Mf105b01. The sequence goes on along the minus strand of JAVKCY010000028.1, from coordinate 27,640 downwards.
ATCGCAGAAGTTGCCGCACGCTTTACCCTGGATGCCATGCCCGGCAAACAGATGGCCATCGACGCCGATCTCTCCTCCGGCTTGATCGACGAAAATGAAGCCAGGACCCGCCGCAAGAACCTTGAGAATGAAAGCGCCTTCTTTGGATCGATGGATGGTGCCTCCAAATTTGTTCGCGGCGATGCCATCGCAGGCCTCCTCATCACCTTTATCAATGTGATCGGTGGGATCGTGGTCGGCGTCGCGCAGATGGACATGTCTTTCGCTGACGCAAGCGCCAACTATACCCTTCTCACGGTTGGTGATGGCCTTGTTAGCCAGATCCCTGCCCTCATCGTCTCAACCGCCGCAGGCCTCCTCGTCTCAAAAGCAGGTGTGGAAGGCGCAGCTGATGAAGCGCTCTTCAACGAATTGTCTGGCTACCCGCAAGCGCTTGGCATGTCTTCTTTCGTGATGGCCGTCATGGCGCTTCTGCCCGGCATTCCAATGCTGCCTTTCCTTGCATTGTCAGGGGGCACCGGATACCTCGCCTACTCCATTACAAGAAGGCGAAAAGTGGCGGCTGCAGACAAGGTTGCAGCAACTATCGCGACCGAAGAGAAAGAACAACAAACACCCAAAGACGAACCCATTTCGCAAACGCTCAAAATCGATGAGCTGCGCCTCGAAATCGGCTACGGCTTACTGCCACTTATCAACGACACAGTGGGTCAGAAGCTCACCGACCAGATCAAGGCGCTGCGCCGTCAGTTCGCATCGGAAATGGGTTTTGTCATGCCGCCCGTTCGCATCCTCGACAATATGCAACTCGAGGCAAACGGCTATGTCATGCGCGTAAAAGAAGTCGAAGCAGGACGTGGCGAAGCCTATGTCGGGCAGCTCCTCGTCATGGATCCGTACGGCGGCAAGATCGACCTGCCCGGCCTCCACACCAAAGAACCAACCTTCGGCCTGCCCGCAACCTGGATCGACGCAGGCATCCGCGAGGAAGCTTCGTTCCGTGGCTACACCGTTGTAGATCCGCCCACCGTTATCACCACGCACCTGACAGAGGTGATCCGCGATAATATGCAGGAACTTCTGTCCTATGCAGAAGTGCAGAAGCTGCTTGACGAGCTGGGTACCGAGCACAAGAAACTGCTCGACGATATCGTACCATCACAAATCACCGTGTCCGGCATCCAGCGTGTCCTCCAGACCCTTCTCGCAGAGCGCATTTCGATCCGCGACCTGGGAACAATTATGGAAGGCATTGCGGAAGCCGTGGTACATACAAAACAGCTCACCTATATTGGCGAGCATGTTCGCATGCGCCTCTCGCGCCAGCTCTGTGCATCTTATGCCAGTGAAGACGGGTCGTTGGCCCTCATCACCCTTTCTCCACAATGGGAACAGGCCTTCGCTGAATCCCTCGTGGGCTCCGGCGATGAAAAACAGCTTTCCATGGCGCCCAGCATGCTGCAAAAGTTCATCGCAGGCGTTCGTGAAAAGTTTGAACGGGCGGCTGAAGACGGTGAAGTACCCGTTTTGCTGACAAGCCCGGCTGTTCGCCCCTATGTCCGTTCGATCATTGAACGCTTCAGGCCGCAGACAATTGTCATGTCACAGAACGAGGTTCATCCAAAAGCGCGCTTGCGGACGGTCGCAACGGTTTAACGACAATAAGAAGAAAAGAGACGCTCGATGCGGCAGCGCACGTTCATCGCGACCTCCATGCTGGATGCTATGGAACAGGTGCGCGCGGCGCTTGGCGACGATGCCATCATCATCTCCAGCATCGAAGGCGAGAACGGTGGCTTTGAAGTGACGGCTACAGTGGAAAGCCGCTCGCCCACAGACCCGCACGACAAATCAGACCTCTCCCTCGAGGACATTCTGCGAGACAGGCTCGGGCGCAACACGACCACAGCCAGCCACGCGCAGAATGCAGCCTACCCGAGGGAACGGGGCAGCGACACATATGCGGCAGCACCAACCACAGACCCCGCCGAGAATCTCGAGCTCGCTGAAGACCTGTTGATCAATGCGTTGCGCAATCACAGCCTCCCTCCCCTCCTCATGGAAGCCATTCTGGAGGACGCCAATGATGCGGAGATGGACGGACTTCTCGATTGTCTGGCCTACGCTTTGCAAAAGCGCTTCAACTTTGACGCCTTGCCCATCGCCCCGAGACACCCAATCCTGCTTGCGGGCCTGCCCGGTGCGGGAAAAACCGTCTCGATTGCAAAACTCGCCGCCCGCGCCACCATAGAGGGTGTGCGCGCGGAGATGATTTCAACAGATGCAGAACGAACCGGCGCCGCCGTGCAGGCATCAGCCTATGGCAAACTTCTACAAATGAATGTTGAACATGCCGATACAATCGACGCTTTACGTCTGGCCCTCGACCGGCGGACCGAACGTATGGAAGAAAACGCAGCAGATCATCGCGAGGCCTGGTTCATCGACACGCCAGCAGTCAACCCGTTCAACCATGAAAGCCTAAAGGGCTTGCGCGACCAGATCGAGGCGGCACAACAATTTGCAGCCGCTGAACCCATCCTTGTGCTGGCAGCGGGTGGTGACGCCCGCAATATGGCAGAGACATCTGAGCTGTTCGTTGAGCTTGGCGCACGACGCATGATCATCACACAATTGGACATTGCCCGTCGTCTTGGCGGTGTATTGGCCGCAGCCGAAGTTTCTGGTCTCACCTTTGCACAGATCAGCCTCACGCCTTATCTCGCCCGCGGCCTTGTCGCCGCGACACCACGTCGTCTGGCAGGTTTCCTGCTCTCAGATCAGTTAAGCCTTACCAGGCTGGAACTGGACTAGGACAAAAACCCGTTATTTTGTGCCCCATTTCCATGCCTGTTAACCAAATAAAATTCGGGGCGTGATCAATGCGCCCGTCTGGGTTAACCTCAGCGCATTGCGTGCCGCGCTGAACAAGAGGGCGGCATAGTGTTGGAGGGATATTGTCCATAGGGGGAAATATGGCCAGCGATATTCTAAATCAGGCCCTTGCTCTGTTTCAGCAAGGTTTTGACACTGTAAATTCGATCCAGGGTCTCGTCATCGCGTTAATCGCGGCATTCTTGATGCGCCAGTACAAGCAAATCCTTGTCTGGTCCGTCATTGCAACGATTACGCATGAAGTGGTCAGCGGCGTTCGCCGTCATCTGGCAGGCGATGCATCACCATTGCCCAACCTGACAGATATTGACGGAGACCTGAAACTGATCGGGATCCGGTTTCTGGGTTACATCATCGCCATCACGATACTTTACATCGTAAGACGTATTTTGATGAACCGATGATCAATCTATGAAATTGATCAGCCTTGGAAGTTGATCAACGTTGGAAGTTGATCAGTCTCTGAAATTGACGAACTGCAAGGGCTGTTCGCCGCCCTTCTCTTTCAGAAACGCGATGACCTCCTGCAGGTCGTCGCGTTTTTTGCCGTTTATGCGCAGCTCATCCCCTTGAATGGACACCTGAACCTTCATCTTTGTGTCCTTGATCGACTTGACGAGCTTTTTGGCAAGCTCCTTGTCGATGCCCTCTTTGACCACAACCTTCTGCCGTACAGATTGCCCGGCCGCAGGTTCGACGGTCTTGTAGTCGAGGACACCGGGTTCAATACCACGACGGGACAAGTGTCCTTGCAGCAATTCATGAACCTGCTTCAGCTTCAGATCATCATCCGCCTCGATCAAAAGCTCTGCCTCATTGCACTCTACCTTGCTCTTCGAGCCCTTGAAATCATAGCGCTGGGAAATCTCCCGCATCACGTTCTGCACCGCGTTCTCAACCTCGGCAAGATCAGTTTTAGAAACCACATCAAATGAAGGCATGACAAATCGTCCCCTCGAACAGTTTTCAACGAGAGAGCATTCTACTCATCCACGTGTCTGTGGAAAGCCAGAGATGGGACCGATCTACAAGAAGTCAGCGCTTTTCGACGCCGATACCGCTCTGCCGGTGGATATTGAGCGACACCTCGTCCAAATCCTTCTGGTCCAGACGAACAGCCTCCTTTTTCGCCCGACGCTTCCGGTTTTCTTCGATCAACTCATATTTTTTGAGATCGCGATAGCTGTCAGCGAGGTACTCTTTCGCTTCGGCCAACTGCCTCGAAATATTGTCGATGGAATGGAGCAGATTCTCCCGCCTCGCCAGCATGGATTTCGCAAACATCGGATAGGCATAATGCCCAATATCCGAAATGCCAGCTTTGTCCTGCTCGACCTTAACCTGACGGTTGAGATCTGTTTCTTTGCGGCGAAACTCTTCTAACATGACCTCAAGGTCTGCGACCTGTCGGCGGCGTTCATCGACTTGAAACCGATGAAGGCGAATTAGCGATTCTTTGTTTCTCATCACTCACCCTCCTGGGCAATACCCTCCTCTGGTGGAAGAGCGCGCAAAATCTCTTCCAACAAAGCAAACCCGTCAGACCGGTTGGTCTGCTCAGACTTGGCCTGCGTCAGGAATCCTTCCAGGGCAGGCTGTAATTCTATGGCCTCGTCTACTCGTTTGTCTGAGCCCGGCCGATATGCACCCAGACGAATTAGCTCTTCCATGTCGTCAAAAGCAGACATGTATTGCCGAGCTTCCCGGATCAGCGCTTGCTGCGCCGGGTCATTACAGTCTGGCATTGTACGCGAGACTGATTTCAAAATGTTTATCGCCGGATAGCGACCACGCTCCGCGATCGCCCGTTCCATGACAATGTGACCATCAAGAATACCGCGCACACTATCTGCAATTGGCTCATCATGATCATCGCCATCAACCAGAACCGTAAACAGGCCCGTGATCGAACCCTTCCCGACACCAGGCCCAGCCCGTTCCAGCAATTTCGGCAGTTCAGCGAAAACAGTGGGCGTATAGCCTTTGCTTGCAGGTGGCTCACCACTCGACAAACCAATTTCCCGTTGGGACATAGCAAACCGCGTCACACTATCCATCAGACACAGCACATCCTGATCGTGATCGCGGAAATATTCAGAAAGCGTCAGCGTCAGAAGGGCGGCCTGCCGGCGCATCAACGCCGTTTCATCTGACGTCGCCACGACAACGACAGAGCGGGCAAGGCCCTCCGGGCCCAGATCATCCTCGATAAACTCCTGCACCTCGCGGCCACGTTCACCAATGAGGCCGACAACGGCCACATCACACGCCGTATTGCGCGCCATCATGGAAAGAAGAACGGATTTACCGACGCCAGAGCCTGCGAAAATACCCATGCGCTGGCCCTTGCAGCAGGTCGCAAATGTATTGAGTGCGCGTACACCCAGATCAATCGGACCACCGACCCGGTTTCGCAAATGCGCCGCCGGGGGCGAGCTCCGCAGATTGTAAGGGACAGCGCCCTGGGCAATCGGCCCTTTGCCATCAATGGGCATACCCATGGCGTTGACAACTCGCCCGAGCCATGCGGACGAAGGGTAAACGACCGGCGCCTGCGCCTGAACCGATGCATGAGCGCCAACGCCAATACCGTCCAGCGGGCCAAAAGGGAGGCATAAAGCTCTGTCGGAACGAAACCCAACCACTTCAGCAAGGATGGATTTACCCATTCTGCCGGAAATTTCGACCCGGCTGCCAACGCTCATAGCGTGAAGCGGGCCAGCAATCTCAACCATAAGACCCTGCACGCTGACGACGCGGCCATAATAGCTAACGCCTTGAATATCTTCAATTTCAGTTAGCAATGCACGCACAGCGACAGATCCCGGTTTGGCCAAAACACGGCCAGAATGCAGACAGATAGGCATAATGTGCCCAAAGCCTTTAAGACCTGGTAAACCTTGGAGGCAAATTGCCTGAGGATAGATTTTTCTCTATCTGAAACAGCCAAATTAGGGCTGTTTTTAGAGGGATAACCTTGAGATGAACAAAATAGTCGAGAATTTTGCCTATTTTTTTCGATCTGATTAACCTTTGTTAACCAAATCAGCTTATCTTCCTTTCTATGGATTAACCAAGGGGGCCGGGGTTGCGGCGACGTAGAACCGGTTAGGCTTGCAATGCGAGTTTTGCTGATAGAAGACGATAGCGCGACAGCGCAGAGCATCGATTTGATGCTCAAGTCGGAAGGTTTCAACGTATATACGACTGATCTTGGCGAAGAGGGTGTCGATCTCGGCAAGCTCTACGACTATGACATCATCCTTCTGGACCTTAACCTGCCAGATATGAGCGGGTATGAAGTCCTGAAGACCCTGCGGACCGGTAAAGTCGGCACCCCCATCCTGATCTTGTCAGGCCTGGCCGGCATCGAGAACAAGGTTCGGGGTCTGGGCTTCGGTGCAGACGATTACATGACCAAGCCATTCCACAAGGATGAGCTTGTGGCTCGCATCCACGCCGTGGTGCGCCGCTCCAAAGGTCACTCTCAGTCGGTCATTACCACAGGTAAGCTGACCGTCAATCTGGATACCAAAACCGTAGAGGTGGATAGCCAGCGCGTTCACCTCACCGGTAAAGAATACCAGATGCTGGAGCTTCTTTCGCTCCGCAAGGGAACGACACTCACCAAGGAAATGTTCCTGAATCACCTTTACGGTGGCATGGACGAGCCTGAGCTGAAAATTATCGACGTTTTCATCTGCAAACTGCGCAAAAAGCTTGCAGCCGCGACGGACGGTGAACATTATATCGAAACTGTCTGGGGCCGCGGATACGTACTACGTGATCCGCACAGCGAAGCAGCAAAAGCTTCCGCCTGAGACGGTAAAGTTTCTCTCTCTGCGCTATCTGGGGGAGACGAAGGGACGCTGCTTCGGGGGGAGCGCGTCCTTTCACTTTTTGGGGACCTTGCTTTTTAGGGATTGGGCACCCGCCCTACCCAACCAAGCGCATGAAAACTAATCACACGAAGCAACGAAAAACGCCGCCTTGAAAAAGGCGGCGTTTTTTGATTCCAGATAAGGGCGCGATACTTAAGCGACAGCCGCCCCCTTGGCCACTTGAGCGGACGGAATGTAAAGCCCCCGCTGACCGGCCATCGGTTTAAAACTATTGGTAATACCGATCACCGTTTCCGCCGCACCAAGGAACATGTACCCATCATCGGACAGAAGACGTGAAGTCCGTTCCAGAATTTCACTCTTGGTCTGCTGATCAAAGTAAATCAGAACATTCCGACAGAACACAATATCGAACTTGCCCAGAGCATTGAAATCATCAAGCAGGTTCATCTTACGATACTGAACCATGTTCCGTATATCAGCTGAAATCTCCCAATCACTTCCATCCTGCTTGAAATATTTCACAAGCATCTGGATCGGAAGCCCCCGTTGAACTTCAAACTGGGAATATCGACCGAGTTTCGCCCGGCGCAGAACTTCTGCTGAAAGGTCTGTCCCGATAATCTCAAAGCGCCAACCAGGAAGTTTGGCCGACCATTCTTTCAAGATCATCGCAATCGAATAAGGTTCTTGCCCGGTCGATGCAGCAGCGCACCAGATGCGAAGTTTTTTCGCATGCTTCCGGCTCTCAATCATCGCGGGAAGAACGGTTTCTTCCAAAATTGTGAAGGGCGTTTTGTCCCGAAAGAAGAACGACTCATTCGTCGTCATGGCTTCGGTCACATCATCCATCAGCGCTTTGGCAGCGCCGCTTTTCATTTTCGAAACCAGTGCAGAAATACTGTCGAGTCCATTATCGCGGGCGAGAGGCAGCAAACGGCTTTCGATCAGGTATCCCTTGTTCTCACTCAATATGAGACCAGATTCTTTCTTCAGAAAATCTGCGAGATAGCTAAATTCTTGTGGGGTCATGACCGACCTCCTCTGATCAAGCGAGACGCCGCATCTGGCAACTCAACAAGTGGCAACACTTTATGGCAAATACCTGCCTGCGCTGCAGCGCCCGGCATACCCCAAACCACACTCGAAGCTTCATCCTGAGCCAGGATAGTACCACCCTGCTGCTGAACTCTTCTGGACGCATCACGTCCGTCGTGACCCATGCCTGTCAAAATGCAGACGAGCATGGCAGGCCCATAATGCTTCATCAAACTATCAAGCATCGGGTCGACGGCGGGCTTACAGAAATTGACCGGCTCACCATCATCAAGCCGGACCACAACATCAGCACCCTTCTTGTCAAACAGCATGTGCTTGCCACCAGGGGCGACGTAAATCTTACCCGCCTCAAGTTTCATTCCATCAACCCCTTCTACGCAGACACGTTTGGCACTTCCGCCAATATGCTCCGCGAGAATGGCCGTAAATGTAGGCGGCATATGTTGCGTGATAACGGTCGGGATCGTTTCCAATACCGGAGAAATCTTCGCGAAAAAATCGAACAATGCCTTTGGTCCGCCGGTCGAACTCCCAATTGCAAGGACCCGCGGCACAACCGACGACGCCTTTTGCAAAATGATTGCGGGACTTGCAGGCTGTGCAAGAGAGGTAGCGGCCGAACGTCCTTCGGCTACGCTCGTACGCTCTGCCGCAAACACCCGCCGGGGAGCGGCACTAACCGGCTTCCTCTTGGTCGCAACCGCGCGGATCTTGTTAACAAGCTCTTGCTGAAATTCAGCCGAGGCATGCCCATCTTTCGTCGCCTCAGGCTTCGGAACATAATCCGTCGCGCCCAATGCCAACGCCTTGATAGATATAGCAGCATTCCGTCGCGTAAGCGTCGAGGCCATCAAGACCTTTGTTTGAGGTGCCACAGCCAGGATCTGCGGCAATGCCGCCAATCCGTCCATAACCGGCATCTCAATATCAAGGACAACAACGTCGGCGGAAACACGAGCGATGGTATTGATGGCATCTTGTCCATCCCGACAGCGGGCAACAACCTGCATGTCCGGTAGCGCATCCAGCCAACGAGAGAGCATGCCACGGATGACGACGGAATCGTCGACAATCATGACCTTGATCTTGTCGGTCGCGCTGGGCGCGGGAGAAATATTGCTTGGAGCCAGTGACACGATACTCAGACTTTCACTTGAACGGGGCCAGTGCTTAAACGAGGCCTGCCTGCGCAAATTTGGATTCAATAATTTCGCGATCGAACGGCTTCATGATGTATTCATTTGCACCGGCTGAAATCGCGGCAGAAATGTGCTGCATGTCATTCTCCGTGGTGCAGAACACAACAACCGGAGAGGTTCCGCCATCCATCTGCCGAAGCTCTTTCAGAAACTCGAGCCCATCCATTACAGGCATATTCCAATCGAGCAGAACGGCGTCCGGCATGGTTGAATTGCACTGATCCAAAGCCTGCCTGCCATCAGCTGCTTCGGAGATCGAAAACTGAAGCTCCTCGAGAATTCGACGCGCAACCTTTCGAATGACAGTACTATCGTCTACGACCAAACAAGTTTTCATCTTGCATTCCTTTTCGGAAAATCCGACTAAGCCGCCATTGTCCGGCCTTGGAAATCCAACACCTTCTTCACATCAATAATCACCATCAAAGAATGTTCCAGCTGCTGAACACCCATCGAGATGGAGCGCCAACGCGGATCAAGGTTTGATGGATTGCGTTCCAGATCATCGTCCGCGACGCGCAGGACTTCGCCCACATTGTCGATCACGAGACCATAGGATTCCCCACGATATTCCACACCAACAGCAAGCCCAGGCTTGTCGTCGGTCCGTGGCGGGAGCCCCAATCGCTTGCGCATATCAATAGCGGTCACAATCCGACCCCGCATATTCAACACGCCTGCCACTTCAGGCATGGACATTGGAACGGGCGTAACAGATTCTGGCATGAACACGTCCTGTACCATCGGGACAGATATCCCGAAAGTCTGACCGCCAATCATAACGGTGATGTATTCAGACATGGCACTCCCTACAATATGTCCTACGTCCACATTCGTTTTCAGATTTTCATCGATACTCATGCCGCCTCTCCTTTGCAGCTCACGATTTCATTGACCACTTGGACGAGACCTTCGCGATCAAACTTCGCAACATAATCGTCAAAGCCTGCGGCGCGCCCTCTCTCGAGGTCAGTCGTCGTGCCGTGTGCCGACAAAGCAACAATCGGCGTATCACGCCACGCTTCGTGTTTCTTCGCTTCTGCGACAAACTCAAAGCCATTCATGCCAGGCATTTCGATATCGGAAATGATAACGTCAAACCGCTCATCACGATCTCGGAGGGCCAGTGCCTCTGCCGCGTTTTTCACTTCGCGAACATCATAGCCAGCCATCGTCAGCATCGGCCGAACAATGGCTCTGAAGAAGGAACTGTCATCGACAAGCAGAATTTTCTTGCCATAGGCGGCCGGCACGCCGGCTGGACCTTCCTTGCGGAACCAATCCGCAAAAACCTGCGTCAGGTAGTGACCTACATCGAGAACCTGCGTCGCCTTACCCTTCACAATCGCCGAGCCCATAATACCTGCTGTCTCCGACTGCAACTCGACATTGAGTTTGTCAGAAACAATATCGACGATCTCATCAACCGCGAGGCCGATCGAACGTTCATCTTCCGTGAAGACGAGAACCGGCTGGCGCCCTTCTGTTTTGAGCGGGGAATCCTCGACCACATTGATGATAGGCATCAAGCGACCGCGATACTGGACAAGCGACTGACCATTTGAGTTTTCGATATTCTCAACATCGAACTCTTCAAGCCGCGTGACGAGTGACAGTGGAACGGCCTTTGGCTCCTTCGAACCCGCCCGGAAAACAAGGAGAGACATTTCGCCTGCGCCAGCCGCCACTGCTTCGTCCTGGCTCTTCGCCGGATCCCCAGCCTCATTCAGCTCACCAGCAATCGACTGGGCAACACCGTTTGGATCCATAATCATGATGACGCTACCATCACCAAGGATCGTGTTACCCGAGAAGAGAGAGATTTCGCGCAATATGGAGGCAGCGGGCTTCACAACAATTTCTTCGGTATCGAAGACGCTGTCCACAACAATGCCGAACTGCTGGTCACCAACGCGTGTGACAACGATAAAGGCCTCCGCATTGTCAGACGTCCGGAGTTCGCGTGCTGCGTTGCTGTTTGCAGCTTCCTGCTCAAGCGCCTCATTGACATTGGCAGTACCCGCTGCGGTTTTATATCGGCGGGCTTTCTCGCGGTTAAGCTGCAACAGGTCATCCATGAAGACCAATGGCAGAAGATGGTTCCGCAAGCGCAGAACCGGCGTCTTGTTAATGTGTTCGATCCGATGTTCGCTGTCTGCTTTCGCACGCACCAGCTCAACCACCGCAAGCTGTGGAATGGCGAAACGCTCATGAGCCGATTCGACAATCAGCGCTGAAACGATGGCCAGTGTAAGCGGAATCTTGATCGTAAAAGTTGTTCCCTTGCCCGTAATCGAACGCAGGTCAATCGAACCGCCGATCAATTCAATATTGGTGCGAACCACATCCATACCAACACCACGGCCAGAAACACTCGTGACCTCTGCGGCAGTGGAAAGACCCGCGTGGAAGATGAAACGACTAACCTGCTGGTCAGTCATTTTCTCAAGCTCGCCCTCAGTCACAAGACCATTAGAGACAGCTTTCTGACGGATTTTTTCGAGGTTGAGACCACGTCCATCATCTTCGATTTCAATGATAATGTGCCCACCTTCGTGATAGGCGCGCAGAACGATGCGACCCTTGTCTGATTTCCCGGCGGCAATACGGTCCGCTGTGACCTCGAGACCATGGTCGGCAGAGTTCCGCACCATATGGGTCAGTGGGTCTTTGATGAGATCCAGAACCTGGCGATCAAGCTCGGTATCAGCACCAACCATTTCCAAGTCGATCTTCTTATCCAATTCGTTCGAAAGGTCGCGAATAATGCGCGGCAGTTTCTGCCAGGCATTGCCTATCGGCTGCATCCGCGTCTTCATAACGGCTTCCTGCAGCTCAGCTGTAACATTAGACAAGCGCTGAAGAGGAACCTTGAACTCGCTTTCGTCCAGGCGACGAACCATTTCCAGAAGCTGGTTTCGCGTAAGCACAAGCTCCGACACCATCGTCATCAGGTTTTCAAGCGTATCGACGTTCACGCGAATGGACTGTGCCGCGACGGAACTTTCCTTCTTTATTCCATCCTCTTCGGCAGTTGCGGCCTGCGGAGCAGGTGTTGGCGCTTTGGCGGCAGCTGGCTTTGCAGCCTTAGCGGCAACGGGAGCGGCCTCAACAGGAGCGGCGGCGACAACCTCTTCCGCGGGAGCTTCTTCTGCAGAGGCTTCCTCAGCGTCATCATCGTCAGGGCCCGCAGCCTCCTGGAAGGCGCGCTCTAATTCTTCAGCCGATACTTCCCCAGGGCGTGTTTCGCGTTCTGGCTCAGCGACCGGTGCGGCAACGACAGGCGCTTCAACAGCGGGAGCCGCAGCGGCAGGACCTTCGGACAAAGCAACCAACTGATCAATAAGATCGGAGTCGAGCCCTTCCGGCTCGGCTTCCGTTGCCTCAAGCTCACCCAGAATTTCCTTAATACGGTCAATCGAGTGCAAGATAATGGTCACACCTTCGCCGGTCACTTCCTGACCGTCGCGATATTTGCCCATAAGGGTTTCGGCTGCATGAGCCAATGCTTCCAAACGAGGCAACCCCAGAAAGCCACACGTCCCCTTGACCGTGTGTACCAGTCTGAAAATATTGCCGAGAATCTTCACATTGTTAGGTTCCTGCTCGAACTTAACCAGCTCCACGTCAACAACGTCGAGACTTTCATTAGTTTCCGTCAAGAATTCGCTCAGAAGATCGTCCATATTTCGCCCCTTGTGCAGCATGCTCTTAAGAGCACTTAGCCCGCCGATAATCCGCAACGAACGGATTTTTCGGCCTATCCAGACGCGATAGTGACGTGAACTTGTTAAAAACCCCTGAAAAGTTTTATAGGTTCTGGAAGAAACTCCACCATAAGGTGTAATCCCTTTTATGGTATAGGAATGCCAGAAAAACCGGGGAAAATTGGCCTCTTAGAGGTCCGAAGCAGGACCTGAGGCAGCATTAGCAGCAACAATGGGCGCCGCCCGTAACTGGAATTGTTCGCCAACCATTTCTGCAGAAATGGACATCTGGCACTCCCGCGCAACCAGACCCGTAAAAAAGGGTTGGATCGCGCGCGCATCCAACTGATCGTCCGGGTCCCGCCCATTAAGGAAACGAGCTGTCTCCGTCGGCACGCGTGCATTGATACCATCTGACGTCAGCAAAAAGGTCGGCGCTTCCGGCTCACCTGAAATCGCCACATGAACAGCTCCACCCCTGGGGATTGCAGCCAACGCGATCAGGATCATGTTGAGAAGAAGCTTTACCATGTCCTTCGGCATCACAGCCGATGGACCATCCCAGGTCATCTCCGCCTTTTCGTGCGAGACATACCCTTCAGCGACAGCCCGCGCATCATTCAAGTCAAGCGACGCACCGGCAGACCCTGCCGCGCCAAAGGCAAGGCGTGCGAATTGAAGCTTGGAGGATGCCTGCGTCGCACTTTTCTGAATCAGTTCCATTGCATGACGTTGCATTTCCTCATCGTCATCATCTTCAAGAACCTCAAGCCCATTGGTAATGGCCCCCACCGGGCTGATCACATCATGACAAACGCGGCTGCAAAGCAATGCCGCAAGGTCTAGCCCCTCAATGTCAAACACCTGTGTCATCCCCCGCCCCCATCAGTTTTTCGCGCCCGTTTTTCGCGCCCGATTTTCGCATCGAAATTTCGTTGTTAACGCTGATATCACTCCTGAGCGCCAGCGCCAACCCTGCAGCCCGCCCCAAGGAGGCCCGGAAAGAACCCGGAAAGAACATTGACCTTGAGGCCCATAAAGTGCTGTTCTCCGGCCACATTTAGGCCAGATGCCATAAGACGACAAAATGCGAGGAGAGCACCGGGTGGATAGTTTCGAGGGCAATCGTGACGAATTGATCAGCACTATGTGCCGAATCGCGATCACAGCAGGCGCTTCCATCATGGATCATTATCAAACCGACGTCGCGGTTGCCCAGAAGGAAGACAAGTCCCCGGTCACCGCCGCAGACCAGGATGCAGAAGACATTATTCTGCCCGCACTCGCAGATGCCGCCCCCGGTGTTCCGATCGTTTCGGAGGAAGCCGCAGCCGCAGGAAATACACCGGAATTTGGGCGCGTCTTTTTTCTGGTTGATCCGCTGGACGGCACCCGCGAGTTCCTGAACAGGAACGGCGAGTTCACGGTCAACATTGCACTCATAGAAGACGGTCACGCCACCATGGGCGTGGTCTACGCACCAGCAAAAAACCGGCTCTTCTTTTCATCAGGACCGGGGAAAGCCTATGAGCAATATGTTGAGCCCAATCATGCAGGCGCACTAGACCCAACAAGAGAGCCCTTCCGCATCTCCGTGCGCATGCCTTCACCAGATGGGCTCACCATCATCGCCAGTCGTTCCCACCGGGATCACAAAACCGACGAATACTTGTCCATGTACAACGTGAAAGATTTTCTGGCGGCAGGTTCGTCTTTGAAATTCTGTCTCGTGGCGACAGGCGAAGCCGATCTCTATCCCCGTCACGGACGCACAATGGAATGGGACACTGCCGCAGGCCATGCCGTACTGTCTGGCGCAGGCGGCACCGTCACCGAACTGGATGGCACGCCGCTGAAATATGGAAAAACAAAACGCGGTCTCGACAATCCGTTTTTCGTCGCCAAAGGCCGCGTGCGATAACGGCCCCTATCCCTCAGCAATCTCTTCGAGCCGATCCCGGTTCTTGATCTCGATATACCCGCGCTCCGACAGCGAAATAATACCACTTGTCTTGAGCTTGGTAATCGTCCGACTCACCGTCTCAACAGTAAGGCCCAGATAATCACCCATGTCCGTCCGGCTCATCGGTACGCCCAGATGATCACCATCTTCACCGCGCTCCTCCGCGCGGGCACTCAGCCAGACAAGAAATGAAGCCAACCGCTCCTGCGCGGTCTTCCGCCCTAAAAGCAGCATCTGCTCCTGTGCGCTTGCAAGTCCATTGGTCGCTATCTGAAGCAGCTTGCGGCCAAGCGGTTGAGATTCAATGGCGAAAAGTTCAAACTTATCTTTCGGCATCTGGCAAAGCTCGGTCACCGAAAGTGCTTCCACAGTAAAGGAATGCTCCACGCTGAACGTATGACCAAGGAAATCGCCCTTGAACAGGAAGCCAATCACTTGGCGACGGCCATCCGGCAAAAGCTTGTAGAGCTTCAAGGCCCCGTCGGTCACAACGTAATAGGCTTCAGCAGGATCACCTTCAAAAAACAGGCAGTCCCCCGCATCCAGCGCCCGATGCCGGTTAACCTTCGACAGCTCCGCCAATGCCGCATTATCCAGAACAGCGCAGATCGCACGCGACCGGACGCTGCAACCGGCGCAGGGATTGCCCACGCTTGCTGAACCGCACCCAGCACGAAACTCCGTTTGCACTTGTGAAACTGTTTTCATTCGCCCGACCACCCGCCCGACCGCAGATTGCATTCACAACAGACTATCAGACGCGCCTCTTACAGTCCAAGCCCGCAAAACTTGCCAATGAGAATCCATTGCAATTAGCAATACGCATATAGAATTTGATTTGACGCCCGTACGCAACAAAACCGCCTGTTTCAATACGACAGGCTCTGAATATCACAAATGGGTCGCCAAATTTTTCGGGTCTATTTTCGCACCCATCCACCAGAAGGCGATTGGACATATTGCCCCGCAGGAGTCATTCCGATCAATTTCTGACCAGCCAAAATCTCCACAGCAGAGAGCGTTGCACCCGGCGTCTGGTCCACAATCGAACGATAGCTGTCCTTACGGCGCAAATTAATGTCCGCCACAAGGCTCTGAACGTCAGCGCCCGCACTACCCGACACGATACCCAAATAGCCATTCAGCTGTTCGCCAACAAGGCCCGCAGCCTTTGCATCACCCAGCCCATCTGCATGCGCCATTGGCGCAATGCCCACCATCATCAACGAGATCGCAAACGCGGCGATCAATAATTTCAATGTGCTCAACATGTTTCTCATGGATCACACTCCTCAGAACAAATCAGGGTTGGAAGCAAGAAGATTATCAAGATCACGATCAACCTTGATGCGAACCTCCTGCTCGATGCGGACATTGAGATTGATCTCAATCGGTTTATCCGGCGCTTCAATTTTTACGGTCGGCTGGCACCCAGAAAGCACCACTAAGATTGAACCAAGCACAAGCATGTGCAGCAAAGCAGAGAAAGCCCGCCCCGCTTCATTGGACGGCGCTTCCGACGGCACTTCCATTGCCATTGTTTCGTGCGATTGCACAACCCTTGCCTGACTGACACGAGCCCGTTCGGCAGATCGTTCCACTCTTCTTATCCGCTCCGTCATTCGTCAATCGCTCCTCTTTCAGGTCGTGGTTCAAGATTGTGTTGCAGATCAAACTCGCGAACCAGGTCCAAAGCTCTTGTCCCGACCGTAGCAGATCGCATCAATTCCGCAAATGATGCCTCCGTCGTCACGTTAATGGCGAACGGGTAACCGTCATACAAGGTCGGGTTTGCACCCTGCAGCTTCAGTCCAACATTCAGGCGCTCAAGGACATTTCCATCGAGGGAAATTTCAAGCCCGGTATATTGAAAGTCCTCCAACGCCTGAAAGAGGAGTGCGCTTTGCCCCTCCGCAACCGCATCGCTTGCAGCGCTCTTGTAAGATAGTTGCCCTGCATCTGCGGCACGCAACACAGCCCCTTCAATCCACACATCACCATCGCGGATGGAGATCGGCACAAGACCACTCACAATCCCCGTACCACTCACGCCTTCAAGCCGAAAAAGCGGAAGAAATTCGGCAAGGTCCACACGCTCGACAGACAATTGTAAAGATTGCTCCGCCGCTCCCGGCACAATCGAACCAGACGTCAAGCGAACAACACCACCTGCAAATGGCCAGCGCGCGTCATCAATGACAATCGCGCCATCTTCTTTCATTGAGAACTGAACTTTGCCATCGCTCAACAAGAGTCCGGCATCCACACTGCCAATCGACAATGTCTGTCCAATTGCCGTCTGAGGGGGCATAAGGCTCGAAAGTTCAACCGTCCCGGATATGCCCTCGCTTCGCGCCGCCGCAGTGCTGAAGCCAAACTGATCAAAACGAAGGCGGCCCTGACTTTTCAGATTTCCCCCATGCCAGGCAAACTTGAAATCACCCGACGCGCCACCAATTACATTCGTCATCACCCCGGCAAGCGCAGGAATAAGGTTTTGCGGCTGGAGCCCCGTCGCATCAAAAGCAAGAAGGCCTGTCGATAGATCAGCCTTCCCCCGCCCATTCTCACGATTGTGCGATCCGATAATTTGACCGAGCCTTCGGGCGCGATTGTCAGCAAGAGACAAATCAAAATCGAGGCGCAAAGGCGTAACACTCCCCTTCCCCGTGACCAAAAGCGGCTCGAAACGAGGCGGCTTGGACGCGTCAACCACGCGCCCGCGTTCCAACATCCAGTCCCCTTGCAAATTGGTAATATCGGGAAAACGCACGCGCGCAGACACATCCGCAATGCCGATCCCCGCATCAGGCACACGCACCTCTGCGGTAACGAGCGCAAGATCAACGTCAAACAAGGAGGTCCTGCCCATTTCAATGGCTACATCGGGTGCTTGTACGCTCATCATAAGCTCCTGATTAGCAGAACGAAGATGAACAGGAGATGACGTGGAATGCAACGAGAGAACCGGTGCGTTCCCTTCGTTTGGCGGGCTCTCCAGGGGCCATGTGAGTTTTGCCGCCCGATCCTGCAGACAAAGTGCACCATTCAGCGGGTCGACATAAATACCACCAAGGTTAAGCCGGCCCGTCGCAAAATCGACACACCCCTCACCCGCTGAAACCGTAAATCCCTCCTCCTCTTCAAAGATCATGAGTGGAGCGTTGAATGTAACCGGCCCCTCCGGGAGCGTAAGGTCCAACTGAAACGCATCAACCTCAAGCCTCTCGAACGGAAGTCCGCTATTGCTCGTTCCATTGCTCGTTCCATTGGCCTGGAAAAGCGGCGCGATATCTCCGAAGATCAATTCCCCGGCGTCAAACCGTGCCCGAAGAAGAAGCCTGTCCACATGTATGTCCCGAACGCGACTGCCAAACAGCTCCCAGAGGCTGAAGCCGATCCGGATACCCTCAACCGCAAGATCAGGATCACCTTCATCACCAATTTCCAACAAGGATATTTTAAGTCCGCTCGTCGCAACATCTCTGACTGAAACACGGGCTGAAGCCATGCCACGCGAAGCCAAAAAGTCTGTCAGCTGCATCTCAAGCTGGCGTGTCCTGTCTTGCCAAAGAGCGTAAGCGGCAACAGCCGCACCGATCAGCAATGAACAAAGCACGCTGACAACCAGAAGTCGGGGATACCGCCATCTGCCTGATCGCTTTTGAATTTCTGGTTTATCGGTCACGCACGTGCCCCAACCTGTTTCCCCCCAGAACCATCAAATAGAACAATCAAATAGAACACCCAAATAGAACAATCGACCGGAACATTGAACGCCCGTCGATTTTCCGCCACACTGTCATGATGCACTCCGCTTTATGAGAGTGTCACACCTCTCTTGTACAAATAGTGCCCTTGCCACCCATCTTGCTTGTGATAACTGATTTGAGAAACAAATCGACCTCACAGTCCAGTCTGCAGCACCTGACATTCGGTGCTCTTCTGGGTGTCGAGATAACAACCGGAGCGTTACATGCTGATGACCCCCCTCGCAAGGCTGGCCCGCGCCCTGCTCGCCCCCTCATTCATCGCGCCTTCTTTTGTCGCCCTCTCTTTTGCTGTCCTTCTTCAACTGGCGGGAGCATCCGTTGCGTATGCAGAAGACGGCACACGGCAAGAGGCACCTGAGACAAGCAAAGGTGAGCCTACTTATTCAGAAGATGAAATCATCGAAGCGGCGTCAAAGTTCTTCGGCGTCACAGCGGAAACGATGGCTGAAATCGTCCACCGCATTTTCTCAGACAATGGCGGCCCGAATGCCTATATCCAGGGCGAAGAAGGTGGCGGCGCCATCGTTGTCGGCCTTCGTTATGGTGACGGCAACCTGGTAATGAAAAGTGGCGACACCAAACCCGTTTTTTGGCAGGGCCCCTCAGCCGGTTGGGACTTTGGTGGTGATGGCACCAAGGTCTTCACACTGGCCTACAATCTGCCGGACACTGAGAAGCTTTATCAGCGTTTCCCCGGTGTCTCGGGGAGCGCCTTCTTCATCGGCGGCATCAGCGTTAACTATCACCAAAGAGGAAACATCATTCTGGTGCCTATGAGGGCCGGTGTAGGGTTCCGTTTGGGTGCCAATATAGGCTATCTAAAATACACGAAAGAGCGGGAATGGATCCCCTTCTGACCTGATCGGGTCGCCGATCACGTCGATTGTCTAACAAAAAAGATCATCCCCCATGTCGGAAAGCCTGTTGTTTGCCATTCTCGGATTTCTGATCGCTTGCCTGTTCGGCACAGTGTTCGCAAGTTTCCTGTGGCGCCGCGCCGTAACCGTCACCAAACGCAGGCTCGGGCTCACTTCGGCTGACAGAGATAGTGAAGCAGACACGGAAACGCTGGCAGAAATGCAAGAGCTTCGCCGGCGTTTGGGGGAGCGAGACCTTCAAGTGCGAAACCTGAAATCAAAAACCGAGCTACAAAATCAGGATAGGGCCGAAAACGAAGCGGAAGCTCGGGACGAGGTCAAACGTCAGCTTTCTTCTGCCGCCCGCGAGCTGGAGAAAGCGGCGGCAGAAAAAGCAAGACTGGCAGCCGAGCTAGCTGTCGCCGAGGCGCGCACCGCAGAGACGGAGACGGCACTCATCGCTCAGAGCCAGCGGGTCGACACGCTGGAGGCCGCCATACGCACGCTGGTGACAAGCGCAAACCTGTCCCCCTTGGCGCTCCCGATCGCTCCTGAAGAAGTGAACGAGCCGCGAGAATGGGAAACTGAACCTACCTCTGATGCCCGGGATGACGAGAATAAAGATCCAAACTTCAACGCCACGACAGCAGACGAGACCAACGGAGACGCAGGCAACGAACCTGCCGAACAGGCGGACGAAGCGGACCGAACACTTGTCGCAGCCGCATCCCAGTCCTTGGATGATCGGATACAGGCTCTCATGCAGGGCCAAAAGCCACACTGACCGCTAATCAGCCCCCCCAAAACGCCAGAAAACCGCGCCTGACATTCGGCCGCGCGGCAATTTTTCACACCAAATTTCCGGAAAAATGTGCACTGCATACTTGCCGCCCGGCGGGCACTGCGGCATGCTCCCTAAACACCCAACAGAAACAGGGTTATGAGCTTGATTCTTTTGGGAAATTTGTGCGCCAATTGATCTACGGCAAGGCTCGCAAGGGGATGCTGGTCTACATGATCAGCGAAGGCAACAATCTGAGGAGATTAAGATATGGCGGCTTCCCGTGAAGCGGCCCCAGGCACATTGAGCGCAGCGTCTTATGGCGTCGGTGCGCTTTTTGTGGTCGGCGCCCTATTATCAACCTACATCGCGGCAAAAACTCTGGACGGTGTCATGGCATTCCATGCCTCGCTCTTTGTCCTGTTTTTTGTCTTTGGCATTTTTGCGATGGGCAAACGGCATTTCGATGCGCTTGAAGGCGGGCCTGCGCCCGTCGCAAAGGACGGCATCGCTTATGATGATGGCCCGATTAAGTTTGCAACACTTGCTGCCATGTTCTGGGGCATCGCAGGCTTTCTGGCTGGCCTCTACATCGCGCTCCAACTGGCCTTTCCCTGGCTGAACTTCGATCTGCCTTTCCTCAATTTCGGACGTCTGCGTCCGCTGCACACTTCAGCTGTGATTTTTGCCTTTGGTGGCAATGCACTGATCGCGACATCCTTCTATGTCGTGCAGCGCACCTGCAAAACCCGGATCGCGGGTAGCATTGCTCCCTGGTTTGTCGTACTGGGTTACCAGCTTTTCATCGTGCTTGCGGCGACCGGCTATCTTCTGGGTGTGACCCAAGGCAAAGAATATGCAGAACCAGAATGGTATGTGGACATTTGGCTCACCATCGTCTGGGTCACCTATCTTCTGGTGTTCATGGCAACATTGGCAAAACGCAAAGAGCCGCACATTTACGTGGCGAACTGGTTCTATCTCGCGTTCATCGTGACAATTGCCATGCTGCACTTGGTCAACAATGCCGCGATCCCGCTTTCGCTGACATCGCCTAAATCCTACATCATCTGGTCGGGCGTACAGGATGCGTTGATCCAGTGGTGGTATGGTCACAATGCGGTTGGCTTCTTCCTGACCGCTGGCTTCCTCGGCATGATGTATTACTTCGTGCCAAAGCGCGCAGAGCGGCCGGTCTTCTCATACCGCCTCTCCATTGTGCATTTCTGGGCACTGATCTTCCTCTACATTTGGGCTGGCCCACACCATCTGCACTACACGGCTCTCCCAGACTGGGCACAGACACTCGGCATGACCTTCTCGATCATGCTTTGGATGCCCTCATGGGGCGGCATGATCAACGGCCTGATGACACTCTCCGGCGCGTGGGACAAACTTCGCACCGATCCTGTCATCCGCATGCTCGTTGTCTCCATCGCCTTCTACGGCATGTCCACCTTCGAAGGCCCGGTCATGTCCATCAAGGCAGTGAATTCACTGAGCCATTACACAGACTGGACCATTGGTCATGTGCACTCAGGTGCGCTGGGCTGGGTAGGTTTTGTAAGCTTCGGCGCCATCTACTGCATGGTCCCATGGCTGTGGAACCGCAAGCAGCTCTACTCGCTGGCATTGGTCAACTGGCACTTCTGGATCGCAACACTTGGCATCGTGCTCTACATCACAGCCATGTGGGTATCCGGTATCCTTCAGGGCCTGATGTGGCGGGCATATGACACCCTCGGTTTCCTCGAATACTCATTCGTTGAATCCGTTGAAGCCATGCACCCGTTCTATGTCATCCGGGCCATGGGTGGCGGCCTCTTCCTGCTGGGCGCGCTCATCATGGTCTACAACATCTACATGACCATCAAGGGCCATGTTCGCGAAGGCGAAGCCCTGTCACCTGCACCAGCGGGCGACGGTCAGCTCATCGCCGTCGGCGCGAAGTAAGGGGGATCGATCATGTCAAAATTTACCCATGCGGTTATTGAAAAGAACTCGATCCTGCTTCTCGTCCTCACTCTGCTTGTGGTCTCGATCGGGGGCCTGGTCGAAATCGTTCCGACCTTCCTCATCAAAACGACCGTTGAAGATGTGGAAGGCGTGCGTCCCTACACCCCGCTGGAGCTTGCCGGGCGGGACATCTATGTCCGTGAAGGGTGCTATGCCTGTCACAGCCAGATGATCCGCTCACTTCGCTCCGAAGTTGAACGCTATGGTCACTATTCACTTGCCGCAGAAAGCAAGTACGACCATCCGTTCCAATGGGGGTCCAAACGGACGGGGCCGGACCTTGCCCGTGTCGGTGGAAAATACTCCAACGACTGGCACCGGCTTCACATGGCAGATCCACGCGCAGTTGTGCCGGAATCTGTCATGCCAGGCTATCCGTTCCTTGCGGAGACACCTTTGGCGACCCATGATCTTGTCAACGCGCTGAAAGTACAGGCCTTCATCGGCACCCCTTACACGGAAGAGATGATCGCTGAAACGCTGGCAGATGCGTTCGTCCAGCAAAGCCCGGACGAAGATTATGATGACTTGGTTGAGCGCTATCCCGGCGCTGTTGTCGGGAACTTCGACGGAGATGAAGCAACCATCTCAGAGCTTGATGCGCTCGTCGCCTACTTGCAGATGCTCGGCACGCTGGTGGACTTCTCCGCCATCGAACGCGCAAACCTGACGCAGTAGGAGTGTGAACCATGACATATGAGGATTATTCACACTTTGCAGGCACCTGGGGACTTGTTCTCCTGGTTGCCCTGTTCATCGTCGCCATGGGCTACGCATTCTGGCCCGGCAACAAACAGAAGTTCGAACACGCGGCCCAATTGCCGCTCGATGAAGGAGACAAACGGTCATGAGCGCAAGCCCGCACAAAGACGATGTGACCGGCATCGACACGACCGGTCATGAGTGGGATGAAATCCGGGAGCTGAACAACCCGCTACCAAAATGGTGGG
Organism: Parvibaculum sp.; assembly: GCA_040223265.1. Taxonomy (GTDB): domain Bacteria; phylum Pseudomonadota; class Alphaproteobacteria; order Parvibaculales; family Parvibaculaceae; genus Mf105b01. Next base: position 4,598 of record JAVKCY010000028.1, on the reverse strand, counting down.
TCTATAGCTTCTACGTCTCCATCATTTGGTCCGTGGTTTACTGGATTGTCATGCCAGCCTGGCCGATCTTTATGGACGGGGCATGGACCTATACCGGTGGCGTCATCGGCTACGAACAACGTCGCGTCGTAGAGAACGAGGTGGCAGAAGTGACCGCCGGTCGTCAACAATACCTGGATCAGATTGCCGAGCAGGATTTCGACACAATCCGCTCAAATGGCGAACTGATGGAAGTCGCACTTGCCGGTGGCGGAGCGGCCTTCGGGGACAATTGCGCGCCCTGCCATGGCTCAGGGGCACAAGGCTCTACCGGCTATCCAAATCTCAACGATGACGAATGGATCTGGGGTGGGTCGATTGACGACATCCACCTCACGCTCCAGCACGGTATTCGCTGGGAGCTTGATGACAACACGCGCCTGTCGGAGATGCCACGCTTCCTTGCGGATGAAATCTTCACAAAAGAAGAAGTCGGCAATGTTGCAGACTTTGTCCTCGCCCTTTCCGGCCAGGCAGAGATGACAGAAAGTGCCACGGCGGGCAGAGCCTTGTTCGAAAGCCAGTGTGCCGCCTGTCACAACAATGACGGCACCGGCAACAGGGAGCTCGGCGCACCAAACCTGACAGACGCCATCTGGCTCTATGGTGGAGAACGTGCAGACATCGTGGAGAGCATCTCCAACGCAAGAGCGGGCGCCATGCCCGCCTGGGGTGACCGCCTTGATCCGGTCACCGTGAAACAGCTCGCCCTCTACGTCCACTCGCTGGGCGGCGGAGAGTAAACGACAAACGGCCTTGGGCGGATATCTGCCCGAGGCCACTTGCAAACGACACTTGGTGGTCAAAGACAAGCGCGCAACGCCCCATCTATGCGACCGTTAAGGTCTGGGCGAATTGACGCAGCGGCGGAGCGCCACGGCGATTTTTGCCAAACCTTAAACTATTGAGACTCCAAACTATTGACCCCGAGCTATTAAATTGTCCGACAGGCATCTGCAATCGAGATGCCTGCATCGCTGTTAGAGCTCACAGAAAACCTGTCCGGTGCTCCAGTGAAAATGACAACAAGTTTCGCCTTATCTCAACCATCCGGAGATGAGTGGTGAATGAAGCGGCCAGAAATGGCAACGAAGTGAGGACATGATGACGAGTGATGTTTCGGACACATCCAATGGGCTTTCTGCCCTCATCAGCGATGCAGCCAGGCTTGCTGACCCGCATGGAAGCGCCGACGAGCCACAAGCGGTCAATTCCGAAAAGAACCGGCCGCTCTACGCAAGCCGCGTCAAAATTCATCCAAAACTCGTGCATGGTCGCTACAGACTGATCAAATGGGTCGTCATGGCTGTCACCCTCGCGATCTATTACATTTCCCCGTGGCTGCGTTGGGACCGGGGACCGCTGGCCCCTGATCAGGCCATCCTGATCGACTTCCCGCACCGCCGCTTCTATTTCTTCTGGATCGAAATCTGGCCACAGGAAATCTATTATCTCACCGGCCTGCTGATCATGGCGTCGGTCACCCTGTTTCTTGTTACCTCCCTCGCAGGTCGCGTTTGGTGCGGTTACACCTGCCCGCAAACGGTGTGGACAGACCTCTTCGTTTACATCGAACGTCTGATCGAGGGGGATCGGTCCGCGCGCATTCGCATGGACAAGTCTCCTTTCTCCCTCAACAAACTGGTACGGAAACTCGTCAAGCACACAGCCTGGATTGCGGTATCACTCGCCACTGGCGGCGCATGGGTCTTCTATTTCGACGACGCCCCGCGCCTTGCAGCAGAACTTCTGACCTTCTCCGCTCCGGCGGCCGCCTATCTCTTTATCGGCCTCTTTGCCGCGTCAACCTATCTGCTGGGCGGCCTCGCCCGCGAACAGGTCTGCACCTACATGTGTCCATGGCCACGCATTCAAGGCGCCATGTTCGACGACGAGAGCCTGCTTGTTACCTACAAGTATGATCGCGGGGAGCCGCGCGGCGCCCATAAAAAAGGAGCGACTTGGGACGGGCGTGGCGATTGCATCAATTGCGGCCAGTGCGTTGCGGCCTGCCCCATGGGCATCGACATTCGGGACGGTATGCAGCTGGAATGCATTCAGTGCGCACTGTGTATCGACGCCTGTGACGAAATCATGGCAAAGGTCGACCGCCCCCGCTCATTGATCGGCTACGACACACCAGCCAACATGGAACGTCGCGCCAAAGGGGAACCAGAACGCCTGCACCTCCTCCGACCCCGCACCATCATTTACATGATCGTGCTCGTGATCGTGAGCGCAATTATGCTTTCATCACTGGCCACACGCGGCACCATCGACCTCAATATCCTGCGGGACCGCAACCCGATTTTCGTCCAGCTCTCCAATGGCAGCATAAGAAATGGCTATACAATCAAAATCATCAACAAATTGCATGCCGAGCAATTGTTCCAGGTCAGCATCAAAGGCCTGGAGGGTGCTATGCTGGTGCGCCAGGGCATTGGGGCAGTTAAGGACGCAGAGGCTGACACAAGCTTCACACTCCCTGTCGAGCCCGATAGTCTGAAAGACACGAAAGCCTTTGTTATTCTGCCCCGTGCCAGCCTCGCCCAGTTGAGTGACGGCGAAGCAGATATTACCTTCTTTGTTGAAAACATTGAGACCGGTGAAATGGTCAGCAATACAACAAGCTTCAGAGGACCTGACAAGTGAGCAAAGTGACCGAAGGCGAAAGCAAGGGATCAGGCTGGAATGGTCGTCACATCCTGATTGGCTTTGGCCTCTTCTTTTTTGCCATCTTTGCCGCCAACGGCATCATGGTCTTCTACGCCATATCAACCTTTGACGGTGTGGAAACCGATAATGCCTACCGCAAAGGCCGTGCCTACAATCACGTTCTGGAGGCTGAGGCCGCACAAGCCGCATTGGGCTGGACGGTAACACTCACGGTGACACCATCCACTCCCGAAACCCCGGACACACTTCCTGTGCAGGCCACGGCCATCTTCAAAAACGTGGATGGTGAACCTGTCTTGCTTGAAGACGTGAGTGTGAGCTTCTGGCGGCCAACCAGCCAGGGCATGGATGTTTCAGCCACCATGACGATGCATACAAGCGGCATATATGAGGCCGACATTACACTCGCCGAACCCGGCAACTGGATCGCGCGCGTCGCGGCGACCGCCGCAAACGGCACCCCTTTCCTGCAGGAAGAACGGCTCGTGATTTCCCCTGCTTCCTGATCAAGCCTGCTCGATACCAACTTTTCGAACCACACACTCTGATTTGGAGACCATCTTGGCACTTGCCGCCGGAAAACCCGATCACACAGGTACGGATCTTTTTGTCCGCGAGGACAAAGGGCTCGCCAAGCTGGACCTCATTGTCGAGGGCATGCATTGCGCCGGATGCATGCAAAAAATTGAACGCGCTCTGAATGCCATGCCCGGGATTGAGACCGCGCGTTGCAACCTGTCAACCAAACGTGTGGCCGTCAGCTGGCCCCAGGCCCAAGCCGTGCCCGTTCGCGCAGATGCCATCATTGCCGCACTTTCAGCTGTTGGCTTTGCAGCCGTACCCTTTGACCCGAAACTTGTCGGCGCGATTGATGAGACAGAGGCGAACCGCCTCTTGCGCGCCCTGGGCGTGGCAGGCTTTGCCGCCGCCAACGTCATGCTGCTTTCCGTTTCCGTCTGGTCTGGCCTTGTCAGCGATATGGAGATGGAGACCCGCTCCCTCTTTCACTGGATCTCCGCCTTGATCGCCCTGCCCGCCATTGCCTATGCCGGGCGACCTTTCTTCCTGTCGGCATGGGCGGCACTCAAGGTTCGCACCACCAATATGGATGTGCCAATTTCACTGGCCGTGATCCTTGCCTCGTTGATGAGCCTCGGCCTCACACTACAGCATGCAGAACACGTCTATTTTGATGCGAGCATCAGCCTTCTTTTCTTCCTGCTCATCGGTCGCTATCTCGACGTGCAAACCCGCGCGAAAGCGTGCTCAGTCGCACAAAATCTTTTGTCATTGCGAGCCCTTGCCGCAACACTCGTCGAAGCAGATGGCCGCACACGAGCCGTCCCGGTCGAAACGCTTGAGCCCGGCATGATCGTCGCCATCGCAGCCGGGGAACGCCTGCCCGCCGACGGATTTGTGACAAAAGGCGCAAGCGACATTGATACAAGCCTCGTAACTGGCGAGAGCCTGCCTCTCTCCGCAATGAGCGGTACCAAGGTCTTCGCCGGCACATTGAACATGACAGCCCCCCTCCAGGTGGAAGTGACCGCGCGCGATGACGCATCATTGCTGGCAGAGATTGTGCGCCTGATGGAAGCCGCAGAACAGGGCCGCGCAGGCTATGTCCGCCTTGCTGACCGGATTGCCCGTGCCTATGCACCGGCCGTTCATGTGCTCGCAGCCTTTACCGTTCTGCTCTGGCTCATCCTTGGCGCTGGCTGGCAGGTGAGCCTCATGAACGCCATTGCCGTTCTCATCATCACCTGCCCCTGCGCGCTAGGCCTTGCCGTGCCGGTAGTGCAAGTCGTTGCCAGTGGCAGATTGCTCAAACAAGGCGTTCTGGTGAAAGCACCCGACGCGCTGGAGCGTCTGGCAAACATCGA
>JAVKCY010000134.1:0-27587 GCA_040223265.1 Parvibaculum sp. | reverse complement strand
AATACAATCACCATTGGGCTTGGTTTTTAAAATCGGCTCACCATCCCTGTAGTCGAGAAAGCCCTCATAACGGCTCGCGTCGTCCCCCAGTTCCTTCAAAATATAAATGCCGGGATTTGACTGACAGCAATTGCTGCAAGACCCGCAATCAAGCGGATTTGAGAGAATAAGAGCTTCTACCTCGTCCATGGACACCGACCTCTTGCCAATAAGGTCGCCAGTATGCCCGGACAGGTCTTGTCATTTTATTAACCAAGAAAAATTCAGGCTGTCGCCGGTTTTTGCACGTTGAACCAGACAAGCAGTCCCGCTGCCGCAAGCACAAACGGGAAAAGCGCGTAATTGACCGCACCCCAACCGAAACCGTTGAGCAATCCCCCGGAAGCGAAGGAGGCAATTGCAACCACACCAAAGACGAGGAAATCGTTCGTCGCCTGCACCTTGTTGCGTTCAGCCACGGTGTAAGACGTGGTGAGCAAGGTCGTCCCGCCAATGAAGGTGAAGTTCCAGCCCAGGCCCAGAAGCAGCAACGCAATCAGGAACCGTTCAAACTCAAGGCCGCTCAGTGCCACCAGCCCACACCCCGTAAGGCACAGGAGACCGACGGAGATGATCCGCGTCACACCGAAACGTGCAATCAGGCTTCCTGTGAAAAAAGACGGCGCAAACATCATGAAAATGTGCCACTGGATCACCTGCCCCGCATCGCGTACGTCAAACCCGCACCCCACCATCGCAATCGGCGTGGCCGTCATCACGAGCGTCATGATCCCATAACCAATCATACCGCACGCAACAGCCACCAGAACGGTAGGTTGAGCGAAAATCTCCCGCACAGGGCGACCGGTCTCTTTCTGTTCATCGGCACCCAACGGAGGGATGTCGATAAAACACATCACAATGAAGGCAAGCACCGCAAGCGCCGCACACGTCGCATACCCGCCAACAAACGGGACAGGCCCCAGCCAGTCCTGCGACACCGAGACCAATTGCCCGCCAACAAAGGCGGCAACCACCCCGCCGGCCATGACCCAGGAAATAGCTTTAGGTCGAAATTCATCGCTCGCAGAATCAGCCGCCGCAAAACGATAAAACCCGGCAAACGCCTGATAGACACCGGCAAACATCATGCCCACACAGAACACCAGAAAGGATTGCTGCAACAAGCCGGTAATGGCCAACGCCATGCCCACCATGCTGGACAGCGTACCAAGCAGAAAGCCGTGGCGACGGCTCGTCCGCCGCATAAAGTACGAGGCTGGTAAAGTAGACAGGGCCGTCCCGATAACGAGCGCACTCCAAGGCAAGGTGGCATAGGCGGGATTAGGCGACAGATACCCACCCGCAAGTCCCGACAGGGTCACAAGCACAGCCGTATTGGAGCCGTAGAGCGCCTGCCCCAAAGAAAGGAGCGCGGTGTTCTTTTTCGCCTGCCGGTCATCAATCAATTTTCGGGCCTGTATAAATATTCATGAGAGGCGAGCATAAAGGACGAGCACAACATCTGCCACGCCAATCCCACAACAAACAAAGTCAGAAATGCTGAAAGCCTTTGGCGGCAAAACTCATTGGTTGCCCATCTGCATCGAGGACACTTATGCCAGTGGGCACAATGCGCCCAATGCGCGTCACCTGCGTTGCAGTGCGCAAAGCAGCCGCTTCAATGTCGCGAGCCCTTTCAGCATCTGCGGTGAAGAGAATTTGATAATCATCCCCACCTGTCAGGACCAATGTCCACAAGGTGTCATCGTGTTGGAGCGCAGACGCCACAGCCTGCGAAACGGGCACGCTTTCGCGGCGGATCTCAACCCCAACACCCGACGCCTCACACAAATGACCAAGGTCCGCCAGGAGCCCGTCAGAAATATCGATAGACGCATTGGCGAAGCTCGACAACGCCCGTCCGAAGGAGACCGGCGGCACCGGCACCCGGTATCGTTGAAGCAGCGCGTCAGCATCTGATTGTGGAAGAGATAGCTTACCCGTGGCGACACGAAGCCCCAAGGCAGCCTCCCCAATGCCGCCAGTGACGTAAACGTCATCGCCGATCTTGGCACCCGACCGACGGACCATCTGCCCCTCAGACACATCGCCGATCGCGGTGAGGGAAAGAACACTCGGACCCTCAACACGGATTGTGTCGCCGCCCAGAAGCTCAATCCCGTAAAGCTCCTGATCGGCCTTCAGCCCGGCGCAGAAAGCTTCAATCCAGACATAATCGATTCCGCGTCCCCATGCGCATGACAGAAGATAGGCGCGTGGGCGCGCCCCCTTGGCCGCAAGGTCTGAAAGATTGACGCGGATCAGTTTGCGCGCAACATCCCCCGGCGGGTCGCTGGTGAGATAATGCCGCCCCTCGGCAATCGCATCTTTGGTGAGAACCAGATCGTGACCCGGCGTCGGAGAGAGGATCGCTGCATCATCTTTGAGGGAAAACCCGCCCGGACCTGCAAGGTTCGCGAAAAGCTGCTCGATCAGCTCAAATTCGCCAACCCCGGTCATTCAAGCCCGGCCATTCAAACTTTGGTCCCGCCAAGTTCCTGATCGCGCTCCTTCCGCGCCAACCGGTCCAAAACGCCGTTCACGACACTTGGTTCTTCGCCATCATCAAAAAAGGCGCGGGCAACATCCACATATTCATTGATCACAACTTTGGCTGGCACATCCTTGCACCGCTGGAGCTCATAAGCGCCAGCGCGGAGCGTGGCACGAAGCGTGGCGTCAATCCGCGCGAGCACCCAGCCCTTCGCCAGTACGTCATTGATCTTCACGTCAATCTCACGCTGTTCGCGCACGACACCGCGCACCACATCATCAAAATGCGATCCTTCGGCCCGGTGATAAACATCCCCTTCGACCTCCTGGCCGAAGCGATGCTCAACAAATTCCTCCACCACATCATCAAGATCGGTCTGAGCGACATCCATCTGATAGAGCGCCTGCACAGCGGCAAGCCGGGCTGCACTCCGGCCGGTACGATGAGCATTGGGTGTGGAAGCTGCCATTCGCATCAAGCCTCAGTGCCGTAGCGCTTCTTGAGCGCAATCATGGCCAGTGCAGCAACCGCCGCACCCCCACCCTTGTTCTTGTCGGACACACGTGCCCGTGCCCAAGCCTGATCGCCATTCTCAACGGTCTGTATCCCGTTGCCGAGCGCAATCTTGTCGTCAATCGTCAGGTCCATCAGCGCGCGGGCAGACTCGTTAGAGACAATGTCATAATGGGTTGTCTCGCCGCGAATAACCACGCCAAGCGTCACATAGCCATCATAGGGTTTTGTCACCCGCCCAGACCGGCTTGCGTCCACAGCAATTTTCACCGCCGCAGGGATCTCCAGCACACCGGGAACCGAAACGCGCTCATAGGTTCCCCCTGCCGCTTCAACCGCCGCAACCGCCCCACGGGCAAGCTCGTCCGCCAGGTCATCATAAAACCGGGCTTCAACAATCAAAATATGCGGGACAACGCTCATCAAACTTTTTCCTTCGCGCGGGCCTGCGCTTCGTGATGGGAGACAGCACGTTGTTCAACAACACGCAACCCATACCCGTCAAGCCCGACAATCTGTCGCGGCGTATCCGAGAGCAGGATCATATCACGAACGCCAAGATCAAGCAGGATCTGAGCACCCACACCATATTCGCGCAGGCGGCGCGGCCCCTGCTCTTTTGCATCACCTTTGTGAAGCAGCATGTCCGACACAACAGTTGCCATCGTGTCACGGATCAGCACAACCGCCCCACGGCCCTCTTTCGCAATCAACCGCATGGAATCTTCGATGAGATTATTGCGCCCACCCTTGGCACCCAGCATGTCATCAAACAGGTTTATCGCATGCATGCGCACAAGCACCGGTTCCGGTGTCGAAAGATCGCCCACCGTCAACGCAATATGCTCGGCATATTCAGCCGTGTTGAGATAGACGTTGAGGTTGAACTTTCCGCCATACTCGCTTTCAATCTCCGTCTCAATCGCCCGATGAATGAGATTATCGTGACGACGGCGATAGGCAATCAGGTCTGCAATCGTTGCAATCTTGAGACCGTGCAATTGTGCAAACTGCACAAGATCAGGCAAGCGCGCCATCGTGCCATCATCATTCATGATCTCACAGATCACGCCCGCAGGGTAAAGCCCAGCCAACCGGGAGATATCAACTGCCGCTTCCGTGTGGCCAGCGCGCACAAGCACGCCACCATCGCGCGCAACAAGCGGGAAGACATGCCCGGGCGACACGATGTCCGGCGCGCTCTTGGTCGGGTCAATCGCAACTGAAATCGTGTGGGATCGGTCATGAGCCGAAATACCGGTCGTAATACCCTCACGCGCTTCAATCGACACCGTAAACGCTGTCTGATGGCGCGACTGATTGTTCGACGACATAAGTTCCAGATTGAGCTGTTTCGCCCGGTCCGCATTCAGCGAAAGACAAATAAGCCCGCGGCCATATTTCGCCATGAAGTTGACCGTCTCAGGCGTTGCCATCTGGGCCGGGATAACAAGGTCGCCCTCATTCTCACGGTCCTCAGCATCAACCAGAACAAACATTTTGCCGTTCCGGGCATCTTCGATCACATCTTCGATGGGCGATAGAAATTCTTTAAACACTTGTCTCAGTCCTCTTGTGTCAGGCGGGCGACATAGCGGGCCAGCACGTCAATTTCAAGGTTGATCTTGTCACCAACCTTCGCTTGGCCCCAGGTCGTCACTTCCTGGGTATGGGGAATAATGTTAACGCCGAAAATGTCGCCCTCAACCTCGTTCACCGTCAGCGATGTGCCAGACAGGGTAACAGAGCCTTTCGGCGCAACGAATTTCTTGAGCGCGTCCGGCGCGCGGAACTTGAACCGCTTGGATTGCCCTTCATCGTGGATCGAGACAATCTCGCCAACGCCGTCAACGTGACCGCTGACGATATGACCACCAAGTTCGTCACCCACTTTGAGCGCGCGTTCAAGATTGATCTCCTGACCAACCTTCCAGCTGCCAAGCGTTGTGCAATCGAGCGTCTCTTTGGACGCATCCACGGCAAACCAGTTTGTCTGGTTCATCGAGCCTTTTTCAACCACCGTCAGGCAGCACCCGTCACAAGCAATCGACGCACCCAGCGCAATACCGGCGGGATCATAAGCCGTCTCGATCACAAACCGTGTATCGCCCGGCGTCTCAACCGCGGCAACTTTGCCTAAGTCAGTAATAATCCCGGTAAACATGATCGGCTACCTCTCGATACTAAAACTTTGAAGCGTATCTTCACCCAGCGAGAGCACCTGGCGCAGCTCCAATCGCGGTGACTGATCAACCTTGTCAACGCCAAGGGGCGCAAGCGCCGCCTGCCCGTCCCCACCGATAAGCTTTGGCGCTTGAAACCAGTCAAGCCGGTCCACAAGTTGCGCCTGCATCAAGGAGGAGACAAGCCGTGCGCCACCCTCCACCATCAAACGCGTAATACCCTCTTGGCCAAGCTTCTTCAGCGCGATCCCCATGTCCATATGCCCGCCGGGGCCCGCCGGTATTTCGATCACTCGAACGCCGCACGCCTCAAACGCCTCTCGCCGCGCAACATCACCGCCAGGCAATGTCAGCACCCAGACCGGCACCTCGCGCGCACTGCGCACGAGCTTTGCCGTCAGCGGCAGACGAAGACGCCCATCTGCAACAATGCGAATGGGCGAGCGCTTGCTCAGTCCGGACAGACGACAGGTAAGATCAGGATCATCGACAATCGCCGTCGCGCTGCCGACCATAATTGCATCCGTGCGCGCCCGCATCAGGTGCACCTGATTGCGGGCTCTGTCGCCTGTGATCCACTGACTGTCCCCGGAATGGGTGGAGACCTTGCCATCAAGTGAGCTTGCGAGCTTCACCGTCACCAGCGGACGCCCATCGCTCACCCGTCTCAAAAACCCTTCATTGAGATAGGCAGCCTCTTCTCGAAGAAGTCCCTCCTCCACCTCAATGCCGGCCTCCCGCAACATGTCATGCCCGGCGCCGCCAACCCTTGGATCGGGATCGCCAAGCGCACTCACAACGCGCGCAACCCCCGCCTCAATCAGCGCACCGGCACAGGGCGGCGTCTGCCCGTGATGGGCACAAGGCTCCAGCGTGACATAAGCAGTGGCCCCACGGGCAAGAGCACCAGCACGACGAATAGCCTCGGTTTCCGCATGCGGGCGACCACCGGCCTGCGTCCAGCCACGACCAACAACCACATCGCCCTGCACAAGGACGCATCCAACAGCAGGGTTCGGCGCGACGAGGCCAAGCCCGCGCTCCGCGAGCCCCAGCGCCATCCGCATCATTCTTTCGTCAAATACCGACGCCAAACCCATGCCTCATCTGCGGGCGGTAAAACCCGGAAGCTCAAAATTGGATGAAAGGGAAACCCCGACAGTCCGCAGGGGACAATCAGTCCTCGTCTTCGGGGTTGGACAACTCACCCAGAACTTCGGTGAAGTCCTTGGCTTCGCGGAAATTCTTGTAAACCGACGCAAAGCGCACATAGGCGACATCATCCAGTGATCGAAGACCTTCCATCACCAGCTCGCCAACCACAGGAGACGGGACTTCGGTTTCACCCATACTCTCCAAACGCCTGACGATGCCGCTTACCATACGCTCTGTCCGCTCGGCCTCAACCGGGCGTTTGCGCATAGCGACTTGCACGGAGCGCATGAGTTTATCGCGGTCAAACGGCACTCTTCTGCCATTTGTCTTAACAATTGTAAGTTCGCGGAGCTGAACCCGCTCAAACGTCGTAAACCGGCCGCCGCAGCCGGGGCAAAAGCGCCGCCGCCGAATGGCCGTATTGTCCTCCGTGGGACGGGAGTCTTTCACCTGCGTTTCATCGCTACCGCAATATGGACACCGCATGCCTGGACACCGCTCCCCCGATTGGCAATCGACAAAAAGCCGATTGAAGTTTACCTGTCAAATCCCGCCAGAGGGCATCACGCACTCAAGACAGAAACCTTAGTATATCGGAAACCGGTTGCAGAGGGCTTCCACTTCGTTGCGGACACCCGTCTCAACTGCCCCGTTTCCATCAGCCCCGTTGGCGGCCAATCCATCAAGTACTTTCGCGATCAGTTCGCCAACCTGTTCAAATTCTGCCACACCAAAGCCGCGAGTGGTACCCGCAGGGGCCCCCAAACGCACACCCGACGTAACGGTCGGTTTTTCCGGGTCAAACGGAATGCCATTTTTGTTACAGGTAATATAAGCGCGCTCCAGGCTTGCCTCAGCAATGTTCCCTGTAAGCTTCTTCGGGCGCAAGTCAACAAGCATCAAATGCGTATCCGTCCCGCCTGAAACAATATCGAGCCCATGATCCACAAGCGTCGCTGCGAGAGCCTGCGCATTGGCGACAATCTGCTTTGCATAGGCCTGAAAGCTTGGTCGCAACGCTTCACCAAAGGCGACCGCCTTACCCGCGATCACATGCATCAGCGGCCCACCCTGAATGCCGGGGAAAATGGCTGAATTAAACTTTTTGCCCAGATCCTCGTTGTTCGAAAGGATCATGCCGCCACGTGGGCCACGAAGCGTCTTGTGTGTGGTGGTGGTGACAACATCCGCGTAGGGGAGCGGGCTTGGATGCACACCACCCGCAACCAGGCCGGCAAAATGCGCCATATCAACCATGAGATATGCACCAACACTGTCCGCAATCTGACGGAAGGCTGCAAAGTCCAGCACCCGCGGATAAGCAGAGCCACCCGCAATAATCACCTTCGGCTTGTGTTGCTTGGCAAGTGTCTCCACCTCGTCCATATCAACCCGGTGATCTTGCGAGCGCACACCATACTGAACGGCATTGAACCATTTGCCGGATTGATTCGGCGCAGCCCCATGCGTGAGGTGACCACCAGCCGCGAGGCTCATGCCGAGAATGGTTTCGCCGGGCTTGATCAACCCCATCAGTGCGCCCTGGTTCGCCTGCGAACCAGAATTCGGCTGCACATTCACATAAGCGCAATTGAACAATTGCTTGGCACGCTCAATCGCGAGGTTTTCAGCAATATCAACGAATTCGCACCCGCCATAATAGCGGCGCCCCGGGTAGCCTTCTGCATACTTGTTCGTCAGCACAGACCCTTGAGCTTCAAGCACGGCTCTGGAAACAATGTTCTCAGAGGCAATCAGCTCAATCTGACTTTTCTGACGCCCTAGTTCCTGTTCAATCGACTTGAAAACATCGGGATCGCTATCAGCAAGTGATTTGCCGAAGAAAGATGCTGTCTGCTCGGAAGACGCCATGAGAAAACCCTCTATAGAAAACTTAAAGGCTCTATCTGGGGATGGAGATGCACTCGAAATCTCATCTTCCGCCCCCACAAAAGAACCTTTGCCAAGGCGCGCTAGGTAGCACATCCACAAAGACCGCGCCAATAAAGACGATGCCCTTGTCGCCCGTCATGAGCATTTGTAACAACACAACACTTTGTGAGTAACAATGGCCAAATTCAAAAGTAAAACGGCCCCAATCCAAAGTTTCGACGGCAAACCCTAGGTTGCAATGCCATTGCACCAAAATAAAAGCTAGATTTGCTTTGGATACAACGAATAAGAACAAGAAAAACTTGATTAATTCTGCGCCATTTGTCATATAGCTCGAAGTATAGAGTCACATCCCCCAAACCTCTCCACTGTCGGACAAGTCAAATGCCCAGTGAAAATGACGGCCCTTTGATACCAGCAACTCTGCGATACGCATCAGAGATTGTTTCTGCCTATGTGAGCAACAACACGCTCCCGATAGATGAATTGCCAGCAGCGATTCGGACAATCTATGACGTCTTGGTGGCTCTCGATGAAGGGCAAAATGGCCATCCACCCTCTATAGGCCCTGCCGTGCCGGTGGAGGAATCTATCACCGACGAATTCCTCATCTGTCTTGAGGACGGTAAGAAACTCAAAATGCTGAAACGGTATCTGCGGTCTCGCTTCGGCCTCACGCCGGAAGAATACAAGGCCAAATGGGGCCTGCCAGTCGACTACCCGATGGTTGCGCCAAACTACGCAGCGCAGCGCTCAAGTCTTGCGAAGAAAATCGGCCTCGGCCAATCGGGTACGCCTCGCAAACGGTAGCAACCAGACACGAGACTAGGCGATCCAACCTTTACCGCCCTTTGTGGTACTGCCTTCGTCCGATAATTTTTGATCTGTTCCCGCGTCCACATCGCCGCTTCTGGCGGAGCTCCCCTCCGCATCATCCAGCGGTCCGATACCCCTTTGGCGCATCACGTAGCGCAGCTTATTGAGCGCAATGCGTTCCAGCTCTGTTTGCGCCGTCCGCACCGGCCCGGCAATAACCACCTCGATGCCAGTTATTGCTTCAACGGCGGTCACTTTCATCGACTCCCCCACAGGCTGGAACTCAAAAAAGACCTCCCGCCCAATCAAAGGGTCGCCACCGCCGGATCCAGACGGCCCATTCTTTTGATCTGAGTGAATTTTACGCCGCACGCTTGAGGTTATGTCTGGTCCAGACCGCATCAAGCGCTCGCACCAGATCCTCCATCATTTCATCCGTATGCAGCGGACATGGCGTGAAGCGAAGTCGCTCCGTGCCGCGGGGAACCGTTGGATAATTGATCGGCTGGACATAAATATTGTGATCAGCCAGCAGCTCGTCAGCCACCCGCTTGCAAAGAACGGGGTCCTTCACCATCACAGGAACGATATGGCTCTCACACATCATGACCGGCAGGCCCGCATCCAGAAGTTTCTGCCGCAATGTTTGCGCCCGCTCCTGATGGCGTTCGCGCTCAACATTGCTCGATTTCAAATGCCGGATACTTGCCAGAACCCCCGCGACCAGAACCGGAGAAAGCGAGGTCGAGAAGATGAAGCCCGGCGCATAGGACCGCACAACATCAACCACTGCACTGCTTGCAGCAATATAGCCACCCATCACGCCAAAGCCCTTGGCCAAGGTTCCTTCGATAATATCAACCTTGTCCAGCACACCGTCACGCTCGGCAATGCCGCCCCCGCGTGGACCATAAAGGCCGACCGCATGTACTTCATCAAGATAGGTGAGTGCGTCATACTTCCGGGCCAGATCGCAAATCGCGCCAATTGGAGCGATATCACCATCCATCGAATAGACAGACTCAAAGGCGACGATCTTCGGCTGATCAGCCGGAATGGCCTTCAGCAATTCTTCCAGATGTTGCAGATCATTATGCTTCCACACGCGCTTGGGGCCACCGCCGCGGCGAATACCTTCAATCATCGACGCATGATTGAGCTCGTCCGAGATCAAAACACAATCATTGAAGACTTTGGCAAGCGTCGAAAGCGTTGCATCATTGGCGGTATAACCGGAGGTGAAGAGGAGTGCCGCCTCCTTCTGATGAAGGTCAGCAATCTCGCGCTCAAGCTCAACATGATAATGGGTCGTGCCCGAAATATTCCGCGTACCGCCGGATCCGGCGCCAACCCTATCGACGGCTTCATGCATCGCGGTCGTCACCAGTTCGTTCTGCCCCATTCCCAGGTAATCATTGGAACACCAGACAACGATATTCTTGTCGCCCTCTGGCCCATAAAAGGTCGCCCGGGGAAAACTGCCACGATGGCGAACAATATCAGCAAAAACCCGGTACCGACCTTCAGACTTCAAGGCGTCCAGTGCTTCTGTGAGCTTGTTTTCATAGTCCATCGATGGTTCCACCTTTAGTTGTCTTTACATTAAACCACACTCATAGAGTGTTTATGTATGGTTTATAAATCATTAACGATGCAACCGGTCCGGTTGACACCCAGCGCCCCTTTTTTGCATCCCGCGCGACGACGCTGAATGTGAATATCCTCTTGCGCCAGTTCCACCAGCGAATTGTCGCATCTGCCTGATTTTCCGACCAAAATACTCCAAATGAAAGGCAAATTCGACCTTACCGCAAACGGATAATTCTAGGCTAGCGCCAAAGATTGTGTTTAACCAGTACCGATTTGAGGACCTCCGGCTTGTCTGTCATCAGGCCATCAACCCCAAGATCAAGGAGCCTCTCCATCTCCACAGGGTCATCAATTGTCCAAACATGGACCTGTAAATCGAGGTCATGGGCGCGACGAACAAATGCACGATCCACAATTTTAAGGCCGCTCTGAACCACCGGCACCTGAGCACATCCGCTCGAGAACCCGCCCCAAAGGCCCGCCAAAGGACCAGACAGGCTGGAGAACCGAAGCCTCGACGTCCCGATCGGTCCAAGCCCGGTGCAAAGCTCAGGACCGATCTCACTTTTGATCCATCGCGCACGCTTGTCCGAAAAAGACGTCACGCAAACACGGTCGATAGCGCCAGACCGCTTCAGAACTTCCACAAGAGGTGCCGCGGCATTGTCGAGCTTGGGATCAATATTGAACCGAACCTCCGGCCATGTCGCGAGCATGTCTTCCATAAGCGGAATGGGCTCAAGCCCCCCGACCCTGGCCTTTGCCACGTCCGCGTAATCCATCTCGGTGATACGGCCAGACATGTCGGTCACACGGTCCAGCACTTCATCATGGAAAGCGAGCAGAACACCATCGCGCGTGGCATGCACATCAGTCTCGACATAGCGATAGCCGAGATCAACCGCATGCTGGAAGGCAGGCATCGTATTCTCTGGATGCGCACTGGTGCCACCACGGTGGGCGAACGCCAGAACACCATCAAACTCCAGAAATGGAAATTTCGCAGTCCCCGCCATTCACGTTCCCCCAAGCTACAAGAACAAGGCACGAAGATAGTACAGCGCGAACCGAACGGAAAGGCCGGCCGGCACACACGGACATCTGGCTGCAATCACAACCTATTGGGTCAGGGAAGAGGTTCTCACACGAGAATCGATGTCATAAATGTCATCGCGAAAGTTTACGACGCCGTTCTCATCAACCCAGGCTGTCAGATAGAGAAGGTAGATTGGCACCGCTTGAGACAAGGCAACATCCGTGCGATCACCGCTTGCAACGGTCGCGTCGATCCGGCTCCGGTCCCAGCCATTTGTCTCCCGCAGCAACCATTCAACGAGATCATGAACATCCTGCACACGCACGCAGCCAGAACTATACGCCCGCGCGGAACGGCTAAACAGGCTCTTGGACGGCGTGTCATGCAGGTAGACGGCATGAGGGTTGTTGAAATGGATCTTCACCGTACCCAGCGAGTTGCGCGGGCTTGGATCCTGTCGCAGGAACACATCGCCGGAACTGACCTGCGACCAGTTCACCGATCGGGAACTCACCTCCCGGCCGCCACGATAAACGCGGATGCCCATGCGTTCAAAATAACTAGGGTTCGCGCGCGCCTTTGGGATCAGATCCTTGTCGGCGATGCTGCGCGGTACATTCCAAAACGGATTAAGCGCAATCGTAGTCACCGCACTTGTATATTCCGGTGTCTGACGATCTTCCTTGCCCACGATCACGCGACGGCGAAGCTCGACCTGGCCGTCTGCCACCGCTTCTACTTCCTGGCCCGCAATATTCACAAACACATATCGCCGCCCAAGAGTCTCAGACACTTCGTTCAGGCGTTTCAGATTGATGGCAAGCTGCTTGATACGATCAGCGACAGAAACATTAAGGGCCTGAAGCGTTTGCGGACCAATAATAGCGTCTGGCTGCAAACCATGCCGCGTTTGGAAACGGCGCATACCTTGTTGAACTGTCTCGTCATAGCGCGCCGGATCACCGCCTGAAATGGCAAGATCGCCGGTCGCGAGCAGTCGTTCACGCACCAGCTGCACCCGGTCATCCCGGTCGCCGGGCTCAATCCGCTCCCCGCCGGGAATAGTCTTCCAGCCACCCCATTCCTGGATCTGTTCATACATCGACATCGCGCGAAGCAAAGGCCAGAAGCCCGCATCACCCAGTGTGGGCACCGTCGAAAGGGACGTTGGCCCTTCCCTGACCGCAGCATCACTCCCCGGGCTCCACGGGTCGACCCATTCAAGCTCCCAAGGGTTGAAAGCTTCCTCAGCACTGGCGGCCACCGGCGAAAAAACGGGCGAAAAAACGAGCGCAAAACAGACAAACGCCATCGCACCACCGGAAACCATCCGGAATGCCCGCGCTAAACCTGCTGTTACGTTCAAACCCGTCATCCTGCCACAAACCTCCCGAAACTCACGCACTCTACCCTTTTTGCCAAAAAGGCCGAAATCAAAACCGCGCTAGCGTTAACATCCCATCTTGTAGATGAACAGAGCCTGACGGTCCATTTTCATCCCTCAACGCCCCTCTCACTGGTCCAGAAATGCGTGTGCCGCTCCCGCAAAATAACGGAAACGGCACAAGAGGCATCGATGGGCCCAAGCGGGCAAATATCTGGCCGTTTAGAGGCGGAACCGGATCTGGTCGGTCCAGAACCGCTCGAGCTTGTTGAGCGTTTTATTGATCTGATCCAGCTCTTCCACGCTCACATCGCCAACTTCCGCAATCGTATCCACATGGCGATTGTAAAGATCTTCAATCGTCTCGCAGACATCGCGACCCTTTTGGGTCAGGCGAACACGGACTGAACGACGGTCAGCATCAGAACGCTGATGATTGATGTAACCAGCTTCAACGAGTTTTTTCAGATTGTATGACACATTTGAGCCCAGATAATGCCCACGGGTCCGCAGCTCACCAGCGGTCATTTCCTGCTCACCAACGTTGAACAGCAGCAGTGCCTGCACGCTGTTGATTTCAACACTGCCATTCCGGTCAAGCTCATCCTTGATCACGTCAAGCAGGCGGCGGTGAAGCCGTTCAACAAATGTCAGCGCTGTCAGATATGATTTTCGCGCTTCCGGAGACGCGCTCCGTGGCGCTTCTTCTGCTACTTTTCCAATCATCGCACCCATTGAACAAACCTCTACATACTAAACTCACTCACAAGGCGCATAACGCCTTTCCGATGTTCATCATAAGTGCGAGCCTCCTAACGACCGCTTAACTGCTATTTCCGATTTGAATTGAAACTGAAACAATATCTCCGCGCGCCGTGCCGACAAAACGCGAGGGAGACACAGGCGTTTTTGCGTTAGACGGCTTTGCTGTAAGCGGCCGCAATCATCGTGTTCGAAAGGATTTGGTAAACCTGTTCCCAAGAATTTTCGACTTCTTCGGTAAACACCTCACCAAGGCCCTGGCCAAGCGTCCAGAGCAATGCTTCACCAACTTTCGCATAATGTTCAGGCTGAACACCGTAAGCCACATGGCCCTGACCCAGCTTTTCAAGCGTCGGCACGATGGCGGCAAGATCGTTCAGACTTGCCACGGCAATCGCGAGCGTCTTCATCAGCTTGCGACCCTGATCTTGCATATCGCCTTTAAAGAGCGGCTTCACTTCTGGCGCAATTTCAAACAAACGGCCATAAAACAAGGCCGCCGCCTGATCGGCAATCGGCTTCACAGCTTCAAAAGTGTCTTGAACGCGAATGCGGTCCATAGGGGTCATGTCAATATCCTTTTCTCGTAATGCGAGCATAAGAATAAAGACACACGGTAAACGTTAGATAAACAAAATGGACTTAGAGCGTGCCACGCAGCAACTTTATGATCCCGGAAAAGTCGATCTGATCATTTCCACTGGCTTCCATCAGACTATAGAGCGACGCAGCTTCCGCCCCCAGCGGGGTTGCGGCTTTAGCACCTTGGGCGGCTTCCTGTGCGAGCCGCAGATCCTTCAGCATCATGCCTGCGGTGAAACCCGCAGCATAATCCCGATTGGCAGGTGATGCAGGCACAGGCCCCGGCACAGGGCAATAAGATGTCATCGACCAGCACTGGCCGGACGCCGTCGACGCGATGTCAAACAAGGTCTGCCCATCAAGGCCGAGCTTCTCGGCAAGCACGAACGCTTCACACGTACCAATCATCGAAATGCCGAGCAGCATATTGTTACAAACCTTGGCGACCTGCCCGTTACCTGCTCCGCCCGCATGAAAAATATTCTTGCCCATCACATCAAGGAACGGCTTTGCCGCCACAAAAGCTGCGTCCGCTCCCCCTACCATGAAGGTGAGCGTCCCCGCCGTCGCACCACCAACACCGCCGGACACAGGCGCGTCGACCATCTGCATGCCACGCGCCTCCGCCTGCGTAATTACATCGCGGGCACTCGTCACGTCGATAGTGGAGGAATCGATGAAAAGCGTCCCCTTGTTGGCAACGCCAAGCAGACCAGCATCCCCCAAATAGACAGAGCGGACATGGGCACCGGCTGGCAACATCGTCACAACGGCATCCACATTCCGCGCGACATCAGACGCCGCCGCAACCGCTGTCGCCCCGGCATTCACCGTACGCTTCACCGCTTCCGCTGAAAGATCGAAGACCTTGAGCGCGTGACCCGCCTTGATCAGGTTCTGTGCCATCGGCCCGCCCATATTGCCAAGCCCGATAAATCCGATCCTCAACCCGTTTTCAGCCATCTCAAAACCCTCCCGAACGCTCAATCAAAAATGAGCTCATTGTCACCTAGCGATTCAAAATAGTCCTGAACCATTTCATCACTTACATCATCAAGCGTCGCCGGTTCCCATTTGGGCATCTGATCCTTGTCGATCACCACAGCCCGCACACCTTCGTAAAAATCATGAGCGTTCATGAAACGGTTGGTCAGTCGAAACTCAAGCGCCATACAGCTTTCAAAGTCGAGCGTTCCGCCAAGACGGATTTGCTCATACGCCACCCGCGTCGACAAGGGTGCCTTCGCCCGAATAATGTCTGCCGTCGCACGCGCCCAATCCGTATCTGACTTTTTGAGCCGGGCAAGGATGTGCCCGACAGACGTGCCAGAGAAACAATGATCAATATCAGACCGTTGCTCTTTCAATGGCGCTTTGCCCACAGTATGCGCTTCTGCCTCAATGCTCTCGTCAACATCACCACCCGCGGCAATACGCGCAATCAGCGCTTCATGCTTGTCGGCGGGGACAAAATAGTCTGCAACGCCAGCATAGATAGCATCTTCAAGCTTCAGCCGCGCACCAGTTAGCCCCAGATACATGCCGATCTCCCCCGGACAGCGCGGCAGGAAGAACGTCCCTCCCACATCCGGAAAAAGGCCAATACCCGTCTCTGGCATTGCAAACATAATCCGCTCGGACGCAATCCGGTGACTGCCATGCGCTGACACGCCAACCCCGCCACCCATATCAATGCCGGAGATGAGAGCGATATACGGCTTGGGATATCGCTTGATATAGCGGTTGAGCTTGTATTCATCCCGATAGAAATCAATAACCTGCGGATCGCCCGCCTTGCCCCAATCATGCAACACACGAATGTCGCCGCCCGCACAAAATGCCTTCTCACCCGCCGCGCGAATGATGACCGCCTTGATCGTGTCGTCTTCCGCCCATGCTTCAAGCTGCGGATGCAGCAGCTGCACCATATTATAGGTGAGTGCGTTCAGCACATGAGGACGGTTGAGCATCACAAGGCCAACGACACCTCGTTGCTCAAACAGGATTTCCGGTTCGTCGCTCATTCCCGATCCCTCAATTTCAATCCTTCAGCATTTCACGCGCGATGATAACGCGCATGATCTCGTTCGTGCCTTCAAGAATCTGGTGCACCCGCACATCGCGCAGATGGCGCTCAAGGGGGTAGTCTTTCAGATAGCCATAACCACCGTGTATTTGCAGCGCCTCATTCACCACGCGAAAGCCCGTGTCAGTCGCAAAGCGCTTTGCCATCGCCGCAAACATGGTCGCGTCAGGCGTTTTCGCATCCACCTTGACGGCGGCCTGATAGAGAAGCAGACGCGCTGCCTCAAGCTCTGTCGCCATGTCCGCAAGCTTGAACTGCAAGGCCTGGAAGTCTGCCAGCGCCCGGCCAAACTGCTTGCGCTCCTTCATATAGGCTTTCGCCGTCGCAAGGGCCGCATTCGCTGTGCCGAGCGAGCAGGCACCAATGTTAAGCCGCCCACCATCAAGCCCCATCATGGCGAACTTGAAGCCTTCACCCTCTTCACCGATCCGGTTATCTGCCGGTACGTGGCAATCTTCCATAATCACCGCGGCGGTTGGCTGGCTGTTCCAGCCCATCTTGCGCTCATTTGCCCCAAACGAAAGACCGGGCGTTCCCTTTTCCACGACGAAACAGGAAACCCCTTTGGGACCATCACCGTCCGTCCGCGCCATCACGACATAGAGGTCGGAAACACCACTACCGGAAATAAAGGCTTTGGACCCGTTCAACACATAATCATCACCATCACGCACAGCCTTGGTGCGGAGCGATCCGGCATCCGACCCCGCTGACGGCTCCGTCAGGCAGTAGGACGCAATTTTGGCCATAGACGTGAGATCTGGCAGAAAGCGATTACGCTGTGCATCGCTCCCGAATGTATCAATCATCCAGCTCGCCATATTATGGATCGAGAGATAGGCCGCCGTCGATGTACACCCGGCGGACAGCGCTTCGAAGATCAGTGCGGCATCAAGACGGCTCAGCGCGGAGCCACCGACATCTTCGCGCACATAGATACCCGCAAACCCAAGCTCTGCCGCCTTGCGAAGTGTCTCAACGGGAAAAAATCCATCCCGGTCCCAATCGGCAGCGAAAGGTTGCAGGTCGGTCGCGGCAAAATTGCGCGCCACATCCTGAAAGGCCTGCTGGTCTTCCGAAAGATTGAATTCCATAACAACCCCCTCCAAACCCGTAACGTCGACGTCAATGGCGACATCGAAGACCGCATGGCTTCTGTGGGTGATAAAAGGCCCCTTCGCCCCTGTCAAACCCGACAGCAAAGCCCAAGATGACGCTAGGTCACGTTGCGCCAATTCACGCAAAAAGGTAAGACTTGCCGGTACGAACGGATAATAAAGGCAAGTTCCCGTGACCAAATCGCATCCTCAGCCGGCGTTTCCATCAACCCGCATGCGTCGCAATCGCCAGACAGACTGGTCGCGCCGCCTGGTGTCAGAAAATCATTTGAGCGTGAATGATCTGATCTGGCCGCTCTTCGTGATTGAGGGGTCAGGGCGAGAACCGGTTGCGAGCATGCCGGGCATTGATCGTCTGTCGATTGAGGAAACTGTGCGCGATGCGGAAGAAGCCGCGAAACTTGGCATACCGGCCATCGCCCTTTTTCCATACACAAGCGGCGATGATCGCACACCCGATGGTGCCATGGCCACCAACCCGGACAATCTTGTGTGCCGCACCGTGCGCGCCATCAAGCAGGCCGTGCCCAACCTTGGTATCATGTGCGATGTGGCGCTCGATCCCTACACCAGCCATGGCCATGATGGCCTGATGGATGGCGATGTGATCTTGAACGATGAGACGGTAGATGTACTCGTCAGACAATCCATTGTGCAGGCGGAGGCGGGCTGCGACATCATCGCGCCTTCCGACATGATGGATGGTCGTATTGCCGCCATCCGCGAAGGATTGGACGAAGCAGGCCAGACACATGTGCAGATCATGTCCTACGCGGCCAAGTATGCTTCAGCCTTCTATGGTCCGTTCCGCGATGCTATCGGCTCCACCGGTGCACTGAAGGGCGACAAACGCACCTATCAGATGGACCCGGCAAACGGTGATGAGGCCCTTCGCGAGGTCGCGCTCGACATTGCCGAAGGCGCGGACATGGTGATGGTCAAGCCCGGCATGCCCTATCTTGATATCGTCTCCCGTGTAAAACGTGAATTCGGCATGCCGACCTACGCCTATCAGGTGTCCGGCGAATACGCGATGCTCGCAGGCTCCATAGAACGAGGTTGGTTCGACAGGGATCGTGTCATCCTTGAAAGCCTGATGAGCTTCAAGCGTGCAGGTGCCGATGGTGTGCTGACCTATTTCGCCCGCGATGTGGCACGGCTTCTCAACGAAGGTTGAGTGCCGCTTCTTCCACAATCGGCATGACGTCATCGACCCAGCGGCGTGCGCCCTCGACGGCGACAACTGCCTCCGTCATGAACCCATTAAACCCGGTGGCAAGCGCCAGCGAATAGGCACCGACAAGCCCAACCTCTATCCAGTCCCCCTCCTGAATATCGTCAGGCACGAGGAAGGGACAATCGAGCACATCAAGACTGTCACATGTCGGCCCGAACACGCGAAAGGCTTTTGGCTCGCCGGTCAGTTGATGCCTGCGGCCGAAGCCCCGCGCAGGCATAACAAATTTGCCGATATTCACTTCTGACAGGCAACCATAAATCCCTTCATTGACGTAGAGGTCATCCCCTTTGCGAAGATGTACTTGCAGCAAGAGAGAACATCCGTCCGCAACAAGCGCCCGCCCCGGCTCACACAGAAGTGGCATAGTGAGCCCAAGCTCTTTGACGGTCGCAGTAATCTCCTGAAGCATGCCTTCCAAATCAACCTCCGCCCCGGCATAAGGGGCTGGAAACCCGCCCCCAATATCAAGATGCGCAATCTCAACACTGGACGCATCGATGATCGCCTTGGCCTGAACGAGCGCCTTTCGATAAGCAGAAACGTCAACGCACTGGCTGCCCACATGAAACGTGAGCGCCGGTCGCATACCGCGCCGTGCGACATCCTGCAACAAGGACACCGTATCTTCGACAGACGCGCCGAACTTGGCGGAGAGATCGTAAACCGCACCCGTACCGCTTGTTGCAAAACGCACGGCAACCGTCACATCCCGACCAACAACCTGCTCAATCTTGTCGAGCTCAGTCACATGATCGATGACAAAATCTTCAAGCCCATAAACATCCGCCGCCGTATCAAGCGCACCACGCCCCTTCACCGGATGGTTGAAATAGCAAGCAGCCTCCGGCAAAAGCTCGCGGACCCGCGCAATCTCTGGCAATGAGGCTGTATCGAAAGAGTGAATGCCCGCGCCATAAAGGGTTTCAAGGATCAGCGGATGCGGATTGCATTTCACGGCATAGAGAACTTCACCGGGAAAATGTTCAATGAACACTTGCGCCTTTTCGCGGATCAGATCGGGCCAGATCACAAAAATCGGGTAGGACGGATCCAGCCGATCCACCATCTCCCGAACGGAAGTAAAGCGCTGTATTTTCATGATTTGCGAGCCAGTCTGGCAACAAGGCTCGATGTGTCCCAACGACCGCCGCCCATTGCCTGCACATCGGCATAAAACTGATCGACAAGCGCTGCAACCGGCAGCTGGGCACCATTGTTCCGAGCCTCGGCCAGACAGATCGAAAGATCTTTGCGCATCCAGTCCACGGCAAATCCATGATTGAACTCACCATCAATCATCGTCTGATAGCGGTTTTCCATCTGCCAGGACTGCGCTGCCCCCTTGGAGATCACGTCAATCACAGCTGCCGGATCAAGCCCAGCCTGTTTGGCAAATTGAATACCTTCAGAAAGACTCTGCACGAGCCCTGCAATGCAAATCTGGTTGACCATTTTGGTGAGCTGCCCGGCACCCGCTGGCCCCATCAAGCGAACCGATTTCGCAAAACTGTCGATCAGGGGTTCAGCTTTTGCGTAATCATCCGCTTCGCCGCCTACCATGACGGTGAGCTGGCCCTTCTCGGCACCTGCCTGCCCGCCGGAGACCGGTGCATCCAGAAAACCAATGCCCTTTTCCGCGGCTAGATCTGACAATTCCCGTGCAACCTCGGCTGACGCCGTCGTGTGGTCCACAAAAAGGGCCCCTTCCGACATGGCACCGAACGCGCCATTGGCCCCCGAGGTGACCGCCCGCAAATCATCATCATTGCCGACACACGCGAAAACAAACGAAGCCCCCTCTGCCGCCGCAGCTGGCGTGAAGGCAAGCGCTCCCCCATATTTCGCGACCCAGCTTTCAGCCTTTGCGCGTGTACGGTTGTAGACGGTAACATCATGCCCCGACCGGACGAGGTGCCCTGCCATGGGAAATCCCATGACCCCGAGCCCGATGAATGCAATCTTTTGAGCCATCTTATCCCCGCGTTTTGGAATCGGATTATCCTTACCTTGTAGCGGACACAGATCAAAAAGACCAAAACCGCGCGACAGGCGCATGAAAGTGCGAAAAGGACCCACATGACGAAACTGAAAACATCAGCAAAATGGATCGGGATCTGCCTTGTAGGCGTTTTGAGCCTTATCGGTCTTCTCCTCATGGATCGCTATGGCGCGGCGAAACGATCGGTTGACCTGCATGACGGTGTGTTATCCGTGGCGGGCCTCAAAGCACCGGTTGAAATCATCCGAGACGAAAATGCCGTTCCGCATATCTTCGGCCAAAGTGAAGCAGATGTCAGTTTCGCGCTGGGGGTTGTTCATGCCCAAGACCGTCTCTGGCAGATGGAGCTTTTTCGCCGGGTTGGCCAGGGCCGCCTTGCGGACCTATTGGGAAAGCCAGCTTTGCCCGCAGACCGTTACCTGCGCACCCTCGGCCTTTACCGGCTGGCGGAAGAAACCTTTCCGAGCCTCCAAGATGACACCCGCGCAATGCTCACCGCCTACGCTGATGGCGTGAATGCCTATCTGGCAAGTCGCAAGCAACCCCTGCCGCCGGAGTTTCTGTTTCTTGCCCATGAGCCAGAACCATGGGTACCGGCAGATTCCATTGTCATGATCAAACTTTTGGCGCTGGGCCTGTCTGGCAATGCCACACGAGAACTCTCGCGCGCACGACTGCTGGAGGTTTTGAGCGAGATCAAGATAGCGGAGTTTGAACCGCCCTACCCGGGAGAGGCACCAGTGGCCCTCCCCGATTTCGCTGCGCTGTTCAGCGATACACCAATCCGCGCGGCGGAAGCACATTTTCCCGATTACGGCCCCAAGGGTGCTTCAAACAATTGGGTGGCAGATGGCAGCTGGACGAAGAGCGGCAAACCGCTTCTCGCAAATGATCCGCATTTGGGCATGCTGGCCCCGTCGATCTGGTATCTCGCCCACCTCGCCTACCCGGACCGCAATGTCGTTGGCGGCACGATTGCCGGGGTGCCGAGTGTCGTGCTGGGTCGCAATGACCGGATTGCGTGGGGCTACACCAATACCGGGCCGGACACGCAGGATCTGTTTATCGAAAAGCTCAACCCGGATGATGAAACCGAATATCTAACGCCGAATGGCTATCGCACTTTTGACACAAGAGAAGAGACGATCAAGGTCCGCTTCGGTCAGGACGAAATCATGATCGTCCGTAGTACTCGCCACGGTCCTGTCTTGCCAACGGACATGTTCGGCGCTGACGAGCTGACCCCTGACGGTCATGTCCTGGCGCTCGCCTGGACGGCTCTCACCGCGCCCGACCCGACGATTGAGGCAGGTCATAACATCACTAAGGCGCGAAACTTTGAAGAATTCCGGGCAGCCCTTCATCCTTACATCGCGCCCATGCAAAACATGGTATTTGCCAGTGTGGACGGCGAAATCGCCTTCATTGCACCAGCGCGCATCCCCATCCGCGGAAGCGACCATCAAACGATGGGCCTCCTGCCGACGCCAGGCTGGGAACCACGAAACGACTGGCAGGGCTTCATCCCCTTTGAGGACCTGCCCCAAACGCACAATCCTGAACGTGGTTTTGTGATTACGGCCAACAACAAGATCGTGGATAAAAGCTACCCCTACACGATTACACGGCAATGGGATCTGCCAGACCGTGCAACACGTATCGAAAGGCTCCTCACCGCATCCCGCACGCATACAATTGAGAGTTTCGAGGCGATGCAAATGGACAATGGGTCCGAGATTGCAAAGACCTTCATTCCCCTTCTCCTGCCACACATTAGGGATCGCGAGATCGCAGCCAAACTCGAAAACTGGAACCAGAAGATGGATGGTGAACTCTCTGAACCGCTCATCTTCATGGCCTGGATGCGAGAGCTCGCACGCGGAATTTATGAAGACGATCTGGATGAACAATTCGCCCGACACTGGCGCATCAACCCGATTTTTCTGGAGGCTGTTCTCACAGACAAAGACGCACAAGCCCATTGGTGTGATGACACGCGAACCACAGAAACAGAAAACTGTGCGACACAAATCAGCACAGCTTTTGACAAAGCCATTGCAGATCTTGAAAACCGGTATGGCGCGGACATGACCGGCTGGCGCTGGGAGGATGCCCATCAGGTCATGAACCGGCATTTGCCTGGGTCATTCCTGCCAATCATCGGCAATGCCCTCACGGTCGCGCGCCCATCAGCTGGCGGCAATGACACAATCAACCGTGGGCAACATGTGATCTCTGGCGAACAGCCTTACGACAATATTCACGCAGCCGGGTACCGCGCGGTCTATGATTTTGCCGACCTCGACAATTCCCGTTACATGATTTCGACGGGACAATCCGGCAACCCGTTCTCAGAGGAATATGACGCCCTGGCCAGCAAATGGGCGAACGGCGAAAGCATCAGGATCAAGACCAACCGTGAAAGCATTCCGGCGGAGGCCACACTTCGTTTGATACCAGCGAGCTAGTCAATAGTCGAGCTGCGCTGCACGAACGTAATAGTTCGACTCAAGCTCGCGGGTGACAGATAGGATGGGTGTAGAGAACGCGCCCAACACTATGACACCTATTGGATCGTGCCCTCACCGGCTACACGGTAAGATTTGCAGTGGGGTGATGAGTTGCGCGAACATTCAGAGAAGTACATGCGCAATGTCGACCCATCCATATTCATGTCATAACAATCCTTGGTACCATAGGCGATGATGCCCGCCTGGTGACAAAAGCGATTGCCCTCAATCCACCACCGTCCGCTGCCGCTGCGCGTCCGTGTCGACGAGCGTTCCTGATGGAACGTCTTGTAATGATAGTAGATCAGCTCAACATCACTCGTACCGTCCGGATGGAGTTGGATCACCGTATTGGTGAGACGGTTGCCCCCTTGAATATCCAGGCGTCCCATTTCCAGATGCAGGGTCCGCCCCGTCAGCCGCGCACTGATCTGATTTCCGGTCAGAGAATTACCGGGACGGTTGCGGATGGTTTCTGCCGCATCACCGCCTGCCCCGAAAATGTCATCACCAACCGTGCCTTGAGAACCGCCAGGGGTCACGATGGCTGCATCCCCTCGCACAGGCGTTGTGGCTGCGACCTGCGGCTGCACATTTTCGTTGCGTCGCGTCGGCAACTGCTCTGTCCGCTCTGGTTTTGGCTCAGGCTTTACTTCGGGCTTTGGCTCCGGTTTCGGCTGTGGTTTCTCCTCAGGCACCGGCACAGGGTCGACATCTGCATCCGCATAGGACGGCGTCTGCATATCTGTGCCATCTACTTGCTTGGCGGCATCAAGGTCATTGCCAATACCTGCCGCCAGCTGGAACTGAAGCGCATCCCCACCGCCAGGGCCTTCAGAGCCAAAAATCCCGCCGGCAAACATGTAGACAGCAAGCACCAACAAATGGAGCAGCACGGACGCTATCAGGAACCGCCGAATATTGGGGCGTTCGCCTGCAAGAAATGTGTCCGGATCTGCAACACTCATTCCGATTGCTCCGTCACAAGATTGACTTCCCGAACGCCGACATTCCGCAAACCCTCCATCAGCTTGATCAATTCATGAGCGGGCGCGTTTTCATCCGCTTTGATGGACACATCAAACACGCCCCTCTCATCAAGGAACTTGCGCAACATGTAAGGAGCAACATCAGCCGACATGGGTTTCTCGCCCAGATAAACAAAGCCATCCGCTTCCACATAAAGAATGACATCCTCTGAGGCGCGTTTGTCGTCGACCTGCCCGATGGGAAGATCGACCTCAATATCATCAGTCGGTTGAAGCGTACCTGCCAGCAGGAAAAAGATCAGCAGCAGGAAAACAACATTGATCAGTGGAACAACGGATTCATAAGGGCGCCGCTGGCGGATTTCATCAAACTCAATCATTACTTGAGCGCCTCCACCCGCGATGTACCGATGG
The DNA here is from genome assembly GCA_040223265.1 of Parvibaculum sp. GTDB lineage: Bacteria > Pseudomonadota > Alphaproteobacteria > Parvibaculales > Parvibaculaceae > Mf105b01. The sequence goes on along the minus strand of JAVKCY010000134.1, from coordinate 2,781 downwards.
ACAGAGCACCAGCATCCCGCGCCGCCTCCATCGCTGAAATGAGAGGCTGCACGGCTGCTTGCTTCTCCGCCAGAATAGAGACAACGGCTTCAGGGTCCCCACCCAGATTGCGGCGGATACCATCAGCGAGTGTTTCAGCCGTGACGGGATCACCGTCGAGCCTGAACGTACCGTCATTCATGATCCAGACTTCGACCACGTGACGATCTGTTTCCACCTCGTCCGGATTGGGCGCTGGTGTCAGCACCGCAATGGACTGGGTTTGCAGGAAACTGCTGGCCAGCATGAAGAAGATCAGGAGCAGAAACACCACATCAATGAGTGGCGTCAGACTCACAATCCGCTTTTTGTGAATGGGTGCGTCAAACATCGCACAGTCACGCTTTCAGCGCGGCGAGCGTGCGCGACGCAGCATCGCGAAGGGCAAGCCGTGCCACATCTACGCGGCTTTCCAACAGATTAAGCGCAGCAATTGCTGGAATGGCAACAGCAAGGCCAACAGCCGTTGTCAACAGCGCAACCCAGATACCCCCGGAGAGGATGGCCGGATCAACCTTGTTACCGGCAAGCTGCAACTGTTGAAACGCATTGATCATTCCGATCACAGTACCAAGCAGGCCAAGCAGCGGCGAAATATTGCCGATCACCTCCAGCCAACGGAAATAGGATTGCAGACCTCCCAGTTCATTGCCGCCAACGCGCGCAATTTCCTCGCTCGCGTCTCCACCGGCAATGGAAGCTTCAACACCGGCTTGCAAAGTTCGCGCTATTGGCGAACGGGTTTTGCTGAGGATGTTTGCAGCCCCCTCTTTGTCGCCTGCGCTAATTTTTGCGATGGCCGCATCAACAAAAGCCCGGCGGGTAAGACCTGCGCGGGAAAACTGAAACAGCTTCAGCAAAATAATGGCAAGCGACAGAACCGAGAGAACCAAAAGAATGACAACAATCGGGCCGCCCTTGTCGACGAGGGGAATAAGCTCCCAGATCGCCGAACTGTCCCCGGTACCCGCTGCAGCACCGGCAGCATCCAGCAGCACACCAGCGTCTACGCCATCGACACCAGCTGCTGCCCCCTCAACTGACCCGTCTAATGATACTGGGCCAGCTTCCGCACCTGCAGCTGCTTCACTGCTCAAAATCTGATCTTCGGCCACTAATTCACTCCCACCCAAACGATTTACTTGCGTCACACACACAAACTAGTAACTTCGCATTACTAAACCACTGGCCAACCTAGAATGTCAACCTGATTGCATCAATACGAAGGTGCTTAAGCAAGAACAAGGTAAACCTTGGTCCACACAGGAGTTTGACGATAAAAGGAACGAAACCAAATCATCCCCACTATAAACTTGGGAATGGTTTAGAGACGACCATCTGAGGACGAAGAGAGACCTGATTTTATGGCGCGCAAAAAAAACCCACCCCCAGCTGACGCCACAAAAACGAGGCGCCCTACCAGTATGCCCGCCCCGAGCAAGGATCAGGATCTGGAAGCGTTCCGGTTTTTCGACGTTTTCTCAGATGTCGGGCGTTTGCTTGAGCAAAATTACGACCTGCGGAGCGGTCTCAGCCGCCATCAGACAAGTCTAATTATCGCCCTTCTAAATCAGGATGGACAAACCCAGACGGAACTTGCAAACGCGCTTGGCATCCACAAGGTCTCCGCTGGTATTTACATTTCGGAGCTGGAAACCATTGGCCTTGTTGAGCGTCGCCCCCATCCAAAAGACGGCCGGGCGAAATGTATCTTCCTGACCCAGCTACTGCATGATCTGCGCGGCGGCGGTCAGGACCTCCTCAAAACTCTTCACGCCGGCGTGATCAAAGGCATGTCAACAAAAGACTACCAGGTCTTTATGGCTGGCCTCGAAATGATGCGTGCCAACCTTGTGGTCATGAAGGATGATGTTGCACCAACCCAAAGCGATTAGGCAGAGAGCGCCCGGTAGCCACCGCGATGATAGATAAGCGGTGCATGTGCTTCATCGCGGTGGAATGAGACCACCCGCCCAACCAGAATGATGTGATCCCCCGCATCGTGGCGCGCATCAACTTCACATTCAAAGGCCGCAGGAACACCAACTAGGCGAGGACACTGGTTGGCACCCTCAACCAAATCCAGTCCGGCAAGGCCATGATTGCCCGTCTGCGACAATTGCCCGGAAATTGCCTGCTGCTCGACACTCAAAATGTTGATTGTGAAGCCTTTGGTTCTCGTGAAGAGATCAACAGTGTCCGAACCTTTGTCGAGACACCATAGAACCAGTGGTGGCTCAAGTGAGACAGATGAGAACGAGTTAATGGTCAATCCAATCGGCGCCTCGCCTTCAACCATTGTCGTCACAACAGCTACACCGGTCGCAAACTCACCCAGTGCGTTGCGAAATGCCCGCTTCTGATCGCTCATGACGACCTCCCCAAGGGCCTCAGCCCGTTACCTTCTGTTTACAAAGCTTTGCCATAGGTAAACAAACCCGCACAGCCCTGGCTCAAATCTCAATATCAGGCGTTGTAGGCAAGGCAAACGCCCCATGCAACCCCACAAAAAGAGGCCGCTCTGCAAAAAGCCACCTATTAAGATCAAATTCGCATGCTGAAAAAGCAATCAGATCCCTGGCTTCAACACCATATTAACAATGCAAGGCGAGAATAGCGCGAGTTAGAGTGAAGCTAGGACGGCTGCGAATAACCCGATGTCTACCTCCAGGGCAATGGAGCGGAACACGGAAGTAGCGGGACCAGGCGAACTAAAAGGGCAGTCTCGCAGATGAAACTCAT
>JAVKCY010000133.1:0-13833 GCA_040223265.1 Parvibaculum sp. | reverse complement strand
GAAGCTTCATCACTGTTCCCATGCCTGCCGGCGTGTCGCCTGCATAGCGGGTGAGGATGAGCACCGAGAGAATGTTGACGGTTGGTACCAGCACGGCGAAGGAAACCGCTGCGAGGGTTACACCTTCTGGTCCATAGAGCTGGCCGATGGCGGCCAGGGCAACAAAACCGTTCCAGCGTGCCGCACCTTGAAAGACGCTTGCGAACTGAGGGCCTGTCAGGTTCCCGAAGCGATAGAGCAGCACCAGGACACCGACCATTGAGAAGAGGCCCGCCCACAAAGCGTAAGCCATTGGCCAAACGTCGAAGGTAGCAAGGTCAGCTTGTGCCAATGTGTGCAGAAGAAGCGCCGGAAAGAAGACGTAATAGGTCAGGCGGTCCAGCGGCGTCCAGATCTCATCGCCCAGAAAGCCGATGCGTTTGATCAGGGCACCGAGTGCGATGACGAGGAAGACAGGAATAAGAGAGTTCAGAATGACGATCATGACGGGTTCCGTAGACGCTCGAGGACACCTTGGAGAATGTAGGCGGCTGCCATTTTGTCGACCACTTCGTCACGTCGTTTCCGACTGGCATCTGCTTCGAGCAGAGTGCGGGTGACGGCGACGGTCGATAGCCGTTCATCCCAAAAGAAAATCGGGATGTCGATTCTGGGCGAGAGATTGCGGGCGAAGGTGCGGGTGGATTGAACGCGCGGGCCTTCTGACCCGTCCATATTGAGCGGCAGACCGAGGACGAGGCCCCCCACATTGTCTTCAGCAATGATTTGAAGGAGGCGCTCTGCATCAGCGGCAAATTTGGTGCGCTTGATGGTTTCTCTCGGGCTTGCCACTCTCCAGTCGGGGTCTGAAAGGGCGATGCCGATGGTTTTTGTGCCCAGATCGAGGCCGATCAGGCATTTCCCCCGGGCTTTTTCCCTTAATTCTTCAATTGTGACGATTTCCGCAGTCATTCCCGGTTTTCCAGCCTTAAAAGCGCCAAGTGCGGCGGATCGTGTCGCTTTGTTGCGAGCGGTCGGACGGTCTGTTATTTTCCGCGCCAAATCAAGGCGCTCTTTCACGTTTCTATGTGGCTTGCGCCCTCCAACTCAGAAAAGAGAGGCTCATGTCGGTCGACGAAAATACAGTCCGGCACATCGCCCGGCTTGCCCGGATAGCTGTGACGGAAGAAGAGCTGGCTCCGCTGGCCAAAGAAGTGTCATCCATTCTTGATTGGGTGGAGCAACTTGGCGAGGTCAATACAGGCCATGTGGCGCCCATGACCAGTGTTGTCGAGATGGAAATGAAGATGCGTGAGGACATTGTGACTCACGAAGATCTTCAGGATCAGGTGACGCGGAATGCGCCTGTGTCTGAAGACGGGTTCTTTACCGTTCCCAAAGTTGTGGAATAGGAGCGGGGCATATGACTGATCTTACAAAATTGACGATTGCTGATGCGCGTAAGGGGTTGGCTGCGGGGAGTTTCACCGCGGTTGAGCTTACACAAGCACATGTGACGGCGGCGGAAGCTGCGTCAAAACTCAATACCTATGTCACGCTGACCCCTGAAAAGGCGTTGGCAATGGCGAAAGCCTCTGACGAGAAGCTGTCAAATGGGACGGCAGGGCCGCTGGAAGGTATTCCGCTCGGTATCAAAGACCTGTTTTGTACCGAGGGCGTGCGGACAACGGCTTGTTCGAAAATTCTCGATGAATTCACCCCGCCTTATGAGTCCACCGTCACGTCACAGCTGTGGCGCGATGGGGCGGTGATGATTGGCAAACTCAATAATGATGAGTTTGCAATGGGTTCGTCCAACGAGACGAGCCGGTTTGGCCCGGTGATCAATCCGTGGAAAGCATCTGGCGATGATACGGCGCTTGTGCCGGGTGGCTCATCCGGTGGGTCGTCTGCCGCAGTTGCTGCGCATCTGGCGCTTGGCGCGACGGCGACGGACACGGGCGGGTCCATTCGACAGCCTGCGGCCTTTACAGGCACGGTTGGCTTGAAGCCAACCTATGGACGTTGTTCGCGTTGGGGCATTGTTGCTTTCGCCTCCTCGCTCGACCAGGCCGGGCCGATTACACGCTCCGTGCGCGATGCGGCGATCATGCTGGGGTCGATGGCAGGGCACGACGCGAAAGACACAACGAGCGTTGATATCCCGGTGCCTGATTATGAAGCGGCACTGACTGGGGATATTCGCGGTCTTAAAGTCGGTATCCCGAAGGAATATCGTGTTGACGGCATGCCTGCGGAGATTGAAAAGCTCTGGTCTGACGGGATTAGCTGGCTAAAAAGTGCCGGTGCCAAGATCGTCGATGTCAGCCTGCCGCACACCAAATATGCGCTGCCGGCTTATTACATTGTCGCACCGGCAGAGGCATCTTCCAATCTTGCCCGTTATGACGGGGTTCGCTACGGCCTGCGTGTGCCGGGCAAAGACATTACGGATATGTATGAGAAGACACGGGCCGCCGGGTTTGGGGATGAAGTGCGTCGCCGTATCCTGATCGGCACCTATGTTCTCTCGGCAGGCTATTACGATGCCTATTACATCAAGGCGCAGAAAATCCGTACCTTGATCGCTCAGGATTTTGCGGAAGCCTACAAGAAGGTGGACGTTCTCCTGACGCCGACGGCACCGTCGCCTGCCTTCGCGGTGGGTGCAAAGACCGATGACCCGCTCTCCATGTATCTCAATGACGTGTTCACCGTGCCGGTAAACCTTGCCGGTCTGCCTGGCATTTCTGTGCCTGCGGGCCTTAGTGCTGAAGGTCTGCCGCTGGGGCTGCAACTTATCGGCCGGACATTTGATGAAGAGACAATGTTACGGGCTGCGAGCGTTCTGGAGGAGGCCGCAGGCTTCACCGCCGAACCTTCAACATGGTGGAGAGCATAATGAGTGAGAAAAAAAACCTGATTGAAGGCGCAACAGGCGCATGGGAGATTGTTCTCGGGTTGGAAGTGCATGCGCAGGTGATGTCACAGGCGAAACTCTTTTCGTCAGCGCCGACCAAGTTTGGCGCGGAGCAGAACGTGCAGGTCAGCCTGGTTGACGCGGCCATGCCCGGCATGTTGCCCGTGATCAACGAGGAATGCGTTCGACAAGCCGTGCGGACCGGGCTTGGCATCAAGTCACAGATCAATTTGCGCTCGGTTTTTGACCGGAAGAATTATTTTTATCCGGACTTGCCGCAGGGCTACCAGATTTCGCAATTCAAATATCCGATTGTCGGTGAAGGCGAGATTGAAATTGATCTGGCAGACGGATCAGTTAAGCGCGTGGGTGTCGAGCGGCTCCATCTGGAGCAGGATGCGGGCAAGAGCATTCACGATCAGCATCCTTCCTTAAGCTTTGTCGACCTCAATCGGTCCGGTGTGGCGCTCATGGAGATCGTTTCCAAGCCGGATATGCGCTCATCTGAAGAAGCGCAGGCCTATGTGAAGAAGCTTCGGGCGATTTTGCGTTACCTCGGCACGTGCGACGGAAATATGGAAGAAGGGTCGATGCGTGCGGACGTGAATGTGTCTGTTCGCCGACCTGGTGCGCCTCTTGGTACACGCTGTGAGATCAAAAACGTCAACTCGATCCGGTTTATCGGGCAGGCGATTGAGTATGAGGCGCGCCGACAGATCGATATTCTCGAAGATGGCGGCGAAATTGTTCAGGAGACGCGCCTTTTTGACCCGCGTGCGGGTGAAACGCGCTCCATGCGGTCCAAAGAAGAGGCGCATGACTATCGCTACTTCCCGGACCCTGACCTTTTGCCATTGGTTTTGAGCCAGGAAATGGTTGATGCGCTTGCTGCAGACCTGCCTGAGCTGCCGGACGACAAGCGAGCACGGTTTGTACGCGAGTACGGCTTGTCGCCCTACGACGCAGGGGTACTTGTTTCGGAAAAAACGTCGGCCGACTTCTTTGAGGAGGTGGCTTCCGGGCGTGATGCGAAGCTTGCCGCGAACTGGGTGACGGGTGATTTTTTTGGCGCCTTGAACAAAGCCGGGCGCGTAATTGAGACGTCGCCGGTGAGTGCAAAACAGCTCGGCGAGTTGATTGGTTTGATCTCCGACGACACGATTTCCGGGCGAATCGCTAAGGACGTTTTCGAGATAATGTTCGAAACTGGCGACGACCCTGCAAAAATCGTCGAAGTGAAGGGGTTGCGCCAGGTAACCGACCTGGGGGCGATCGAGCGGGTAATTGATGAAGTTATTGCCGCAAACCCGGATAAGGTTGCAGAGGTAAAAGAGAAGCCAAAGCTTATCGGTTGGTTTGTTGGACAAGTCATGAAAGCCAGTGGCGGTAAGGCAAATCCGCAATCCGTGAACGAACTTCTTTCCAAAAAACTTGAGCTCTGACGTGGATTGAGGGAACAAAACTTCGCTTGTTCTCTCAACCATTTGTCAACCAATTTTCAGGACTGTGTGTACTGGAGACTGTACGCGCGCGAAGCAAGCTATTGCTTGTATTGATTCAGTTGCTCATAGTAATCGCGTTCTGCGTCCTGCGATGAGGGGGCGCTCACTAGTGTGCGTTTGAGTCCCACGTTCGTCGTTACTGTAAACGGCACATCAGGAGCGAAAGCTAAAATGGCTACGAAACCAAAAGCGAAGAAGAAAGCAGCACCGAAGAAAAAGGCTGTTGCTAAGAAGAAGGCAGCACCGAAGAGAAAAGTTGCTGCCAAGAAAGTTGCTGCGAAGAAGAAAGCAGCTCCTAAGAGAAAAGCGGCTGCCAAGAAGAAGGCAGCTCCTAAGAGAAAGGCTGCTGCTAAAAAGAAAGCAGCTCCTAAGAAGAAGGCCGCTGCCAAGAAGAAAGCAGCACCTCGCAGAAAAGCTGCTAAGAAAGCAGCCGCATAATCACAGTTGGCGGGCGTGTGTCCGCCAATTAACACCAAACGGTCTGCATTTGTGGAAGGTATCTGATGAGGCTGTGTTCCGGGGGGAACAGGCCTTAGCTCATCGCAAGCAAGAAGCCTTTGATGCGGCAGATTGTAGAACAGGCACTCCTAGGTGCGACCGTTATTGGTGTGAGGCTCAAAAACCGGTGGTTTCGACCATCGGTTTTTTTTTATGTCCTGGCTCTAAAGCACCCTTCGTTCTTCCAAAAACTCCGTAACAAATCAAAATGTTACCGTGCATTGTTGATGTGTTTTTTTGCACTCTTTTTGCGGTCGGAGCGCTGTGATAGGTTTTGAGGGGTGGTTCATGTTGTGGGGATCTTATGTGTAAATCAGATTTGCTCGTCGGTTTGGCGATTGTTACGGCCCTTGTGCTTGAGGGGCTTTTGGCCACGCCATCGTTTGCCGGCCAGGTCACCGGAACCGGAACTCGGATCGAAGACGATCTCTTCAAATCGTCAAAACAATGGGGGCGCGGTTTGTCTGTGCCTGAGAGCGGGCATATCACTCGCGTTATGGGCGGCACGTATGGATTTCAGATCGTGGGTGCAAATGATGAGATTGTCGGCGATTTTCTCTTTCCAGAGCAGGCGGTCGGGTTCGCGATTAATGCAGGTAATTATACGATTCGCCCATTGGTTTGCCGCATCCATCGTCATCATCATGTTGAAGTGACCGTTGAGTACTGATCAAACTGTCACTTGCTCTGCTTTAACCCGCAAGAACGTGATCGGTTTTTCCCCTGGATCAGCATTGCGATTGGTCCGCGCCAGGCAGCCAAAAAGGAAGAAGTTGGGGAGCTTCCCAACCTGCATAGATGGTTGACGGATGTTGGTGGTCGGCCTGCTCTAAAGAAGGGCATGTCATTGCCTGTGGTTGCTTCGTAGGGAGACCTTCAGGACACGGATCGGCAGAAAAGACATGAAAAAGAGCGGCGAAAGAAATTTTCGCCGCTTTTTATTTACCTCGTTAACCAAATGTTCAACGGCCCAGTGATTTGCTGAAGACACAGGGGGAGACCCTTTGGGGGAGACCCTTTGGCTAAACGGCGCAAAATAGTTGAGTGAAGGGGTGTGCGCCACACTGGAGGAATGAATGATGGCCAGACGTGAAATGGATCCGCTGGAACAATGCCAGATGGCAGCACAAGCTGGTGCGCCCGAGGCTCTCTATGATCTTGGGATCATCTACGCCACAGGCAAGGGTGTAGACGTTGATTTTATCAACGCACATAAATGGTTCAATCTGGCCGCGATGCGCGGATCACATGCGGCACGTAGCAGCCGTGCGGAGATTGCCGCCGAGATGAACACGGGCCAGATCGCCGAAGCACAGCGTTTGGCACGTGAGTGGCTGTCAACCCACTGACTCGGGCGCTACTTCAGTCGTTTTGATGGTCTCCACTGGGGTGACAGATACAGGTCGGGGCTTTATGGTCCCGCCAAGTTCTAGCTCCCCCCAATCAGTAAATGGATACTCATCATGAGCGACGCCGTCGAAGACTTGATCGCCCTTCTTGACCTTGAGCAGATTGAGCTCAACCTCTACCGGGGCCACAGCCCGGAAACGAGCTGGCAACGGGTCTTTGGAGGGCAGGTGATCGGCCAGGCCCTGATGGCAGCCTACAAAACGGTTGATGCCGACCGTGTTTGCCATTCTCTCCATGCCTATTTCATTCGACCGGGCGACCCGAAGGTGCCGATCCTCTATGAAGTTGATCGTGCGCGTGATGGCAAAAGCTTTACGACGCGCCGTGTCATCGCCATTCAGCACGGCAAGCAGATTTTCAACCTGGCTGCGTCTTTTCAGGTGCATGAAAAAGGCTTTGAACATCAGGCGACGATGCCGGATGTGCCCGCGCCTGAAACCCTGCCAACAGAACATGAACGCCGCGAGGCGATTATTGATCAATTGCCAGAAGAGGTGCGCACGCATTTTGCGCGGCCACGGCCTATTGAAATGCGGATGATCAGCCCACAGGAATACATCAATCCTCAACCGGCTGAGCCTGAGCTTCAGGTCTGGTTTCGCTCGGCCCGCCCCATTCCTGATGATGTTGCCATGCAGCAATGTGTGATGGCCTATGCGTCCGACATGACATTGCTCGATACCTGCATTCGCCCGCACGGTGTGAGCTGGATGTCTGGCAAATTGCAGTCAGCCAGCCTTGACCACGCCATGTGGTTTCACCACCCGGTGAAGACTGATGACTGGCTTTTATATTCACAAGACAGTCCAAGCGCTGTTGGTGCCCGCGGGTTTAATCGCGGCAGTATTTACAGTCGGGACGGGGTGCTGGTCGCTTCAGTCGCCCAAGAGGGTCTGATCCGTTATCACGGATGAACCGACAGAATTGTCAGTCTTTTGAGCCGGTGCTTTTCCTGAAAGAGCGCCGGCTTTTTCTATTTGACGCAAGGGCTGGTTTGGCCGGGTTCGTGCGCCTAATCAAAGATTGAATTGAGGGCACCGAAGTGGAAAGCTCGTCACCAATATCAATACTAACAAGATGTGCGGGTGCATGGTCTAGCAGCAACCCGACACGGAAAACATAAAGGGACAGGCGATGGGTTCATACAAGTTGCTGATTAATGGTCAGATGGTCGAGGGTGACATGAAGATGGATGTTACCAATCCAGCGACCGAGGAAGTCGTTGCGACATGTTCGCGTGCGTCAGAAGCGCAGTTGAACGCGGCTGTTGCGGCGGCCAAAGCGGCGTTTCCGGCCTGGGCTGCGACAGACATCGCTGAACGCAAGAAGGTTGTGCTCGCGATCGCCGACGCTATCGAGGCGAACGGTGAGGAGCTTTCGCGGCTATTGACCCAAGAACAGGGCAAACCCCTTGGTGACGCGACCGGAGAGGTTTACGGGACAGCGGCATTCTTCCGCTATTTCACATCTCTTGATCTGCCGGTCAAAGTACTTGATGACAGTGAAGGGCGACGGGTTGAGGCACATCGTAAGCCGCTTGGTGTAATCGGTGCAATTGTGCCGTGGAACTTCCCGATGATCCTGATGGCATTCAAGCTCCCTCCCGCCTTGATTGCCGGCAATACGATTGTGCTGAAGCCCGCCCCCACAACGCCCCTTACTTCGCTTAGACTGGGTGAGATCATCAAGGACATTGTGCCTGCTGGTGTGGTCAACATCATCGCTGATGCCAATGATCTTGGTGCGCCGCTGACGGCGCATCCTGATATCCGCAAGATCTCTTTTACCGGGTCCACGGCGACGGGTGCAAAGGTCATGGCGGGCGCAGCGGGCCTGTTGAAGCGCATTACGCTGGAGCTTGGTGGGAACGATGCGGGTATTGTGCTGGATGATGTGAACCCGAAGGAAGCGGCGCCGAAGCTCTTTCAGAGCGCGTTTCAAAACAGCGGTCAGGTTTGCATCGCAATGAAGCGGCTTTATGTGCATGAATCTATTTATGATGAAATGTGTGATGAACTTGCGACGCTGGCAGATGCAGCCATCATTGGTGACGGGCTGGAGCAAGGGACGCAGTTTGGCCCGCTGCAAAACAAGATGCAGTACGAAAAGGTGCAGGAACTGATTGCCGATGCCGGTCGGAACGGCAAGATCATTGCGGGCGGGCATGCGCCAGACCGTGCTGGCTATTTCATTCGTCCAACCATTGTACGGGATGTGACGGATGGAAGCCGGATTGTGGATGAGGAACAGTTTGGCCCGGTTCTGCCGGTCATTAAATACTCGGACCCGGATGATGCGGTTGCGCGCGCCAATGCGTCGCCTTATGGCCTGGGTGGATCCGTCTGGTCGTCCAATCCAGACCGTGCCTATGCGCTTGCCGAGAAGATGGAGGCAGGCACCATTTGGGTGAACAAGCATGCAGAGCTTGATCCGTCGATCCCGTTTGGTGGCGCAGGCCTGTCCGGCATTGGGTCGGAGCTCGGCGAAGAGGGGCTTGCAGAGTTTACGCAATTGAAGATCATCAACATGGCGCGCTGAACGCTCATTGAGTGATTGGCCAAATCAAAGCCCGGCAATTTCTTGCCGGGCTTTTTCGCATTAGTTGTGGGTGGGTTAGGCGTCTTTCATCAGCTTCGCGCTGACGAGAAGCATTGTGGCCAGCACCAATTCTACGATGATGAAGACGGTTGCGAACTCTGCACCGTGCATCGCCCAGGCAAGCGTTCGGAAGATGGCAGCACCGCCCAGTAACATGGCCGCACCATAAGCCCAGGTCGGATTGAGCCGGATCGCGGCGAGTGCGCTCATGGCTGAGCAGGCGATAAAGAACGCCGTAAAGTCGCCCGCTTGTGTGCTGAGGCCTAAGCCCTCGAGCAATGGCATGCCAAGGCTCTCTGCGGCGCCTGCCGGATTGATGATCCACATGACGCCGTTAAAACCCATCGCGATGGCAGGTAGGATTGCCAGAATTCGTGCCAACATTATTGCCCCCTGAAAGTGTTGGATGATTGATGACCGGGAGTTTGCCCCAGTTCAGGGCAGGGCAGAAGGGGAAAATCTCGCCAATCCCCGGTTTTGCGGTTGCCGGGATGGCGGCTAGATGTCGGTCAGAATGTTGAAATGATTTGCCTCTGGTTCCGGCGGGTTTGAGGGCTTTTCACGGTCGGGAAGGGAATTTCAAAATTTCCCATTACGGGGTTGTAACGCCTGTCTTTCTGCGGCATACACGGCGGTGGAGAGGTGGCCGAGTGGCTGAAGGCGCGCCCCTGCTAAGGGTGTATACGTTAATAGCGTATCGAGGGTTCGAATCCCTTCCTCTCCGCCATTATTTTGATCAGCCCGCGAGTTTGCGCATCAGCGCCTCTATCGGGCCAGCCCTGATAGCGCGACCAGCCCACTGCCGATCAGGATGAAATGCGTTCTGCGTACGCTCAGCTGCGTGCGCGAGGTCATGATGCCGATCAGAAAAAATCCAAGCTATGGAATGACCGGGGGCCATCCATTGAAGAACAGATTTCTGACGAAGCCTGAGACCGTCCAGAAAGCTTCATAGGAATAGGTCGTGAAATCCCATCCTGTCTCGTAATCGATGGTCAGGAGCAGGTCCACGAAGGCCACGTTTAAGGCAATGATGATGAGAGCCAGCGCGCGTAATCGTCGCCAGCAGGAAGACACCGAACAGAAAATGGAATGCGTAATAGTTGATAATGTCGGCGTCGAAAATCAGCATGTTCAGCAGGCCTACGACCAAGAGAAAAGCAGAGCGCTTGAGCGTTGCCGAGTTTGTTCATGGAAAATGGCCACTCTTCATGCAAATTTCAAGACTGCCGGTAGATTTCGGCGCTGTGAGGCGCATCGTCGCGGTGGCCAGTTTGCGTTGGATATGTTGGTTTTATCGGCTTAAGATTCTTGGCAGAATTGTTGGTCCGGTGCGTTTTTCAATTCGACACCGGTCGACATACATCGTTCTAACCCAATAGGAGTTGGTGTGATGGTACAAGTCTTGAGAAAGCAGGTTCTGCAGGAACCTGAAGAGCTGATTGCTCACATTCTTACGCGCTTTCATGAAATGCATCGACAGGAGCTTCCTGTTCTTATTGACCTTGCGGACACAGTTGAGACCGTTCATGTGCATGATGAATGGGCGCCACGGGGGCTGGCGCGGTTTCTGCGCATTCTGCTTGTTGCCATGGATCAGCACATGAACAAGGAAGAGATGATCCTTTTTCCCGCCATGCAGGCCGGTGGAGTTGACGGTATTCAGTTTCCTATTCAGGTGATGCGCGGCGATCATGAGGCGCATCTTGAAGATATTGCGCAGATCAGGGCGCTGACGAATAATTTATCTTTGCCTCATTCAGAGTGTGAAAGCTGGACATCGCTCTACGCCGGTCTGCAAAAGTTTATGGATGATCTTTTGGAACATATTCGTCTTGAGAATGATGCATTGTTTCCGATGTTTGAAGAAGTGCGCGATTGAAAAACACAGCCTTGTTCAGTCTTGGGTTTCGCCCGTTCTTTTTGTTGGCCTGTCTGTGGTCAGGCCTTGCCATGGTGTTGTGGCTGGGGATGCTGGGTGGTGTCATGACTGTGCCGACGGCACTCGACCCTGCGTCGTGGCATGCCCATGAAATGCTCTTTGGATATTTGAGTGCGGTGCTGGGTGGCTTTTTATTGACTGCCGTTCCGAACTGGACGGGGCGTCCGCCGCTTAAGGGGGCAGGGCTTGTTGCGCTCGTTGCGCTCTGGCTCGCGGGGCGAGGGGCTGTTTTCCTGTCGGTTCATTTGCCGCCGCTGATGGTTGGTCTGGTCGATCTCTCTTTTATGGTGGTGTTGGTTTTCTATCTGGGGCGCGAGATCGTTGCCGGTAAGAACTGGCGGAACCTTGCCGTGGTTGCGATGTTGTCTTTGTTTATCGTGGCTAACGCGATTTTTCATCTGGAGGCGGACCAGGGCGAATATGCAGCGGGCGGATTTGGCTTTCGGCTGGGCCTTGGTGTCGCGATCATGCTGATCAGTCTCATTGGCGGGCGTATTGTCCCTGCGTTCACGCAGAACTGGCTCAGGCAGCAGAGGGTGCCCGTGCCGCCGGTCTTCGCGCCCCAATTTGATCTTGTGACGATGCTTGTGTCAGGTGCGGCGTTGCTTGCGTGGGTCGCCTTCGGCCTCACCGAAATTGTGGCCTGGGGTCTCCTTTTGATGGGGCTTATGCAGGCGGCGCGTCTGTTGCGGTGGCAGGGGCACGTGAGCGGCCGGGAGCCGCTCGTCTGGATCTTGCACGTGGGCTACGGCTTTGTGCCTTTGGGGGCGATTGCGCTTGGCCTGTCGGGTGTTCAGCCACAATTGAGTGACGTGCTTTCCGCCCAACATTTCTGGATGGCGGGTGCGATCGGGGTGATGACGATGGCGGTTATGACGCGTGCCTCGCTTGGGCATAGTGGGCAAGCATTGCGTGCTGGTGCGGGAACAATATCGATCTATAGCTTTCTTATTCTTGCGGTCTTTGTTCGCATCATTGGCAGCTATGTGGGTGACTTGAGCCTCACCTTCTATTCTCTGTCGGCATTGTTTTGGTGTGTGGGCTACTTTGGCTTTGTGGTTCTTTATGGTCCCGCATTGCTTCGCCCGCGGAACGGCTGACCCTTAGAACGTCTTTGTGTCTGCATCGTGCCCGTCGATCCACATTGATGGTTTGGCGAGTGTCGCCAGATCGTCCGGATCGGAGACGGTGACGCGTATCCCGTCAATGCTCACGCCATAGGGCTGGAGCGATTTGATTGCGCGGGAGAGGTTTTCCGGTGTCATGCCCAGATAGGATGCAAGGCGTCGCTTCTCGATCGTCAGATCAAAGCTCTTGTCACCGCCGGTCTTCTTTTGTTGGCGCAGCAGGTAATTGGCAAGCCTTTCGATGGAGGAGCGCAGCTTGAGCCCTTTGGTGTTTTTCACCACAGAGCGATAGCATTGAGCGAGCTCCGTCACGATGGCGCGGGCAAACGCATTATCTTTCTCGAAGGCCGTTCGCACGTCCATCGATGGCAGCATGACGAGGCGTGATTTCTCAAGTGTACGCGCAGACATGAGGTAGGGAGCGTCTTTGATGGAGGCGGCGAGAATGAAGGTAGAATGAGGTTCAACCGTTGCCATGGTTGTTTCACGGTCGTTCCAGCCTGCGAAAAGCTCAACACTGCCTTCAGTCACGATGTGCAGGAAGTCGCTTGGATCCCCCTCGGAAATCAGCTCAACATGGGGGGGAAAGTTCTGCACGTAACCGCCGCGCATCAGCGTTTCGAAATGCTCCTCCGACATGTCTCGGAACAAGGGCAGTTCCCTGACGAGTGGAATGTCTGTTTCTCTCAATCCGGATTCCCTCTTCTGATTCTCCCGCGGGCGGTGATTTTTTGCGCTTGATATTTATCAAGCCAAATGTAGGGCAGAGTCAAATCAAGAAACCACGCTTGTTGCGTCAAACCTTGAATGATGCACCGCCGCATTCCCAAGAATGTAGTCGGCCCACTTGTTTTGGGCATGCGTGCCGGGCTGCCTGACCTAGATCAACCCGTTTAGGCCGTAAGGCGCGCCTTCTGATGCCACGACGTTTGCGATACCGCGCAAACGAGGCTTGGAAGGACAGATATGCACACGCTTGATGGTGTCACCCGGACAGACCAATACCGGGCATTAGGATTGAGTACATTCGCATTCACGGTTTGTTTTGCCGTGTGGACGATATTTTCGATTATTGGCGTTCAGATTAAACAGGACCTTGGTCTTTCGGACACGCAGTTCGGTTTGCTGGTGGCGACGCCGGTTTTGACAGGCTCGCTGAGCCGCATTTTTCTGGGCGTCTGGACCGAGCAATTTGGCGGGCGCATCCTGTTTCCGCTTCAGATGCTCGTCACGGCTGTTGCTGTCTGGCTCCTGACATCCGTTCAGACCTACGAGGTTTTTCTCCTTGCAGCACTCGGACTTGGGCTCGCGGGTGGGTCGTTCATTATCGGCGTTTCGTACACATCGCGCTGGTTTGAAAAAGAAAGCCAGGGAACTGCACTCGGCATTTTCGGTGCCGGTAACGTGGGCGCTGCTGTCACCAACTTTGCGGCACCGTTTCTGGTTGTGGCTCTCGGGTGGGAGGGGACGGCTCAGGTTTACTCAGTCTGTCTCGCCGTTACCGCGGTTCTGTTCTACATCTTTGCAAAGACCGACCCGGTAGAAGAAGCGCGCAAGCGCGCCGGCGAACGGCCGGTAAGCGCTGGTACACAGCTTGAGCCGCTCAAGGATATTCAGGTCTGGCGCTTTGCGACCTACTATTTCTTTGTGTTTGGTGCGTTCGTTGCGCTGGCGTCCTTTCTGCCTCGTTATTATGTCGGTGCCTATGGCCTTGAGTTGACGACGGCAGGTGTATTCGCCGGTCTCTATTCCATGCCGGGCTCGATCTTCCGGGCTCTTGGTGGCTGGATGTCGGACAAGTGGGGCGCTCGCTTCATCATGTATCTAACCTTCATTGTCTCGCTCATTGTGTTGTTC
>JAVKCY010000100.1:0-79300 GCA_040223265.1 Parvibaculum sp. | reverse complement strand
CGTGGGGGACGCTCGGTGTGAACGTGCTGGGTTCCTTCGCTATGGGACTGCTGGTGGAGATGTTGGCCCTGCGGTTCAACGTGTCGCCTGAGATACGGGTGTTTCTGGTAACAGGGTTGCTGGGTGGTTTTACCACCTTCTCGGCGTTTTCGCTGGATGTGTCTTTGATGATGCAGAAGGGCGAAATGATGCTGGCGGCATTTTACACGGCGGGGTCCGTTGGCGGCTCGGTGTTGGCCTTTTTTTTGGGACTGTGGATTGCACGGATGGTATTGGCATGAGTGGTGTTTCCCACATTGAAGTGGTTCGCGGTGATGATGGTGTCCGGATAGACCGGTGGTTTAAACGCCATTACCCGACATTGCCACGCGGCCGTTTGGAGAAACTGTTGCGCACGGGGCAAGTGCGGATCGACGGTGCGCGCGTGAAAACGAACACACGTGTTGAGGCCGGGCAGGTGATCCGGGTGCCTCCTTTTGGCGCTGTGACAATCGTGGCTGAAGAAGATGAGCCGGAAAAAGCGGCCCTCAGCCGGAAAGATGTGGCCTTTGTCCGCAGCCTTGTCATCCACAAGGATGCCTCCATCATTGTGCTCAACAAGCCATGCGGGTTGGCTGTGCAGGGTGGTACGCGCACAGAACGTCATCTGGACGGGATGCTGGAGGCGCTTACCTATGATGAGGCGGAGAAGCCGCGGCTGGTGCACCGGTTGGACCGGGACACAAGCGGGGTTCTTGTTCTTGCACGGACTGCGTCGGCGGCGGCAAAGCTTGGACGCAGTTTCAAAAATCGTGACACGCGGAAAACATACTGGGCGCTGACTGTCGGAATACCGCGGCCTGACAAAGGCACGATCCGCATGCACCTTGCCAAACAGGCAGGCAAGATGGGTGAGCGTGTGACGGGCGTGTCGTCAAAGGTTGACGAGGCCCAGTTCTCGGAAACCCATTTCGCAACGGTGGCGCGGGCTGGACAGAGACTTGCCTGGCTAGTGTTCATGCCGGTGACAGGGCGTACTCATCAGCTTCGTGTGCACGCTGCCGAAGCACTCAAGTGTCCCGTTGTCGGGGATGGCAAGTATGGTGGTGCGGCAGCACACCCTGGTGGGGAAATTTCAACCTCTCTCCATCTGCATGCGCGTTCGCTTGAAATCACCCACCCCGACGGCGGGCGGTTCAGCATCAGTGCGCCCTTGCCTGACCATATGGCCAAAAGTTGGCAATTGCTTGGGCTTGATATGGAAGATGACGGAGATCCGTTTGAGGAGTTGGAGCTGTGAGTGATCTGAAGCTCGTTGTCTTTGATTGCGATGGGACGTTGGTTGACAGTCAGCACATGATTGTTGCTGCCATGAGCCGCGCGATGGCTGAGCATGGTTTGGTTGAGTTGCCCCGTGCGACGGTTCTTTCAATCGTTGGCCTGTCTCTTGAGCAAGCGATCACGAAACTCCTGCCTACCGAAAATGTGGCGACGGTCGCGCGCGTGCAGGAAAGTTATCGCGCGGCGTTTTTCCATCTCCGCGATGATCCCGATCTTCATGAACCGCTTTTTGAAGGGACCCGGCAGGCTCTCACGTGGCTTGCGTCACGCGGTGATGTTGTCCTCGGTGTTGCCACGGGAAAATCCCAGCGTGGTCTTAGGGCCATTCTGGAGCTTCATGATATTCGCGATCATTTTGTAACGCTTCAAACGGCTGATAATCACCCCTCGAAGCCGCATCCTTCCATGATGTTGCAGGCCATGGCAGAGACGGGTGCAAGGCCTGAGAACACGGTCATCATTGGTGATACGAGTTATGATATGGTCATGGGACGGGACGCACAGGTTCGCTCCATTGGCGTTTCCTGGGGCTACCATAAAGCAGACGAACTACATGCCCATGGGGCGGAGCTTGTGCTGGAGCAGTTTGCCGACCTTCAACCCGCTCTCGAGACCATTTGGTCGGGTGCATCCCAGGTGTCGGGGGATGCAAATGTGCTTCGCGGAGGCCAAGGGAAAAAGTCATGAACCTGTCTTTAAAGATTGTTGGTGGACTTGTTGCTCTCATTCTCGTCACGCTAATCGGTCTTACATTTGTTGATGTGAACAATTTCAAACCGGAGATTGAGGCCGCCGTTTACGAACAGACGGGGCGAAAGCTCACACTGGAAGGACCGATCCGGATCGGTCTTTCGCTTTCGCCAACGATCGTGGCTGAAGACGTCCGTTTCGGGAATGTGGCCTGGGGCTCGCAGCCTGAAATGATGAGCGCCGGTGAACTCACAATTGGGCTTTCCATCGTCAATGCATTCATTGGAGAGGTAGAGGTCGCGAATGTCAGTGCGCGCGATGTCTCACTGTTTTTGGAAAGTGGCGAAAAAGGGACGGTGAATTGGGACATCGCGGCTGCCGGTGACGGGAGTGTCGAGAGAGCTGACGCGGACCCGTTCGTTGTTCCATCCCTCGACCTTCGTGATGTTTCTGTGACCTACAATGTCGGGCGGACCGGGCAGGCCATCAGGGCCGAACTTGAACATATTGAAATTCAGAACAGTTTCGCGGGCCTGGGGATTGAGCTTGAAGGGGATTTGGAAGGGCAGCGACTTCTTATTGCAGGCGGGCTCGAGGGATCACCGGCTGACTTTGTGGTGAGCGATCTGATGGTCCGTTTTGGTGATATGCGGTTCAATGGTGACCTCAGCGCCAAACGGCCCAAACCAGAGAGCCCTTACACTGTGGTCTCCCACATTCGCGGCGGTCGCGTTCAGGTAACGGAGTTGGTGGAAACCCTTCTCGCTGACCCCGAGGAGGTGGATGACGAGGCAGACAAGCTCGACCTCTCCTTTCTTGGTCTTGTTGATGGTGATGTAACGCTTGAGATTGAGCGGGTTGATTTCCGGCGTGTTGCGTTCAAGCAGATCGTTGCGCGATTGAAATCAACTGGTCGCAGCGGACATGCTGACCTTTCCGCTCTTTATGAGGGGAAACGGGTGGCTCTTGCTCTCGATCTGAAAGGCGGGCAGGTGCCGGCGGTCACGATCAGTGCGGAGATGGAAGAGCTTGATGTTGGTTCGCTCGCGTCGAACGCCGGATTTAGCGATGACATTGTAGCGACCGCCAAGGGCTCTGTTGATCTTAAAACGGAAGGTCAAACACTCGCTGACATGATGACGGCGCTTTCGGGCCAGATGAATGGCGAGGTTCTGCTGGATCGGATTGATCTCACTTTTTTGGATGATGGGGTCGAAGATGAGGAGGCCGGGGCAGTGGAGGCTGGAGATCCAGAGGTCGCTGTGACTGAGACCGACGATGCCTTTGTCTTTGATAATGAACCTCTGCCTCTCAACATGATTGACGGATTCTCGGGTGCGCTCACCCTCACAGCTGAAGAGGTTCGCTACCGCGACCTTCTGGTCACACAGGTTCAGGTGCCGGTCACTTTCGAAGGAAGTAATGTGTCCACCGAGTTTACTGCACTTTACAAGGACCAATTGGTTCAGTTTACCAACCAAGTGGTACTCGGAGAGCTTCCCCGTTTTGAGTTCGATATCGCAGCCGATGATTTCGATCTGGGCGAGCTGTTGAAAGAAACGGGTGCGACAGACCTGATTTCTGTGCGGGCAGATTTCGCGATGCACGGTACGGCCACGGGGCATAGCCCGCGCGCGCTTGCGTCGAGTTTCACTGGTGCTGTTAATCTTGTCGCCGGTGAAGGCGAAATTGCCTCCGGCGTTTTGGAGCTGATTGCCACGGATCTTACTTTTGCGCTTGTTCCCAAAGGCGATGAGGGTGGCATTGCAAAGTTGAGTTGTATCGTTACCGGGCTCGCGTTTGAAAATGGCGTTGGCCAGATGCAATCATTTGCACTGGTGACTAAAAGAATGAGGACAGGCGGCAAGGGCACGATTGATCTCCACGACGAAAAGCTTGATCTAATCTTTGTACCGAAACCCAATGACACATCGCTACTGAGTCTCTCGACACCGATCCGCGTGCGGGGGACTTTGTCGAACCCAAGTGTCTCGCCTGACACGGGTGCGCTGCTTGTTGACGTGGCAACGGCAGTTGGTGCCGGGCTTTTTACGGGCGGACTTGGTGCCATCCTGCCTTTGTTGAGTGTTCAAAACTTTGATGCTGAAGATGCCGGCGCCTGCCTTTCCATGTTGGGGACTGGTGAAGGGACGGGAGAGCGTGGTGGTATTGTTGGAACCGTGGGGGCAGGGGCAGATCTTGTGAAGGACGGAGCCACAGGTGTTGTTGAAGGTATCGGTGACGTGCTGACGTCGCCGTTTAAGTGAGAAGTAATGTCCGACGAAAACCGAACCAATGCTGACAAACCGGTTGACCGTTTTGTTTCACATGCGGGCGGTCACCGTAAGCGGTCGCTGCGCAAGCGTTTTTATACTTCAGCTGAAGTGAAAACGGAGCCCGATGGATTTGTTCTGACACTTGATGGTCGTTCGGTGAAGACGCCCGGTCGGGCCGAGCTCACATTGCCGACCCTTCCACTGGCGACAGCGGTGGCGGACGAGTGGCTCGCGCAAGGCGAGGAGATTGATCCGGAGACCATGCCGCTCACCAAAATGGCAAACACTGCCATTGATCGGCTTGAGGGCATTCGTGTGCATGTGGTTGATGAAATTTCAGCCTTCGGGGCGTCTGATCTTTTGTGTTACCGGGCCGAGCATCCGGCGGAGCTTGTCTCGCGGCAAGCCGCCACCTGGGACCCGTTGCTTGATTGGGCGGCGGCGCGGTTTGATGCGAAATTGCGTGTTGTGAACGGCATCATTTTCCAACAGCAGCCGGAGGAGGCACTCGGTGCGCTCAAGGCGCGGGTTGCTGAATGCTCGGCGTTCCAGCTTGCTGGGCTTCATGAGGTCGTTTCGCTCGCAGGGTCGCTCGTTCTGGGCCTTGCCGTTCTTGAGCACCATTTGGATGCGGATCAGGCGTTTGAGGTCGCCCATGTGGATGAAATCTGGCAGGTGGAGAAGTGGGGCAGCGATGAAGAGGCGGAAGCAAGGCTTCAAGGCCGGTTGAAAAGCCTCCAGGGTGCCGCGGTTTTCCTCAAATCCCTCTAAACCGCTACGTCATCGCGAAAGCCTTGGTTGTCCGCGCCAATTTTCGTTTAAGTCGTTGGCAAATGGAGCTTTTCGGTGCTATTCAAGGCGCCTTATCGGACCGGAGAGAGGCTTCTTTCCGGGGAGCTGTTTCTAGGCGAAGCCATTGTTTTTACAATTGTTTCGGGTCTGACCAAAAATCCGGACCGCGGGTTGTATTGGATCACCGCGGATCGAGGGGGATGTCATGAAAGAAATCCTACGCCAGCTGGAAGAGCGGCGCGCAATTGCCCGTTTGGGCGGTGGCGAAAAACGTATTGAAGCACAGCACAGCAAGGGCAAGCTGACGGCGCGGGAGCGGATCAGTCTGCTGCTCGACGAAGGCAGCTTCGAAGAGTTTGACATGTTTGTTGAACATGATTGCACCGACTTTGGCATGGCTGAGCAGAAAGTCCCTGGCGACGGTGTTGTCACGGGGTGGGGTACCGTCAATGGTCGCCCGGTCTATGTTTTTGCAAAGGATTTCACGGTGATGGGCGGTTCGCTGTCCCGAAACCACGCCAAGAAGATCACCAAAGTCCAGGACATGGCGCTGAAAATGGGTGCGCCCATTATCGGTCTTTTTGATGCGGGCGGTGCGCGCATTCAAGAAGGTGTGGATGCGCTCGGCGGGTATGGCGAAGTGTTCAGCCGCAATGTTTTGGCGTCAGGCGTTATTCCGCAGATCTCGGTGATCATGGGCCCTTGCGCGGGCGGCGATGTTTATTCACCAGCCATGACTGATTTCATTTTCATGGTGAAGGACACGTCCTACATGTTTGTGACGGGTCCCGACGTTGTGAAGACTGTGACCAATGAAACCGTAACCTCGGAAGAACTGGGTGGTGCCTCTATTCACGCGACGAAATCATCTGTTGCGGATGGCGCGTTCGAGAATGACGTGGTGGCGATGACGCAGGTTCGTCGGCTTGTTGATTATCTGCCGCAGTCCAACCGTTCGCCGGTACCGGAGCGGCCTTATTTCGACGATCAGGACCGTGTTGAAACCTCTCTCGACACGCTGATCCCCAGCAATCCCAACATGCCTTATGACATGAAGGAGCTGGTGCTGAAGCTGATCGATGAAGGTGACTTTTTCGAGATCCAGGAAAGCTTTGCAAAAAACATCATTACCGGTTTTGGTCGTATTGAAGGACGCACTGTCGGTGTTGTGGCCAATCAACCGATGACGTTGGCGGGCGTGCTGGACAGTGACGCAAGCCGGAAGGCCGCGCGGTTTGTCCGGTTCTGTGATTGCTTTGATATTCCGATTGTGACGCTGGTTGACGTTCCGGGATTCCTGCCGGGTACCTCGCAGGAATATGGGGGGCTCATCAAGCATGGTGCGAAGCTTCTTTACGCATATGCCGAGGCGACAGTTCCCAAGATCACAGTGATCACGCGTAAAGCCTATGGCGGGGCTTATGTGGTGATGTCGTCGACGCATTTGCGCGGTGACATTAATTACGCATGGCCAACCGCTGAAATTGCGGTCATGGGCGCCAAGGGCGCTGTGGAAATTATTCATCGCAAGGACATTGGTGATCCGGACAAGATTGCCGCACACACCAAGGAATATGAGGATCGCTTTCTCAATCCGTTCAAGGCTGCGGAGCGCGGCTATGTTGATGAAGTGATTATACCGCGGAATACGCGGCCACGGATTGCGCGTGCGCTTGCATTGCTTCGGGACAAGGAACTCGAAAATCCTTGGAAGAAGCACGACAATATTCCGCTTTAAGGGGGCGATCACATGTTCAAGAAAATTCTGATCGCCAACCGTGGCGAAATTGCCTGCCGGGTTATCAAGACGGCGCGCAAAATGGGTATCAAGACGGTTGCTGTCTATTCTGATGCTGACCGGGATGCGCTTCACGTGGAGATGGCGGATGAGGCTGTCCGGATTGGTCCGGCGGCATCTTCTGAAAGCTATCTTGTGATGAAGAACATTCTGAAGGCCGTCAGGGATACCGGCGCTGAAGCCGTGCATCCTGGTTACGGCTTTCTGTCAGAGAATGCCGCTTTCGCCGAGTTGCTTGAGAAAGAGGGCATTGCCTTTATCGGGCCGAACGTCAAAGCCATTCAGGTGATGGGCGACAAGATCGAGTCCAAGAAATTTGCCAACGCGGCGAAGGTGAATACGGTGCCGGGTTATCTCGGCGTGATCAAGGACACTGAAGAAGCGCGCAAGATTGCAAGCGAGATCGGCTTTCCCGTCATGATCAAGGCGTCTGCCGGCGGTGGCGGCAAGGGGATGCGTATTGCCTGGAGCGATGGGGAAGTTGCGGAGGGTTTCCAGTCCGCCGTCAATGAAGCCAAGTCGAGCTTTGGTGATGATCGTGTCTTTATCGAAAAGTTTGTTACTGAGCCTCGCCATATTGAAATTCAAATATTGGCAGATGGAAAAAACGCGATTTATGTTGGTGAGCGTGAATGTTCCATTCAGCGCCGCAACCAAAAAGTCATTGAAGAGGCACCAAGCCCTTTCCTTGATGAAGCAACGCGCAAGAAAATGGGTGAGCAATCTGTTGCGCTGGCGAAGGCCGTTGATTATCGCAGTGCGGGGACGGTTGAGTTCATCGTCGACAAGCAGCGCAATTTCTACTTTCTTGAGATGAACACGCGCCTGCAGGTTGAGCATCCGGTGACGGAACTCATCACGGGGATCGACCTTGTGGAGCAGATGATCCGCATCGCTTATGGCGAGAGTCTCAAGATCAAACAGTCCGATGTGAAGCTGAACGGCTGGGCGATGGAGAGCCGGATTTACGCAGAAGATCCTTATCGTGGCTTCCTGCCGTCGACTGGACGCCTGGTTCGCTATAGCCCGCCGGAAGAAGGCGTGCTTTCCTCCGGTGCGACCGTTCGCAATGACACGGGTGTCTACGAAGGGGGGGAGATCTCTCTCTTCTACGATCCGATGATCGCGAAACTTTGTACGCATGCACCAACACGCGAAGAAGCGATTGATGCGATGTCAGAAGCGCTGGACTCGTTCCATATTGCGGGCATCCAGCACAATATTCCGTTCCTTGGCGCGATCATGGAGCATGAACGTTTCCGGTCCGGCAACATCACGACGGGCTTTATCGCGGAAGAGTATCCTGAAGGGTTCAGCGGGATTGAGCCTGATGGGACGCGTCGTCGCCAGATTGCCCTGATTGCGACTTTCATGAATGAAATTCATGCGCTGCGGGCGACGGAGATTTCGGGCCAGTTGCCCAACCGGCCTCGATATCTGCCGGAAGACTGGGTCGTTGGCCTGGGGCGGGAGCATGCCGTGCATGTCCGCACGGAACCGGAAGATGATTGCCTCGTGGTGATTGTTGAAGATGAAGGCGGCAAAGAGCTTTCGCGCCATGAAGTGGCGAGCGAATGGCGCCCCGGCGAGTTTGTTTTTGCCGGCTCCATTGATGGTGAGCCTATCACCGTTCGGGTTGAACGCGCGAAGGGCCTGCAAGGGTACAATATTCACTATCGCGGTTCGACGGTGAATGCAGCAGTTCGCACGAAGAACGCTTACCGTTTGGCGCAGCTCATGCCCGTGAAGGTTGCGGCTGACACATCCAAGTTCCTGCTTTGCCCGATGCCGGGCCTTGTGGTGCGTGTGGATGTTGCGGTGGGCGACGATGTCAAAGTTGGTCAGACCCTTGCCGTGGTTGAAGCGATGAAGATGGAAAACATTCTGCGGGCTGAGCGCGACGGCGTTGTTGCCAAGGTGGAAGCCAAGGCTGGTGATAGCCTTCAGGTAGATGCCGTGATTATCGAGTTCGAATAAACGGCTGAGTCGCGAAAGTGATCATAACGCCCGTCAGGTTTTTGCCAGGCGGGCGTTGTGTGTTTTGGGTGCAGTGTGCGACACTTGCGCCGGTCATTTTCAAAGTCGCTTTCAAACTGGAGTTCGATATGTTGAGCCGGGCCCTGACGATCCTGCCATCGCTTGTTGTTGGCCTTTGTTTGCTTGCCAGCGCAGGTGCGCATGCAGAGGACGCCACTGTTGCGTGGGAGAGTGGGGATGCGCTCTATCTTGCCGGTGCAAACATCCTTGTCAGCGAAGATATTGACGACAATCTCCGGGCGTCGGGCGATTCCATTGTTATCGCAGACGATGTGACAGTGGATGGTAATGTCTGGCTGGCGGGCCGTCACATTGTTGTGGATGGTCGGGTTGATGGTGACATTGATATTCGTGGCCGGTCGGTTCTGCTGAACGGGCCAATTGATGGAAATGTTTCCGTTTGGGCGGTGGACCTGACCCTGGGCCCGGATGCGGCGATTGACGGGGATCTCACTTATTACACGCGCGGCGAAGCCGATATGGCCCGCGATGCAACGATTTCGGGTGATACGGAAGCGCATTTTTTCTCTGAAGGAGGAGAAGGCGCGGAAGAAATTGAAGAGGATTGGCGTCGCGGCTGGGAGCAGGAGCGCGGAGGGTCGCCCGTGGCTGTGCTCACGCTGCCGGGTGTTGTTGTTCTTGCGTTCTTTGCTGGGCTTGTCGCACTTTTTGCGTCTGGATGGAGTGAGAAGGTGAGTATTGCGGCGACCACGTCACCCGCGCTCGCGCTTCTCTATGGATCGCTTTGGATGATTGGACTACCCGTTATCGCCATATTTGCGGCGGTGACGGTGGTCGGCATTCCCTTCGCGGTGCTGCTGATGCTGCTTTATGGCATTGTGTTTTTGTTGGGCATGGTTCTCGCGGTTCTCGTTATTGGTCGATTTGCGACAGGTTTTTTCCAGCTCGACCTAGGGCCAATGCTCGACCGCTTGCTCATTGTTGTCGCCGGGGCGCTCATCTTGTGGGCTGGGGCTGCCGCACCGCTGCTTGGTGGCTTCTTTTGGTTTGCCTCCATCGCGCTTGGTATCGGCGCGATGCTGATCGCGGGCCGGGTGAGCTATGAGGCATCCTGAAACACTTCAATGAAGGTTTGTTTCATCACGATATCGACTTCGGGCGTTGTCACAATATGTCCGAGGTCAACCAGGCTTGTGACACCGTGTTTTGAAACACCGCAGGGGACGATGCCTGAGAAGTGCTCCAGGTCGGGCTCTATGTTCAAGCTCACGCCGTGAAACGTCACCCATTTGCGCACACGGACACCGATGGCTGCAATCTTGTCTTCGCGCCCGTCGCCCTTGTCCTGTCGTTGGACCCAGACGCCGACGCGGTCGTCGCGGCGCTCGCCCTTGACGTTGAAGGCTGCCAGCGTGCGGATGAGCCATTCCTCAAGATCGTGAACAAAACCGCGCACATCGGGCCCGCGCTTTTTCAGGTCGAGCATGACATAGCCGACACGCTGCCCCGGACCGTGATAGGTGTATTGGCCACCACGGCCTGTTTCAAAAACGGGGAAGCGGTCG
The DNA here is from genome assembly GCA_040223265.1 of Parvibaculum sp. Classification (GTDB taxonomy): domain Bacteria; phylum Pseudomonadota; class Alphaproteobacteria; order Parvibaculales; family Parvibaculaceae; genus Mf105b01. The sequence continues at coordinate 68,861 of JAVKCY010000100.1, read as the reverse complement.
GGTGCGAGCAAGTCTTCACGCTTGGCGCTGGTCCCGGCTGTGTAGGTTGGTGGATGCTCTAGCAGCCAGACGCATTCGGGTGCTTTCCCCTCGGCAATGGCCGCCGCACGGTCTTCCATGAAAGCAAGGGCCTCGGGATAGGGGACCGGCTCGTCTGAAATTCGCCATTCCAGCTCCCGATTTTTGGCCAAACTTGCTGATGTCTTGTCGAGATTAACCATACGCTAACCCTAGCATGAAATTCTGGTGCCCATCTCCCGGTCATCAATGTGGCGACCGGCTTATGCCTTATTAGGGTGCTACCTTCGTGAACGCTGTTGATAAAGTCTATGTAGAGCTTTCCGTTGTTATCGGCCGATCCAAAATGCCGATCAACCAGCTTTTGAAAATGGGCCGTGGCGCGGTGATTGAGCTTGATGCTCATCAAGACGACGAAGTGTGGATCATGGCCAATAATATTCCCATCGCACGCGGTGAGATTATGGTTCAGGAAGACCGTATTGCCGTCACGGTGACAAAGCGGCTCACGCACTCAGATACAAACCGCTAAATCCATCCGGTTTTTCGCGCAAGAGAGCGGCAGCGCCCGGATCACCTGACATTCTAATTCACATAATTTTGTGTGAAATATTCTATTTCACGCTTTCATATTGAATTATTGGGAGAAGGGGCTTATCTGTGTGGCCTAAGCGATTGCCCATGGAACGTATCCACCGGTTTCGTTCCTGTATTTCGTCGTTGGTTTTGCGGAGAGAGCCGAAATGCTACCCATCCTGATTGATGTGAGCACGGTAGGTCCCATCGTTCTGGTGGGGAGCGGAGAGCTGCTGGAGCGCCGTTTGGCGCTTCTGGATGCAGCGGGCGCTGATGTCCACGTATTTTCCGCCGACGCGTTGGGCGTGCTTCCTGAGGCGGCTCAGGGGCGTTTGGCCGGGCCCTGGCCTGCGGACAGCGATATTGCAGGGTCGGCGCTGGTTTTTGGCGCCGGGCTTTCTGAAGCGGACGGTGCTGCATTGGGGCAGCTGGCGAGAGCGCACGGAAGGCTCGTGAATATCGAAGATGTGAAACCGCTTTGCGACTTTCACATGCCGTCGCTGGTGCGGCGTGGTGACCTGCTGATCACGGTGTCAACCGGGGGCCGGGCACCCGGGCTTGCTCGCAAGCTCAGGCGGTTCCTCGAGGGTCTGTTCGGGCCGGAATGGGCGGACCGGTTGGACGAGGTGGCGACGCAACGCAATGAATGGCGACAGGCCGGGGATACGCTTCCCACTGTCGCCCGCAAAACAGATGAATTTGTAGACAGGCAAGGATGGTTGTCATGAGCGTAGCAGAACTCAACATCCCAACAGGCCGCCCAACTGGCCGCCCTGGGGGCCGCCCAGCGGCCATGGATTCGCAGACCGTCAGCTCAGCTGAACTGATGGCAGTGCGCGCGCGCAATGAAGGGCTTGTTGCGGGGCCTTTGCTGGAATCCATGATCAAGAAGGAATTTCCAGGTCAGATCGCCGTTGTCTCTTCTTTCGGAGCAGAGTCGGCTGTTCTCCTGCACATGGTTGCGGAGATTGACCCGACTGTGCCGGTGATTTTCCTCAACACGGGCAAACTGTTTGGCGAGACGCTGCGTTACCGCGACCGCCTGCAGGACAAGCTCGGTTTGACAGATATTCGCGCGATCGGGCCGTTGCCGGCCGACCTCGCCGCCAAGGACCCGAATGGTGTGCTTTGGAACCAGGATGCTGACGGGTGTTGTTTTGTTCGCAAGGTGCTTCCGCTTGAGCGCGCGCTTGCTCCCTTCCGCGCCTCGATTACAGGCAGGAAGCGCTTTCAGACGTCGACGCGCACGAGCATGCATCCGATCGAAGAGGAGCTCTCGCGCGTTGTGCCGGGGCTGACGCAAATTGCCAAGACGCGCTTCAAGATTAATCCTCTGTCCTATTGGGGGGAGGAGGAGCTGAATGGCTATCTTGGCGAACACCGGTTGCCGAAGCACCCATTGGTGAAAGATGGCTATCGTTCCATTGGCTGCATGCCCTGTACTGACCGTGTGCCCGAAGGCGGGAGTTACCGGGATGGGCGCTGGGCCGGGAAAGACAAGGATGAGTGCGGCATCCACGTATCTACAAATATGGATGGCGACGGGATCTGACGTTCCCTGATTTTGCGCCCGGTGATTGGGCGGAAGGGCAGATTTTCCATCTGTTTTCCAAGAGAGTGCTTGCCGCCGCGCTGCCGATTTGTTACAGAGCGCCTCTTACCAGCCAGTTGATTTGCGGACGTGGCGGAATTGGTAGACGCGCAGCGTTGAGGTCGCTGTGGGGTAAAACCCGTGGAAGTTCGAGTCTTCTCGTCCGCACCATCATCAGGCTGAAAGGAACCGGGGCATGTCCCCGGTTTTTTTGTGCAAAAAGTCCAAGGATTTTGGAGATTTTTTTTAGGCGGACGGTGGCGTCCGCATAGGCTTTCCAGCACACTGCCGGAGCTGGGGAATCGCCTCTGTGCCGTCTTTGACGCACGCACCTGCATTCAACTTTGCCGAAGGAGCTCATCGACATGACCGACCTTGCGCCCGAGGCAGCCGACAAACCCATCGATAGAGAAGACCGGGATACACCACTGACCCCAGATTTCGTCGGGCGGGTGATGAAGGCGCTTGATCGCGGTGATGCGGCCATCGTGTGCGAGATGGTGGCACCGCTTCGCCCTGCGGACCAGGCGGAGCTATTGGAGCTTGTGCGGCCTGATGAGCTTCGGTTGCTGGTGCAAATGCTGGGCAGTCAGCTTGACCCGGAAGTTCTGAGCGAACTTGAAGAAGCGATCCGTGATGATGTGATCGATCTAATGGCGCCTAAAGACATTGCGGCAGCTATCCAGGAAATGGATTCCGATGATGCCGTTTATGTTCTTGAGGACATGGACGAGGACGATCAACGGGAAATCCTTGACCAAATGGAACCTCACGAACGTGAGGTGATTGAGCGCACGCTCGAGTACCCGGAAGACAGTGCGGGCCGTATCATGCAGCGAGAGCTGGTTGCGGTGCCGCCTTTCTGGGATGTCGGACATACGATTGACTTCATGCGCGACGCGCAGGACTTGCCAGACGATTTTTACGAAATCTTTGTCGTCGATCCGTCCTACCAGCCGGTGGGAACGGTACCCTTGTCACGTTTGTTGCGTACCAAGCGACCGATTGCCATTGCCGACATTATGGATGATGAGCAAACGCTTATTTCTGTGTCGATGGACCGGGAGGACGTGGCGCGGCTCTTTGAAAAATACGATTTGATCTCCGCGGCGGTGGTTGATGAGAATGATCGCCTTGTCGGTGTGGTGACAGTGGATGACATTGTCGAAATTATTGCTGAAGAAGCGAGTGAGGATATTCGTCGTCTCGGTGGTATCGTGAGCGAAGAAAGTGTGTCGGATACGGTTTTGGAGACCACACGCAATCGCTTCTCCTGGCTTTTTGTGAACCTGCTCACGGCCATTCTCGCCTCGCTCGTGATTGCTATATTTGATGGAACGATTGAACAGATGGTGGCGCTCGCCGTTCTGATGCCGATTGTCGCCTCTATGGGTGGTAATGCGGGGACGCAAACGATGACGGTTGCCGTACGTGCACTCGCGACCCGCGATCTTGTGCCCCTTAACACAAGCCGTATCGTCACACGTGAGGTGATGGTGGGGCTCTTGAACGGTATCTTGTTTGCTGTCCTCATGGGGACAGCAGGCGGTTTGTGGTTTCAGGATGCACTCCTGGGTGGGGTCCTTGCGGCCGCAATGGTCATTAATTTGGTTCTTGCGGGGCTTGCGGGCATTCTTGTGCCGCTGGCGCTTGACCGTTTCGGGGCAGACCCGGCTATTGCATCGAGCGTGTTTGTGACCACTGTAACAGATGTAGCTGGCTTCTTTGCGTTTCTTGGGCTTGCGGCGCTTGTGCTCTTCTGAGATCGTTTCATCGGAGTGAATTAGAGGAGGCTTTTGTGCCCATGCGTTTTGTTTCTCATCTTTCCTTCGTTTGTTCATTCATTGTTTGCGCCATGCTTCTAGGTGTTGCGTCAACTGCGTTTGCCGGTGAATGGCGAGAGGGGTCACCAAGCTCAACGGGCCATGCGCTCTCGGCTTCTGCCATTCTGGGTGAAGAAATTTATCTCGCTGGTGGGGCAGGCATTACCGCTCCTCAGAATAATTTTGAAGCCTATGACACAGTGGGCGATATCTGGCGCTCGCTGCCACCGATCCCGGTTGGTCTACAGCAAGCGGCAATGGCAAATGTCGGTGGGCGACTTTTCCTGACGGGCGGCTTTTCTGCGGAGAGCAAGGGCGCGGATGTGCGCTCTTTATGGGTGTTTGATCCTGCTATCGGCATTTGGGTGCAGGGCGCTGACATGCCCGGCCCCCGTGCCTGGCACCAGATGGTGGGTGTTGATGGAAAGCTCTACGTCATGGGCGGGATCGGGTCACATGCGGAGCGGATTTTTGAATTTGATCCGGTTACCGGGGATTGGCGTACGCTGACAAACGGTTTTCCGCAACCACGGTCTGCCTTTGCGGTCGCGGTCCAGGGCGGTGAAATTTATGTTATCGGCGGGCGGCTGACCAATGGTGCCGCGACCGCGCGGGTCGATGTTTTTAAACCGTCGACGGGTGCCTGGCGCGAGGCAGCCTCACTTCCTGCGTCCCGTGCGGGCGCCGGGGCCACCGTGCTTAACGGGCAGGTTCATGTTGTTGGCGGGGAGCAGCTTTCGCCCCCCCGCACGTTTGACGATCATTATGTGCTTGCCAGCGATGGGCGGAGTTGGGAAAAGAGCGAGCCGCTTTCAACACCACGTCATGGTGTTGTCGTTGCGGGGGTCGGCAATCGTCTCTACGTGGTTGGCGGCGCAACCGGGCCCGGCGTTTATACGGTTTTCACCGTGTCGGACCTTGTGGATATCTACAAACCCTGAAGGACCTGACCACTTATGTCGCGCAATGATTATCCGACGTTGAATTTTGATCTTGGTGAAACCGTGGACATGATCCGTGAGACGGTTCAGGCCTTCACAGCTGACAAGATAAGCCCGCGCGCGGCAGAGATTGATCGCTCTAACGAGTTTCCGCGCGACTTGTGGCCGCAATTGGGTGAGCTTGGCCTGCTTGGCCTCACGGTTGAGGAAGAGTTTGGAGGTTCGGGGCTTGGCTATCTTGCGCACACTGTCGCGATGGAAGAGATCTCGCGCGGCTCCGCGTCGGTCGGTCTTTCATACGGCGCGCATTCAAACTTGTGCGTCAATCAGATCCGCCGTTGGGCGAGCCATGAGCAGAAGAGCCGCTATCTGCCAAAACTGATTTCGGGCGAGCATGTGGGATCGCTCGCGATGAGTGAGCCGGGTGCCGGATCGGACGTTGTGTCGATGAAGCTCAAGGCGGAGAAGAAGGGTGATCGCTATGTGCTTAACGGCAACAAGATGTGGATCACCAATGGGCCGGATGCCGATACGCTTGTTGTCTATGCAAAGACGGACCCTGCCGCGGGGCCCAAAGGTATTACTGCCTTTCTGATTGAGCGCGGCTTCAAAGGTTTTTCGACGGCGCAGAAACTCGACAAGCTCGGCATGCGCGGCTCAAACACCTGCGAGCTGGTGTTTGAAAATTGCGAAGTACCGGAAGAAAATATTATGGGCGGGCTTAATAATGGCGTCCGCGTTTTGATGTCCGGCCTTGATTATGAGCGCACGGTCCTATCCGGTGGGCCGCTCGGCATCATGCAGGCGGCGATGGATATCGTCATCCCCTACATTCATGAGCGGAAGCAGTTTGATCAGCCGATCGGGACGTTCCAGCTGATGCAAGGCAAGATCGCTGACATGTATACGACCATGAATGCGAGCCGCGCTTATGTGTATGCGGTGGCTAAAGCCTGTGATCGCGAAGAGACAGCACGCAAGGATGCTGCGGGTGCCATTCTCTATGCGGCTGAAAAAGCAACGTGGATGGCGCTGGAGGCGATCCAGACACTCGGCGGCAACGGCTATATCAATGAATATGCTACGGGTCGCTTGCTCCGCGATGCGAAGCTCTATGAGATTGGCGCGGGAACAAGCGAGATCCGCCGTATGCTGATTGGACGAGAGTTGTTTAACGAAACAGCGTAACTTCCTTTTTACCTGCCGATTCGGGCGGCGCGGAAGGCAAGCGGCGCAAGCACCGTCATGTAAAGTGCGAGCAGGAATGTCGTGATGTAGGGTGCGTGGGCTTTGAGCGTGAGCGCATCGAGTGCGCGCGTGATGCCGGTCTGCAAGGCGAAGACGCCAATGACACCGACGACACCTGAAATGATGACCACCCACCATTCTGGATGGCGTTTGAAGTCGAAATGATGTTGGTTGAGTTTGGCACCAATCCACCAGCCTGCGAGGAAGAGGCCGAGTGCCAGTCCGAAAGACGCACCGGTTTCTGATGGCCAGATGAAATAGATGATTGGCTGCAATCCCAGAATAAGGGCTACCTGCCAGGCCGGGTGGAGATCGTGCCAGCGCTGGAAATGGCTCGATACGAACCAGCCGAACAGGGCAAGATTGACGAGACCCAATGCGATCCCGGCGCTTACATCTTCCAGGTCATGGACGCCGAGATAGATTCGGCTGAACGAGACGCCCGCAATGATGATGATGGCGCCGATCCAGGCCCAGCTGCGTCGCAATTCGTAGGCAAGCCAAAGCCACATGACGGTTGCGATTTGTGCGTGGCCACTTGGCAGGCCGTAGCTTTCCCCTACGTCACCATCCAGCCTGAACTCCAGCGGTGGGCGGGGGTCCTGCCAGAAATCTTTCAGGAAGGCGTTCAGAAGGCCGGTCAGAGCGATCAAAACGGCGAGCCGTGTTGCTTTGTCTTTGTCCCAGGTCCAAAACGAGAGGGACAGAAAGATCAGGAAGAAGGGCAGATAGCCGAGCCAGGTGAAGCCTCGGAAAATGGGGGTCAGTAGCGGGTCGCGGTAGGGAATAACCCAGCTAATATCGTGGAGGAGACTTTCCATTGGAGCCCTTTATCATTGCGATTGGAATGTTTGCGCACTACTTGTACACGAAACAAAGGGAGTGATTTTACATGAGTGAAGCAGGAAAAGACCCGATTGTCATCGTTAGTTGTGCGCGGACACCGCTCGGTGGGTTTCAGGGTGATATTGCCTCCGTTCGCGGACCGGAGCTTGGGGCGCATGCGCTCAGGGCTGCTGTTGAACGCGCGTCGCTTTCGTCTTCCGACATTGATGAGGTGTTCATGGGCTGCGTTCTGCCTGCCGGTGTCGGGCAGGCACCTGCGCGTCAGGCCGCGCTGCTTGGCGGGCTTGACGAGAGTGTCCCCGCGACGACCATCAACAAAGTGTGCGGGTCGGGCATGAAGACAGTCATGCTGGGGGCGGATGCACTCGCTATGGGGCGTGCGAAGATAGTCGTCGCAGGCGGCATGGAGAGCATGAGCAATGCGCCTTACGTTCTGCCAAAGGTGCGGGCAGGGCTACGGCTTGGTCATAGTGAAGTCAAAGACCATATGTTTCTCGACGGATTGGAAGATGCCTATGAGAACCGCTTGATGGGTACTTATGCGGAGGCGACGGCGCGGCATTATCAGTTTTCCCGTGAAGCGCAGGACGGCTATGCGCTTGCATCGCTTGCGCGCGCGAGGGCTGCAACTGAGAATGGGCATTTCGCCTCAGAGATTGCGCCGATCATTGTGAAGGGGCGCAAGGGCGAGAGCGTGATCGACAAGGATGAACAGCCTCTGTCTGCACAGCCTGAAAAAATACCAACGCTGAAACCTGCTTTTGCGCCAGACGGCAGTGTGACGGCGGCTAACTCTTCTTCGATCTCCGATGGAGCCGCGGCGCTTGTTTTGATGCGTCGCTCAGAGGCGGAGCGTCGGGGGCTCGCGCCGCTGGCGGTTCTTCGCGGGCAGGCGGGGCACGCACAGGCACCTGCCTGGTTTACAACGGCGCCCGTCGGGGCGATCAACAAGCTGTTGGCGCAGGTTGGCTGGTCAACGAGTGATGTGGACCTTTACGAGATTAATGAGGCATTTGCCGTGGTGGCGATGGCGGCCATGCAGGAGCTTGATCTCGATCATGCCCGGGTCAATGTTTATGGCGGTGCTTGCGCCCTTGGTCACCCTATTGGTGCATCGGGTGCGCGGATCATTGTGACCTTGCTCAACGCGATGGCGCGGCATGATGTATCAAAGGGTGTAGCTTCGCTCTGCATTGGTGGGGGCGAGGCGACAGCGGTTGCAATTGAGCGTGTCGTTCATTGAATCACTTTCCAAGAAAATAGGCGTAATTAACTGATTTCATTGAGAAAATCTGCCATCTAAATTAAGACAATATAGGCATTGGAATTGTCAGTGGGCCGGGTATTCTCCGGTCGTTCTTCGTCGCCCGATCCGGGTGCCAGATCAAACATGATTTTAGTTACAAGCATGAGGACATAGCCGCATGGCCGTTCTAAAGAGTTCCGTTTCGCCTCGTGATGAGCGTTTTCAGAAAAATGCTGAGGCGATGCAAGGCCTGGTTGCCGACTTGAATGTGCAGCGCGACAAACATGGACTTGGTGGGGACGAACGGTCCCGGGCGCGGCATGTGTCACGCGGCAAGAAGCTGCCCCGCGAGCGGGTTCACGGGCTCCTGGATGCGGGTACGCCGTTTCTGGAACTCTCCCCCATGGCCGCGCACGGCATGTATGGTGGTGATATTCATGCAGCCGGGATCATTACGGGCATTGGTCGGGTGGCAGGCCAGGAATGTGTGATTGTCTGCAACGATGCGACGATCAAGGGCGGCACCTATTATCCGGAGACGGTGAAGAAGCATTTGCGGGCGCAGGAAGTGGCGCTTGAGAACAATCTCCCGTGCATCTATCTCGTGGATAGTGGCGGGGCGAACCTGCCCAATCAGGCAGACATTTTTCCTGATCGCAATCATTTTGGCCGGATCTTTTACAACCAGGCCAACATGTCGGCGAAGGGCATTCCACAGCTTTCCATCGTCATGGGATCTTGCACAGCGGGGGGTGCTTACGTGCCCGCCATGTCCGATGAGAATGTGATTGTGCGCAAGCAGGGAACGATCTTTCTTGGTGGCCCCCCTTTGGTGAAGGCGGCGACCGGTGAGGTCGTGACGGCAGAAGATCTCGGCGGCGCCGACGTGCATTCCCGCACGAGTGGTGTGACCGATCACTACGCGCTCAACGATGATCATGCACTGGCGCTGATGCGGCAGATTGCCGGTACGCTCAACCGCCGGAAGAATATTGATATTCGTCTGCAGGAGCCGCGTGAGCCGCTTTATGACCCGGCAGAGCTTGATGGGATCATACCTTCTTCTCTTGCTATCCAGTATGACGTGCGCGATGTGATTGCCCGCATTGTCGATGGCTCGGACTTTGATGAGTTTAAGCCGCTTTACGGCAGTACGCTCGTGACAGGGTTTGCCCATATTCACGGTATGCCTGTCGGCATTATCGCGAATAATGGCATTCTGTTTTCTGAGTCTGCGCTCAAGGGTGCTCATTTTATCGAGCTTTGTTGTCAGCGCCGTGTGCCGCTTCTGTTTTTGCAGAATATTGCGGGCTTTATGGTTGGCCGCGAATATGAAGCCGGCGGGATTGCCAAGGATGGTGCAAAGCTCGTCACAGCTGTGGCAACGGCACAGGTACCCAAGATCACGGTCGTCATTGGTGGGTCCTACGGGGCTGGCAATTACGGCATGTGTGGTCGGGCCTATAGTCCGCGCTTCCTTTATATGTGGCCGAACTCCCGCATCTCGGTGATGGGCGGGGAACAGGCATCCAGTGTGCTCGCCACTGTTAAACGTGACGGTATGGAAGCGCGCGGCGAGGAATGGACCGCGGAAGAAGAGGCGGCTTTCAAGGCGCCAATCCGTGCTCAATATGAAGATGAGGGGCATCCTTACTTTGCGACTGGGCGGGTTTGGGATGACGGGATCATCGCTCCACAAGAGACGCGCCGTGTTTTGGCGCTCTCTCTTTCTGCAACTCTTAATGCCCCCGTGCCGGACACGAAGTTCGGCGTGTTCAGAATGTGAGGCGATATGTTTTCTTCTGTATTGATTGCCAACCGTGGAGAGATTGCCTGCCGTGTCATTCGCACCGCAAAAGAGATGGGCATTCGCACGATTGCTGTTTTCTCTGACGCTGATGCAGCTTCCGCCCATGTAGCGCTGGCCGATGAGGCCTATCACATTGGTGCGTCGCCCGCGGCTGAGAGTTATCTGCGGGCAGATGTTATTCTGGATGTCGCACGGCGGAGTGGCGCAGAAGCGATCCACCCTGGGTATGGTTTCCTCTCCGAGAATGCCGCCTTTGCCGAAGCGTGTGAAAAGGCGGGTGTTATTTTTATCGGCCCGACAGCTGACGCTATTCGCGCGATGGGTCTGAAAGATGCCGCCAAGGCGTTGATGGAAAAGGCCAAGGTGCCAGTGGTGCCTGGCTATCATGGTGCCAATCAGGATGCCGCTTTCCTTGCGGCGGAAGCTGGCAAGATCGGCTACCCGGTTTTGATCAAGGCAGTTGCCGGCGGTGGTGGCAAAGGTATGCGCCGGGTGGATGAAGCCGGTGAGTTTGAGAAAGCACTCCGATCTGCCCAGCGGGAGGCCGCAAGTGCGTTCGGTGATGACCGGGTGCTGGTTGAGAAATATGTATCTCGCCCGCGCCACATAGAAATTCAGGTCTTTGCCGACAGTCATGGCAATGCCGTTCATCTGTTTGAGCGGGACTGCTCTTTGCAACGACGTCACCAGAAAGTGGTGGAAGAGGCACCGGCACCAGATATGCCAGTAGCCATGCGCGAGGCGATGGGTGCTGCCGCTGTTGCGGCGGCGAAAGCGATCAAGTATCGCGGCGCAGGCACGATCGAGTTCATTGCCGATGCTTCTAAAGGGCTTCGTGCAGATGCGTTTTATTTCATGGAAATGAATACGCGTCTTCAGGTGGAACATCCTGTGACTGAGATGATTACGGAACAGGACCTTGTTGAATGGCAATTCCGTGTGGCGGCGGGTGAGACGCTTCCCTGCCGTCAGGAAGAGCTTGCGATTGACGGGCATGCCATCGAAGTTCGACTTTATGCTGAAGACCCTGCCAAGAACTTCTTCCCTTCGACGGGAACGCTGCATCGTTTGCGGCTTCCGACCGATGATGATGGCGTTCGTGTGGACACGGGCGTGCGCGAAGGCGACACGGTTTCCATGTTCTACGATCCGATGATCGCGAAACTGATTGTCTGGGACGAAACCCGACAGGGCGCGCTCCGCCGCATGGGCCGCGCGTTGGAGACGATTGAGATTGCGGGGCTTCGTGCCAACACCGCGTTCCTTGCCAAAATTGTTCAGAGCAAAGCCTTTATTGATGGCGACATTGATACGGGCTTTATCGACAAGCATCTGGGCGCGTTGCTGCCCGTCTCCAGCACCCCAACGCCTGAATTGCTTGCTCTTGCTGCATTTCATGAGCTTGCGGTGCGCGAAACAGGCATTCGTTCGACAGCAGATCTCGCCGGTGATCCTCATTCTCCCTGGGCTGCGACTGATGGTTGGGTGCTCGGCGGTGGACGACGTGAGACGATTTCTCTCCTTACGGGCGACGAGGCGTATTTACTCGGCGTGCATCGCGAAGGCGCGAACTGGGTCATCGATGTTGAGGGAGCCGCGTTCAAGGTCAGTGGTACGCTGGACGATGGCCGCATGACGGTTCTCATCAATGAGCGGCGGCATGTGGCGGGCGTAATTGAAACCGGTCGTGGCTTCGTGCTGATGCAGGCTGGTGCATCTCATGAGTTCGGTCGGCCTGACCCGCTGGATGTTGATCTGGAGGAAAGCGGGGCGAGCAATCGCTTTACCGCGCCATTGCCCGGAAAGATTATTCAGGTGCTGGTGAAGCCAGGGGACACAGTTCGAAAAGGCAGCGCGCTTGTTGTACTGGAAGCCATGAAGATGGAACAGACCATTCAGGCTCAAAGCGATGGCATAGTGGCGCTGGTATCTGTCTGCGAAGGGGATCAGGTTGAAGCCGGTGCGACGCTTGTTACCTTTGAAGAGCAGGAAGAAAGCCCGAAGGTTTGACGGTTCACCTCGTAAAACTGTGTGTTGGTGTTGAAGACCCGGAGACCTTGATCGCCTATCAGGCCCGGCGGCTTGCTGCTTCACAAGAGCTTGTGCATGTCACACGCATGACGCCGAAGCAGGCTGACGAGCTTTTGGATGGCGGGTCTCTCTATTGGGTGATGAAGGGTCAGGTGCGCTGCCGACAGCGCATTCTGGAGCTTCGTGCATTGGTGGATGACGAGGGCAAACGCCATTGCGGGCTTTTGCTGGACCCGCAGGTTGTTCTCACTGAACGCTTGGCCAAGCGGCCCTTTCAGGGCTGGCGGTATCTGGACAAGGCGGCGGCACCGCGTGACGCCTCTAGCGTTGAGGGGGTCGATGACATGCCGACAGAAATGCGCGAAGAGCTGTTGGCGCTCGGGCTGCTTTAGCCGTTGAACAGGACAGGCATGTTGTCCAGCAGGCGTGGCTTGCCGATTTTGGCGGCGACGAGAATGCGTGCTTCCCGGTCGAGCTTTGCGACCGGCGCAAGGGAGACCGTGTCTCTGACCGTCAGATAATCCACCTGCGCAAAACCCAGACCAAGCAATTGCTTCTGCGCATCTGCGCAGGTCGCCTCAATGTCGGCCCCGTTGGTGATGGCATCGGCGGCCGCCTTCAGCACGATATTGAGTTGCCCAGCGGCTTTTCGTTCAGGCTCCGTCATGTAAACATTGCGTGACGACATGGCGAGGCCATCTGCCTCCCGCAGGATGGGGCCGCCGATAATTGTCACGGGGATTGTGAGGTCTGCTACCATGCGGCGAATGGTCAGCAATTGCTGGTAATCCTTTTCGCCGAAGATCGCGAGATCAGGACCACAGGCGAGCAGGAGCTTGCTCACGACAGTCGCAACGCCGTCAAAATGGGTCGGGCGGGCTTCCCCCTCCAGTGTGTTGGTGACACCAGTCACAGAAACAGTTGTGGCGTAGCCGTCCGGATACATTTCCGATCCATTGGGCGCGAAAATCAGATCCGCGAGACCGTTTAGTTTTGCAGCGTCTTGCTGCTCCGTGCGGGGATAGGCGTCAAAATCTTCCCCCGGGCCGAACTGGGTCGGGTTGACGAAGATGGAGACGATGATCTTCGTTGCGCCCTTGGCCTTGCCAACATCAATGAGTGACAAGTGACCGGCGTGCAGTGCCCCCATAGTTGGTACCATGGCGATGGTTTCACCGGCTCTTCGCCAAACAGCCACTTGCGTTCGAAGGTCTGCAATTGTGCGGGCAACGGGGGTTGCGTAGCTCGTTTTGTCCAGATTCATTTTTGGGGGCATTCGTCTGCTTAACTCAGTTTACCGGCAATCGCTTTGGCGAACAGGTCTTCGTACGCACCGCGTGTCATGGCAACGGGGTTACCACCGGTGCTTGGGTCTTCCAGCGCCATGGGTGCCAGCTCTCCGATCAGGTCTGTCGTTATGCCAATGTCTTGCAGCGTGTGCGGGATTTTAAGCTGTTCGCGCAGCTTCAACACCCAATCAATGAAGTGTGTGGATGTTGTCCCAATGTCGAGATAGCGGGAGAGCGAGGCAAGCTTCTCGTCAATGACAGACTGGTTGTGCACCAGGACGTACGGCATCAGCACAGCGTTGGTCAGGCCGTGATGGGTGCCCTTGACGCTGGAGCAGGGGTGGCTCATCGCGTGCATGGCGCCAAGACCTTTCTGGAAGGCGACGGCGCCCATGGAGGAGGCAGCGAGCATATAGGCACGGGCTGTTACGTTGCTGCCATTGGCTGTTGCTTCCGGCAGCCATTCTTTCACCAGGCGCATTCCCTCCAGCGCGATTCCCTGGCCCATCGGATGCCAGAACGGACTTGAGAAGGCTTCCAGCGAGTGGGACAGCGCATCCATCCCTGTTGCCGCGGTGATGGATGCAGGCAGACCGACAGTAAGCTCCGGGTCGGCAATGGCTTCGACAGGCAGCATGCGCGGATGAAAGATGATCTTCTTTGTGTGATCGCGTTCGTCAGTGATGACCGATGCGCGGCCCATTTCGGAGCCTGTCCCCGCGGTAGTGGGAACGGCAATGACTTTGGCGATGCCTGCAGGGTCTGCCCGCGTCCACCAGTCTTCCCGGTCTTCGAAGTCCCACATGGGGCGTGTCTGACCGCTCATGAAGGCGATGGCTTTCGCCGCGTCGAGGGCGGAGCCGCCACCGAAGGCCACGACGCCATCATGATGTCCTTCACGGTAGATAGCGACACCCTTGTCCACATTCGCAGCAACAGGGTTTCCCTGAATGTCAGCAAAAAGCACCGTTGAAAGGCCCGCTTCCTCCAGCAAGCCCAACGCATTGGTGACGATCGGCAGGCCGGCAAGGCCCGGATCAGTCACGAAGAGCGGCGCTCGAATGCCGGCACCCCGGCAGGCATTGGCAAGCTCCGAAATGCGGCCAGGCCCGAAGCGGACCTGGGTTGGGTAGCTCCAGTTGGCGGTAAGGCTTTTATACTGGTCGATCATGAGCGTGCTGCCTGTTTGGTGGCTAAAAAATAATTTGTCACCGCTCTGATTGGCGGTCTTCAAGCAATAGGCTGCGGGCGAACGGCTGGCAAGAGGGAAGGCACTTCGGGCTTATTCCAAAGCCACTTGTAAAGCCTTTAAGGGTCTGGTTGGCCGGGTAAACGGTTGCAGCAGCCCGCGAAAAACGGTCCGTCCTTGATGTCGAGCCGAATTGAGTATTTGTAGGCAAGATCGGACATGCCGTCATTGCATTGGCCGGTCTCCTCCAAAACGGCGAGAACCGGTTTTCCGGTGCGCACATCCTGGCCGCGAAACGACCAGATAATGGGGCTCCCGTCCGCGTTTCGTATGGTTTCAAACCTGATGTCAGACCGGCCGTCTGACAGCGTATCCAGGGCACCGGCCATGCCTTTGACCTCCAGACCCCAGAACGGTTCCGTCCCGCTGCAGGAAAGCGGTTCGCGAAAGTGGCTTGTCTTTGGTTCGGTCCTGGCAGGCGCGGGCTCGGTCATGTCAGGAGTGAGCATGTCCGGCCCAGCGTTTTCGACGATTGGTGCAGAAGGGGAAGAAGGTGTGGTGAGCGGAGCAAGGTAATGGCTGTTCACCCATCCGGTGAGATCATTATGGCGGATCTCAACCCATGTTGCGTCTTTCACCAATGTGGTTTTTCCGGTCAGTTCAATGCCCGTCGCATTTGGCGGGAGCGTACCGGTAACGGGTGCAAGGTGATCAGGCCGGGAGCGGACGTTCAGCACGTCATCCGCCGCCACCTGTGTCACGTTATAGCTGGCTGGCAGGGCCGCACCGCTTGCACCGGTGCTGAACAAGATCGGTTGGGCAACAAGACACAAGAGAGACAGAACGCTCAGGGCAAAATGATTGTATCGCTGGCTTCTCATGGCTGGTTTCTCATGCTTTTCCTCTCCACTGGCGAGGGCCTGATGTTTCATCGGGCGGTTTTGGCGGGGGCCATCACATTCCTGCCTCATTTGTTGACTGACCGGGCGGTTCCGCAGAAACTCCGCCCAGCTTACATTGAGTCGTTCAAATCGAGAGTGCCCAAGCCCGTGACAATAGCTCCATCACCTCACCGTCGGTACACAATCGTTTTGGGCAACGAGAAGGGTGGTTCCGGCAAAACAACGACCGCCATGCATGTGATCGCCTCGCTTCTGGCGGAAGGCCTCCGTGTTGGCTCGATTGATCTTGATAGTCGGCAGCGTTCTTTGACGCGCTATGTCGAGAACAGAAAGTCGTGGAGTGAGGCGAACGGCGTTGCGCTCGCCGTGCCAGATCACCGTGTGATTGATCGCTCTCAACTGGATTCTCTGAAAGAGCAGCAACGGGAAGAACGGGGCCGGTTCGAGATTGTTTTTGCTGAACTCACGGCGGCCAATGATGTTGTGATTATAGACAGTCCCGGTAGTGACAGTTTTCTGTCGCGGCTTGGCCATGCGGTCGCGGACACGATCATCACGCCGATGAATGACAGTTTTGTTGATTTTGATCTTTTGGCGCAGGTGAACCCGGAAACATATGAACTGGGGCGTCCGAGCCTTTATTCGGAGATGGTGTGGGAGAGCCGCAAGCGCCGTGCGATGGCGGATGGTGGTACCATTGATTGGGTAATTATGCGCAATCGGCTTTCTTCGCTCGACGCCAAGAACAAGCGGCGCGTGGAAGAAGGGCTGGAGGCGTTGAGCCAGCGCGTAGGCTTTCGCGTAGCGCCGGGCTTTGGCGAGCGGGTGATCTTCCGGGAAATGTTCCCGTCGGGGCTCACCTTGCTTGACCTGCGGACCGAGAATGCCAGTGGCGGGCTTTCCATGTCACATGTGGCAGCAAGGGCAGAAGTGCGCCAGCTTATTACAACACTTGAACTTCCCTTCCTTGACAATGAACAGCTGATTGCGACAGCCTGACTTTCTTAAGCCATGTGTTAGCGTATCGGCGAAAAAAGGGAGCCTCAGGTGAGCGGATTGTTGCTTGTTCTGGCAATTGTGATCGGTGCAGTTGTGTTGCTGCAGCTTTCCACCCGTATTGACCCCAAAAAACTTGCCAAGGTGGTGCGCATTGGTGGCGCGGTTCTGGCTGTGCTTTCCGGGCTGGCACTCACGCTTGCGGGTCGGATTGGCTTTGCGATCCCGCTATTCATGGTCGCTGCCTGGCTTGTGGGCTTGCCTGTCAGGCTGCCGGGCTTTGGCATGAACGGTCAGAATGGGGGAGGGCAGAGTGGCGGGAGAGCTGAACCTCATCGTCCCCAAAACAGCGGCATGACGCGGGGCCGTGCGCTTGAAATCCTGGGGTTGCAGAACGGCGCGACGAGGGATGACATCAGACGGGCCCATAAAATGCTGATGCAGAAATTGCACCCGGACCATGGCGGGTCCACGCATCTTGCAGCCGAAGTGAATGCCGCGAAAGATTTCCTGTTAGGGCAATAGTCTTTTGATGGGGCTCAGCTCTTGCTCAGCCTTTTATGGAGGCAGTCCGTCCCCAACCTGATGGCGGGATGGCAATGCAGGTAATCGCAGACCGGCCCAGTTCCGCACACGCATTTTTCGCCGAATGCTCATCAAACCCACCAAAGCGAGATCGGTAGAGTGTCTGGTTGCGCGACGAGAAAGGCATTGTGATCGGCACGGCATTTGCGAGCTGCAGGGGTGCTGCATTCACCGCTTCGCGGATACGGTCGACAGCCTGGCTTGGCTCGGCATAAGCTCCAACCTGGATAACCCAGCTGTTTGGATCAAAGGCATCGCGCTCTGTCGGGAATGTCGTTGAGCGAAGATTGGTGACAGCTTCCGCCCGCAATTGTGAATGGTCGATGGTTACAGCGCTTTCAATGTCACCTTGGGGGACAGGTGCCGGGATAGCGATATGTGAGGCTGCGGCAACGACAGTCGTTGTCGTTGTATCGGAGCCAGGACGTTGAAGCGGAATAGGTGCCTCTTTAAGCGATGCGTAAGTGGGTGAGCTCGTCTGATTGCGCGCAACAGCGGTGTTCCATGCGGCGTCCAGGATCTCGACCATGTGATTGTCGCGCGTTTGGGCGGTGCGACCGCCAAGGACAACGCCGATCAGGTATTTGCCGTTACGCTCGACCGTTGTTGTGAGGTTGAAGCCAGAGGCACGGGTGTAACCGGTCTTGAGGCCCGTTGCGCCGGAATACCTGCCAACCAGGCGGTTGTGGTTCGTGTAGCGACGGCCATTGTGACGGAATTCTGTGATCGAGAAAAACGCGAAATATTCAGGAAAATCTTCCTGAACCTTTTGTGCAAGTGTTGCCATGTCGCGTGCGGTGGTCAGCTGGCGGCTGTTTGGCAGGCCGGAAGCGTTCATGAAGCGGGTACGGTTCATGCCCAGGCGGCGCGCCGTTGACGTCATGCGCTGCGCAAATCGGTATTCGCTGCCGGCAATATGTTCGCCGATCACGACGGCGACATCGTTTGCGGACTTGGTCACCAACGCGCGGATAGCCTCATCCACCGTGATGGTGGAGCCTGGGGCGACACCAAGCTTTGACGGTGGCTGGTCGGCAGCTCGGCGTGAGACGCGAAGAGGCGTGTGAAGGGATACGCGGCCTGCATCCAGCTCTTCAAACAGGAGATAGAGCGTCATCACTTTTGTGAGTGATGCGGGGTAGCGGGCCCGGTCTGCATTGCGGGAATAGATGAGGCGGCCCGTATGACCATCAACCACGACAGCGGCATATTTGCTGTTGGCAAGAGCAGGGGTTGCCGTCAGCAACATTGGCGCGGTCACAAATGCAAGAAGCACAGTGGAAAACAGCAGGCGAACGGCGCTTTGAAAAGCCCGTTTATTCAGCGAATCAACAAATACCGTACTGCTCATTCCAGCCCCCTCTGGAGACAAGTCTTGATATCCTTTCACCAGAACAGTCGACTTGCCAAGCGAGATTTTGGAACTTGGTGAAGTGCTAATGCCGATCAGATCTTTATGCCCGATTTGGTTTGGTGGTTGGTATCGGCGACTTTAACTATGACAAACTCTCCGGGCCCACTGGCCCTGGCCGGTCTCACCCGCAAAAATCTTGGGAATTCCCTCAGAAATGCCTCGAATTCTGCCGGATTTTCAAGGTTCACACTATCGCCGAAATCGTTACTAAATGGTTAATTTGGCCCTTTGGCCGCTCGGTTTTTCAAGGATGACCCCGGTTTTTGATGCTAGAGAAAACGGGGCGTGTGTGGGGGACATAAAATTCTGGTCAAATTGCGCGGCACACCTTTCAAAAATGGTGACATGTCTTATCTTAGTGAAAACATTGAGGTTTCGGAGTCGGGTGGGCAATTGAGTGCTTTCGCCGACATTTGAAGGGGACGGGCTTTAGGGCTCGTGGAAAGTGGTCTGCGCCAAAAATGGCTGACAATGAACATGACAATCACAATGACGGGCATGACGACGGGCATGATGACGACCAGAATGGCGGGCCGGGCGGTGGTACGACGACGGGCGTCATCACTCGCACCAAACCGAAAACGAAAAAGCCTTCACTTTACAAGGTTTTGCTGCTGAACGACGATTACACGCCGATGGAATTTGTCGTTCACGTTCTGCAGCGCTTCTTCTCCAAAGACATGGAAGCTGCAACCACCATCATGCTGCATGTTCATCAAAATGGTGTGGGCATTTGCGGCGTCTTTACCTACGAGGTTGCCGAAACCAAGGTGGCACAGGTTGTCGATTTCGCGCGCCAGAATCAGCATCCACTTCAATGCACCATGGAGAGGGAATGACGGGAGAGAGGGAATAAGCGAAGGGGTGACGTTCTTGCTGCTAGGTCGATTGCCATATCGACGCCACTTTGATTGTGGAAACTGGTTCAATAGCAAATCGATGATGGACAGGGTCCGGATAGACAGTAAGCTAACCCACACAGATATTTAGGTGGGGCAAGAAAAAAGGTCCGCAGCGCTCGTTTTTGTTGGCGCGCGGGCGGATGTAGACGAAAAGAGGAAATAAGGGACGGTCTTTCAGGTCCCGTAGCCAACAGAAAGGGACGTCGTGCCATCACTGTCTCGTAGTTTGGAAGAAGGCCTCCACCGGGCGCTTGCGCTCGCGAACGAACGTAATCACGAATATGCAACGCTGGAGCATCTGCTGCTGGCTCTGTTGGATGATCAGGATTCAGCGGCCGTGATGCGGGCTTGCAATGTTGATCTGGATGCCCTGCGGCATCAGCTTATTCATTATATCGACAATGATCTTTCAAGCCTGATTGTGGATGGCGATGATGACGCGAAGCCAACCGCCGGTTTCCAGCGTGTTATTCAGCGTGCCGTTATTCATGTTCAATCGTCGGGCCGTGAAGAAGTAACCGGTGCCAATGTTCTTGTCGCCATGTTTGCCGAGCGTGAGAGCCATGCTGCCTACTTCCTGCAGGAACAGGAAATGACGCGGTATGACGCGGTCAATTATATTTCGCACGGGATCGCCAAGCGCGCTGACATGAATGAGGCAAAGCCTGTTCGTGGCTCCTCAGACGATGATGATGACGAAGAGGTGCGGCCTTCGGGGGGCAAGACTTCGGGAAAAAGCTCGACCGAGGCGCTTGATACCTATTGCGTCAATCTGAATGAAAAAGCGAAAAAGGGCGGCATTGATCCGTTGATCGGGCGCGAGAAGGAAGTAGAGCGCACAATCCAGATCCTGTGTCGCCGCCAGAAGAACAATCCGCTTTATGTGGGTGATCCGGGCGTTGGCAAGACGGCAATTGCGGAGGGCCTTGCGCGCAAGATTGTGCAAGGTGAAGTGCCCAAAGTTCTGGCAGATGCCACGATCTTCTCGCTTGATATGGGGACGTTGCTTGCGGGTACGCGCTATCGCGGTGATTTTGAAGAGCGGATCAAGCAGGTCATCAAAGAGCTTGAGGATTATCCAGGCGCTGTGATGTTTATCGACGAGATCCACACTGTTATCGGTGCGGGTGCCACAAGTGGTGGCGCGATGGATGCGTCGAACCTGTTGAAACCAGCTCTTGCCAGCGGGTCGCTGCGTTGTATCGGTTCAACGACATACAAAGAATATCGCCAGCATTTTGAGAAAGACCGTGCGCTTGTGCGTCGGTTCCAGAAGATCGACGTTGCTGAACCGTCTGTGCCTGACACCGTGAAAATTCTGCAGGGGCTGAAGCCCTATTTTGAGGAGTTTCACGACCTTCGTTATACGAATGATGCGATCAAGTCTGCGGTTGATCTCTCATCAAAATATATGCACGACCGGAAACTGCCCGACAAGGCGATTGATGTGATCGATGAGGCGGGTGCGCGACAGATGTTGAAGCCTGCGACGCGTCGTAAGAAAGTTGTTGGGGTAAAAGAGATTGAGGAAGTTGTGGCCACGATGGCGCGCATTCCGGCGAAGTCTGTTTCCAAGTCCGACACTGAAAAACTGAAAGACCTGGGCACCGAGCTGAAGCGTGTTGTGTTTGGCCAGGATGATGCAATTGAAGCTCTGGCGTCGGCGATCAAGCTGGCGCGCGCGGGGTTGCGTGAGCCTGAGAAGCCCATCGGGTCCTATCTCTTTTCGGGCCCAACCGGCGTTGGCAAGACGGAGGTTGCGCGTCAACTCGCAGACATTATGGGCGTCGAAATGCTGCGCTTTGATATGTCGGAATATATGGAGCGGCACACGGTCTCGCGTCTTATTGGTGCGCCTCCCGGCTATGTAGGGTTTGATCAGGGTGGTTTGTTGACGGACGGTGTCGATCAGCATCCTCATTGTATTCTTCTGCTTGATGAGATTGAGAAAGCGCATCCTGACCTTTTCAATATTCTGTTGCAGATTATGGATCACGGGAAACTGACCGACCATAATGGCAAGAAAATTGATTTCCGGAATGTTGTTTTGATCATGACAACCAATGCGGGCGCGTCTGATATGGCGAAAGCACCTATCGGGTTTGGCCGTGTGAAGCGGGAAGGTGAGGACGAGGATGCCATCAAGCGTCTGTTCACCCCTGAATTCCGCAACCGGTTGGATGCGACCATTCCATTCCAAAACCTGCCGGAAGATGTGATTGCGCGGGTTGTCGAGAAGTTTGTTCTTCAGCTCGAAGCCCAGCTGGCTGACCGCAATGTCACGATTGAGCTGACAGATGACGCGAACAAGTGGATTGCTGAACGCGGATATGACCAGCAATTGGGCGCGCGGCCTTTGTCCCGCGTCATTCAGGAAAACATCAAGAAGCCATTGGCGGATGAGGTTCTGTTTGGGCAGCTGACGAAGGGCGGTGTTGTGCGCGTCAGTGTTGACAAGAAAGCAGATGAGCTTTCCTTCGAGTTCGAAGCCGCACCACCCCGCGCGACACGTTCGCGAAAACCAAAAAAGGGTGGACCAAAGGAAGGGCCGAAGGGGCCTGACGATGGCGGTTCCAGCGATGGCGGCTCCGTTCCCAAAGTGCCACTCCTTGTTGAGTGACAAAAGAAAAGCCGGTGAAATTCACCGGCTTTTTTGCGCGTTCTCGCTCTTTTGGGTTACTCTGCGTTCTGGGTGAGACGATAGAGCCCGGCCACTTCGTCGGCCGTGAAATAGACATCTCCGTTATCGGACAGAACGACCCCGGTCGGCACATATACGGGCAGGCCGTCGTCAGGTCCGGCAAAGCCGATCGGCAAGTCAGTGCCGATAATGTGTCTGGTTCCGTCCGGTGTAATCCGGCTGATTGATTTTGCGCCAACTTCTGCAACATAAAGCGTGCCATCCTCGGCCTGATCAAAGCCTTCCGGTCCTTCGAGACCACTTGCCAAAACTGTGCGCTCTCCTGTGGAGAGATCAATTTCTGAAATTGTTCCGCTCAGGTTTTCAGACACGAGGATTTTTCCGTCTTTCCCTGCCAGGAGGCTTGTTGGCCCCGCAAGCTCTGTCACAACATCAGTGCGTTTGCTCCAGTCTGATCCATCTACACGCACGAGTGCGCCGCGCGCAAATTCTGCAACAAGCACATCACCACCGGGCAGCGGCAGAGCATCAGTTGGTGTCGTGAAATTGTGATGAATGTCGCCAAGTGATCCGGTTGAAATGTCGTAGGTTTGGACCATGCCTGCCGACCATCCTGACAGCGCGATCTGGTCTCCGTTCACGCCGACGCTGATGGGGTAATCGATATTGGCACCGAAGACGCGTCCAATTTCGCTGATTTTTCCGGTTGTTACATTGAGTGTCCGAAAGGAGAAAAGGTCACCGATAAAGATGGTTTCTTCGCCCTTGTCATTGTGGCCGTGAGCAATGTCGGCGGCCACAGCCAGTTCTCCTTTGATAATCGGATGAGCTTCACCTGTTTGGGTGTTGATATGGATGATCGCATTGTCGGCCATGTTGGAGATGAACAATTGATCTTTCGCGTTAAGGGCGAGATTGTCGATCGACGGGGCGACGCGTGCGACGACTGTGGTCTCACTGGTTGACACGTTCACATGGACGACGTGACCGGCGGCCGTATCGACAGCCCAGAGATTTCCCTTGCTGTCAAAATTGACGGCAGCTGGGATCTTGAAGCCGTCGGCGACGGTTTCCATTTCGCCCGTGTCTACGTCAATGCGGACAATTGTACCCTTGAACCAGAGGGGGCCGTAGAGTTTTCCGTCGGGCCCGAAGTCAAAGCCGTTGAGGCCACCCATGCCTTCCATAATCTTCCGGGGCGGATTGCTCCCGCTTGGGTCGAGTTCATAAAGCGCGTCTCCGAGGAAAACCTGCGTCGCAAAGAGCCGTCCGTCTGGCGACCAGGCGGTTGAGTTGAGGCCGGGGAGGCCTTCGGCCAGCGTGCGCGTCTCACCATCTTTTGTGCGCAGATAGTATTTGCCTTCCAGAAAGGCGGTCCATCCAAGTTCGCCGTTTGGCCCTTCCTCCAGATCATCGGCCATGCCCAGGGGCGCGCCGATATAGGTGGAAGCTGTTTTGCCTTCCACATCAATTTCATAGATGGCCCGACCTAGTACACTGCCTGCGAGCAGCTTGTTGTCGCTGGTGAATGTCAGGCCGTGAATACCGTGAAAGGCTGACGGCGCGATGACTGTTTCAAGGGTGTAATCGGCTACAGGCTCGGCCGCCTGCGCGGTCATGATGAGGGCGGGTAGGGCGAGGGTTGTTGCGCCCATCAGTGCATTTTTCCATGATCTCAACATAATTTCCTCCCAGATAGGTATGTTTGATGGTTCTTAGAAGCAGGCGCGAATTTTCTCGGCTTGGCTCTCCAGAATTTTGAAGTCCGCGAGGTCGCGCGCGTGGAATTTCAGCTCAAGGCCTTTTTCGCGGGGAATGATGTGATTGTGAATGTGAAATACGGTCTGACCCGCTTCCGCACCGTTCAGCTGTGCGATCATGATGCCGGGGACCTGCATGGCCTTCTTGACGGCGGCAGCGACGATCTGCGTTGAGCGGGCGAGCGATGTGTAATCATCGGGGCTTAGGTCAAAGAGGTTTTCAGCTGGTGCTTTAGGGATCACAAGTGTGTGACCATCCACTTGCGGCATCACATCCATGAAGGCAAAGGTCTTGTCATCTTCGTAGACTTTGAAGCTTGGCGCTTCGCCCCGAAGGATTTTGGCAAAAATATTATTGGGATCGTATGCCATCATGTTGCCTTTCAGTCTTTGTCTGTTGTTGGTTCATTTTTGCGGAAGGGTGCATGATCGCTCAAATAGGCGATGTCATGATCGATGTGCGCGCGTTCCTGTTGCAGGTACCGGTCAACGGCGTCGCGGAAGCTCGGGTTGGAAATGTAATGCGCTGAGTACGTGTGGGTCGGTACATAACCGCGTGCGAGTTTGTGTTCGCCCTGGGCACCGGCTTCAACCCGGCTCAAGCCATGCTCGATAGCGAAGTCAATTGCCTGATAGTAGCAGCATTCGAAATGAAGGAACGGGTGATCTTCTACGCAACCCCAGTTGCGACCGAAAAGCGTGTTGGAGCCGATGAAGTTGAGTGCGCCCGCTATGTAGCGGCCATCACGCTTTGCCATGATGAGCAGGGTCTTGTCTGCGAAGGTCCGGTTTATCTCTGAGAAAAATGCGCGCGTGAGGTAAGGGCTCCCCCATTTCCGCGCGCCTGTGTCCACATAGAACTGATAGAAAGCATCCCAATGTTCCTCTGTGAGGTCTGCACCTGTGAGCCATTCGATTTCAATATCATTGTGGAGCGCACGTTCTCGTTCCTTGCGGAGGTTCTTTCGCTTGCGAGAGGCGAGTGCGTCCAGAAAATCCTCGAAATGCTTGTAACTATCATTCAGCCAATGGAACTGCTGATCAGTCCTTTTTAGAAAGCCAACCTCGCCCAGTCGCGTCCACTGGCCCTGCGTCAGGAAGGTTATGTGGACGGATGAGACCTCCAATTGTCTTGCAAGTTCTACAATGCCCGCGGTCAGTTGATCCTCTACCTGCTCCTGGAAAATGCCGGGCTTTGCCAGAATGCGTCGGCCACTTGCAGGTGTGAAAGGAATGGAGATTTGCAATTTTGGATAATAGGACCCACCCGCGCGATGAAAGGCGTCAGCCCAGCCATGATCAAACACATACTCCCCGCGCGAGTGGTTTTTCAAATACATGGGCACCACGCCGGCGTAAGTTCCGTCCGGTTCCTCCAGGACGAGGTGGTGTGGCGCCCAACCGGTGTGCGTGGTGGCGGAACCACTTTCCTCCAATGCGCGAAGGAAGGCGTGAGCGACAAACGGATTGTCGGGAATGTCGCCGCCGGGATTGGCGCAGGCATCCCATGCTGCTGCATCAATGTCGACCATTCGCGGCACGACTTTCATGACAATCTGATCGGCGTCTCCCACGATGCTGGTCCTCAGGCGATTTCGAAGATGGCTTCGATTTCGACCGCAACATTGAAAGGTAGGGAAGAATTGCCGATAGCAAACCGGGCATGACGGCCTTTCTCGCCAAAGACCTCCACCATCAGATCAGATGCGCCATTGACCACAGCCGGGTGGTCTGCAAAATCTGGCGTGGCATTCACGAAGCCACCGATTTTCACGCATTGTTTGACGCGGTCGAGCTGGCCACCAAGGGCCGCCGACAATTGGGCGAGCACGTTGACCCCGCAAAGTCGCGCGGCGGCCTTGCCCTCTTCGGCAGAAAAGGGGGCACCGAGTTTTCCCTGATACTCAAGCCCGTTTGCCCCGAGGGGGACCTGCCCGGAAATGTAGACAAGGTTTCCACTGATCACAAAGGGGGAATAGGTACCGGCGGCGCGGCTCGGCTTTGGTAGGTTGATCCCCAGTTCGTTCAATCGTGCAGTAATTTTGTCGGTCATCTTGTTCAACCCTGTTTCGACATGTTTATTGCGTTTAGTCTACGGCAGATTGGTCGCGTACGCAGTGTTTTCGCGTGAGAATTTGGGGGTTGTATGGACGATTATCAACATTCGCCAGTCGGTGAGGGCTTTTTTCTTCCCGGCGAGTGGGAACCGCATGCCCGTACCTGGATGCAATGGCCCACTCGGTCTGCTGCATGGCACGACAGAATGCCAAGCGCCTATGCGCAGATGGCGGAGATTGCGCGCACGATTGCAGAATTTGAGCCGGTATCGATCCTCGTGCGCCCGGAAGATGAGCCTCAGGCCAAATTTGCTTGCGGGCGGCACGGGAACATCGAGTTTGTTGCGCTAGCTGTTGACGATTGTTGGGCGCGGGATACAGCACCACTTTATGTCACAAATGGTCGTGGTGTGATTGGCGGCATTGCATGGCAGTTTAATGGCTGGGGCAATCGCGTGCATGGGTATGCGCACGATGCGGCGTTGGCGGGTAGGCTTCTGGCCAAACAGAAGCTCAAGTGCTTTCAGAGCGATATGGTGCTTGAAGGTGGGGCCGTTTCCACAGATGGCTACGGCACATTGCTGGTGACCGAAGATTGTGTGTTGGGCGAAGATCGTAACCCTGAACTCTCTCGCGGCGAAATTGAAGAACGGCTGGCTTTGTTCCTCGGAGCGCGAAAAATCATCTGGCTTGGGGGAGGTTTGGCCGCAGATGCGGCGGGGGGACATGTATCGAAAGTCGCTGTTTTTTCAGGATCCGGCACAGTGCTTGCGGCACGCGCGTCGGATGAAAAAAGTTTTGACCGGCTGACATTGGAAGATAATGAGGTGAATTTGGCGAAAGCGAAAGACGCTTCAGGCCAGTTGCTGCAAGTGACCGCTGTGCCCCTACCAAAAGCGCGCTGGAAGGGATTGGCCGGTGAAGACCTTGCGCTTAGCTATCTCGATTATTGCGTGTTGAATGGTGCGGTTCTGGTGCCTGCGTTTGGCGATGAAATGGATGATATTGCTGCATCGATCATTGCGGAGGCTCTTCCCGGTCGCAAGCTCGTTCAGGTTGATGTCTCTGTCATCATGCTGGGTGGTGGTGCACTCCGTCGGCTGACGCAGTTTGAACCGGCGCTCCCTTAAACTCGGTAAGCGCCGCCGGTCCCGTTATCGGGATTGGCGTTTCTCGCGATACATGGCGCGGTCTGCCCGCGCGAAGAGCTCTTCGAAACCTGTGTCCCCATCATAGGGGGCTATGCCCATGCTCGCATGGACGGCAAGAAATTTGGATTTCCATTTTACCTGTAGAGTGTTCAATTCACCCAACATATTTCGTGCGCGACTTCTGGCTGGGACGTGATTGGCGCGAACAAAAAGGACGGCAAATTCATCGCCGCCGAGGCGGGCTGCAATGTCTGTTGTGCGGATGTTCGTTCCCAGCTGGCGACCGACTGTGCGAAGTACTTCGTCACCGGCAGCGTGACCGAAGGTGTCATTGATCTGTTTGAATCCATCCAGGTCGATATAGGCGAGGACGCCTTGTTCGTCATATCGAACGGCGGTTGAAAGCTCGCGGCGTACGGCGTCATGAAAGCCACGACGGTTGAGAAGTCCGGTGAGTTCATCGGTCTTGGCGAGGGATTCGAGTGTTCGTACCCGGGCGGAGAGTGCGGCAATACGCTGTTCAGCTTCCGCGGCATATTCAAGTGCTTTGGTTACGACGGTATCCGGGTTATGGGATTCCTGAGCCTCGCGAAGCAATTCGCACCGAAGCCGCATCTCCAGCGTGTCGATGACAGGATGAATGCTTTCGCCCAAAATGCTTTCGTCAAAATTACCCTGATAGAACTCGCCCATTTTTCTCTCTCCTGCGCACATTTTTGGATCGGGTGCGGATACTCTGGGAGGGTAATAGCAAGCCGTGTGCCAAAATGGCGCTTACTTCTTTTGGGCAGCTACCGGAGGGTTTGCCTGCTTTTTTTGAGTGAACTTGATCTGTCATTCGACCACGCGGCAAAAAATGCCGGGTCGCGGATAGCCTATGTGGCCGTATTTTCCCAGATCAAGGTAAGGGTTGAAAACCGCCTCGTCGATCAAACAATTCTGTTGGGCGGTGCATTGCCTGCAAAAAATGCATCGAGATTATCAAGGGCGCAGAACCCCATGGCGTTTCGCGTTTCGACAGTGGCACTGCCCAGGTGAGGCAGGAGAAATGTGTTTGGCAGCGTTTTGTATCTGGGGTCGATATTGGGTTCATTTCGAAAGACATCGAGACCTGCCGCAGCAAGGCGACCTTGCGTTAATGCCGTGATTAATGCGTCGTCATCGACAAGGTCGCCACGGGCCGTGTTGATGAGAATGGCACCGTCTGGCAACCAGCCCAGGCTCTCTGCATTGATGAAATTCCGTGTCTGCGGGGTTGAGGCTGCATGGAGGGAGAGAAAATCGCTTACCGCTAACAGGCTTTGTGGGGTGCTGTGAAAAACGGCACCTTGTTCTTCGGCCTCGCTCAATTTTGTCCGGTTGTGATAATGGATTTCCATATCAAATGCGCGCGCCCGTTTTGCAACCGCGCGACCGATGCGTCCCATACCGTATAGGCCAAGCCTCTTCCCTGACATGTGAGTACCGAGATAGCCCGTGGGGGCCCAGTTTTTCCAGATTGCCTTTCTGATTGCCGCTTCGCCTGTTGCGGCACCACGCGCTGCCCCCAGCATCAGGAGGAGGGCGATGTCAGCGGTCGCATCTGTCAACACGTCCGGTGTGTTGGAAACGATGATGCCGCGCGCCTCGGCGGCAGCAATATCGATCTGGTCGTAGCCCACGGAAAATGTTGCAATCATGCGGATGGTCGCGGGCAAGGCAGCGATGAGACCCGCGTCGATCTTGTCGGTTACCGTGACTAGCAGGGCCTGTGGCGCCGATCCCTTGAGGTTCAGACGCTCAATCAGTTCTTTTTGACTATAAATATCATCTGCCGCATTAAACTCTGCATGATAGGTTTTAGCTATTCTTGCCTCTACCGCCGGTGGAAGTTTGCGGGTGATGAACAGTTTTGGTTTTTGTGGCTTTGACATTTTAGACTTAAGGGATGTGATATGGAACTAGGTTTTGCAGCATTGCGGGGTTTGCCTTTCGTCGCAAGGAATGTTTTGTCAGGGCTGATCCTCGTGGGGGCGAGCCCCGCACATGCCATTGAGCTTGCCTCTCACCGGGCGGTTTATGACCTAGAGCTCGAAAGATCCAAGTCGAGTGCTGACATTGGTGGGCTGAGTGGCCGGATGGTACTTGAATGGGTGGGAACTTCTTGTGAAGGCTACACGCTGAACCAACGTCTCGTCACGCAGGTTGCAGATACAGATGGCGGTGTGGCCGTTCGAGATTTGAGGCTGACCACGTGGGAAAGCGGGGATGGTGACGAATTTCGATTTGAGCTTCAGCAGTTTCTGAACGGGGCACTCGCTGAAACGATTTCCGGGGAGGCGACGCGGGACGGCAGCGACACGGGTGCTGTTTTTACGCAGCCACAAAACACAAAACTTGCCCTGCCGCAGAGTGTCATTTTCCCGTCTGAGTTTTTGAGGGGACTTGTCAGTGCGGCGCTCGCCGGACGTTCCCTTGAAACGGCGCAAGTATTTGAAGGGGCTGAGACGGATCGGTTTTTTGAAGTAAGCTCTTTCATCGGCAAGGAAAGAACCGGGACGGGCGATGTGCAGGATCTCCCCGGCGATGGCAAGGAGCTTGTCGGCGCTCGCGCCTGGTCAGTGCAGGTCAGCTATTTCAATGGCGAGGACCTTCAAGGGCTGCCGGAATATCAGGTCTCTTATCAAATGTTTGCGAACGGTGTGTCGTCTGACATGCTGCTTGATTATGGCGATCTGGTGATTAAGGGACGGCTGGTCGAGCTTGACTATATTCGCGTGAACCCCTGTTAAAAGCAGGCGTTTATTTATTTGATCCCGCGACCTTTTTTGATCGCTTCATCCCCAAATTTTGCGCGGACCCGGTCCATGGCACGCTCGGCTTCCGCGCGCCGGGTGGCGCTGGGGTCCAGGAGATCGTCGGGATCTGCAAGGTCAGCGTCGGTTAGGGCGGAAAGTCCGACACCCAGCAGGCGGAAAGCCGTTCCATCAATTTCTTGTTCGAGCAGCGGCAAGGCGGTCCGGTAGATCAAATCGGCGAGTAGTGTCGGGTTGGGCAGGGAGCGGCTGCGCGTCCGCGATTTGAAGTCAGCTGTTTTCAATTTTAGTGTTACCGTGTTCCCGGCAATCATGGACTTTTTTGCCCGGCGCGCGACGCGTTCACAGAGCGGCCAGAGTTTGGCTTTCAGCTCTGACAAATCCGTAATGTCGTCAAAGAAAGTGGTCTCGGCTGAGATGCTTTTGGCCTCGCCGTGCGAAGAGATTGTGCGGTCATCCATGCAATGGGCGAGACGCCAGAGCCTGCGACCCATTGAGCCATACCGCGCCATGAGGGTGCTTTCCTCATAGTCTCTCAAGTGCCGAACTTTTGTGATGCCATCGCGTTTGAGTTTTGCATCAAAGGCTTTGCCAACACCCCAAATGATTGAGACAGGTTTGTCGGCCAGAAAATCCAGTGCTTCGGCGCGGCCTATGATCGAGAAACCGCGTGGTTTGTTGATGTCAGATGCAATTTTGGCCAGGAATTTGTTGAAGCTCAGGCCGACAGAGACAGTGATGCCAATTTCCTTTTCAATGCGATGAGCAAGCTTGAGCATCGAAAAGGCCGGCGGCGCGTGGTGCAGGCGCTCGGTGCCAGAGAGATCGAGAAAGGCTTCGTCGATTGAAATGGGTTCGACCAAGGGTGTGAGATCGCGCATCAAGGCGCGGACCTCGTGGCCGACTTTTAAATATTTTTCCATATCGGGTTTGATGACAATGGCGTCCGGGCAGGCTTTGAGCGCCTTGAACATAGGCATGGCGGAGCCGACGCCCCGTGTGCGCGCGATATAGCAGGCGGTGCTGACAACGCCGCGTTTGCCGCCGCCAATGATGACGGGCTTGTCTTTCAGGTCGGGATTGTCGCGCTTTTCGACGGCTGCATAAAATGCATCACAATCCATATGCGCGATGGAGAGCTGGTGTAGCTCGAGATGACGCAAAATGCGGGGACGGTGGCAGGCCGGGCACCGGCTTGCCGCTTTCGGCACGACGGTGAGGCAGTCGCGGCAATATCCCGTATTGAGCTCTGTCTCTGTCATGATGTCGTTTTGTCAGCTCTGGATCGGGGGCGTTTGCGCACTGCTGTTTTCAGTCGCAAGTTTTCAATCGCCGGTTTCGGGCCACAGCCATGCTGCCCCACGGACCCCACTTGAGTCACCATGCTTGTTTTGAAGTAGCTTGGTTTTAACCGCATCGGAGAATACATACTGTCCCCAGCGGTTGGGAACGGCATCGTATATTTGCTGTATAGAGGAGAGGCCGCCACCAAGGACAATGCATTCCGGGTCGATCACGTTGATGATTGTGGCGAGGGAGCGAGCCAGTCGATCGAGATACTGATCCAGGAGCGCCGCCGCCTTGGTTTCGCCTTTGGACGCGCGTTCTGCGAGTTCTGCAGGGCTTACTTTTGCGATCCCATTGTTTGCAGCTTCGCGCTCCAGCGCCGGGCCGGAGAGCCAGGTTTCGATGCAGCCGCTTTTACCGCAATAACACTGATGGCCGGGCAGTTCGTGGGTTTTGGGCCAGGGGAGTGGGTTGTGGCCCCATTCGCCGGCAATGGCGTTGGGGCCGCTCAGGAGCGCGCCGTTCACCACAAGACCGCCGCCAACGCCTGTTCCCAGAATGACGCCAAATGTGCTGCGGGCACCGCCCCCTGCGCCGTCGGCTGATTCTGACAGGGCAAAGCAATCGGCATCGTTGGCAAGCCGAACGGGCCGGCGCATCGCTGCCTCCAAATCTCTGTCAAAGGCTTTGCCGATCAGCCAGGTGGAGTTCGCGTTTTTGATCAGGCCTGTTGCTGGTGAAACGGCACCGGGAATACCGATTCCTACCGCCAGATCAAGGGGTAGCCCTTGGGCGACGTCACTCACAAGACCCGAGATCGCCCGGATGGTTGCATCATAGTCACCGCGCGGTGTGGCAACACGCAGGCGCTGCGCGATATCGCCATTTCCCGCCATGGCTATGGCTTCGATTTTTGTCCCGCCGAGATCAACACCAATACGCATCTGTGCCTCAAAAGCCTGCTTCAGCCAGTTCCTGTTTGATGAAAGTTTCCGCGTCCGGCCAGTGGCTTGAGTGGAAGTGGCTGTGTTTGGATGGTGGCAGAAGTTTTGCCAGCCGCG
The DNA here is from genome assembly GCA_040223265.1 of Parvibaculum sp. Lineage (GTDB taxonomy): Bacteria > Pseudomonadota > Alphaproteobacteria > Parvibaculales > Parvibaculaceae > Mf105b01. The sequence goes on along the minus strand of JAVKCY010000100.1, from coordinate 36,702 downwards.
GATCTGCTATGAAATGTAGGCGCCGGCTCGGTTCATGGGCTTCCGCGACTGATTTCAGATTATGTGGAATGTCATCAAGAAAGAAGATGGGCGCGGTGATCCGGTCGCCCAGATATTTTACAGCGCCGCCTTTCAGACCGGTATTGGCGATCACCGGATAATCCATGCCCTGGCGCGCAAGGCTTTGTGCTCTTGTGTCCCGTTGTTCGAACGGTACGTTGGTGAGGACGATGATCTGCGCGCGCTCTGAAAGGCGTTTCAGCGCATCGGCTGCGTGCTCCACGGCTTCAAGCTTATGGGTTTCGGAGGCGAAAAAATCCGCCAGAAGGTCTTTTGTGTCCTCCAGCGGGAAGGGCGTGTTGGTGTCTTTTTCCTTGATGTTGCCGGAAAGCGCAAAGGACTGGAGATCAATCCAAAGGCCCCGACCATCAAGGTAGCGTTCCAGGCCTGCCATGAATTGCAGGAGGACTTCATCTGCATCCGAGATGATGAGTGGTCGCGCAGGGTCAAGATCCAGCTTGCTGAGGGCGATTTCCACATCAGGATGCAGCTCTGCCGGTTTGGGGAGGTCGGGGTTCATGTCCAGTGTACCTCTTCGCCGCCGGGTAGGGCCCGGCGCGCTCTGCCCGGAACATCCGGTGCCATGTCAAGATCTTCACAAAATGCCAGCAGACCCGCTTCATCGCTCAAGAGGAAGTCGAGAACGCCGCCCAGAACCACCGGGTCGCTGGCTGCTGCGCGCAATTCATCTACGCCAAGGCCAGTTTGGGTCAGAAAAGCGCTCATCCGGTCCTCATCGGCCGCAATATGGGCCAGTGCCTGAAGAGCGATTGTTTCGGCAATCTCGTTGGAAAGGGGGGAATTCATTTAAATCGAAACCAATTGTTCAGCACGTCATTACCTACTCAGCATATTGGCGCATCTGGCGCAAATCTTAAAGGTTTGGTTAAGGATATTAGGGTCTGATGGTCGAAGAAAGTTTCGTTGAATCGTACGTTCTGCCGCCAGTGCGCCCGGCGGCGTTGCTGCGTATCTGCAGATAAATCACGGGGTGTTGGAGCAATGAAAGCAATGTCGAAAACGGTACTCATCGTTGAAGACAATGAGCTCAATATGAAGCTCTTCCATGACCTTCTTGATGCGCATGGATATCAGACTCTTCAAACGAAGGATGGTATCGAAGCGCTTGAGATCGCTCGGAACCATCATCCCGATCTCATTTTGATGGATATCCAATTGCCTGAAGTGTCGGGTTTGGAAGTCACCAAGTGGATCAAGGAAGACGATAATTTGCGGTCTATCCCTGTAATTGCTGTCACCGCATTTGCGATGAAAGGCGACGAGGAGAAAATCCGGGAGGGCGGATGCGAAGCTTACATCGCAAAGCCCATTTCCGTGACCCAGTTCCTGGAAACTGTTCAGCGCTTTCTCGGGTAATCGGGGATCGGGTTTAGTTCGTTTTTCTTATTTGGCTATTCTTTGAGGTAAGTTGTGACTGCACGGGTTCTCATCGTTGACGATGTGCCAGCAAATCTCAAATTGCTGGAAGCCAAGTTGACAGCCGAATATTTCGACGTGCTGCAGGCCTGTGATGGCCCGCAAGCGATTGAAGTCGCGCAACGGGAACAGCCTGATATTATTCTGCTCGATGTGATGATGCCCGGCATGGACGGGTACGAAGTTTGCCAACGTCTGAAGCAGTCCCCTGAAACCGCTCATATCCCCATTGTTATGGTGACGGCGCTTGATCAACAGTCCGACCGTGTGAAGGGGCTGGAAAGCGGCGCTGACGATTTTCTGACAAAGCCAATCAACGATATTGCGCTCTTTGCCCGGGTGAAGAGCCTGGTGCGCCTGAAAACTTTGACTGATGAACTTCGCATGCGCGAAAGCACCGGGCAACGGATCGGCATGATCACTAATGTTGATGTTGCACCCGCCAAGGATCTCGTCGGGCGTTGCCTCGTGTTTGATGATCGCGAAAGACAGCGGGCGCGCATTTGTGAGATGTTGAGCGTGCAGCATGATGTGACGGTTGCCGACACGTCCGCCGAGCTGATGGACGCCGCAACTCACGGAAATTTTGATCTGATCCTTGTTTCACTCGCACTACAGCAGGAAGATGGTCTTCGTATTTGCTCGCAGCTGAAATCAGGCGAGGCAACACGTCAGATCCCGATCCTTGCGATGGTCGAAGAGGGTGATACGGATCGTCTCGTGCGGGCCCTTGATATGGGCGTTTGCGATTATCTAACGCGACCTGTGGACCGTTTGGAGTTGCTTGCGCGTTGCGGGACCCAGCTTCGCCGGAAACGTTACCAGGATCAGCTGAAAAACAATTTCAAGCGCTCCATGGAGATGGCTGTCACTGACCCGCTGACCGGGCTTTACAATCGTCGCTATATGACGACGCATCTTGCAGCGTTGATGGAGGAGGGCGCGCATAGTGGCAAACCGCTTGCGCTGATGATCCTCGACATTGATCATTTCAAGGCTGTCAATGACACACATGGACACGCTGCCGGTGATGAAGTGCTCAAGGAATTTGCGCGCCGTGTGTCGAACAATGTGCGCGGCATCGACCTTGCCTGCCGTCTTGGTGGCGAGGAGTTTGTGGTTGTCATGCCCGATACCGATGCGGAGACGGCTCTGAGTATTGCTGAGCGCTTGCGGAACCGGGTCGCGGAGCGGGCGTTTCTGGCAGACCCTGAGACACGGTTGAGCGTGACCGTGAGTATCGGTCTTGCCGGGGCTGTTTGGCCATACGACACAGCTGATGGCCTGATGGAGCGGGCGGACCAGGCTCTGTACAAGGCCAAGCATGGCGGGCGAAACCGGGTTATCGCCGAGGCCGCCTAGGCCTTTTGGCTTGTTTTCGGCCTGTTTTGGTCGCCTAAAAACCTTTGTCCAAAATCTCAAATTTGGTGGAAATTGGCCTTTGATAAGGTTAATTTTTCATTATATTTCAGCTGTTTGTGCCCTATTGCTCCACCATAATTTCATCTCCTACATATCTTGTGCTATGTTTCACAATAGAATGTTGGTGGGTGGGCTAATGTCTGGCAGACTGATTAGGTAAACTGGTGCTGGGCAGACTGATCGAAATGGGGCTACCTTCCACTGAAATGAATTGATCTCGCGTGTACTCAGGTCCGCCGCATCTCCTGGGTCCGTGGGAAAGGCCGATCAGGGCGTGGTAGGAGTGGCCTCCTCTGTTACGTCACGTTTCTGGTCGGCCACCCTTTCTTCTTATTTAGTGAATGAATGCTTCTCATGTAATGAGCGCGTGGAGCTCTGTCAGGTCGTTCAAGACCAGATGGCAGAGCTTGCGAACCTCTGTCTCTGGTTGCTTGATCGACGGCACCATGATGGGCACGGTGCCAGCCGCATGTGCGGACCTGATGCCTGCTTCGGTGTCTTCGATCGCCAAACAGTTTGCGGGCGCAATGCCCAACCGCTTTGCAGCCAGGAGGAAAGGGTCAGGCGCTGGTTTGCCTGAGGCAACGTCGTCCCATGTGACGATATGCTCGAAATAGGCAATCAGACCGGCCATTTTGAGATAGGTATGTGCACTTTCCCTGGTGGCAGAGGTTGCCACAGCGAGCCTTGTGCCCCGTGATTTGAGGTTTGCAACAAGGGCGGCCGCGCCGGGCATGAGGGGCACCTCTGTCGCCAGCCGGCTGGCGAGGCGCGGGCGCCATTCCTTCACATGTGCCTCCACATCAAAGGCAGCACCGAAATGTTGTGCCATCAGTGCGAGACAATCATCTGTCGGGCGGCCCAGAAACTGGTGCCAAAGGTCGGTGGTGAGCATATAGCCCTGAAGGGAGGCCGCGCGCACCCATTCCTCCATATAGAGGCTTTCAGTATTGATCAGTGTGCCGTCCATATCGAAAAGGACAGCGTCAAAAGCAGGGAGCGACATGATCTATCACTTTCGATAGTGCAAAAGAAAAGGCAGGCCGTGAGGCCTGCCTTTATCTCATGAAAAGCAAAGATCATTATTTGATCTTGGTTTCCTTGAACTCAACGTGCTTGCGCACAACCGGGTCGTATTTTTTGACGACCATTTTCTCGGTCATCGTCCGTGCGTTCTTCTTCGTGACGTAGAAAAAGCCGGTCCCGGCGGTGCTTTCCAGCTTAATTTTGATCGTGGTCGGCTTCGCCATCGCCATTTCCTCAATAAATACAGGATGTTGAGCGGTTCGCTCTGGAATCTATTCAAATGTTGCCGCGAGACTACCCATGGACAGAGATAAGTCAAGAGTGTGGGCACATTTGGAGCCTGTCAGGCAGGGTTAATTGCCCTCATCCTGGTCGGATTTGGGCTTGGACCATCGCCAGCCGACCAGCAGCAAATAAGAGCCACAGATAACTGCCATGGCGATGGCCAGCCCGTGGGGGTTCCAGATGTCCATGGCCGCGCCCGCCACGGGTGGTCCCACCAGGGCCCCCATTGAGTACATGAAGACGAAGGCTGAGTTGGCGGTGGCGAGGTCGGCACCCTTGAACCGCGCGCCAAGGAGCGCGAGGCCCACCGTATACATGCCGACGACAACACCCCCGAAGACGAAAAGAACTGGAATGAACAGCCAGACATACTGCGAAATGACCGGGAGAAGCGCCGTCCCGACAAAGCCGACGCTGGCGCAAATGAACAGAATGGTCCGCTTGTCAAAGCGGTCAGCGGCAATGCCAATTGGCATCTGAAACAGGACATTTCCGGCGGCAAAAATGGTGAGGATGAGCGTTGCAATGCTCTCCGACAAGCCGACGCGCAGGCTATAGACCGGCAGCAGGTTGAAGACGTTGGTCTCAGTTGCACCGTAGATGAGGCCGGCAAAGGTCGCCGCCGGTGCGACCACAAGAAAGGCTAGAAGGCCTCTGCTCGCCTTCTCCTCCACGCGGGGGGCAAGATGCCGTGCCAGCGTCACGGGAATGGCCGCACTCAGCGTGAGGCCGGAGACGACGAGAAAGGGGGTCAGACCTTCCGTGCCAACCGCCAGCAAGATGAGCGGCCCTGTCGCAAAACCAAGAGACAGGACGGTGCCGTAGAGCCCCAGAATGAAGCCCCTGTTCTTGTCGCCCGCCATCTGGTTGACCCAGAACTCTGACGTGATGAACAGACCTGCCAGTGCCAACCCGTTGAAGAAGCGGATCGGGAACCAGATCCAGACATTTGGAAAGACATAGTAGAGCGGCATGCAGGCGGCGGAGAGTGCGAGGCAACACAGAAGAAAGGTGCCGGTTGGAATGCGCCGGAGAAGTGGTGCAATGAAAGGCGTGAGCAGCAGGCTCGCAACCGACGGCATAGCAGTGTTGAGGCCAATGAGGGTGCTGGAAACGCCTTCGCGATCCATCATGATGGCGAGCAGCGGCAGCGTCAGGCCGAGGCCGACGCCGACAGACGATATGCACGCAATGGCTGCACCGAGGCTCAGCTTTTGTTCTCGCGTCATGGCGGAGGTCGGATCGTCGATTGCTGCCATTGGTGCCAGAGGCCTTGCCTGTTAGCGAGGCTTGGGTTCAAGCACTCGCGGTTTGTTGTTCAGGTAACAGTAAAGCGGTGGGGAAAGGCGGGGATTACCTTTTTCCGAATTCTGGATTTCTGTCAGAATAAACTCCGTAACGTCAATAATCGGGAGTTTCAAGGCTTCTGTCAGGGGATACCAGTCCAGATCTGATAATTCGCCGCTTCCTTTGAGCGTGCCCGAGAGCGCTGTGCGCGGGGCCTGAAAGAAGCGCGCGTGAAACCGGATCGGGCTTTGGGGCGGCGTGATTGCGCGCGCCATGAAGGTGACGTGATGGAGGGCCGGGGCAAGACCCATGGTACGGAACTCGTTCCACGTCTCACCGGTGGCTTTGCCGATGTCGCCTTGTGCGGCGAGGAGGTAGCCCGTTTCTTCAAATGTTTCGCGGACAGCCGCCATGGCCAGTGCTTTGGTTTTGGCGTGGCTTGCTCCGGTTTGGGCGAGGCTCTCGTCCTGGCTCAATGGCGTCGCCGCTTCGGCCTCGTGATCATGCGGGTCGAGCTTCCCACCGGGAAAGACGAAAGCATCGGGGATGAATTTCATTTTCGCGTGGCGCTTGCCCATCAGGATGCGCGGTTCGCTGCCTTCATTATCAATGAGCACGAGTGAGGCAGCGTCGCGCGGACGCACAGGTGTGGTTTTGGTCGTGGGGGTTTCTGCGTTCATAGCGTGTCCCGAATGGGGGCCGCGCCTTTGAAATGAACGAAAGGAATGGCCCGTTCTTCCTGGATTTTTTTCGGCAGCTCCAGGCGCTCTTCAATTTCACCGAGGATCATGCGGGTGATGTTGGGCAGGTCCAGGTCGCGTGCATCGGGAATGGCGAGCCAGTGAAGTTCCAGCAGTTCGCCTGACGCGCGGTCCGTGTCGTGCAGGTCGCCTTGAATGTGGGCGGCATCCATCAGGAAGAAACGCGTATCGAAACGCCTAGTGCGATAGGGCGGTGTGATGGCGCGGGCAACAAACTCGACCTGTGAAAGGTCAGGTGCCACATGCTCGTTGTAGTAGGCCTGCCATTCCTTGTTTTTGGTCCGGAGAGGCTCACTCACCTTTTTGCCGATCACGAGGCCGGTTTCCTCAAACGTCTCGCGGATCGCCGCGAGCGCAAGCCCTCGCGCCTTGTTGGGGCTCGGCGTGCCGCGCATCCGGTCGAGCAGGCGGCGTTCCACTACGGGGTGAAGACCGGCATGCACTTTCACGCGGCAATCGGCGGGGTCGAGCCGCCCACCGGGAAAGACGAACTTGTTCGGCATGAATTTGTGTGTGGCGGCGCGCTTGCCCATCAGGATTTTGGGGCGGTTATCGTCGTGACGCACGATGATCAGGGTTGCAGCTTCCTTAGGGCGGACGGCGGGGGTCTTGTCTCCCCGGTATTCCTGGCCGCGTGCTTCTTTCGGGTCAAATGCGCTTTGATTGATTGTTTTTGGTTCGGCCATTTTTCGTTCCCCTGCTCAAGCGAAAGGCGCGGCTTTGGGCCGCGCCTCTGGTTCGAATTTGCCCGCTGGGCGAGTGGATGTCCAGTATTGATAAGGTTGACGCTGCGTCAATTCTAGTCGTGGTGGCCGCCGAAGCCGTGCATTTTCAGGGCCCATTGCAGGCCGACTGTGCCGCCCTTGGTCATAGGCAGTAAAATGGAGGAGAGGCCGAGGATCATCGGTACCCACAGAGCTGCGTGGAACCACATGCTCGGCTGATAGGCGATCTCCACCCATGTGACCAGCGGGATGACGATGTGGCCGACAATGAAGATTGTGAAATAGGGCGGGGCATCATCGGCGCGATGATGATGAAGTTCTTCACCGCAATGATTGCAGGTGTCAGCGACCTTCAGATATTTTCGAAAGAGTTGACCTTCGCCGCAAGCCGGACATTTGAACCGCAGACCGCGCTTGATGGATTGCCAGACCGCGCGAGAGTTGCGCTCAAAGCCTGTGCTGGGTTCAGCCGTTGGGCTTGACTGTGTAATTGTCATGGAAATTCCTCCGACCGACCTTCTATGGGAGACCTTCCGTCATCAGCTGGGTTTTGGCTATGTGGCGCGTTGCCGCGTCATTTCTTGGCACGACCGCGGGATTTGCGTCCGCCGGTGCGGTTGAAAGAAGGTTTGCCCGGCGGGCGCGATCCGCGTGGGCGCTTGCCTTTGTGCTCCGTCCCGCCTTCAACCATTTCAAAGCGAAGACCACCCGTGATGGGGACTGCTTCTGCCAGTTTCACACGAACAGGATCACCAATGCGGAAGCGTGTACCGGTGCGCGCACCGATCAGAGCATGGGCTGCCTCATCATGATGGAAGAAATCATAGCCGAGGGACGAGATGGGGACGAGGCCATCTGCGCCTGTGTCTGTCAGTCTGATGAAGAGACCGAAACGGGTAACGCCGGAGATGCGCCCGGTGAACTCCGCCCCAATGTTCTTTTCCATGTAGGAGGCGATGTAGCGATCATTGCTGTCACGCTCTGCGAGCATGGCTCGCCGCTCCGTCTGCGAAATATGCTCCGCCGTTTGGCTGAGTGATTTGACATCGACATCGCTCAAGCCGTCGTCGCCTAATTGCAATGCACCGACTAATGCGCGGTGGACGATAAGGTCGGCATAGCGGCGGATGGGTGATGTGAAGTGCGCGTAGCGGCGCAGGTTCAACCCGAAATGGCCAAGATTATCGGGTGAATAAATCGCTTGCGCCTGTGAACGTAGTACAACGTCGCTCACCATGCGGGAATATTCACCGTCTTTCACCCGTTCCAGAATCTGGTTGAAATGCTGCGGCTTCATCACGGCGCCCTTGGCGAGCTTGATGTCGATGGTTTCCAGAAACTCGGACAAGGCCATCAGTTTTTCGCGGCTCGGTGCATCGTGCACGCGGTAGATCAGCGGCGAGCGCTTCTCTTCCAGCGTTTCAGCGGCGCAAACATTTGCCTGGATCATGCATTCTTCGATAAGGCGCATGGATTCGTATTTTTCGGCAATCCTGATATCTTCAATACGCCCGACCTCGCGATTGATGATGATCTTGTGTTCGGGCAGATCAAGCGCCAGCGGCCCCCGCTTGTCGCGGGCTTTCGCCATTGCCTGGTAGGCATTCCACAAAGGCATCAGCACATCGTTTTGCAGATGTTCAAAGCGAGAGTTTGGATGTCCGTCAAAGGCAGATTGAGCCTCTGCATAAGAGAGCTTTGCGGCAGAGCGCATGAGACCGCGAACAAAACGGTGGCTCAACTTGCGACCGGTTTTGTCAAAGACCATGCGCACCGCAAGGCAGGCTCGGTCTTCTTTCTCCCGAAGGGAGCACAGATCGTTTGAGATGCGTTCAGGCAACATGGGGACCACACGGTCCGGGAAGTAGACCGAGTTGCCGCGCTTCAACGCCTCTTTGTCCAGCTCACCGCCCGGGCGAATGTAGTGGGCGACATCAGCGATTGCTACATAGACGATCCAACCATCTTTGTTTGCCGGGTCTTCATCGACTATCGCTGCGACGGCGTCATCATGGTCGCGCGCGTCCGGCGGGTCGATGGTGATGAGCTGGATGTCGCGAAGGTCTTCGCGGCCTTTGTCGAGCGTTGGTGGTTTTGCTTTTTGGGCAGCCTCGATCACGCGTTCGGGGAAATGGTCCGGTATGCCGTGAGCGTGAATGGCAATCAGGCTGATCGAGGTTTGCTCATCGCCCTTGCCATAGCTTTCGCGCACTTTGGCGCGACGGGGCGAGGAGCGTGGGCCAGACTGGGTTTCTGCAAGCACCAGATCACCATCTTCCGCGTCACCAATGTTGGGTCGCGTGACCTCGTATTCGTTCCGCGACTTTTTATCGACGGGTACGATGCGTCCGCCGGTTGGCGATACGCGGAAGATGCCGAGGACTGTTTCCGCACCCTTGCCAATGCGGCGAATGGTCCGTCCCTCATAAGGATAGTCGTTGGGGCCTTCAGCGCTGATTTTGCTGATCCGTGCGAGGATGCGATCACCCACGCCAGCGGGTGCGCCGCGTTCCCGCTCACTGTCTGCGCCTGGAACGATGACGACGAGAGGTGGTTCGGTGTCTTCGTCCCAGTTCATCGGCACGCCGAGAAGTTCGCCGTCTGCGTCGCGGCGGACAATGTCGAGGACGGTGATGGGCGACAGTTCACCGGTCTTGGAGAGCTTCTTGCGCTCGGTCTTCTTCAGAAGCCCTTCATCGCCCAGTTCTTTCAGAATTTTCTTCAGGCCAATACGTTCAGACCCTGAAATGCCAAACGCCTTGGCGATCTCACGCTTGCCGACTTTCTCCGGGGCGTTGGCCACAAAGGCCAGGATTTGTTCGCGGGTTGGCAGGGCTGCTTTGACGCTGTTCTTGATCCGCTTGGTTTTTGGCGCGCGCTTCTTCTTCGCGTCCGGTCCCGTTTTAGCGTGTGGTTTTTCGGGTGTGCTCACCAGTATCAGTCATCCGAACCAGAGGTTTCGTCAGCATCAGCTTTTTTGGGTGCCGCTTTCTTCTTTGTAGCCGTCTTTTTTGTTGCAGTCTTTTTCTTTGCGGCTGTTTTCTTTTTAGCTGCTGCCTTCTTGGCAGGTGCCTTTTTCTTTGCGGCCGCTTTCTTCTTGGTGGCTGCTTTCTTTTTCGATGGGCCTTTGGCTGCACGCTCTGCAATGAGCTGAACAGCTTGTTCCATCGTCACTTCCTCTGGCTTATGCCCGCGGGGAAGGGTGGCGTTGATCTTGTCGTGCTTCACATAAGGCCCGAAACGACCGTTCATAACATTGACGGGGCCGCCAAGTTCCGGATGCTCGCCAAGTTCTTTCAACGGCTTTGCGACCTGACGGCGACCTGGGTTTGCTTTCTTCTCTGCCAGAGCTGCAACCGCGCGGTTGAGGCCCACTGTGAAGACCTCATCGGGGCTGTCCAGGTTTGCATAGAGGCCATTGTGCAGCACAAAGGGACCGAAGCGACCGAGGCCCGCCGTGATCATTGCACCATCTTCCGGGTGCGCACCCACGTCGCGTGGCAGGGAGAGAAGCTGAAGGGCTTTCTCCAGATCCACTTCGTCGAGCGCCCAGGTTTTGGGGATGCCTGCACGTTTTGGCTTTTCGTCTTCTTCAACCGCATCCATGTGGATATAGGGGCCGAAGCGACCGTTTTTCAGTTCAACATCAAGGCCGGTCTCAGGATGTTGACCGAGTACGCGGTCCCCGCTTGGGGCGTCGCCGTCCATGCCTTTTGTCAGCTGTCGTGTGAACTTGCATTCCGGATAATTGGAGCAGCCTACGAAGGCACCAAAGCGACCCACTTTCAGCGAAAGCTCACCCCCGTCGCAAGACGGGCAGCTTCGGCGTGGTGTGCCGTCTTCCCGTTCCGGGAAAACATGTGGTTCCAGTACTTCGTTCAGGCGGTCCAGCACTTGCGAGATACGAAGGTCTGCGGTGCCTTCAACATGGGCGGTAAACCCGTCCCAGAATTCGCGCAGAACATCTTTCCAATGGAGTTCACCGGCTGAGACCTTGTCGAGCTTTTCTTCAAGTTCGGCGGTGAAACCATATTCAACATATTGCGTGAAGAAGCTTTCAAGGAAAGCTGTGACGAGACGACCCTTGTCGTCAGGAATGAAGCGGTTCTTGTCCATGGTTACGTAACCACGGTCGCGCAGCACGGCGAGCACGCTTGCATAGGTTGACGGGCGACCAATGCCGAGCTCTTCCATGCGCTTCACAAGGGAGGCTTCAGAGAAGCGGGGTGGTGGCTCTGTAAAGTGCTGATCAGCACGGGCTTCCGTCACGCCAAGGCGATCACCGGCGGCGACTTTAGGCAGGCGACCACCTTCCTCGTCATCAGACGGATCGTCCTGACCTTCCTGATAGAGTTTCAGAAAGCCATCAAACAGAACGACGGAGCCCGTGGCACGCAGGCCAATGGTCTTGTCGTCGGACAACATTTCGATTGTTGTGCGCTCCAGCCGAACGCTTTCCATCTGGCTGGCCGTGGTGCGGTTCCACACCAGCTCGTAAAGCCGTGCCTCATCATTGTTGAGTAGCTTGACGACATGCTTGGGCAGGCGTGCGAGATCCGTTGGGCGGATGGCCTCGTGCGCCTCTTGCGCGTTCTTGGCTTTGGTTGTGTATTCGCGGGCCTTTTCGGGCAGGTAGGCTTCGCCAAATTCGTTGGTGATGACCGTGCGGCACTGGGCGACGGCTTCTTCTGCGATCTGCACGCCGTCTGTCCGCATATAAGTGATGAGACCCGTCGTCTCGCCGTCAATGTCGATACCTTCATAGAGGCGCTGGGCGACCTGCATGGTGCGGCTTGCGGAGAAGCCGAGCTTGCGAGAGGCCTCCTGCTGCAGCGTTGAGGTGGTGAACGGCGCTGGCGGGTTGCGCCGCGCAGGCTTGCTTTCCACTGACTGGATAGAGAAGGGCTCAACAGCCACGCGAGCGCGGATCGCCTCTGCGGACTTTTCATTGTTGAGATCAAATTTCTCGAGCTTGGCTCCTTTGTGGCTCACCAGACGGGCCGTGAACTTGTCGTTCTTGCCGGTCTTCATATCGGCTTCAACGGTCCAGTATTCGCGCGCGTTGAAGGCCTCGATTTCCAGCTCGCGCTGGCAGATCAGGCGAAGGGCCACCGATTGTACGCGACCTGCGGACCGGCTGCCGGGCAGTTTGCGCCAGAGCACGGGAGAAAGTGTGAAGCCCACAAGGTAATCAAGGGCGCGCCGCGCGAGGTAGGCATCAATCAGCTGATGGTCAAGCTCGCGGGGGTTTTCCATCGCGGCAAGGACCGAACGCTTGGTAATGGCGTTGAAAACGACCCGCTCCACCGGCTTGTCACCCAGTGCTTTCTTCTTCTTCAGCACTTCGAGCACATGCCAGGAGATGGCTTCCCCCTCGCGATCAGGGTCAGTCGCCAGGATCAGTTTGTCCGCGCCTTTGACGGCGGAAGCGATGTCGTTCAGGCGTTTTTGGGACTTCGCATCGACATCCCAGGCCATGCTGAAGTCTTCGTCGGGCAAGACCGATCCATCTTTCGACGGGAGATCGCGCACATGGCCGTATGAGGCTAGCACGATGTAGTCCTTACCTAGATATTTGTTGATCGTCTTTGCTTTGGAAGGTGATTCAACAATTACAACGTCCATTGATGACCTGAACAATTATATGGTGAAGGGGCTCAAAAATGGCTAAAACGCGCCAAATTCTGAGGATCGATCACATGATTTGCATGTGAGCGAACCGGCTGGAACATGGTGAAAAGCTGAGCCCCTGTCAAATGGCGGTGAAAATGCGGCCAATATCTCGGGAAATCGTGAAGCTAAAGATGAAGAAAGGCTCTCAATACAATCCAACAGCCTACACGTAAAACGTGTATTGCATTTAAGCATCAACCGAAGGTAGTGTTTTTATGTGGATCGCTATCCAAAATTGTGATTCGAGTATGAGCTTTTTAGAGGATAATGCCAATGGCTGTAGCGGAAAATCACAGTGGCTCGAAGAAGGTGATCCGAAACAGGGCCAATGCTGACGAATTTGCCGCCTATGCTTTCGATATGCTGCAGTCGCTTCGTGAAGCGGGGCGCGGTGAGAAGTACAAGTTCTTATCCTATCTTATGGGGCTCGCGGCGGAAGAGGCTATTCGTCTGGCTGAGGGGCAGCCAAGTGCTGCCAAATCGATCCGGCCAAAACGGCGGCACCCTGCCAAAACAACGGCATCTGGCGATAGGACTGGCTAAATCATCCGCCCGTTTCTTCGTAGACCGACCATTCCTCTTCAATCATCGCGATTCTCTGGCCGGGCTCCCGGATAATCCGTCCTGCAAGCTCAAGGCTTGAGAGATGGGCTTTGACCAATTGTGTGGGCAGGCCGGACAGGCGGATGAGGTCGTCTTCGCCGAGTGGGGTGGGGCCTAACAGGTTTATGAGCGTGTTCAGGTCGCTGTCTCGAAGCTCGGGGGGCTGTCTGGGGGCGTCTGAGAACATTTTGTCTGCACCTTCATCAAACTGGGGTGGTGGCATCTGGTTGAGCCAGTTGGTCACGTCTTCGGCCGTCTCCACAAGGACGGCGCCTTGTTTGAGCAATGCATTGGAGCCTCTGGCGCGGGGATCGAGCGGGGAGCCGGGCACGGCCATCAGTTCCCTGTTCTGTTCGAGTGCGTATCTTGCGGTGATGAGGGAGCCGGATCGCAAAGCGGCTTCCACCACAATGGTTGCGCGCGACAAACCCGAAATGATGCGATTGCGGCGCGGGAAGTGCCGACCTTGAGGTTTTGTGCCCATCGGCATTTCGCTCACAATCAAGCCTTGTTCGATGATGGCCTCGCAGAGCTTCCGGTTTTCCTCCGGGTAGACCACATCTATTCCTCCGGCGACGACGGCAATCGTGCCGGTTTGGAGGCTTTTTTGGTGGATGGTTGCGTCGATGCCCCGCGCAAGGCCAGAGACGGTGACGTAGCCTTGTTCACCAAGTGCGCGGGACAGATCGCCCGCCATGCGCAAGCCCGCGCCAGACGCACTTCTGGAGCCTACGAGCGCGATGCAATCTTTCGAGGCAAGATGGAGCGCCCCCTTTACGAGGATCAAGGGTGGGGGTGGGTCTGCCTGAAGCAGAAGCGCTGGATAATCCGGTTCGCCGACGGTGATGATCCGGACATCATGTTTGCCGGTTTCTTTTAGCTCTTTATCAACCTGATTTGTGCTTGCGATGCGGATAGGGCGTTTGCCGCCTGCCTGCCGCACACGTTCGGGCAGTGCATTGAGGGCAGCACCTGCACTGCCAAACTCCGCGAGGAGGTCCCGAAAGGTGACGGGCCCCACATTCTCGCTGCGTGCGAGACGGATGCGGTCGTGTCGTTCTTGCTCCGAAAGAGGTTTCCCCAATTCTATCTCCCCTGAAGCCCGTTACGGCCTTTTGGACCGCGAGAGCTGAGGATGACAGAGAAGTCAGGTCAGTCTTTTTGGCCGATGCGCGGCTCTGTACCTGCAAGCAATCTTCGAATGTTCGCCCGGTGAGCGAAAAAGACGAGCGCCACTAGCACAGTGCTCAGTTCGACCAGTTGCCACTGATCGAGCCAGATAAAGTAAACTGGAGATAGCAGTGAAGCAACCAGGGCTGAAAGCGATGACAGGCGAAAAATGAGGGTCGTGACGAGCCAGGTCGCACAAAAAAACAGGCCCACCGGCCAAGCGAGTGCGAGCAGAACACCAATATAGGTGGAAATGCCTTTGCCACCCTTGAATTTGAGCCAGACCGGGAAAAGATGACCGATCAGCGCGCCGAAAGCGGCGATGACCATGAGGTCCGGTCCGAATTGCCTCGCAAGCAGGACAGCAAGGGTGCCTTTACCCATATCGCCGAGGAATGTACCTCCTGCGACCCAGCGATTGCCGGTTCGCAGTGCGTTGGTTGCGCCAATGTTGCCTGACCCGATGACGCGAATGTCACCAAGTCCTGCAGCCCTTGTGAAGATGAGACCGAAGGGAATGGAGCCCAAAAAATAGCTGATAATCAGGGCGGCGGCATAGTAGGGCGCGGCTTCGCTCCAGCTGATCGGATCTGGCATGGTTCAATTGTTCCCTTGAACGTGAACTGTCTTGCCGCCCACGATGGTACGGATGGCGCGGCCCTGCAAGCGGCGCTCATCATAGGGTGTGTTTTTGGTTTTGGATTTCAGCTCGTCGGGATTGAGGATCCAGGGCACGTTGATGTCCGACAGCGTGAAATCTGCTGGTGCCCCTTTTTCGAGGCTGCCTGATTTCAGTCCCAGGATCTTTGCGGGTTTTGCTGTCAATGCATCCACGGCACGTTCAAGTGAGACGGTGCCTGCATGAACCAGAGACAAGGTCGCGGGCCAAAGTGTTTCCAGTCCCACCGCACCGAAAGCGGCTTGCGCGAAGGGGAGGCGCTTTGTTTCCGGGTCTTGCGGGTGATGGCCAGATACAATCACGTCAATTGTGCCGTCTGCGACACCCTCCACGAGTGCTGTGCGATCGTCTTCGCTGCGAAGGGGCGGTAGAAGCTTCATGAATGTCCGATAACTGGCGACGTCGTTCTCGTTTAGCGTGAGGTGGGCGGCAGACACGCCACATGTCACGGCGAGGCCCGCAGCCTTCGCCCGGCGGATTACGTCCACCGATGCTTTGCAGCTTAGCTGTGCGGCGTGATAGCGCGCGCCCGTCAGCTCCACAAGGCGCAGGTCACGTTCGAGCATGATTGTTTCAGCAATCGCAGGCCGACCAGCAAGACCGAGTCTGCTGGCAAGCTCACTTTCGTTCATCACACCGCCCGCGGCGAGGGTGCGATCTTCGACATGTTGCACGATGAGCGCGTTGAAGAAAGTGGCGTAGCTAAGTGCGCGGCGCATCACGAGCGAGTTTTCGAGTGGTCTGTCACCATCTGTGAAAGCAACGGCGCCAGCCTCTTTTAGAAGACCGATCTCGGTCATCTGTTCGCCTTCGCAGCTTTTGGTTATGGCGGCCATGGGATGCACGTTTACGATCGCTGTGTCGCGTGCGCGGCGGCTGATAAAATCCACCAAGGCCACGTCATCTATAACGGGCGCAGTGTTGGGCATCACGATGAATGTTGTGACGCCCCCGGCCGCGGCAGACTGGCTTGCGCTGCCCAATGTCTCCCGATATTCGGTGCCGGGTTCGCCGGTGAAAACCCGCATGTCGATGAGACCGGGCGTTAGCAATTTACCGTCGCAGTCAATTGTCTCGGCGTCAGCTGGTGTTCCATTGCTGAAAATGTCAGGGCCAATATCGGCAATGAGCCCGTCTTCGACAAGAATATTGCCGATAGTGTCGAGGCCCGAGACCGGGTCAAAAAGACGCGCATTCAGAAAGACTGTCCGGGTCATGTGGCAGCCTCATTTGGCAGGTTGCGAGAGAGCGCATCGAGGGCCGCCATGCGCACCGCCACACCCATCTCCACCTGTTCGCGAATGACTGAGCGGTTGATGTCATCGGCAACGGCGCTGTCGATCTCCACGCCCCGGTTCATCGGACCGGGATGCATGATGAGGGCGTCGGGCTTTGCGAAGGCGAGTTTCTGGTAGTCCAAACCGAAATACTGGAAATATTCCCGCACGGAGGGAACGAACGAGCCGTGCATGCGTTCCAGTTGCAGGCGAAGCATCATCACAATGTCAGCGTCCTGCAAGCCGTCGCGCATATCATTATAGACTTCGACGCCCATCCGTTCGATCCCGATGGGGAGAAGTGTTTTTGGTGCGATGACGCGAACACGCGCACCCATCGTGTTGAGTAGAAGGATGTTGGAGCGTGCAACGCGGCTGTGAAGAATGTCGCCGCAGATCGCAACAATGAGGCCTTCAAGGCGTCCTTTGCGGCGGCGAATGGTGAGGGCGTCGAGCAGGGCCTGTGTCGGGTGTTCGTGGCTGCCGTCGCCTGCATTGAGGACTGAACAGCCAACTTTTTGTGAAAGGAGCTCCACGGCGCCGCTGTCGCCATGTCGAACAACGATCAGGTCCGGATGCATGGCGTTCAGCGTTGTCGCTGTGTCGATCAGCGTCTCTCCCTTTTTGATGGAAGATGCGGAGACCGACATGTTCATCACATCAGCGGAGAGACGTTTGCCCGCGAGCTCGAACGAGCTTTGGGTGCGGGTTGATGCTTCAAAGAAGAGATTGATCTGCGTGCGACCGCGAAGCACTGAGCGCTTCTTGTTCACCTGGCGGTTCAGATCGACGTAAAAGTCAGAAAGGTCCAAAATCGACCCAATTTCCGCAGAAGTCAGGCCTTCGATCCCCAACAGGTGCCGGTGGGGATAGTTCACAGGGATTTTGTGTTCAACATCGGACATTAAAGCGGCATTCTATAGAAGGACCCCACCTGCTTTGCAAGCAATTTGGGCACTCAATCTGGGCATGCAGGTTGGTATTAGCCGATCAAGAGGGTTAAGGGGTCGCGAATCGAGCAGCTAGGAGCTGGACGTATAATGAATAATGACGCGAGCTTTGACACTCACGAAGTGATCAATCAACCCCCGGTCTTTGAGAATATAAACCTTTATCAAAGCGATCTCGCCTTGAGGGAGGCTGTGGCCGCGCAAGGCGGCGATGGTGCTGAAAAGGCGCAGGAACGGCTTTTCCTTTTTGGAGAAAAGATCGGCCGGGCGGAGGTGATTGATCTGGGCCGCCAGGCGAATACCTATCTGCCGGTGCTGAAGAGTTTTGACCGGTTTGGCAACCGCACTGACCAGGTGGAATTTCATCCCGCCTATCATGAGCTGATGGCCTTGTCGGTTGCCGAAGGCATTCAGGGAAGCCCGTGGGAGCATGTGAGCGACGGGGGGGCACCTCAGCCCGGGCGCAATGTTGCCCGGCTTGGCGCGCTCTACATGATGGTGCAGGTGGAGGCGGGGCATATGTGCCCGGTGACGATGACCAACGCGGCCGTCCCGGCGCTCGGGTTTCAACCTGACCTTGCCAAGGAATGGGTGCCGCGCATCACATCGCGTGTTTACGACCCGTCCTTCAAGCCCGCACATCAGAAGACGGGCGTCACCATTGGCATGGGCATGACGGAAAAGCAGGGCGGGACGGATGTGCGCGCCAACATGACCCATGCGGAACCTGTTAATGGCGGCGGTCCGGGCGGCGAATACGTCATTACCGGTCACAAGTGGTTTTTTTCCGCGCCCATGTGCGATGCGTTTCTGGTGCTGGCGCAGGCGCCGGACGGCCTTTCGTGTTTTCTCATGCCGCGCTTCCTGCCGGACGGCACGGTCAACGCCATTCGCATCCAGCGGCTGAAGGAGAAAGTCGGCAACAAGTCAAACGCCTCGTCCGAGGTCGAGTTTCAGCGCGCACATGGCTGGCTGATCGGCGAAGAAGGACGCGGCGTGCGCAACATTATCGAGATGGCGACCTATACGCGGGTCGATTGTGCCGTGTCGTCTTCGGGCTTGATGCGGCAGGGGCTTGCACAGGCGATGCATCATTGTTCGCACCGGCGGGTGTTCCAAAAACACCTGATCGACCAGCCGCTGATGCAGAACGTACTGGCGGACCTTGCGCTGGAAGTGGAAGGGGCAACGGCGCTGTCGTTCCGGGTGGCGCGCGCCTTTGATGAGGCGGATGCGAGCGAAAGCGAAGCTGCCTATCGGCGGATCATGAACCCGGTTGCCAAATACTGGGCCTGCAAGCGCGCGCCGGGCTTTACCTATGAGGCGATGGAATGCCTCGGCGGCAACGGTTATGTCGAAGAGGGCATTGCGGGCCGCCTTTACCGCGAGGCGCCGGTGAATGCGATCTGGGAAGGGTCGGGCAATGTCATGTGCCTGGACGTGCTGCGCGCCCTGAGCCGTGATCCGGATGGTCTGGAGACGGTCCTGGGCGGCTTCGGGGTGGTGCGCGGGCGCCATGCGGCGTTCGACGCCGCGCTGGACCGGCTGAAAGACGGCTTTGCCGACATCGGAACGCTTGAAATGCGTGCGCGTCAGGTCGTGGAGGACATGGCGAAGCTTGGGGCGGCGGCGGTCCTGCTTGACGGGGCACCGAGCGAGATTGCGGAGAGCTATTGCCGGACGCGTCTTGGCGGCGAGGGCTCTGCGCTGTATGGGGGGCTTCCGGCCGACCTGCCGATGAAGGCTATTCTGGAACGTGCGGCACCGGTGTGACCTTTGCCGGGCTGTGCATGTTTGAATGGCGCTCGAAGCAGAAGTGCGGGGTATTTTAAGATGCGTTGGAGATATGTTCTTTCGATTTTATTTATCCTTGGCGGCATCGCGACGATCATTCGGCATGATTGGGTGATGAGTTATCGCGGTGTTGGAGAGGTAATTGGCGGCGGGATCGCAACGATTTCGTTTGGAGGACTCATTCCATTTTTCATCTGGGCAATTGTTCATAGGTTGGATAGCCGCAAGAGTAGCCTCTATGCAGGTTGGACGCTGGGATTAGGGTTGGTGTTTGTTTATTTTGCATACCAAGGGCTACGCATTGAAAGCCAACACTTGAATTGAGCTCGGCTAGCGCTTTTTTGTGTCATACACCCTAGTTGAAGATGTAGAGCATGAGCGGCATGGTGAGCGCTGCCAGAATGGTGGAGCCGGTGATCAGGCTCGCCATGAGGGTGGCGTCGCCCCCCAATTGTCTTGCCAGAATGTAGGACGAGGTCGCGCCGGGGACCGCACCGCATAGTATTACGACCAGCCGCGCCATGCCCGTCACGTCGAACAGGTGGCACCACAGCACCATGAAGAGCGGCATGATAATGAGTTTAAGTCCGCTGGTGAGCAGAACAATCGATTTGGTTTGAAATGCATGATCCAGCTTAAGGCCCGCACCAATGGCAATCAGCCCGATGGTGAGAGCGGCCTGACCTAAAATTTGTGCGGTGGGGGCGAGGGGGCCGGGTAAACGAATGCCCGTTATGTTGAGGATGATACCCGCTGCGCAGGCGAGGATGAGCGGGTTCCTCGACAAAAGGCGCAAGACGGCGACCATGCCGGCCGGTTCGTCGCCCGCATAGCGCGTCAGGATCAGCACGGAGAGCACGTTCACCGTCGGCACGAGGACGGCGAAGGAAACGGCGGCGAGCGTCACGCCTTCGGGGCCGAAAAGCGAGCCGATGGCGGCGAGCGCGACGAAGCCGTTCCAGCGCGCGGCGCCCTGGAAGACGGAAGAGAATTGCGGGCCGCTGAGCGGCAGTACCGCCTTCAGCAGCATCAGGATCGCGACCATCGAAAAGAGGCCCGCACCGAGCGCGGAGGCCATCGGCCAGATGTCGTAATCGGCGAGGTTCGCGGTCGCGAGCGTGTGAAGGAGGAGCGCGGGGAAGAAGATGTAGTAGGTGAGGCGGTCGAGCGGCACCCAGAGCCCTTCGCCGGGAAAATCCATCCGCTTGATGATGAAACCGAGCGCGATGACGAGGAAGACCGGGATGAGGGAATTCAGGATGGGGAGCATGGGATTTTCTTCTTCTTGTTTTGCTCAGAGTTTCCGCAGGCGGTCGAGCGCGCCCTGCAGGATGTAGGCGGCGGCCATCTTGTCCACGAGTTCGGCGCGGCGCGCGCGGCTGGCGTCGGCGTCGAGCAGAGTGCGGGTCACGGCCATGGTGGACATGCGCTCGTCCCAGAAGACGACGGGAAGATCGGTCAGCTTTTCCAGATTGCGGACGAAGGCGCGGGTCGACTGGCAGCGCGGGCCTTCGGTACCGTCCATGTTGAGGGGCAGGCCGAAGACGAGGGCGGCGGCATCGTGTTGTTTCGCGAGCGCGATCATGCGCTCGGCATCGGCGGTGAACTTCGTCCGCTTGATCGTCTCCAGCGGGCTCGCGATGCTGCGCGAGACGTCGGAGAGGGCGAGGCCGATGGTTTTGGTGCCGAGATCGACGCCCATCAGGCGCGCGTTGCGCCCGAGCCCCGCTTCAAGTTCTTCAAGAGGCTTCACATTGGCGCTCAAGTGCTTGTTACCTTTGTGGAATATCCGGCCGGGCGGACCATAGAAGGGGCGGAATGGAAGGGCAATCCGGGGCTCATATATATTGTGCCCGCGCCGTTGCAGCGGAGGGCTCCGGCTTGTTATGTTCCCTCGCGATTCAAGGAGCAAGGGCCGTGCAGCCGGGATCTTCGGGTTCCAGGCGGATGCGGCCCCTTTCCGAACACCAACAAAGGCGGACCCATGTCGGTCGATCAGAAAACGGTCCGGCACATCGCCCGGCTTGCGCGGATTGCCGTGCGGGACGATGAGCTGGAGGCGCTGGCCCGGGAACTCAACGGCATTCTCGACTGGGTGGAACAGCTCGGCGAGGTGGATGCCACGGATGTGGAGCCGATGACGAGCGCGGTGGCGATGGCGATGAAGATGCGCGAGGACGTCGTGACGGGGACGAACCTCCAGCGCGAAGTGACGCGGAATGCGCCGGGCGCGGAAGACGGCTTCTATGTGGTGCCGAAGGTGGTGGAGTGAGCATGAGCGACCTGACGAAATTGACGCTCGCTGCTGCCCGCGACGCGCTGAAGAAGAAAGAAATCACCTCAAGCGAGTTGACCGGCGCCTATCTCAAGGAGATGGCCGATGGCGGCGCGCTCAACGCCTATGTGACGCCGACGGTGGAGAAGGCGGAGGAGATGGCGAAGGCCTCCGACGCGAAGCTCCAGAAGGGCGAGGGCGGGGCGCTCGAAGGCATACCGCTCGGCATCAAGGATCTGTTCTGCACGAAGGATGTGCGGACGACGGCTGGCAGCCACATTCTCGAGGGATTCGAGCCGCCCTACGAGTCGACGGTGACGGCGAACCTGTGGCGCGACGGCGCGGTGATGCTCGGCAAGCTCAACAATGACGAGTTCGCCATGGGCTCCTCGAACGAGACGAGCTTTTACGGGCCGGTGGTGAACCCGTGGCGGCGGAAGGGCTCGGACGCGAGGCTCGTCCCCGGAGGCTCCTCCGGCGGCTCGTCGGCGGCGGTGGCGGCGAGGCTCTGTCTCGGCGCGACGGCGACGGATACCGGCGGTTCGATCCGCCAGCCGGCGGCTTTCACGGGAACGGTTGGCCTCAAACCCACTTACGGGCGCTGCTCGCGCTGGGGGATCGTCGCCTTCGCCTCGTCGCTCGATCAGGCGGGCCCGATTGCGCGCGACGTGCGCGACGCCGCAATCCTGCTCGGGTCGATGGCGGGACATGACGAGAAGGACACGACGAGCGTCGACCGGCCGGTGCCGGACTACGAGGCGGCGCTGGGGCAGGGCATCAAGGGCTTGAGCGTCGGCATTCCGAAGGAATACCGGGTGGAGGGCATGCCGAAGGAGATCGACGATCTCTGGACGCGCGGCATCGAGTGGCTGAAGGCGGCGGGTGCGACCGTGAAAGAGGTGAGCCTTCCCCATACGAAGTACGCGCTGCCGACCTATTACATCGTTGCGCCGGCGGAATGCTCGTCCAACCTCGCGCGCTATGACGGCGTGCGCTACGGGCTTCGCGTCGAGGGGCGGGACGTCACCGAGATGTATGAGAAGACGCGGGCAGAAGGTTTCGGCGCCGAAGTCCGCCGCCGCGTGCTGATGGGGACCTATGTGCTGTCGGCGGGCTACTACGACGCCTATTACCTGAAGGCGCAGAAGGTGCGCACGCTGATCGCGCGGGACTTCGCGGAAGCCTTTTCGGAAGTGGACGTGCTGCTGACGCCGACGGCGCCGTCGGCGGCCTTCGCGATCGGCGCGAAGAGCGACGATCCGCTCTCCATGTATCTGAACGACGTGTTCACCGTGACGGTGAACCTAGCCGGGCTGCCGGGCATTTCGGTGCCGGCGGGGCTTTCGGCGGAGGGGCTGCCGCTCGGGCTGCAGCTCATCGGGCGGACATTCGACGAGGAGACGCTGCTGAGGGCTGCCTATGCCATCGAGCAGGCGGCCGGGTTTACGGCGGAACCGGAAGCGTGGTGGCGGGCATGACGACGATGGTAAGCGATTTCGAAGCCTCGATGCGCAAGCGCGAGCCGCGCGCGGAAGACCTGATCCAGGGCCAGACCGGCGACTGGGAGGTCATTCTCGGGCTCGAGGTTCACGCACAGATTACGTCGAAGGCGAAGCTCTTTTCGGGTTCCTCGACGAAGTTCGGCGCCGAACAGAACAGCCAGGTCAGCTTCGTCGACGCGGCGATGCCCGGCATGCTGCCGGTCATCAACCGGTTCTGCGTGGAGCAGGCGATCCGCACGGGCCTCGGCCTCAAGGCGAAGATCAACCTGCGTTCCGTGTTCGACCGGAAGAACTATTTCTATCCGGACCTGCCGCAGGGCTATCAGATCTCGCAGTACAAGCACCCGATCGTGGGCGAGGGCGAGATCGTGCTCGACATGAAAGATGACCGCACCGTCATCGTTGGTGTCGAACGGCTGCATCTCGAACAGGATGCGGGCAAGAGCCTGCACGACCAGCATCCCGCCATGAGCTTCGTCGACCTCAACCGGTCGGGCGTTGCGCTGATGGAAATCGTTTCAAAGCCGGATATGCGCTCCGCCGACGAGGCGAAGGCCTATGTGAACAAGCTGCGGACGATCCTGCGTTATCTCGGCACCTGCGACGGCAACATGGAAGAAGGGTCGTTGCGCGCGGACGTTAACGTTTCGGTGCGCAAGGTCGGCGCGCCGCTCGGCACACGCTGCGAGATCAAGAATGTGAACTCGATCCGGTTCATCGGACTTGCGATCGAGCACGAGGCGCGCCGCCAGATCGAAATCCTGGAAGAGGGCGGCAAGATCGATCAGGAAACGCGGCTTTTCGACCCGAAGACGGGCGAAACGCGTTCCATGCGCTCCAAGGAAGAGGCGCATGACTACCGCTATTTCCCGGACCCCGACCTTCTGCCGCTCGAATTCACGCAAGCCTGGGTGGACGAGATCGCCTCCTCCCTGCCGGAACTTCCCGACGACAAGAAGGCGCGCCTGATCTCCGAATACGGTCTCACGCATTACGATGCGACGGTTCTGATCGGCGAAGGCGCGCGCGCGGACTACTTCGAGGCGGTTGCCAAGGGGCGCGATGCGAAGCTCGCGGCGAACTGGGTGACGGGTGAACTGTTCGGTGCGCTCAACCGCGAAGGACACTCGATCGAGGAGACTCCGGTCACTTCAAAGCAGCTCGGAGAGCTTATCGATCTCATTTCCGACGGAACAATTTCAGGACGAATCGCGAAGGACGTTTTTGATTCGATGTACAAAACGGGCCGCGACCCGGCCAAAATCGTCGAGGAAGAAGGCCTGCAGCAGGTAACGGATTTTGGGGAGATCGAGGCCGCAATCGACGCCGTCATCGCGGCCAACCCCGATAAAGTCGAGCAAACGAAAGTCAAGCCCCAACTTGCGGGCTGGTTTGTCGGTCAAGTCATGAAATCCACGTCTGGCAAGGCTAATCCGCGAGTCGTCAACGAAATCCTCGCGCGAAAACTCGGTCTATCATCCGACGACTGACGAAAATTTCCGGCTCCATCGTGAACTGTTTGGTAACCACTTTCTCGGGAGAGTGGCGCGGACGCTCGTGCATAAATCTGTTGCATTGAGTTGCCGAGCGCATTTTGCGCGCTCATAGTATTGCGGTGTGCGCCTGAGGGGTACGAGGGCGCTAGCAATGTGTGCGTTGCGAGTAAACGGATTGTCGCCAAACGAAACGGCACATCAGGAGCTAGAGAAACATGGCTACCACGAAGACCAAAGCTAAGCCGAAGGCCGCTGCGGCCAAAAAGCCTGCGGCGAAAAAGAAGCCGGCTGCCAAGAAGAAGCCGGCTGCGAAGAAGACGGTGAAGAAGCTCGCCGCCAAGAAGACCGTCGCCAAGAAGGCGCCGGCCAAGCGGAAGCCGGCTGCGAAGAAGAAGCCTGCTGCGAAGAAGGCAACCGCCAAGAAGACCGTCGCCAAGAAGGCGCCCGCGAAGCGGAAGCCTGCGGCGAAGAAGAAGCCTGCGGCCAAGAAGACGACGGCCCGCAAGCCCGCCGCCCGCAAGACGGCGGCAAAGAAGGCGCCTGCCAAGCGGAAGCCCGCAGCAAAGAAGAAGCCTGCTGCGCGGAAGACGACGGCCAGGAAGACCACGGCCAGAAAGACGACGGCCCGCAAGCCCGCCGCTCGCAAGACGGCGGCAAAGAAGGCCCCCGCCAAGCGGAAGCCTGCTGCGAAGAAGAAGCCCGCTGCGCGGCGTAAGCCTGCAGCGCGCAAGAAGGCGGCGTAAGCAGCCGAAATGAACGATAAACGCCGGCCAAAACCCGCGAAGGCGGCGGCGAAACGTTCTTCAGCAAGGCGGCGTCCCGCGGCTTCGCGGGGCAATGCCAACCCGATCGAGCTCTATTACTGGCCGACACCCAATGGCTGGAAGGTTTCGATCATGCTGGAGGAATGTCAGCTGCCTTACGCGGTGAAGCCGGTGAATATCGGGATTGGCGACCAGTTCAAGCGATCCTTTCTGAAGATCGCGCCGAACAACCGGATGCCTGCCATCGTGGATCCGAAAGGTCCAGGGGGGAAACCGATTTCGATCTTCGAGTCGGGGGCTATCCTTCAATATCTCGGGCGCAAAACGGGAAAGTTCTATCCCGCTAGCGAACGCGCGAGAGTTGAGGTCGACCAATGGCTGTTCTGGCAGATGGCTGGGCTTGGCCCCATGGCGGGCCAAGCCCATCACTTCCGTCAGTACGCCAAGGAGAAACTACCCTATGCGATCAAGCGGTATACCGACGAGGTGAACCGGCTCTACGGCGTGATGAACAAGCGCCTCAAGGACCGGGACTATCTCGCCGGACGCTACTCGATCGCCGATATGGCCTGCTGGGGCTGGATCGTACCCTACAAGAACCAGGGTCAGCGGCTTGACGATTTCCCATTCCTGAAAGACTGGTTCGAGCGGGTCGGTGCCCGCCCGGCCGTCCAGAAGGGATTTGCCCTCGGTCGCGAATGGCGACGGGGCACCATCGGTGACAAGACAAAAGAGGCTGAGAAGGCTCGCAAGATCCTTTTCGGACAACGCGCGCAATAGGAGCGCAGGGCTTAACGGCTCGCTCTCTTATGTTAAGCTCACAGCGCTCCCGGGATACCGGGGGCGCTGTTTGCTTTCGATGATGGGAGGACTCGCATGCGCCTGTTGCCAACGACGATTGCCGTCATTGCCCTGCTGGGTGCCGTTGCGGCCTCTCCGGCCGCCGCCGAAACGGTGACGGCGACGGGCAGCCTCATCATGAAGGACAAGTACGGCACGCAGACACAGTGGGGCCGGACGCTGAAACTGCCGGAAGGCGGCAAGGTGGTGCGCGTGATGGACGGGACTTACGGCTTTTCCATCGTAGACGCATCGGGCGACACGGTCGGCGACTTCCTGCTGCCGCAGCAGGCGGTCGGCACCGAACTCGCGCCGGGTGAATACAGCCTGATGCCGTATGTCTGCGCGCAGCACCGGCATCATCACGTCGAAGTGACCGTCGAATACTGACTTGCGGTCAGCTCCCGCGCCTTGGGACTGGCCCGGCGCGTCTTCTCTTCCTATATGCCCTCGACCGTAAACACGCGGGGGCGGTGCCAGTCATTCGCTTCTCGCACATGCGAAAGGCGACAGGCGATGATCGATCTCTACACATGGACGACGCCGAACGGCCGTAAGGTCTCGATCATGCTGGAAGAGGCGGGGCTCGACTATGAAGTGCATCCCGTCAACATCGGCAAGGAGGAACAGTTCGCACCTTCGTTCCTCAAGATCAGTCCCAACAACCGCATTCCCGCGATCGTCGACCGCGACACGGATGGCAGCCCGGTCTCCGTTTTCGAGTCCGGTGCGATCCTGATCTATCTCGCAGAGAAGACCGGCAAGTTCCTCGGGCCCAGGGGCGAGCAGCGCGCGAAGACGCTCGAATGGTTGATGTGGCAGATGGGCGGGGTGGGGCCGATGCTCGGACAGGCGAACCACTTCCTCAACACGGCGCCAGAGAAGATTCCCTATGCCATCGATCGCTACATCACCGAATCCGCGCGTCTGATCAAGGTGCTCGACACGCGTCTCGGCGAGGCGGATTACATGGGCGGCGATTATTCGATTGCCGACATGGCGACCTATCCGTGGCTCGCTGTTGCCTTCGAACTGATCCAGCAGGCAAAACCCGATGTGGCCGGCGAGGGCACGAATGTGAAGCGCTGGCTCCAGGCCGTCGGCAAGCGGCCGGCGGTCGAGCGCGGCATGGCAGTGCCGAAAGTCTGAAAAGCAACACCCGAGGGCTTTTCTTCAACGGTGGTTCACCATGAGCAGCGTGGTGATGCCGCCGTTAACCATTTTTTCAGGGGGGTCATAGAAATTTGCATGCGGGGACGGAGGGACATGCTCCGTCGATACGGCAACAAGGGGCGGAAGCCGCTATCCGAGGAGAGAGCACATGGCACGCATGCAGCTCGATACGTTCGAAAAGAGCGAACTGGCAGCCGAGGGCGGCAAGTGTGACGCCCTCTATAATCTTGGCCTGATGTATTCGACGGGCCGGGGAGTCGATGTCGATCTCGTGACCGCACACAAGTGGTTCAATCTGGCGGCGATGAAGGGCAGCAACGCGGCGCGGAGCTGCCGGGCGGAACTCGCGGCGGAGATGTCGCCGGCCGAGATCGCCGAGGCGCAGCGCCAGGCCCGCGAGTGGCTCGCGCACCAGTAAGCCCGGATTTCAAAGGAATTTCTGCGCCTTCCTGACGCCATGCCGCAGGTGCCGCTGACCGATGTCGGCGGCACGTCGCGCTTCTGACCCTCTGCGGGTTCTTTCAGCTTTTTTCCCGATACAGAGAGCGTGCCGCAGCGTCGACTCGGCCTTAAAATGCTCTATGGTCCCGCCACCCGCGAGGGCCCCGTTTTCCGCACCTTACCCGACGGAAAACCGCCGTCGTCGCGCCCCGCGTTCCCGCTGTCAGGAGAGGCCATGACCGAGCCGTCGCCCCAAGCCGACAAGAAATCCGTCGAAGATCTGATCGACCTGCTCGATCTCGAGCGGATCGAGGAAAACCTGTTTCGCGGGCACAGCCCCGATGTGAGCTGGCAGCGCGTGTTCGGCGGACAGGTGATCGGGCAGGCGCTGGTGGCAGCGTACCGGACGGTCGAGGAGCGAGTCTGCCATTCGCTCCATGCCTATTTCATCCGGCCGGGCGACCCGAAAGTGCCGATCGTCTACGAGGTGGACCGCTCGCGCGACGGCAAGAGCTTCACGACGCGGCGCGTGGTTGCGATCCAGCACGGCAAGCAGATATTCAACCTCGCGGCATCGTTCCAGGTTCCGGAGACAGGCTTCGAGCATCAGGCGGAAATGCCGAAAGTGCCGATGCCGGAGGAACTCGCGAGCGAACGCGAACATCGCAAGGCCATCGCCGAGAAGCTGCCACCGGAAATCGCGAAGCATTTCTCGCGACCGCGGCCGATCGAAATCCGTCCGGTCAATCCGCAGGATTATATCGACCCGGCGCCGATGGAGCCGCTGCAGCATGTCTGGTTCAGGGCGCGCAAGAGTGTGAGCGACGAGATTGCGCTGCATCAGTGCATCCTGGCCTACGCCTCCGACATGACGCTGCTCGATACCTGCATCCGCCCACATGGGGTGAGCTGGGTGTCGGGAAAGCTCCAGTCGGCGAGCCTCGACCACGCCATGTGGTTTCACGCGCCGTTCCGGTCCGACGAATGGCTGCTCTATACGCAGGACAGCCCGAGCGCCTCGGGCGCGCGTGGTCTGAACCGGGGCAGCATCTATACGCGGGAGGGGAAACTGGTGGCCTCGGTGGCGCAGGAGGGGCTAATCCGCTACCGCGGGGGCCCCAAAGGCTGAGGAGGCGGGGTGTCCCCGCCTGAATTGAGGAGAACCCGGCGGATATTGGCCTTGATGCGCCCTTCAATCTTGGGCATACACGGGAAAGCCGGAGAGGTGGCCGAGTGGCTGAAGGCGGCGGTTTGCTAAACCGTTGTACAGTGTAAAGCTGTACCGTGGGTTCGAATCCCATCCTCTCCGCCATTTCCCCGAGGGCCTGCCGCCACTGCCTCGCTGGTCTTGCGGCCGCCGGAGGGATAGCGTTCCGGTCATGGATACGCTCGGCTTTCTCATCGCACTTCAGCTTGTTGGCATCGCCGCCTTCGCGGTTTCGGGCGCGCTCGTCGCAGGCGAGCGGCAGATGGACTGGTTTGGCGTCATGGTCCTCGGCATCATCGTGGCCGTCGGCGGCGGGACGGTGCGCGATGTGCTTCTCGATGTGCCTGTCTTCTGGATGGCGGCGCCCTGGTATGTCGTGATGGCAGGGGCCTGCGCGCTTGCCACAATTCCGCTGGCTGGCTGGGCGCACCGGGTGCGCCGTCCGGTCGCGATCGCGGATGCCATCGGGCTTGCCGTCTTCGTTGCACTCGGAACGCGCAAGGCGCTGGAGATGGGCATGTCCGACTTTGTTGCCGTCGTCATGGGCGTGGTCACCGGCATCGTGGGCGGCATCATCCGCGACGTGCTTGCCAACCGGACGCCGATCATCCTCAGAAAAGAAGTCTATGCCCTGGCGGCGCTTTGCGGTGCAGCTCTGTTCGTTCTTGCCGACGGGCTCGGCGCGGCAGCGGGCGTCGGCCTCTGGCTTTCGATGGCTGTGGTGCTGGCGATAAGGTTGCTTGCGATCTTCTACAACTGGTCGATTCCGACGTTCAGGATCGAGCCGACTGACAGGGATTAGCCGTCACGGTGCCAACGAAACGGGGATCGGTCGATGAAATTTCTATCTTTACTTGCCGTCGCCGTCCTTCTAATTCCGTCCATCCCGACGATGGCGGATGGAGGGTCCTATCGGGTTTTCGTGCATAGCAACGGCTGGCATACCGGAATAGCCGTTGCCGTGGAGGACATTCCCGACGGAATGATTCCGGAGGCGGAGGATTTTTCCGACGCGCGTTATCTCGAATTCGGCTGGGGCGACGCGGAGTATTTCCCGAAGCCGGATGCGGGTGTGCTGGATGCGATCGGCGCGGCCTTTCCGGGCCCGGCCGTCGTTCACGTTACGCCGCTTCAAGGAAGGCCGAGAGAGGTATACCGGCAGGGGGAGGAGGTTGTTCTGATGTTTGAACAGGACAATTTTTCGACGCTTATCGAATATCTGCATGAAAGTTTCGATCGCGGCGGTTCCACGCGTGCTGAAGTCGCGGCGCCCGGCCTCCTCCCGCGCAGCAAGTTCTATCCGGCGACGGGTGAATTCAGTCTTGCGAATACCTGCAACACCTGGACGGCGCGCGGTCTCGCCGCGGCGGGTGTCGATATCCGCGTTGCCGGTGTCCAGCGTGCGGAGGATGTGATGGAACAGTTGCGTGAAACCAGAATGCGCGACGATCAATCCTCAGCCGGTTCGGCCAGATGATGTGTTTTCCAGGCTGTCTCTACCTCTTTGCCGGAGGTGCCCCGTGCGGCGGCATTCGGTGCTGGGCCAGATGTTACCCTACTGTCATCTGTCCCGTGTTCACGACGATCTTCACACCGGACCAGACGGTCTTCTTCAAGACCAGTCTGATTTCCCATCCGCTATGATCCGGCTGCGGAACGAATTTCGTTTGTTCCAATTCTTCACATTGTCCGGCTAAACTGACTCGGGCTAAACCGGGCAATGGGGTGTTCAATGAAGTCGCCAATTTCCAGGCGAACGGCTTTCGCCGTTTGTCTCCTTGCCGTGATCATGGCAGGGACGACCGGCCTGTACGCCGCGAGCGAAGAGAACCATGTCTGGGACTACGGTCTCGAACTGGGGCCGGAGCAGTGGGCGGGTATCAAATCCGAATTCGCGACATGCGGCACAGGTCGGGAGCAATCGCCCGTCGACATCTCGGGAGAGATGGACACCGCGGCGACGCCGATTTCCTTCGAATATACGGCTGGCAAAGCGAGTGTGGTCAACAACGGGCATACGGTGCAGGTGAACGTTGCTCCCGGAAGCAAACTTTCGTTCGGCGATGGCGAGTATGACCTTCTCCAGTTCCACTTCCATACGCCGAGCGAAACGACCTTTGAAGGATTGCACTATCCGCTGGAGGCGCATTTCGTTCACCGCAACGCCGAAGGGAAACTGGCTGTGGTTGCCGTGATGATCCGCGCCGGTGCTGCGGGATCCATCGACACACTGCCCGTGCCGGAACTTGCGGGTGAAACGACGGAGATCCAGGGCGCGATCGACCCCGAGGACTTCCTGCCCCCGGAAACCGGCTACATCACCTTTGACGGTTCGCTGACAACACCGCCGTGCAGTGAAGGCGTGCGCTGGATCGTCTTGAAGTCGCCTGTGACAACCGAACCCGAGGTGCTTTCCCGGTTCGCCGCCATCATCGGACGTAACAACAGACCGACACATCCGCTGAACGGCCGAATGCTGCAGGCGAGCGAGTAGAACCCGGCAGGCTTGCCGCGGGGGAGAGGGGACCTAGACTATCTGTATTGCTGCGGCGTACGGATATGAGGGCCCAATCTTGCCGGACGAGAAAATTGCACCTTTCCATGAGCTGTGGGGCTGGATGCCGCCGTGGACGGCAACCGCGCTGTTGCTTGTCCTTGCGTCGGTTGTCGCCATTGTCGTGCACGGTATAGCGATCAGGTTGCTGACAGCGGCGTTCTCACACCGGGCAATATACGTCCAGACGCTGCTGCAGCGAACCCGGGCACTGACCCGAGTCATCGTCATCTTCATTGTCTGTGTCGTCGTCACACAGGCGGCGCCGCTTGGTGGCGATGCGCGGTCTCTCCTCAGCTCCTTCCTGGGGGCTTGCGTTTTCGCGATTGCAGGCTGGACGGCGATTGCCGCTGTGCATATTGCGAGCGACCTCTATCTCAGCCGTTTCCGTATCGATGTCGAAGACAATCTGAATGCCCGAAAGCAGATAACGCAGGTCAGAATACTACGTCGCGTCGCCGACACGATGATCGTGCTGCTGGCGCTTGGCGCTGGACTTATGACATTCGAGTCTGTTCGCCAATATGGCGTCAGCATATTTGCATCGGCAGGTGCGGCGGGTCTCGTGCTCGGGCTGGCGGCGCGTCCGGTGCTCGAAAATCTGATCGCGGGTATCCAGATCGCGGTTACGCAACCGATCCGTATCGACGACGCGGTCGTTGTCGAAGGAGAATGGGGCTGGATCGAAGAGATAACCGGAACCTATGTCGTGATCCGAATCTGGGATTGGCGACGTCTCATCGTGCCGTTGTCCTATTTCATACAAAAACCCTTCACGAACTGGACGCGGGAGACTGCGTCGATCATCGGCACGGTATTCCTGCATGCCGACTACACCTTGCCTGTGGGGGCGTTGCGCAACTATCTGCAGGAGATCGTCAAGGAAATGCCACTGTGGGACGGGAAAGTGTCCGTGATTCAGGTGACGGATGCGACGGATCGCACCATTGAAGTTCGCGCGCTTGTCAGCGCACGCACGTCACCCGAAGCGTGGGATCTGAGATGCGATGTGCGCGAGAAACTCATTTCGTGGGTTCGCGACAATCATCCCGATTCCCTGCCGCAGGTGCGCAGCACTGCGGTACCCCAAGACCGCGGAACTGTGGGCGGAATTGTAGGTGAAGAGGAGTAAACGCATCAATTCCGACAAAGTTCCAATTTTTTGCGCGTCCAAGTCGAAAAATGCTTTTGTTACAAGGGTTTTCGTGAAATTCGCGTGTCACGGTTGCTAGCAACGGAATGCTTTGTTAGCTTGCCTGCGCTGTGAGGGCATCAACGCGCTGCATCGGGAAGCATGCGGCGCTGTCCACAGTCGTATCCTGCAGCCTTGCTGCCTTGTCGCGCGATCTGCCGGCACATTGGATGCGGCCCGTTTTCGCGCGAATGCGCGGCTTACCTTTTGCGGGCTTTCGAAACCGATTTCATAGGTTGCCGGCGGCGATTTGTCCGGTGCCGTTTGTGCTTTTGGCGGCGAGGTGCGCGCTTGCGAAGCCGTCGTCATTTCCTGAAGGAACGCGATCATGGAACAACTCAAGAAAAAAGAACAAGAATTCGGCGACGATCCGCTCGCGGTGCGCGAAACGGATCACTATCAGCACGAATATACCGAATCCTTCGTGGACAAGTGGGATGACCTGATCGACTGGGACAGCCGGGCGGAGAGCGAAGGTCGCTTCTTTATCGATATCCTGAAGGAGCGTGGAAAACACAAGATTCTCGACGTTGCGACAGGCACGGGCTTCAATTCGGTGCAGCTGCTGAAGGCGGGTTTCGACGTCACCAGCGTCGATGGCAGCGCGGAAATGCTGTCCAAGGCGTTCACCAATGCGCGCGATCATGGCTTTGTCATGCAGACAGTCCATGCGGACTGGCGCTGGCTCAACAAGGACGTGCACGGGAAATTCGATGCGATCATCTGTCTCGGAAACTCCTTCACGCATCTATTCGACGAACGCGATCGCCGACGCGCACTGGCGGAATTCTATGCCGCTCTGAAGCATGACGGCATTTTGATCCTCGACCAGCGCAACTACGATGCGATTCTGGATCGCGGCTTCAGCTCCAAGCACAAGTATTACTATTGTGGTGACCAGGTGACGGCGGAGCCGGAGCATGTGGACGACTCGCTGGCACGTTTCCGTTACACGTTTCCCGACGACAGCGTCTATCACCTCAACATGTTCCCGCTGCGAAAGAACTATACGCGCCGGTTGATGCATGAAATCGGGTTTCAGAAGGTCGTCACCTACGGCGATTTCGAGGAAACCTACAAGGAAGAAGAAGCCGATTTCTTTGTTCACGTTGCGGAGAAGACCTATCATGGCGACGAGTAAATCGAACGCGGTCGCGCAGGCCGAAGCCTATTACGACAGCCCGGACGCGGATTCGTTCTACTTCACCATCTGGGGCGGCGAAGACATCCATATCGGGATGTACAAGGACGACAACGAGCCGATCGTACCGGCGAGCCACCGGAACGACGAGACGCTCGCCTCCATGCTGAAAGACGTGGGCGAGAACACCACGGTGCTCGACATCGGCGCGGGATATGGCGGTGCGGCGCGGCATCTTGCGAAAGCCTATGGCTGCAAGGTGATCTGTGTGAATATCAGCGAGACGCAGAACAAGCTTAACCGCGAGCTCAACAAGAAGGCCGGACTCGACGACAAGGTCGAAGTGCTGCATGGCGACTTCGAAGCCATCCCGGCGGAGGATAACAGCATCGACATCGTGTGGTCGCAGGATGCGATTCTGCACAGCGGCAACCGGCCACGCGTGCTGGACGAAGTGAAGCGCGTGTTGAAGCCGGGCGGACAGTTCATCTTCACCGACCCGATGCAGTCCGACGACTGCCCTGACGGCGTGCTGCAGCCGATTCTCGACCGCATCCACCTCGAGACGCTGGGCAGCTTCGGCTTCTACGACAAGGAGTTGACGAAGCGCGGCTTCGAGAAGCTCGACGTGAAGGAAATGACGCACCAGCTTCGGCGTCACTACTGGCGCGTGGGCGAAGAGCTCAAGGCGAACTATGAGCGTCTGACCAAGGGCTCGAGCACGACCTATCTCGACAACATGATCAAGGGACTGGAACGTTGGGTGGATGGTGCCGACAAGGGCTATCTCGCCTGGGGCGTGATGCATTACCGCTTGGCAAAGTGAGCGCCCGGGACTAGATTTTCCCACGCCGGAACGGTTCCGGCGACGAGGATCGGAAGATGACGAACGCTGCAAGCTCTGCAAACGGTAACTGGTGGACCATCTGAAGGGTGGCCCGTTCCGTCGTCTGACGATCAAACCGGACAAGGCCGCCCCGCAAGGAGGCGGCCTTTTCGTTTGCGGATATCCCTCATCGAAGAGCGCTTCCGGCGGGCGCGGCCTTCAGGCCGCTCGCAAGGAGGAGCGAATGATGATGGCGTCCGAGTTCAAGGCCGGAAGGGAATTCGACCTCGGAGGCGTCGTGCCCTGGGGACGCCGCTTACGGGAATACGCCGCCTTTTTTGCGCTCGACGATCTGGCCGGGTTGGCGCCCGTGCTCGATGCGGGTGGCGGGCCTTCGTCCTTCGCGGCGGAGGCGGCGGAAATGGGGATCGCGGTCACCGCGTGCGACCCGATCTACCAATTCGCTCAGAGTGATATCAGGCGGCGTTTCGAAGAGACTGCGGAGGCCATGCGGACTGGCATGCGCCGGGCGAGCTATCGCTTCAACTGGTCCTACTACGGCTCGGAAGAGGCGGTGCACCGGTTGAGGCGGGAGGCGCTGGAGCTGTTCCTCGGCGATCTGGAAACGGGAAAGACGGAGGGACGCTATGTCCCGGCTTCGCTGCCCGCGCTCCCTTTCGCGGATGGGGCATTCAGGCTCGCTCTGTCGTCGCATCTGCTGTTTCTGTATGGCGACGACCTCGATTTCGCCTTTCATCTCGCAGCGCTTCGCGAGCTTTTGCGAGTGGCGGACGAGGTGCGCATCTTTCCGCTGGTCAATCTCGACGGACTGCCCTCCAGCCATCTGCCGGGAGCGATGAGCATCCTTCGCGGTGAAGGCGTGAGGGCGGAACTTGTAAGCGTTCCGTTCGAGTTCCAGAAAGGGGCGACGCGGATGCTGAAGCTCAGGAAGAACTAGAGCCCCTCGGCGGCGATGAATTCGTCGATTGCTGCGAGCACTTCCGGCTCGTCGAGGAAGGGGGCGTGACCGCGATCCTTCGCGGTCACGGATTTGACCGAGGGGTGATCCGCTTGCATGCGCTCGACGATGCCGGCGCTGAGGAGGTCCGAATTCTCGCCGCGAACGATGAGAAGCGGCATTTGTGCGAGCGAGCCGAACTGGGGCCACATGGTGGGTATTTCTCCCTTCGAGGCTTCAAGCCCCTTGCGCATGGCGGTGCCGATCTTCGGGTCGTAGTCGAGCTTCGGAGCACCGTGTTCCTCGGCGAAAGTGCGGCGCGCAAAGGTCCGCCATTGGTCGCCCGAAAGGTTCGGAAACTCCCGTTCGTTCATGACCCGCAGCTTGACGGCAGCTTCGTCCCACGTGGCGGGCACTTCCATGACGCCGACATAGCCGGCGATCCGCTCGATGCCCTTCTTGTCGACCTCGGGGCCGACGTCGTTCAACACGGCAGCCTTGATGACGTTGGGACGGAAGGCCGCAAGCGCCATCGTCACGAGGCCGCCGCGCGATGTTCCGATGAAGATGGCGCTGCCGATACCGGCCGCGCCCATCAGGTCGAGCGTGTCCATCATTTCGTGGACCGGTGTGTAGTCGGTCCAGTTATCGCAATAGTCGGAACGGCCGCGGCCGCGGAAGTCGGGGCAGAGTACCCGGTGGCGAGCGGACAGATGCCCGGCCAGCGGTTCGAAGTCCTTCGAGTTGCGGGTGAGGCCGGGCAGGCAGATGACCGGCGTGCCGGGAGCCGTACGTTCACCGTAGTCGCGGGCGTAGAGCTTCAGCCCATCCTGACTTGTGTAGAAGAGTTCACGATGAGCCGCGGCCATGAGAAAGCTCCGGAGTTTTCGGGAGGGCGATCATGAGCGAGCCTCGGACAGGCGGCAAGGGTCATGCGGCCTGCTTCTCAGCGGTCCTCTGCCTCGACAACGGGCGCCATGACGCCGTCGTCAGGAGGCGACATGGGCGAGGGCGCCGCCGATGCCGGTGTGACGACCGGAGCGGCGGCCGATGGCGGCGCGAGGGGGATGTTGCCGGGCGTGGGCGTTGGAGGAGGTGTCGTGATCGGCGCCGCTCCCTCGTAGCGGCGCAGGTCCTCGTCGATCCGGACTTCTTCCGCCTGGCCGCTCAGCCGTCCACGATAG
>JAVKCY010000099.1:0-45122 GCA_040223265.1 Parvibaculum sp. | reverse complement strand
GTTTGAACTCTCGACTGCTCCTTGCATGACCTTCATGTCTTTGACCGGCAGCTCTGCCTGGTCTGTTCGGTAAAGTGTGCCACCTGCATTTTGCATCAGGCGTTCATTCTCGAATTTGACCAGGCCGATCTGACCTCGCTCACCGGCACTTGTGGAAACTGTTCCGTCGCTTGAAATGACAATGCCGGTTTCTTCCGCGCCGAATGTGATGGCGCCGCCGCCTGCCGTCAGGACCGGATGTCCGTCCGTCGTGACAAGTTGACCTTGCGCATTGAGTTCGAATGCACCGTTTCTTGTGTAACGAACGCCCTCTGGCGTTTGGGTTTTGAAATAACCTTCACCAATGATGGCAACATCAAGCGGATTTTCGGTTATGTCGACGCGGCCCGGCCCGAGATTGCGATGCATGCCGACATCTTGAACAAAGGAAATGTCGCGATCACCGGATTCTTCTGTTGCCGTCGGCATCAAATATTCTTCGAACAACGGGTGCTCTGACTTGTAGCCGTTGGTATTAATGTTCGCCAAATTGTTCGCGATGATCGACATTTCACGCCGAAGCGCCATTTGTCGTGTCATGCCAATTAGAAGAGCGTTTTCCATTTTATGTCGTCCGTCTCTTGTGCAAGGGTCTTAGTCCCTGCTGGAAGCTTGCGCCTCCGTCTTTTCCCGGTTCTCCTATTGCAGAGCCCGTGCCAGATTAAAAATCATTTTAAATCAATATGTTAGGTGAATTTCGACGCTGACATTGCTTGCCCTTTGGCAGGGCTTGCCGGGTAAAATTTGCCGGGTGAGACATGTCCACAGGCAAGAGCAACCCTTCATTAACCACCTTGAGCGAAGATTTGCCTCTGATGAAAGAACGGCAGAACTGTTTGTTAACAGTGTCGGCCCTTGAAGGTGGTGACGATGAGCGACGGCGAAATCGAATTTGAAGAAGGCGAAGAAGAAGCTGGCGGCAAGAAAAAGCTGAGCGGCAAAGTTCTCGTTCTCTTTATTGCGCTTCCTCTTCTGGTGCTGATCGGTGGAGGTGTTGGTGCCTTTCTCATGTTGAGCGGTGGCGATGAGGATGAAATGGCTGAGGCACATGCCGCTCCCAAAAACCCGCCCGTTTTTTTTGATATGCCGGAGTTTCTAGTCAATATCAGCACAGAGTCAGGGCCTGCGCGGTATCTGAAGATGCGTGTTGCGATCGAGGTTGAGAATGCGGAAGTGCTTGCCAGTGTCGAAGCGATGATGCCGCGCGTCGTTGATGGCTTTCAGGTCTATTTGCGGGAATTGCGACCAGAGGATCTGGATGGGTCGGCGGCTATTGTTCGCATGAAGGAAGAACTTCTGCGGCGTTTGAACCTCACCGTCGAGCCGCAAGTGATTGATGATGTGTTGTTCAAAGAAGTTGTTGTTCAGTAGTAAAGCCAAGCGGTAACGCTTAAACCACAGTCTGGAGACCCGCTATGGCGGATGAAGACGAAGTTGATCAGGACGATATGGCCGCCGCCTGGGAAGCCGAGGCAGCCGAAGATGACGTTGATCAGGACGACATGGCCGCCGCCTGGGAAGCCGAGGCTGGCGGGGGCGAAGAGGGTGACGGCGGCGACGATGATGCTATGGCTGCCGAGTGGGAAGCCATGGCTGGCGACGATACAGACGATGACGCTGGCGATACTATGTCGGGCGGTGGCGGCGCCGAGCGTGTTCTCAATCAGGATGAAATTGACAGCCTTCTAGGTTTTGAAGTTGAAGATGGTGGTGATGGTGATCGCACGGGCATTCGCGCGATCATTAACTCTGCACTGGTTTCCTACGAACGACTGCCAATGTTGGAAATTGTCTTTGACCGCCTTGTGCGTTTGATGACCACCAGCTTACGTAACTTCACCTCTGACAACGTGGAGGTTAGTCTGGATAATATTTCGTCGATCCGGTTTGGCGATTATCTGAACTCTATTCCGTTGCCGGCGATCCTTTCTGTGTTCCGCGCCAAAGAGTGGGACAATTACGGACTCTTCACTGTTGATTCCAATCTGATCTATTCGATTGTTGACGTGTTGCTGGGCGGTCGTCGCGGAACGGCGGCGATGCGTATCGAAGGCCGGCCCTATACGACGATCGAGCTCAGTCTCGTTGAGCGGATGATCGAAGTGGTACTGGCTGACGCAAAGGCGGCTTTTGAGCCATTGTCTCCCGTGACCTTTGAGCTTGATCGGATGGAGACCAATCCCCGGTTTGCGGCGATTGCAAGATCCGCAAATGCGGCCATTCTGATCAAACTGCGTATTGATATGGAAGACCGCGGTGGGCGCATCGAAATGCTCTTGCCCTATGCGACACTTGAGCCCATTCGCGAACTGCTACTGCAGATGTTTATGGGCGAGAAGTTTGGTCGCGACTCCATTTGGGAAGGCCACCTTGCGACAGAACTTTGGTCCACGAAAGTTCAAATTGACGCAGTGCTTGATGAACAATCAATGGCCCTTGGCGATGTTATGAATTTCAAAGTGGGTCAAACATTGATGCTGAATGCGACGTCCAACTCCCTGGTCGATTTGCGGTGCGGTGAAATACCTTTGATGAAGGGACGTATGGGGCGTTCCGGCGGGCACATGGCTGTGCGCCTTGTGCATGGTATTCCCGGACGTGCTGCTCCTGTGGCTGGGGAGTGATTTCCATGTTTGGATTGCCGACGGAGTTTCTTCTTGATGGATTGATGGCGGTGTTGCTTGCCGCTACGGTCTTTTACTGTGCGCTGCTGGACAGACGGCTTAAGGCATTGCGTAATGGTCAGGATGGTTTTCGCCAAACGATCGAACAGCTCAACACGGCAACGGCAAGGGCCGAAGTCAGTATCGCGCAATTGAAGCAGGCAAGTGGGACGATAGACGAAACGCTTGGGGTTCAAATTCGCGAAGCCCGCATTCTAGCGGCGGAGCTTGCGCGTTCGGTTCAAGTGGGGAATGCGGAGCCGGTGAGCAACAAGCGTCCTGCACGAAGTGCGGAATGGGTTGCGGACGCGTTGAAGGCGGCTGCCAAAACGAGGGACCAGACCGCGACACAGCATGAACCGCAGGAAGAAACAAGCTCGCAAGATCGTTATGAGGACGTCCCTCAGGCAGCGCTTGAGACGGGGCTCAATCAGAGCCTTTTGGATGCTTTAAAAAGGGCGCGTTAGACCATGAAAACATCCTTCACCCATGCGCCACAAATCAGATTGCTTCCATCTGTCATGGTGTGCGCGACGGCATTACTCGGGCTCAAGCTTGTGGGGTTGAGTGTGGATGTGGAGGCATTGTTTGATCCGGTTCCGTCTGCGCTGGCGCAAGCTGCGCCAGAAGAAGCGACAGGTGAAACGGCCGATGAGATCCCCGGCGCAGTGCCAGGAGAGGGGGACGAAGGCGCAGATGCGGTTGCGACACCTCAGGCAGGCGAAGGAGAAGCTGCCGCTGCCATTGAAGGCGCGCCTGAACCCGTCGTTGACCCGACACTGGAACCAGCAGATTTTGACATGCCCTCCGCGGCGGAACAGAATTTGCTGCGCAGCCTGAGCGAACGTCGAAAAGAACTGGATTCGCGGGAGCGTGAAATTCAGCTTCAGGCACGTTTGCTTGAAGCGTCCGAACGCCGCATTCAGTCGCGTATCGACGAATTGAAGGAAATTGAAGCGCGGGTTGAGCAATTATTTGGCGTTCAGGAAGAAGAGCAAGAACAGCAATTGGCTTCGTTGGTCACGATGTATGAGAACATGAAGCCGAAAGATGCTGCCCGGATTCTTGGTCAGCTGGACATGGATGTTTTGCTGCGAGTGGTCCGCCGGATGAGTGAGCGCAAAATGTCCCCCATTCTGGCTGCGATGGACCCGATTGCGGCCCAGGACCTCACCGTTCAGCTCGTGATGGGGAATGAATTGCCCCAAGATGGCGCGATGTCAGCTGTGATGGATGGGGTGCGTCTGGCCCCGTA
Organism: Parvibaculum sp.; assembly: GCA_040223265.1. Lineage (GTDB taxonomy): Bacteria > Pseudomonadota > Alphaproteobacteria > Parvibaculales > Parvibaculaceae > Mf105b01. Next base: position 41,165 of record JAVKCY010000099.1, on the reverse strand, counting down.
AGAGATCCGGGCAGGGGCCGATCCGAGTTTCTCTAGAAAAGTCAGCGTCTTAACGGCAATTTTACCGCAATTTCTTTACTCTTTGTGGATGTGCACCGTGTGACCGCGTCTTTCGCAAATCAGCGGCTTTCGGTGCATTCTGATGGTCCGGTTTCGTTGATTCGGATTTCGGGAATCGGGAAACCGGAAACAGAATTGTGACGCTGACCTAATCGCTGGTTGGTGGACAGAACAGGCGGACAGATTGACAGACGATGCAGATCTGAGCGCAGTGGTGCAGGAAAGGCAAGTGCTGGGAAACGGCATGAAGCTTGACGACCTCTACGCGTCGCCCGTCGATCAGAGCTATGATACGACGGCGACACTTCAGCTTGCGCTCTTCCTCATGTTGCTGACTTTCTTTCTGGTGCTGACAGCGAACGCGAAATTTGATGATGTGCGCGTCGGGTCCGTGATTGGCGGCGTGCAGTCCGCTTTTGGTTTTTTGGACAACGGGCGGGGGGAAGATGGCGCTTCTTCCGGTAATGCGCTTTTGCCGGTTCAAGAAGATGGTTCTGCACCCGCCACCGGCGCTTACGCAAATCAGATCGAAGCAGTCTTTGCGCCTTTGAAAGGGCGCCTGCGTGTTAATGGATCAAACTTCGACATGATTGTCGATGTTGGAGATGTTTTTATTGCAGGGTCTGCGGCCTCCCATGCTGAGCGGCAACCGGTCCTTCGTGAGATCGGGGCATTGCTCAATCAGGACGCAAAACGCCATCTGGTTGTTCTGGTACCGCAAGCTATGTCGCAACGGTTGGACGTGCGTCGGGCCGCCTCCATCGCCCGGTTGTTGATTGATGGTGGCGCACCTGCCGCGCAATTGGCGGTTGGCGTGTCGCGCGACAGCAACGAGCTCATGACATTTCGTTTCTATCAGCTGGCAGGGGGCGTTTGATGATGTCACCCGGATCCATCGAAGGAGAAAGCGTATCAGCACCGTTGTGGCTGATTACGTTTGCTGACCTTACGGCTTTACTCGTCGCTCTTTTTGTTTTGATTTATTCAATGTCGGTGCCGGTGTCTTTGTCGCCAAATGGAACGGGACTTACTCAAAATGGGACCTCACCGGGTGAGGGTGCTGTTACTTCTCGTTCCAACGAACGGTCTTCTGCGCCTTCAGGTGTTGGAGGCGATCTTACGCTCGGGTATCTCGCTGTTGTTTTTTCTGACCGGAAATTGTCGGATAGCGGACGAGTTGGGCCTGTTACTCATCAAGTAGAGGGCAACCGATTGGTTGTCCGCTTCAAGGAGGCATTCCTCTTTGATGGTGCTCGCGTCGGCACGAATGAAGGTCTTTCGTCTCTGGGTGCAGACCGTCTCGGTAATCTCTCTCTTGTTCTGGGTTCGGTGGGGAACCCGGTTAGCATCATTGTTCCCGTCAGCGAAGATGACTGGGCGGAGGCATTTGATCGGGCAGATCTGGTGGCTGCCGCCTTCCGCCGTGCCGGATATGATCGCGCGGTTGAGCGATTTGTCGCGCCGGGTCTGAAAGGTGCGGGTGATGCAGGTGATGTGATGCTTGTCATCGGTCGCCAGGATGGGGGGGGGCGCACATGAGCCTCAATCGCCCATTACTTCGAGTTTCAGCTTTGGGGCTTCTGTCTCTGAGCCTTCAAATGTTCGCGGTTTTTTCGGTCACTCTCATCTTGCAGCCTGCGATGGCAGTTGCGGCGGACAGGGTTGCCTTTCAAGCCGCCGAAGAAAACGGTTACGGGCGGTTGGTTTTCGGCTGGCCCAACACAGGTATCCCGGCGGATCCAAATGTGCCAGATGAACGCATCCCTCCGCATGAGGCGCTTGTTTCAGCTGGTGTGCTGGTCATCAAATTTGATCGTGCTTTTGAGATTGATACGGACGAGTTGCTGCGTCGCATGCCGAACTATCTTGCCCTCGTGCGGGTGGATCCAGATGCGAAGGCTGTTCGACTCGCGATGAAGCTTGACTTTAAAATCCACACACGCAAGGCAGGACATGAGCTTTATGTTGATCTCTTACCGCCCGGCTGGAGTGGGGCACCGCCGCCTTTGCCCGCTGCCGTAGCGGCGCGTCTAAAAGCCGAAGAAGATGAGCGGCAGGCGCGCCTTGCCGCATTTGAGGAAAAAGGCCCGAAGGCTCTCGAGATTGAGGATAACCCACCAGACGTTGAACTTCGTGTGGGGGAGCGTCCGGGGTTTACGCGGTTGTCATTTGTTTGGGACAGGCCCGTCCTGTATTCGACGGACTTTCGCGACAATCGCATCACCATTACGTTTGACAAGATTGCGGACCTTGCTTTGTCTTCGCTGCGTGTTGATGCGCCACCGCTGATTAAGAGTGCGCGGCTCGAAAAATCCGGCGGGCGCCTTACGGTATTCATTGAGACAGAGCCTGGCGTGAAGGTGCGGGATTTCCGTGAAGACATGGCTATCGTTCTGGATGTTTCGCCGACCGACCCGGCGGCGATTGCGGCGGCTGTTGCACGCGCTGAGCCAACGCTTTTGCTCCCTGTACCCGAGAGTCCGCTCACCGATCCGGTTAAAGCAGCGGAGGTGAAAGCCGCTGCCGCGGCGGAAGCTGCAGGGCAGGAGGAGCCTGTCCATGCTGACCGGGAAGGTGGTCATGCAGAAACTGCTCACGCAGAGGAGGATGCGCATGAGAGTGACGCCCCACATGCCGAGCCAGCGGGCACAGATGTCGCGGATGCTACGGCGGATGAGGAGCATGACGGGGCGGATGCGCAAGGTGCCGGCGACGATAGCTCTTTGATGGTGACATCTGAAGTCATGGGCCGGAGTGTACGCATGACCTTCCCGTGGTCGTCTCCAGTTGATGCTGCCGTCTTTCAGCGCGAGGGGCGTGTGTGGATGGTGTTTGATCGTGCAACGTCGTTTGATATGTCCCGTCTTGGTTCTGTCGTTCGCGAGCGATTGGGCGAACCTCAGATTGTGACGCTGGACCGTGCGACAGTGCTTTTGTTCACGCCAACTGAACGCGTTCTTCTTGCTGCCAGCGAGAAGGACAATTATTGGGTTGTGACACTTGGTGATGCTATCGTCGAGCCTACACGGCCGGTTAACCTGACGCGTGCCTGGAGTGCGGGTGGGGAACCGAAAGTGCTTTTTGATCTGGAAGCTGTTGGCCGTATTCATTGGGTGCGCGATCCGGTTGTTCAGGACACGTTGGCTGTTGTGACTGCAAAAGGGCCGCCTCAGGGTCTGCTTGCCCCGCGTAATTTCGTTGAGTTCGAGGCGCTTTCTTCCGCACAAGGGCTTGTCTTTGTCTCAAGGGCGGACGATCTTTATGTCGCCACAGAGGCGGGCGGCGTGGCCGTTTCCCGTGGCTCCGGCCTGACGCTATCTGCGGGTGACGGGCCTGGATACGCAAGCTCCGGTGGCCGGAGCGTGGTCGGGGATGCTTCTGCGCCCGCGCGGATGGATTTTGAACGCTGGCGGTTCTCGCCAGGTGACACTTTTGTGGAGCGCAAGCAATTCCATCAACGTGCCATCGCTGTGGCGCCGCCCGACAAGGTGGTTGCCGAGCGTATCAAATATGCAAAATTCCTGCTCGCATACCGGCTGGGTGCTGAAGCTTATACGATGCTACGCGCGGCCAAAGTCGAGAGCGAGCTGATCGATCAAGATCCTTCATACAGGGCTCTGATGGGCGTCGCCAATGTGATGATGGCTCGCTACGATCTGGCGGCGAGCGACCTGACGTCGCCGAAACTTGCCGAGGACCCACATGCGGCCCTGTGGCTTGGCGTGGCGGAAGCGGGACGCAATGATTGGTCTGCGTCAGCTGAAGCGTTTTCCCGCGCTGAGCAGGCTTTTGCGTTTTACGGTAGCGATTTGCAGGCACTGTTCCGAGTGAAGGCGGCGGAAGCTGCGTTGCTGACGGGGGATATTGGCTCGGTCGAGTTCAACCTCGACCGTATTCCTGAAGATGTAGCGGAGCAGAAATGGGCCGATGAAGCTGACCTCATTCGTGGCCGCATGTTCGAGATTGCGGGCCGGGCGGATGAGGCGCTGGAGGTTTATGATCGGCTCGTCCAATCCCCAGTTCGAGAGGTTGCAGCGCGCGCCCGGTTTGGACACGCGATGCTTCGCTATCAGTTAGGCGGGCTTGAAGAGGCGGCGCTGGTTGAGGAATTACAGTCCCTTCGCATGGCGTGGCGAGGTGATGATCTTGAGTTGGCCGTTCTTGACCAATTGGGCGAGCTTTTGATCGCCCGTGGCAAGATGGTTGAAGGCCTGAACGTGTGGCGAAGCGCGGTTGGAAAATATCCAGAGACGGAGCGCGGCCGGGATATTGCTTCGCGCATGACCGACACGTTCACAGACCTCTTCCTTGTGCGCGGTGCTGATACGATGGACCCGGTTGAGGCGCTGACGATTTATTACAATTTCAGGGAGCTCACGCCCATTGGACGGCGCGGGGATGCGCTGATACGCGACCTTGCGGATCGCATGATCGAGGTCGATCTCCTCGATAAGGCTGCGGACCTGCTCCAGCATCAGGTGGACAATCGTCTGCGCGGCGCGGCGCGGTCGCAAGTCGCTGCCAAGCTCGCACTCATTTACCTCATGAACCATCAGCCCGATAAGGCTTTGCAGGCAATTCGCTCTACCAAGCAGGTGCGATTGCCCGAAGACCTGACCAACAAGCGCCGCCTTTTGGAGGCACGTGCGCTTTCTGATCTCGGGCTTTACGACCATGCTCTTGACCTTCTGTCCGAGACGGATGGAGAGGGCGTTGCTGACCTTGTGGCCGATATTCACTGGGCATCCCAGCAATGGGATGTGGCCGCAGCCAAGTTTGAGGAAGCGCTTGGCGAACGCTGGCGCGACCCGCTGGAATTGACACCAGAGGAGCGTTTCCAGGTGATGCGTGCGGCGATCAGCTACTCGCTGGCGGATGATGCGGCGGGGATTGAGCGTATTCGCTCCAAGTTTGGGGAGATGATGCGGGCAAGCCCGGACGCATCAAGTTTTGCTGTGGTGACAGACCCGATCGAGATGCAAGGGGTTGCCTTCCGCGATCTTGCAAAGAGTGTTGCCGCGATCGATACGCTGGATAGTTTTGTCGCAGGCCTTAAAGGATCTTTCTCGGAACCCCTGCCCGGAGATGAGATGAGCCCGGTCATTAACTAGAGGGCTTTCTCTCCTTACTTCCGATTGGGTATGGTCATGGTCAGGTGCCGAAGCTCTGGACCAGTGAACCGGTGATGAGGTGCCAGCCATCCACAAGCACAAAGAAGATGAGCTTGAAAGGAAGTGAAATGATGATGGGTGGCAACATCATCATGCCCATAGACATGAGGACGGACGCGACGACCATGTCGATCACGATGAAGGGAACGAAAATCAGAAAGCCTATTTCAAAGGCGCGTTTCAACTCGGAAATCATGAAGGCGGGGACGAGCACCTGAAGTGGGATGTCCTCCGGGTTTTCCACTGTTTCCGATTTCGACATATCCATGAAAAGTTGCAGGTCCTTGTCGCGAACTTGCGTCAGCATGAAGGCGTGGAACGGTTTGGATGATGTCGTAAACGCCTCACCGATCTCGATCTCTTCATTGATGAGTGGCGCAATGCCCGTCTCGTAGGCCGTTTCAAACACCGGCGCCATGACAAAGGCCGTCAGGAAGAGAGACAGGCTGATGATCACTGAGTTTGGCGGGGATTGCTGAACGCCGAGTGCGGTTCTGAGAAGTGAAAGAACCACCGCGATGCGGACGAAAGATGTGACCATGATTAGGATAGAGGGGGCGAGGCTCAAAATGGTAATGAGAGCGATGATCTGCACCGCCTGCTCTGTCATGCCGAAGCCGTCAGCAAAATCCACGCTCACAGTATTTGCAGAGGCGGGAAGAGCCAAGCTCAGCAGCAGAATGAAGCCAGTGACGCTGGCGTAAATAAATGAGCGAATGTTCATGCGCGACGCTCCCTCAGAAAATTGACCACGCGTTCGATCTGCTGGCCGACGGTGCCGTGTGGCGGTGTTGTCTTCTGCGGGGCAAGGGAAACGACGCTTCCCGTTGGCGCCACTTCAAGTTTTGCGGGGAGACCTGCTTCGATCACCAGGTCTGTCTCGCCCAGCATCAGGACATGTTCCTTATTGTCATGGCGGACAATCACAAGTTTACGTTTGGCATCCAGAGACAGGCTTTCGATAATAGCGAGGCGACCGGAGTTGGATGCGCGTGCGCCGTCCGGCATGAGCCCGAAACGACGGGCCGCCCAAGCGCAGGCTGCGATCAGGCCAACAACAAAGACCAGAGCGGAGATAAAGCGGAGCAAGTCGCTGATTTCCATGGACGCCTCTTAAAGTGGGCCGTTTTGCAGAACAGCCGGAATTAGTTAACCCGCGTGTGCTTTTGTGGCTTGGGCTAGGCAGATGTTGCCGGGCTTATGCTTAAAAACGAGTTAAGGCTTTGAGGGTTCCGCATCGAAATGGCTCAATGCCTTGTGGATAGTTTTTGAGCCCTGTCATTTTGGATTAAGGCAAAATTTACCTAGTCGAGCGAAACTGGTTACTGAAAGAGGGCAAGGACTGCCGCTCATCATTCTTCGCGTGATCCCAGAAAGGGTTTGCCCACGCAGCAAACCGCACCCGTCAGGGTGCCAGGATGAGGACACGCAGGCCCCATGTTTCTAGGTGACCAGCCCATCTTTTCCATGATGAAGGAACGCATGCATTGGCTGGCAGAACGCCAACGCGTGATTTCTGAAAATGTTGCGAACGCAGATACTCCCAATTACGTCGCACGCGATCTGAAGGAGCCAGATTTCGAAGCACATTTGAGCCGTCGCCGGTCATCTGACCTGTTGCAGGCGGCGAAAACCGATCCTGCTCATTTCAATGCCTTCGGCAGCGCAAGTACCGGTCAAAACGGTACGGTACGACGCCCAGATTTTGAAACAACGCCGACGGGAAACTCCGTCGTGCTGGAAGAGCAAATGATCAAGGCGGCCGAAACACAGATGGATTATCAGACCGTGACCGGCCTCTATTCGAAGAGCATTGGCCTGTTGCGGATTGCGCTTGGTAAGGGCTGACGGCTGGGCTGATTGGCAAAAATTGGGTGGGCAGGTGGCTTGAGCTAATGCTGGCTCAGATAAGGAGTTGGAAGAAATGGATCTCGTAAAATCAATGATGATTGCAGCCTCTGGTATGCGTGCTCAAAGTGGCCGTATGCGGGTTCTGGCTGAGAATATCGCGAACTCACAATCGACGGCGTTGACGCCCGGTGGCGATCCTTATCGTCGGCAGATTGTTACCTTTCAGTCAGAGCTTGACCGGGAAATGGGTGTGAACAAGGTTGAGCTTGGCAAACCCGTTGCCGATGCGAGTGCATTTGAACTGAAATACATTCCCGGCCATCCTGCGGCTGACGAGAATGGTTATGTCAAACTGCCAAACGTAAATGGTCTTGTTGAAGCGCTTGACATGAAGGAAGCGCAGCGTTCGTACGAAGCGAACCTCAATATGATCCAGGCATCAAGGCGCATGCTCAGTCAGACTATTGATCTTTTGCGCCGCTAATTGATTTTGCTTTTTCTTCCAACCTTGCTCATTCAGGGAAAAGATAAATGATGGTTCCAACTTCAGTCGCCATGAATGCTTATGCAGCGGCTGCACGCCAGGTTTCACAAAGTGCTGCGGGTGATGCTTCATCTCCTGCCGGCGGTGGGCCGGCTTTTGGCGATCTCCTGCGAGGTGTTGTTGACAATATGGCTACAGCGGGCGTTAACGCGCAGCAGCAGGCCGTGTCGACGATTGGCGGGAAGGGCGATGTCGTTGACATGGTCACAGCAATCTCCGAGGCGGAAGCAACGCTGCAAACCGTTGTCGCCGTTCGCGACAATGTCATCACGGCGTATCAGGAAATTCTCAAAATGCCGATCTAACGGCTTTTGAAATCAGACGCAGGTATTTTTGGGGGTTCAGGTGACAGGTGCAGAAGTTTTAGACGTTGGGAGAGAAGGCGTTGTGGTCCTTCTCAAGGTTTCTTCCCCCTTGATGCTGGTGGGGCTTGGCGTAGGGCTTATCATCGCGCTCTTTCAGGCGTTGACCCAGATCCAGGAAATGACGCTCGCGTTCGTTCCAAAGATCCTTGCGATCTTTCTCGCACTCATCGTCATGCTGCCTTTCATGGGATCAACGCTGGGCGGATACATGACGTATGTGGCTGACCGGATTGTTGCCGGTTAGGCACCGGGACAGGGAAAGAACTGTTCATGAGTTTTGATTTTGCCCCACAGACAGCGTTTATTTTCGTGCTGGCGTTCGCTCGTATCGGCACGATGATCATGCTAATGCCTGCGCTTGGGGAAATCGCCGTATCGCCGCGCATACGCCTTACTTTTGCGGTCATGCTGACCTTTGTTTTGTTGCCCCTGATTGTCGATACCTATCCCCCGCTGGGCAGTACGTTTGCGAGCGTTGTTTGGGCAATTCTCACTGAAGTGTTTGTTGGTCTCTTTGTCGGGGCGTCGGCGCGTCTGGTGATGAGCGCACTCCAGGTGGCAGGTACTGTTATCGCTTTCCAAACAGGCCTTGCGTTCGCTCAAAATGTTGACCCAACGCAGGGTATTCAAGGTGCACTTGTTGGTACTTTTCTTTCCGTTCTGGCTGTGACGCTGATCTTTGTACTCGATCTACACTTTCTTCTGATTGCTGCGATCCGGGACTCTTACGTTCTATTCCAGCCGGGCAATATGCTGCCATTGGGTGACTTTGTGGAGATGGCTGTTCGCACGGTGAGCGGCGCCTTTAAACTTGGTGTGCAGATGTCCGCACCCTTTATCGTTTTTGGCATGATCTTTTATCTGGCTCTCGGCATTCTTTCGAAACTGATGCCACAGGTACAAATTTTCTTTGTGGCGATGCCTGCCAACATCATGTTGGGTTTTGCCTTGTTTGCCGTTCTGATGGGCGGCCTCATGACATGGTTTCTTACCTATTTTGAGGAAACCATGGGCCGATTTCTCGCCTGAGGGCAAGGGCTAAAGGGCTGGAGCGCATATGTCGGATCAACCCGACGATTCAGAAAAAACAGAAGAACCGACGTCCAAGAAACTGGACGATGCGCGGGAGAAAGGTGACGTCCCCAAAAGTCAGGAGGTCAATACCTGGTTTTTGATGGTGGCCACCACCATGGTGATAGGGATCGGTGCGACCGGCACGGCTCATCAGTTTTCTGATGCATTCCAGATATTCCTGTCAGCGCCGCATGAAATCGCCGTCGACAATGCGGGATTGTACGTTCTGTGGCAGCAGATCGGTGTGACGGTCTTGAAATGCATTGCTCTGCCCATGCTTTTTTTGATCGTCGGGGCGGCGGCAGGAAGTCTTGTTCAGCATGCGCCTGTCTGGTCGACAGAAAACATGAAACCCAAGCTTTCCAAGATTTCGCCGCTTGCAGGGCTGAAGCGCCTCTTTTCTGTCAAGAGTCTGATGAATTTTGCGAAGGGTATTCTCAAGCTGACGCTCGTGGCCGTAGCGACGGTCCTGGTCGTCTGGCCGATGCGCGATGAATTGTTTATTTTGATGACAATGGACCTGGCGGCCCTGCTTCCCTATGTCCAGGTGATTGCTCTCAAAATCATGGCGGCGGTGATTGCCATTTTGACTGTTCTCGCGGCCATCGACTTTTCCTTTGAGCGAGCCCAATGGAACAAAAAGCAGCGGATGACGCAGCAGGAAGTCAAAGACGAACACAAGCAGATGGAAGGTGACCCGACTGTTAAGGCCAAGCTGCGCGCGATCCGGATTGAAAAAGGCCGGAAACGCATGATGTCACAGGTGCCTGATGCGTCGGTTATCATCACCAACCCAACTCACTATGCTGTTGCGCTGAAATATGAGCAGGGCATGCATGCACCGATTTGTGTGGCGAAAGGTGTGGACGCTGTTGCTCTCAAAATCCGTGAGATCGGTTCCGGACATGATATTCCGATCGTTGAAAGCCCACCATTGGCACGGGCGCTCTATGCGAGTGTGGAAGTGGATGAGACCATTCCCGCAGAGCATTATAAGGCTGTGGCTGAGGTTATTGGCTACGTCATGCGTCTTAAGGGTAAGATGGCCAAGTCGTGGCGGTCTCGTTGATTCGCGTTGATTGCCGCAGGACGTTGATTGTTTCAGGATGGGGACATTCAGGGCAAACGGCGATTGAAGATGCAGCCCCCATGTACATGGGATCGGGGTACATAGGGTGCGTGGAAACCCATCGCGCATAAATAGTGAGACGCTGGGGCCGATGAGCGAAATAATTTCAGACAATTCAGGGGATCAGGGCGCTTCGTTGCCGGATAAGGGCGGACCAACGGATGGGGGCAAGCCCGTGCGTCCAGCGCCTGGTCTCGTGACGGGTTCGTTTTCCAGTGTTGCGAGTGATCTGTGGGGTACGACGGCGCTTGCGGGTCTGTTTGTTGCCGGTGCTGTCGGCGGTTTTACCATTCTCAACATGAACGGGGCAGGCCCCGCAGGCTATCTGCTTGTCGGCGGGTTGGTGGCTGTCGGGGGGCTTTCGCTCATCGCACTTCTGTCCGGTCGCTGGGGCGCGGGGCGTGCGTCAAAGGCGCGTGTGGCGGGCATTGCGGCTGACGCACTGGAAAGCCTGCCGGACCCTTGTTTCGTCACAGACCGGCGCGGTGTCGTCCTGTTCGCCAATCAGGCTTATCGTCATTTGGGGCTTGATGCGAATGACCGGGCCATGCCGCTTGAACGGCTTCTGGCAGGGCAGCCGGGAATTGACGAAAAGCTTTATCAACTTGCACAGTCGGCGCGGCTTGGCCTTTCCGACGAGGAAGAACTGAGATTTGTGCCGCCCGCCGGGCGCGGGCGCGAACGTGTTTTCAAGGCGGCTGTTCAACCGCTTGGGGGGCCAACGGCGAAAGTCGGTGCGAGCATTTGGTTGCTGCGGGACATGACGACGGAGCGCGTGGCCGCCGCGCACGCCAAGGTTGGTCGCGACAAATATCTTGCCTATCTGGATGACGCGCCCTTTGGCTTTTTCTCTGCGAATGAGAGTGGAGAGATTGTCTATGCGAACAGGACGTTTGCCAGCCTGCTGGGTCGGTCCGCCGATCAGATGATCGCAGAGCGGGTCAAACTTGGGGACCTGGCGGCGAGCGCGTTGACCCCCTTTGTGCAGGGTGCTGCGGACGATAATGGATCAGAGACGATAGATGTTGATCTGTCCGGTCCTGATGGACCCGTTTCTGTCCGGATCGTGCAGAATTTCTCGCTCGGCGGTGAGGGGGAGGCCGGAACCTCACGCTCCATCGTTCTTCCGCGGGAACCGGAAGATAATACGGAAGCGCATTTGCGGGACGCGGAAATGCGCTTTGCGCGTTTCTTCAACAATGCGCCTATTGGTGTGGCGACGCTCAACCGCGAGGGGATTGTCGGTAGTGCGAACGGTGCCTTTGTGACGTTAGTCGGCGGCACCCCGGATGCGGGCAGTCGCTTTGCTGACCTTGTGGCGGATGAAGACCGCAAGACGCTCATCAATGCGTTGGAAGACGCCATTTCGACCGGCAGTTCCCAGGGGCCGATAGATCTCAAGCTCAAACAGAAGAATGCTGAAGGTGCGGAGAAAACGGCTCAGCTTTTCGCTTCCTATTCAGATGCCCATGGCGGACAGCCTTCCATCATTGCCTATCTCATCGACACAAGTGATCAGAAGTCGCTGGAGATGCAATTTGCCCAATCGCAAAAAATGCAGGCCGTCGGGCAACTGGCGGGTGGTGTCGCGCATGATTTCAACAATCTGCTGACGGCCATTATCGGTTTTTGTGACCTTCTTCTCGCGCGCCATCAGGCGGGGGATCCGAGCTTTGCGGATGTTATGCAGATCAAGCAGAATGCCAATCGCGCGGCAAATCTCGTTCGGCAGTTGCTCGCCTTTTCGCGCCGGCAGACGCTGCGGCCCAAAGTCCTCAATCTCACGGATGAGCTGGCCGAGCTTTCCAACCTTCTGTCCCGCCTGCTGGGAGAGACGGTTGAGCTCAAGATTACCCATGAGCGGGATCTGGGGCTTGTAAAGGTCGACCAGAACCAGCTGGAGCAGGTGGTCATTAATCTTGCGGTGAATGCCCGCGACGCGATGGAGGATGGCGGGCAATTGACCATCCGCACTGCTAATGTGTCTGAGACGGATGCGCGCGCGCTGGATCATGCGCTGATGCCGGCTGCGGATTATGTGCTGATTGAGGTTAGTGACACGGGCTGCGGCATTCCCAAGGAGCATCTGGGCAAGATTTTCGAACCCTTCTTTACGACCAAGGATGTGAGCAAGGGGACGGGGCTTGGCCTGTCCACCGTTTACGGCATTGTGAAGCAGACCGGCGGCTATATCTTCGCCTTCTCAACGGTGGGCAAGGGGACGACCTTCCGCATTTATCTGCCACGGCATTTTGAGACGGCAGAAGAGGCCGCCAGAAAAGCTATGCCAGAGGAAGTGACGCCTGCCGCAGACCTCACCGGTAACGGGACGATCCTGCTGGTTGAGGATGAGGATGCCGTTCGGACCTTCGCGGTGCGCGCGCTGCAGACAAGGGGTTACAAAGTGCTGGAGGCAGAGAGTGGTGATGTGGCGCTTGAGCTTGTTGACAGCCATGACGGTGTGATTGACCTCGTGGTCTCAGACGTGGTGATGCCCAATATGGATGGGCCCACGATGGTCAAGAAGTTGCAGGAGAAACGGCCTGGCACCAAGATCATCTTCATTTCCGGTTATGCGGAAGATGCCTTTGCCAAGAGCCTCGACCCGTCGGTTGATTTCCGTTTCCTGCCGAAGCCCTTCAGCCTGAAGCAGCTTGCGGCAGCTGTGAAAGAGACGATGGGCTGAGGAGAACGTCCGCGTTCTGATTCTTAAGAAACAGGGTAAACGTGTTTAAAAATTCGCGAACGCTTCGCGAACATAGGTCGTTTTTATATTTTAAATCAATGGTTTATAATTTTCCTTGTCAGTGAGAACAAAAAGCGTACATTTCTCCCAATTGCCTCTACGGGGCCCACATGAAATAAGGGGATGACGCACATGGCACGAGATAATTCACCGCGGGAAAACGTGGTTAGTCTGACCGGCAGGGACAGTATGGATAAGCAAAAAGCTTTGGACGCGGCGCTCAGCCAGATTGAGCGGTCGTTTGGTAAGGGTTCCATCATGCGGCTCGGTAAAAACGAGCAAGTGGTGGAGATCGGTTCCATCCCGACCGGGTCTCTCAGTCTTGATATTGCGCTTGGCATCGGGGGATTGCCCAAGGGTCGCGTTGTTGAGATTTACGGACCGGAATCCAGTGGTAAAACCACGCTTACACTTCATGTTATTGCCGAGGCCCAGAAGAAGGGCGGCATTTGCGCATTCGTGGATGCGGAGCATGCACTTGATCCCATTTATGCTCGTAAGCTCGGTGTGCAGCTTGATGATCTTCTGATCTCGCAGCCTGATACTGGGGAGCAGGCGCTGGAGATCGTGGATACGTTGGTGCGGTCCGGTGCTGTTGATATTGTTGTTATCGATTCAGTGGCGGCACTTACGCCGCGGGCTGAACTTGATGGGGATATGGGCGACAGTTTGCCCGGTCTTCAAGCTCGTTTGATGAGCCAGGCTTTGCGGAAGCTTACGGCCTCGATTTCCCGTTCGAATTGTATGGTGATTTTTATCAATCAGATCCGCATGAAGATCGGTGTGATGTTTGGTTCGCCTGAAACCACGACGGGCGGGAATGCGCTCAAGTTCTACTCATCCGTTCGTCTGGATATTCGCCGTATTGGTGCGATCAAGGACCGTGAAGAAGTGGTGGGCAACCAGACCCGCGTCAAAGTGGTGAAAAACAAGGTTGCGCCGCCGTTCAAGCAGGTCGAATTTGACATTATGTATGGCGAGGGGATTTCCAAGACGGGGGAAATTCTGGATCTCGGGTCAAAAGCGGGCATTGTTGAGAAATCGGGCGCCTGGTACTCCTATGACAGTCAGCGGATCGGCCAGGGTCGCGAGAACGCAAAGACGTTCCTGAAAGAAAACCCGGACATGGCACTTGCCATTGAGCAGGCTATTCGTGCGAATGCGGGGCTCATCGCGAGTGAAATGATGGAAGGTGACCCTGAGAGTGACGGTGATGAGATGCCGGATGAAGTCGCCGGATAATCTCTGATCCAGCTTTGGAATGAACATTGAAATGAAGTGGGCGCCCGGATGTCTTTCGGGCGCCTTTTTGTTGCTCCGGTCTCCAATATGCGTGATGTATCTGTTTAGGAAAGCGGGACGCTGTGGGGTAGCATAGCTGGACAGGGACGCTGGAGAAGGCTAGAAAAAGTCCCAGTAATGGGGGGTTTGTGATCATAACCCGGCCCCTTATCATATGTGCGAAATGGACATCAGACCGACATGACCGGCGTTAATCAGATCAGATCGACCTTTGTTGAGTATTTCAAGCGCCAGGGGCACACAGCTGTGCCGTCCTCGTCACTTGTTCCGCAAAATGATCCGACATTGCTTTTCACGAACGCCGGCATGGTGCCGTTCAAAAATGTTTTCACGGGCATGGAAACACGCGACTATGTGCGCGCCGCTTCCTCGCAGAAATGTGTGCGGGCGGGTGGCAAGCATAATGATCTGGATAATGTGGGGTATACGGCGCGGCATCATACGTTTTTCGAGATGCTCGGAAACTTCTCCTTTGGGGATTATTTCAAGGATGACGCGATTGCCTTTGCCTGGGAACTGATCACGAAGGAATTCGGTATCAGCAAAGAAAGGTTGCTGGTCACTGTTTTTCATGATGACGAAGAAGCGGCCTCTATCTGGAAGAAAGTGGCAGGCTTGTCGGATGACCGGATCATCCGGATTTCGACGTCTGACAATTTCTGGTCGATGGGTGACACGGGACCCTGTGGACCGTGCTCTGAGATCTTTTTTGATCATGGGGACAAAATCCCCGGGGGCCCTCCCGGAAGCGCAGATCAGGATGGTGACCGATTTATTGAAATCTGGAACCTTGTGTTCATGCAGTTTGATCAGCAGGCAGACGGCGAGCGTCGCAACTTGCCAAAGCCGTCGATTGATACGGGCATGGGGCTAGAGCGTATTTCGGCGCTTCTTCAGGGAAGTCACGACAATTACGACACGGACATGATGCGGGCTTTGATTGAGGCCTCTGCGCACGCGTCGCATACAGATCCCGATGGCTCCCATAGTGTTAGCCACCGCGTGATCGCGGACCATTTGCGCTCGACGAGTTTTCTGTTAGCGGATGGTGTGATGCCGTCCAATGAAGGACGTGGATACGTGCTTCGCCGGATCATGCGCCGCGCGATGCGTCATGCTCAATTGCTGGGTGTGGATGAACCCTTGATGTGGAAGCTGGTGCCTGCGTTGGCTGTTCAGATGGGCGATGCTTATCCGGAATTGCGGCGGGCGCAGGCTCTCATCACCGAGACATTGAAGCTTGAGGAAACCCGCTTCCGGGAAACGCTTGTACGTGGTTTGAAATTGCTTGATGAGGCTGTCGAAGATCAGGGCAGTGCAGGGGCATTGCCGGGTGAAGTCGCGTTCAAGCTTTATGACACGTATGGCTTTCCGCTTGATCTCACTGAAGACGCGCTTCGCGAGCGTGGCATGAAGGTTGAGAAGGCGGGTTTTGATGAAGCGATGGAAAAGCAGCGTGCTGCTGCGCGCGCCAATTGGGCCGGGTCCGGTCAGGCCGCGACGGAGACGCTTTGGTTTGAAGTGAAGGACGATGTCGGCGCGAGCGAGTTCCTCGGATATGCGAGTGAGGCGGCGGATGGAAAGATCGTCGCACTTGTTAAAGACGGCAAGCGGGTGTCGCAACTTGCTGCAGGCGAAGAAGGCATTGTGATTGCAAACCAGACGCCTTTCTATGGGGAGTCTGGTGGACAGGTTGGTGACACAGGGGGGCTTTTCACCGGTGCGGGCGCCGAGTTCACTGTGACCGACACGCAGAAGAAACTGGGTGATCTCATCGTTCATGTGGGGACGCTGACCCGTGGCGCGCTCAAAGTTGGCGATGTGGCAGAATTCCGTGTCGATGGACATTTGCGCAGTTCAACGCGGGCAAACCATTCCGCCACGCATTTGTTGCATGAAGCGCTGCGCCGTGTGCTTGGGGATCATGTTTCTCAGAAGGGTAGCCAGGTTGGACCGGATCGTTTGCGGTTTGACTTCTCGCACTCCAAAGCGATGAGTGATGAAGAGATTGCGGAAGTTGAGGATCTTGTGAATGCGGAAATTCTTCGCAATGATGATGTGATGACCCGCGTCATGAGCCCGGAAGATGCGATAGAGGCGGGCGCTTTGGCCCTTTTCGGTGAGAAGTATGGGGACGAAGTTCGCGTGCTCTCGATGGGCAGTGCGCGAAGCGACGGCAACAGTTTCTCGGTTGAGCTTTGCGGGGGAACCCATGTTCGCCGGCTTGGCGATATCGGCTTGCTGAAGATTGTGAATGAGGGGGCCGTTGCCTCCGGTGTTCGCCGGATTGAAGCGCTGACCGCAGATTGCGCGCGTCGATATCTTAGCGGTCAGGATCGAATAGCCAGGGATGCTGCCGGGGTGCTTAAAGTCACGACCGATCAGTTGGCAGACCGGCTCGCCTCGCTGGTGGATGAACGCCGTAAATTGGAGCGGGAACTCACAGACGCGAAAAAGAAGCTCGCGATGGGTGGCGGCGTGTCTGGCGGGGGAGCATCCGATGTTGAAGAGTTTGGCGATGTGAAGCTTATTGCCCGCGCCCTGCAGGGGATTAATCCGAAAGACCTTCGCGGCCTGATCGACGAAAGCAAAAAGACGATCGGCACGGGGATCGTCGCTTTGATTGCCATTGCAGAAGACGGGAAGGCCGGTATTGCCGTTGGTGTGACGGATGACCTTAAAGACCGTCTGTCTGCGGTTGATCTTGTTCGCGTCGGCGCGGAAGCACTTGGGGGTAAAGGTGGCGGCGGGCGCCCGGATATGGCGCAAGCGGGTGGGCCGGACGGCAGCAAGGCAGAGGCCGCGCTCGCCTCCATTAAAGACACAGTCAGCCGGTTCGCGAGTGTCACCTGATCCGACATATACCCCTCAAACGGTGCCGGGCCTTGTCCGGCTCCGCCAACGGCTTTATCTGATCCTTGAAGCCGGCAAGACCGGTGATAAAGCAAGCAGTCTTTTTGACGGCTTTATGGTCGTCCTCATTCTTGCCAATGTGCTGGCTTTCGCCATTGAAACCGAGCCCGAAATTGCGGCGCGATATGGCCATGCCTTCCAGCTTTTTAATCTGGTTTCGATCGCTATTTTCACGCTTGAATACCTGATCAGGCTTTGGGTTTGCGTCGACCATCCGCCGCTCGGCGGGTACAAGCCCTGGACAGTTCGCCTCAAATGGGCTGTGACACCTTCGATGCTGATAGATCTTGTGGTCATTCTGCCATTTTATCTCAGTGTGTTGTTCGTTGTTGACCTGCGGGTGCTGCGCGTCGTGCGACTTTTACGCTTTCTCAAGCTCGCACGGTTTTCGCCCGCCCTCCATTCAATTGGCCGTGTGTTGGCCATCGAGAAGCGGGCAATTCTTGGTGCCGTGATTGTCATGTTCGGTCTGTTGGTCTTCTCGTCAACCGGTATCTATTGGATTGAAGGCGAAGTTCAGCCCGAGGTGTTTGGCTCAGTGCCTCGCGCCATGTGGTGGGCGCTTGCGACATTGACGACCGTGGGTTATGGCGATGTCGTGCCTGTCACCGCGCTGGGGCGGCTGTTCGGCGGGCTTGTGATGGTGTTCGGGCTTGGCATGTTTGCGCTCCCGATTGCCATCGTGTCCTCTGGGTTCGCACAAGAAATCCACCGGAGGGATTTTGTTGTGTCCTGGGGCATGGTGGCTCGCGTTCCCTTGTTTCAGGGTGTGAAACCGGCGGTGCTTGCCGACCTGGTTGAACTTCTGGAAGCGCAGGTCGTGGAAGCGAAAACAGTGCTTGCCTATAAGGGCGACATGGCTGACGCGATGTATTTCATTGTGGTCGGGCGGGTGCAGCTGGATTTTGGTGGACGCTTGATTGAGCTGTCGGAAGGTGATTTTTTTGGCGAGATGGCCTTGCTTGAAGACCGTCGCCGGTCGGGCACCATCGTTTCGCTCACCCGTGTTCATCTTCTCAAGTTGGGGGCGACCCAGTTTCGGCAAATTCTCGCGCATCATCCTGAGGCTGAAGCGCGCATTGCAGAAGCCGCGCGTCAACGTGGTCTTGCCAATAGCGGTACAGATAATCTTGAGCAGGAAATTGCTGTTGAACAAAAAGAAAAAGCGGAAACAGAATAACTGTTCCCGCCTTGATCTATTGCTTTGTCAGTGAGCTCTTATGCCTGTCCCATCGCCTTGTCCAGATTAAGCGCAACCTTGTCCAGGAAGCCTGTTGTGGAGAGCCATTTTTGCTCTGCACCGACGAGAAGGGCCAAGTCCTTGGTCATGTAGCCGCTTTCAACGGTTGAGACGCAAACTCTTTCGATCGTTGCGGCAAACTTCTCAAGCTCAGGATTATCGTCCAGCTTGGCACGGTGGCTGAGGCCCCGTGTCCAGGCAAAGATAGATGCGATGGAGTTGGTGGAGGTCTCTTCGCCGCGCTGGTGGGCACGGTAGTGACGGGTTACCGTGCCGTGGGCGGCTTCAGCTTCCATGGTCTTTCCATCGGGGGTGAGGAGAACTGAGGTCATGAGGCCGAGGGAACCAAAGCCCTGCGCCACTGTGTCTGACTGCACGTCGCCGTCGTAGTTTTTGCAGGCCCAAACATAGGCACCGCTCCACTTCATGGCGGATGCAACCATGTCGTCGATCAAGCGGTGTTCGTATGTCAGTTTGAACTCGTCAAATTGGGCCTTGAATTCTTTCTCATAGATTTCCTGGAACAGGTCCTTGAAGCGGCCATCATAGGCTTTCATGATTGTGTTCTTGGTCGAGAGGTATACCGGGTATTTCCGGTCCAACGCAAATTTCATGCAGGCGCGGGCAAAATCGCGGATCGAATTATCCAGATTGTACATAGCCATGGTGATCCCAGCGCTTGGGAAGTTATAAACCTCTTCCTCAATCGTCTGTGATCCGTCTTCCGCTTCCCATTTGAGGGTGAGCTTGCCTTTGCCCGGCACGAGAAAATCGGTTGCGCGATATTGGTCACCAAAGGCGTGACGGCCAATAACGATCGGCTCCGTCCAGCCGGGAACGAGGCGGGGAATGTTGCGGCAGATAATGGGTTCGCGAAACACCGTGCCGCCGAGAATGTTGCGGATCGTACCATTTGGCGATTTCCACATTTTCTTCAGCTTGAACTCTTCCACGCGGGCTTCGTCAGGGGTGATGGTCGCGCATTTCACGCCGACACCATATTTCTTGATGGCTTCCGCAGAATCGATGGTGACCTGATCGTCCGTCTGATCGCGATATTCCATACCCAGATCGTAATAATCGAGCTTCAGATCCAAATAGGGATGGATCAGTTTGTCTTTGATGTATTGCCAGATGATCCGCGTCATCTCATCGCCATCCAACTCGACGATGGGATTTTTCACCTTGATCTTGGACATGCGTACGGACCTCTTTGGACTTGAGTGGACGGCGAGGGTTGATGGGCCTCACCGCGTAGGGGAACTTCTGTCACGGCGCGCCCCTTGTGTCTGGGCCATTCGCGCAATTTTTGATATTTCGCGCGAAATCTTGCGAGCGAATGAGCCGTGCCGGGTGTCGCCGAAATTGACAAAGAATCGACCTTGTTGCCGCTTCGGCCCCGGTATCTCTCGTATAACATTGCCTGCGCGTTGATTAAAGCGCGCCAATCTCTTATCACCGCAGAATATTTGGGTTTTTGAGGTTAAAATCATGGCAGGGACAGACCGTTCCAAGGCTGACGCAACGGCAGGACTGGCCCCCACGCCAGCGGTTATTCTGGTTCGGCCTCAATTGGGGGCAAATATTGGCGCATCCGCGCGGGCGATGCTCAATTTCGGGCTATCAGAGCTTCGGATTGTGGCGCCCCGGGACGGATGGCCCAATGAGCATGCGGTTAAAGCGGCCGCCGGGGCTGATGAGCTGATTGCGAAAGCGCAGATTTTCGAGACGGTAGCAGACGCGGTTGCCGATCTTGACTATGTGCTGGCAACGACCGCGCGGCCACGGGATATGGTCAAAACCGTTTTCACGCCTGAAGAAGGGGCGAAACGGCTTTCCCGGGAAATGGGCGCGGGTGGGCGGCCCGGTGTGCTTTTCGGGGCGGAGCGCGCGGGGCTCCATAATGATGATGTCGCGTTGGCTGATGGGGTCATCACCGCGCCGCTTAATCCAGGGTTCTCCTCGCTCAATCTGGGGCAGGCGGTTCTCCTCATCTCTTATGAATGGCGGCGGCAGGCGGACCAGACCCCGGTTGAGACAGTTCCGATGGTGGGGACGCGCCCGGCCCGCAAGGACGAGCTCATGGGCTTTTTCGAGCATTTGGAGAGTGTGCTGGATGAAACGGGTTTTCTGGAGCCGGTTGAGAAACGCCCGGCCATGATCCGGAACGTGCGGAACATGTTTCAGCGTTCTGGCCTCACCGAACAGGAAGTGCGCACGCTCCGTGGCATCGTGTCGGCCCTGACCAAACATGCGGAACGGCGAGCCTTGGCCCGTTTTCAGGCAGGTGAGGCACCGTGGGAACCGGGCAGGGAGCCGGGCAAGCAGCCGAAGGACCGTTGAGGTCTTTGGCGCGGTTTTCCAGGTGCTTCCCTTGCTTTCTGCGGGTGGTTTTGGCGTTTGACTTATGAAGGCGCACGGGTATAGTGCGCGGGCTTGCGGGGCCTTTCGAGGCCCCGTTGGCATTCACGACGCACCCGCGGGAGATAGTCGAGCGCATCGACTGTACCCTGTCAGCGGCATCCTTCGGGAAGTTTGCAGAGGAGGGCGCGTTTCCTGGACTTAATCTTATAAGGAAACAGCGATGACAAAGCGCATTGAATCCAAATACAAAATTGACCGCCGTCTTGGCGAAAACATCTGGGGTCGTCCAAAGAGCCCGGTAAACCGTCGTGAGTACGGCCCTGGTGAACATGGCCAGCGTCGCCGTGGCAAAACGTCTGACTATGGCGTTCAGCTCCGTGCGAAGCAGAAGCTCAAAGGCTATTATGGCAACATCACCGAGAAGCAGTTCAAGCGCACCTACCATGAAGCGTCGCGCCTGAAAGGGGACACGGGCGAGAATCTGATCGGTCTGCTTGAGCGCCGTCTGGATGCGATTGTTTATCGCGCCAAATTTGTTCCAACCGTGTTCTCAGCCCGTCAGGCTGTTGGCCATGGTCGCATCCTCGTCAACGGTCAGCGCGTCACGATCCCGTCTTACCGGGTGAAGGATGGTGATGTGATCGAGGTGAAGGAAAAGATGCGCGTAAGCGACAACTTTATTATTGCGACGCAGAGCGCAGAGCGTGACACCCCAGATTATCTGGAAGTTGATTTCGGCAAAGGCCGGGCAACCTTCGTTCGCGCTCCAGGACTGGCTGACGTGCCTTATCCTGTTCAGATGGAACCGAACCTCGTGGTCGAGTTCTACTCCCGCTAAAACGTTCGCGCGGCAACAGACAAAGGGCTCCCGTTTGGGAGCCCTTTTTGTTTGTGCTGCTGATGGCAGTGGAACAAGTCCGGCAGTGACGCTTCTTTGTGTACTGCTAGGCCTCAGCGTTCACGCGTTTTCGAGTGCGATGTCTTTTGAGGCGAGATATTCGCGCAGTTCGCCATTTTCAAACATTTCGCGAATGATGTCGCAACCGCCAACAAACTCGCCCTTCACGTAGAGCTGCGGAATGGTTGGCCAATCTGAATAGGCTTTGATGCCATCGCGGATGGCTTCATCTTCCAGCACGTTGATGCCTTTGAACTGAACGCCGATATGGGTCAGTACCTGCACAACAGTGTTTGAAAAACCGCATTGTGGGAAGACGGGCGTCCCCTTCATGAAAAGCACAACGTCATTTGCTTCAACTTCGCCGCGAATGCGGTCTGAGATTGCCTGATCCATTTGTATTCTCCTGGGCGCCGGGGCTGAAAAAGTTTTGCCCGTCAAAATTATGCGTCGGGTGCGGATGTCTGAAGGGCGAGGGCGTGCAGTTCGCCGCCCATGCCGCCTTTCAGTGCCTTGTATACCATCTGGTGCTGCTGAACACGGTTCTTGCCAACAAAGGCCGCTGACACGACGGTAGCGGCATAATGGTCGCCATCGCCTGCCAGATCGCGAATTTCGATCTTGGCGTCCGGCAGCGCTTCCTTGATCAGCCGTTCTATGTCGTTTGCGTTCATCGGCATGTTTCTACTCCTTTGCAGGCCCGACCTTCACAAGGCCTGTCACTTCTAGTGCGTTTCCGGTGCGGCCATGAAATTTGGCAACCAGCCTTCGTGCGCATCTGTCAGACGTGACAATGATATGGGGGCCTCGCCCTCAACTGTCAAATCACGCCCGCCTGTGGTGCCGATAATCCGCGCTGGGACGCCTGCTTTATCCGCATCAGAAATAAGGCTATCAAGCTTGTCCGCGGGCACAACCAGCACATAACAGGCCTGATCCTCGCCAAAGGCCCAAGCGTGGGCTGGCAGGGTCTTGTCTGGCGTAAGGGTCGCGCCAATGCCGCCCGACATGGCCATCTCTGCAACCGCGACCAGCAGGCCCCCGTCGGAAATGTCATGAACGGCGGACACGCGACGGCTGCGAATGAGTGCGCGGACAAAGTCGCCATTTTTGCGTTCAACCTGAAGGTCGACGGGTGGCGGTGTGCCTGCAGGCTTCTTCACGATGTCGCGCAGATAAATGCTTTGCCCAAGATGGCCTTTGCGTGCGCCGATGAGAACGAGCGTCTCGCCTTCAGCCTGTATCGCCTTGCCTGCGCGTGCAAACACGTCTGGCAACAGTCCAACACCGCCAATGGCGGGTGTGGGCAGGATGGCTTGGCCGTTTGTCTCGTTGTAGAGCGAGACATTGCCGGAGACGATGGGCATGTCGAGGGCGAGGCAGGCTTCGCCGATACCCTGAATGCAGCCGACAAACTGGCCCATGATTTCCGGCTTTTCCGGATTGCCGAAATTGAGATTGTCGGTTGCGGCGAGCGGCTCTGCACCGACGGCTGTAATATTGCGCCAGCATTCGGCAACGGCCTGCTTGCCACCTTCAACGGGATCGGCTTCGCAATAGCGTGGCGTCACGTCGAGGGAGAAGGCGAGGCCTTTCCCTTTGTCATTGACGCGGATGATTGCGGCGTCGCCTCCGGGCCCGGCCAATGTGTTGCCTTGCACGAGGTTGTCATATTGCTCCCATACCCAGCGACGTGAGCACATGTCGGGCAGGGCGAGCATGGCAACGAGTGCGTCGCCCAGATTTACCGGGGCAGGCACATCGTTTGCGTTCAGCACAGCATTTGGTTTGCTCGGTGTCCAGGGGCGATCATATTCTGGCGCTTCGTCGCCCAATTCCTTGATCGGCAGGTCGGCCATCAGCTCGTTGTGACGGAAAACCCGGAAACGCAAATCGTCTGTCGTTTCGCCCACGATGGCGAAATCCAGATCCCATTTGCGGAAGATGGCAGACGCCTCCGCCTCCATTTCCGGCTTCAGGACCATGAGCATGCGCTCCTGACTTTCAGAGAGCATCATTTCGTAGGCTGTCATGCCTTCTTCGCGGCAAGGCACTTTGTCGAGGTCGAGCCGGACACCAAGATTACCCTTGGCCCCCATCTCCACTGCCGAGCAGGTGAGGCCTGCTGCCCCCATGTCTTGAATGGCGATGACGGCTCCAGACGCCATAAGTTCAAGGCAGGCTTCCAGAAGCAGCTTTTCGGAAAAGGGATCACCGATCTGTACGGTCGGGCGTTTCTCTTCGCTGTCATCATCAAATTCGGCAGAGGCCATTGTCGCGCCGTGAATACCGTCGCGACCTGTCTTGGAGCCGAGATAAACGATGGGAAGGCCAACACCTTTAGCTTCCGAGAGGAAGATGCCATCTGCCTTTGCAAGGCCTGCTGCGAACGCATTGACGAGACAATTGGAGTTGTAGCGTGCGTCGAAGTTTACTTCGCCGCCAATGGTTGGCACGCCGAAGCAATTGCCATAGCCGCCAACACCTTCCACAACGCCGGAAACGATGTGCCGTGTGCGCTCATTCTCCGGTGCACCAAAGCGGAGCGCGTTCATCGCGGCGACCGGGCGTGCGCCCATGGTGAAGACATCCCGCAGAATGCCACCAACACCGGTTGCCGCGCCTTCATAAGGAGAAATGAAGGACGGGTGATTGTGGCTCTCCATCTTGAAGACAATCACATCGCCATCATCAATGTCGACAACGCCCGCGTTCTCCCCCGGTCCCTGAATAACGCGCGGTCCCTTGGTTGGCAGGGTGCGCAGCCATTTCTTGGATGATTTGTAAGAGCAATGCTCGTTCCACATGGCGGAGAAGATGCCAAGCTCTGTGAATGTCGGCTCTCGACCGATGAGATCGAGAATGCGCTGATACTCGTCCGGCTTCAGCCCGTGGTCAGCAATCAGCTCCGGCGTTATGTCAATATCGTTCCGGATCACGCGATGGCCTCCAACACACTTTCGAAAATTCCTTTGCCGTCCGTTCCGCCCTGAGCTGGTTCGATCAGGTTTTCAGGATGCGGCATCATACCAAGGACATTGCGTTTCTCGTTCAAGATGCCTGCAATGTCGCGGATAGAGCCGTTCGGATTTGTGTCGCTGGTATAACGGAACGCGATCCGGTCCTCGGCTTCAAGCTGGTTCAATGTCGCTTCATCAGCAAAATAGTTGCCGTCATGATGTGCAACGGGACAGCGGATGATCTGGCCCTTGGTATAGCGCGAGGTGAAGTCTGAGGCCGTGCTTGCGACTTCGAGTTTCACCTCCTTGCAGACGAATTTCAGATGTGTGTTGCGCAACAGAATGCCGGGCACAAGTCCGGTTTCGGCAAGAATCTGAAAGCCGTTGCAAACGCCGAGAACCCGCACACCTTTGGCTGCCTTTTCTTTCACCGCGCTCATGATTGGGGAGAGACCGGCAATGGCGCCGGTGCGCAGATAGTCACCAAAGGAAAAACCGCCGGGCAGGACGATGAGGTCCACTTCAGGCAGGCTTGTTTCCTGGTGCCAGATGGCGAGGGGTTTGTGACCGGTGGTTTTCTCGAGCGCGTAGAGCATGTCGCGCTCTCGGTTCGATCCCGGAAAGACGATGACCGCCGATTTCATGTGGCTCACTCTCCGTCGAGTTCTATGTCGTAATTCTCGATCACCGTGTTGGCGAGGACGCGCTTGCACATTTCATCAAGGGCAGCACGGGCTTTCGCCTTGTCGGTTTCGCGCAAATCAATCTCGATATATTTGCCTTGGCGAACATCGCCGACGCTGTCGAAACCGAGCTGGTGCAGGGCATTACCAATGGCTTTGCCCTGGGGGTCCAATACGCCGTTCTTCAGTGTAATTTTAATACGGGCCTTCATAACGCCTTCAGACTTCCATCAGTTGAACATTTGGCTTCAGTTGATCTCTTGGTCTTGAGTTTTTTTGGGCTCAAGACTTCACGAGTGTGGGGCCGGTGCGCTTGCCGCCGTCATTGTCAAAAATGATGCCGAGACGTCGTGCCACTTCCTGGTACGCATCGACCACGCCACCCATGTCGCGACGGAACCGGTCCTTGTCGAGTTTTTCGTTGGTTGTACTGTCCCAGAGGCGGCAGCTGTCCGGGCTGATTTCGTCAGCCAGCACGATGCGCATCATCTCTCCTTCGAACAGGCGACCAAATTCAACCTTGAAGTCGACGAGCCGAATGCCGATGCCTGAGAAAAGGCCTGCAAGGAAATCATTGATGCGCAGCGCAAGCGCCATCATGTCGTCGATCTCTTGCGGGCTTGCCCAACCGAAGGCAGTGATGTGCTCTTCCGACACCATCGGGTCGTGAAGCGCATCATTCTTGTAATAAAATTCGATGATCGAGCGGGGCAGCGGGGTGCCTTCCTCAATGCCGAGGCGCTTGGAAATGGAGCCTGCCGCAATGTTGCGCACGACGACTTCCACCGGCACGACTTCCACTTCCCGGATCAGTTGTTCGCGCATATTGAGCGAACGGATGAAATGGGTGGGGACGCCAATGTCGTTCAGCCGTGTGAAAATATATTCAGAGATCCGGTTGTTCAGCACGCCCTTGCCGTCGATCAGCTCATGCTTTGTGCCGTCAAACGCCGTGGCATCGTCTTTGAAATGCTGGATCAGGGTGCCGGGTTCCGGGCCTTCATAAAGAACCTTGGCTTTACCTTCGTAAACCCGTCTGCGTCGGCTCATGAGATGCATCCATTCGGTTGGCCCTGACGCGGTTGATCACGGTGGGGGCTAAATGCGGGGTCTGGGGTGGGCGGAATCGGCCCAACTTTCGGTGGCAACCTATCCCATGGCTCGTGTTGTTACAATGCGACATTGATAGCTGATTTCGCAGGCTTTGCGGCCAAAATTTACGGGTTTTGGGGGTGGGAAGGGCAATTTAGCGGTGGCGTGGCAAAGCGCCTGTTGATTTCGTCATATGAGGCAGCTATGCCTAGCCCAAATTCTGACAGGTATGGGACCTAATGTCCCCGGATATTGATTGGGAGCTGCTGCCATGTCTACTTTCGACAAGCGTGAAGAAGGCTTTGAAAACAAGTTCGCTCATGACGCGGAACTCCGGTTCAAGGCTGAAGCCCGCCGGGACAAGCTGGTTGGGCTTTGGGCGGCTGAGCTGATGGGTCTTACCGGTGCTGACGCCGATGCTTATGCCAAGTCGGTTGTTGCTGAAGACCTTAAAGAAGCCGGGGACGAAGATGTTTTCCGCAAGCTTCGGGCTGACCTTGACGCCAAGGGTGTGGCGCAGTCGGACCACCAGATCCGCCGTACCATGGACGAGATGCTCGCCCGCGCGGTGGACGAGATCCAGAACAAAGGCTGATTTCTTCTTAGCTACATGATTTTGAGCCCGTCTGGCCTTCGCTGGGCGGGCTTTTATGTGTCTTGGTTTTGGATGAGTGCTGCCCTTAGGGCGTGGGCAAAGGTCTCGCTGGCGAGCCCCCGTATATCGTCTTCGGTGAGGTCACCGGTTGGCTGGTGCGTGAGCCCTTCCCTCAGCCGGTGCATGGCGCTCCAGGAAATACCTTCCATGGCGGCGCGGGCTATGATCGCCGTTGCGTAAGGTCCCTGCCGGGCGCCTGCATTCAGAAGGAGTGTGGCCAGGTCCCGCAGCAGACCGCCCCTCACCTGATCGAGGTGCACTGAGGCTATGTCCGGCAGTTCATTGGCCAGCCGGTCCAGAAACAGGATGGCCGGTCCGTGTTGCCGAATAAGAGAATAGATCTCATCACCAATGGCACGCAGGGTCTCGTGATCGGTCTTTACTTCCGTCAATGCGTGTGACAGGCGGGGCCAGCGCGCCCATTTTTCTGCCGTTTTGACAAAGAGCTTCACCAGCTCGTCACGGGAACGTGCCTGGATGGGCAAATCCACATCTGATAGCTGCCGCGGGTCGATCAGAAATTCGGTCGCCAAATTCAACAGCGCTTCCTTGTTTGCGACATACGCGTAGAGCGTGCCTGCCGAGACGCCGATTTCCTTGGCGAGATCGGCCATTTGCGTTTGTTTATATCCGTGACGGGTGATGTAGGCGGCGGCGGCCTTGCCGATTTCATTCAAGGTGGTTGCTTGTTTGCGGGCCATAATTTGGCTGTTTTCCTGCCGTTCGATAAAATTCTTATACGCTCTTGTGCGAGGGCTGCAAACCATTATATAAATGAATGAATCATTCATTTATTGGAGAAAAATCATGTCTGACCTGTCCCGGTGTCTTGCGGTTTTTACAGTGTCATTGATCTTCTGGATCGTGCCGGGACATGCAGCGGAGTGGCGCCATTATGGCGGGGATGCAGGCGGCAACCGGTTTGTCGCGAGCGACCAGATCACACCAGCGAATGTAGATGATCTGGAGATCGCCTGGTCATTCTCAACGGGGGACATGGAACGGCGGCCTGAAGCTGTGAAGATCAGCGCATTTGAAGGGACGCCCATTCTGGTGGAAGACAGTTTGATTGTCTGCACGCCGTTCAATGAAATTGTGTCCTTGAATCCGGGAACAGGCGTCGAGAAGTGGCGTTACGATGCCCGGATCGCGACGGATTATCGGCCAGGCAATCAGTTTGCCTGTCGCGGTGTCACCTATTGGCTTGATGAGGGCGCGGGGCCGCGCGATTTGTGCCGTGCCCGGATTTTTATGGGTACGGCAGACAGTCGCCTGGTCGCGGTGGATATGCCAACGGGTGCGCCCTGTTTGATGTTTGGACGCGACGGGGAGGTGGAGATCGACCCGGGTATGCCACTTCTGTCGCGTTCGGAATTTCAGATCACGTCACCACCGGTCGTCGTCGGTGACACGGTCATTATTGGGTCGGCCATTGGCGACAATCAGCGTGCTGATGCGCCAAAGGGTACTGTGCGGGCGTTTGATGCGCGCACGGGCGAGCCGCGTTGGACGTTTGATCCGGTTGCACGCGGTGCGGCGGAACAGCCGGGGAGTTGGCTCAACGGCTCCCATCAACGCACCGGCCATGCCAATGTCTGGGCACCGATGTCGGTCGATGAAGCGCGAGGCTGGGTGTTCTTGCCCACGTCATCACCGAGCCCTGACTTTTTTGGCGGCGAACGGCCGGGCGATAACCGGTATGCGAACTCTGTTGTCGCGCTAGACGGCGCGACGGGTGAAGTGCGATGGCACTTCCAGACTGTACATCATGATATTTGGGACTATGACCTGCCTGCGCAGCCGAGCCTCGTGACGCTCACGCGCCCAGAAGGTCCGGTTGATGCGGTCGTGCAGGTAACGAAGACCGGATTTGTTTTTGTGCTTAATCGGGAGACGGGCGAGCCGATTTTCGGTGTTGAGGAACGTCATGTACCTCAGGACGGGCCGGAAGGCGAATGGATTTCACCAACACAACCCTATCCTGTTCTTCCTCCGCCTCTTGTCCCGCAGACGATTACGGCAGAAGAAGGGTGGGGCATCACACCCTATGATGAGGGGTGGTGTGAAGACGCTATTGCCTCCTACAAGTCTCAAGGACTATTCACACCTCCCAGTCCGGACGGGACATTGCTCGTTCCGTTTACTGGCGGTGGCGCGAACTGGGGTGGGCTCGCCTTCAATGCCGAAACGCAGCTTATGTATATCAACACCAATCGGGCAATCCATGTTGTCACGCTTATTCCGGCAGAGGATTTTGCGAACACGAAAGCAGCAAACCCTGATCAGGAAATTTCTGCGCAAGCGGGTACACGCTGGGCCATGAGACGGGATCTGTTGCGCTCGCCTTTCGGGCTTCCCTGCAATCCGCCGCCCTATGGCATGTTGCACGCGATTGATTTGTCCGACGGTTCCATCAGGTGGGAGAGCGTTCTGGGAACGGTTGAAGATATTGCGCCGCTGCCCATTCCCTGGGAGCTCGGCACCCCCAGTTTCGGTGGTCCGTTGGTCACAAGAAGTGGCGTTGTGTTCATCGGTGCGGCGATGGACAATTATCTGCGTGCCTTTGATGCGGCGACAGGTGAGGAATTGTGGAAGGGACGTCTGCCCGCAGGCGGACAGGCGACGCCCATGTCGTATGAGTGGGAAGGTCGGCAGTATCTTGTGATTGCCGCTGGCGGACATTCTTTCTCCCGCACAACGCCGGGGGATGAGATTGTTGCTTTTGCGCTGCCGGAATAAATTGTTGTTCCGCGTTCGGGTTCGGTCAGCGCGCCAGGCGGTTGCGGATTTGCGCGACCGCAAAGGCTGACAAGAGGACACCACCGGCAAACAGTGCGACACCGCCATGAATGTCGGCGCTGGTGAGAAGTTGACCATTGAGCACCAGCACGATGAGTGCGAACACAAAGACGTCGGTGAGGGACCATTTGGACAGCCAGACGAGAACATCAAGTGCCCAGCCTGCCGAGGGGCGGGTAGGCCGATCACGCAACAACAAGAGAATGCCCAAGAGAATTTTCCCGATGGGGAAGATAACGGATACAGCCAGGACCAATAGGCCGAGAGCATTTTGTCCGTCGTCAAAGAAGGCATTAATCCCATCGATAATTGAGAGGTCCTGCTCGTAAAGCCAGAACGAGCTGATGGTGACGGCGGGCAGGTTCAGCCCGACCAGGATCATGACCAAGGACGATAGGAGCAGGAGCAGCAACAGGTTGCGGCCTTTGCGTGGTTTTTGTGCGGTGGACGGCGCTAGCGTCGGTTCAATTAGTCTTTTATTAGCCATGTTGCCTTCCTTATGCGCGCAGATACCAGGGCGTGGCATACATATTAATCTGCATCTAAGCATTCAACGCTAGGCTTGTGGCGAAACTAAGCTGTGCAGGCTTTGCACATTTGGCCGTGATAATGCCCCGACAAATTCCATGCAATGTCGAGACGATGGAATGACGATGGAATGACGATGCGAATTTCGAATTTGATTTGTGTTTTGTGTGCCCTGACCCTTGCTGCGTGTGCGGGGAAAGGCGATTTCGGGCGTTCCAAGACCCATGAATTCAGTTTTCTTGAAGATTTGGGCGACAAGATTATTGCTGATGCCAACGAGACTGATGCCATCGACACATTGCCGATGACGGCTGAGGAAACGCAAATTAGAACGTTGATGTCCAATGTCGGGCGTCAGGCGTCGCTTGATGCAGGCGGCTTTCTCGAACGTATGGTGCGGAAAGCAGAGCGCGCTCAAGCAGAAGAAGAGACCGAATATTATCAGACACTGCGCCATATTCACCGCGACAGCGGCGTGAGCCTTCTCAATGCCTTTGGCAATGATGTGTTGCGCGATATTGCATTGGTTGATCAATTCGCCCGTTTGAGTGTCGGTGTGACCCGCGCTGACGCTGAACGGCTGGGGCTTGTCCGACTTGCCATGGAGAATAACCGCGCCGCGTTTTCAGACGCCGTTGGTGTGGTTCTGAGAGTGGAAGATAATGGCAAGGTGATAGACCAGATGGCCGATTTGATGGCGGGGCGACTTGATCAGTATGCTGAGGCGCTGGAACTCGCCGCCTTTGAAGTGCCAGAACAGGGGCTCGTTGACACTGTCGCTGAGGCGCTGAAACTGCTCACGACCAGCGTGAAGGGTGTGCGCGAGGATGCGACCCGTCACCGGGCGATCAGGGGTGAGCTTTTTGCCCGGCGTTCATCTGACCTGCCGATTTAGATCGCGCGTACGGCGCTTGCGGTCTTGATTTGCTTCGTTTGGACCCCATCTCCTGCATTCATGAAATCAAAAATGGGGGGTGTATTGTGGCGCGAACCTGGTTCTGGGATCGTTTTGCGAAAATATATTCGCGTCAGAAAATTGGCGATGATTCGGCTTATCAAAAGAAATTAGAGATTACCCGGCAGTACGTTACCGCTGATATGTCGGTGTTTGAGTTTGGCTGCGGGACCGGTTCGACCGCCATTTTGCATGCACCGTATGTCCGGCATATTCATGCAACGGATTGTTCAAACAATATGTTGGCCATCGGGCGTGAAAGAGCGCGAGCCGCCGGGGTCAGCAATATCACTTTTGAGCAAGGTGATATTGAAGCGATGCATTTTGAGGGGAATACCTATGACGCGGTTCTTGGCCTGAATATTTTGCATCTACTGGAAGACAGGGATGCGGCGCTCGCACAGGTGTTCAAGATGTTGAAACCGGGCGGACACTTTATTTCGAGTACGGCATGCGATCCTGGGGCCAATCCGTTCCTCAGAGGCCTATTGACGGTCGGCAGTGCGCTGCGGGTTCTGCCGCTCGTAAAGTTTTTTTCCGTGGAAGATTGGTTGGGTGCGATGCGAAAAGCGGGCTTTGATGTCGAGTATCAATGGTGCCCGAAACCGGATGCCAGTCTTTTTGCGGTTCTGAAAAAGCCCGCTTGAGAATTCGACCGGCCGCATGGACGGGTATTGGTGTTAACTAATATCCCGTTCGCCGGCCAGGTGTGCTGGAGCCGATGGTCACGCCGGAGATGCAGCAGGGTGACTTGACGGCGGGCGGGACAATGAGCTTCAGATGGCAGGTGGCGTCGGGTCCTTCATTGCCCATTGCGACATAGGTCCAGGCTTTGCACTGCGCGTCTGATGCGCATTCGGCGGCACAATGGCGCGGTCCCTGCGGTTCGGATGCAAAGACGCGGAAATCGCCACCGGTGCGATCAGTATTGCGCTCCATGAAATCCGATGCCGTTGCGGCCTGCGCGGTGGTCGCATTCCCCATCGCGAAGAGGGCGATGAGAAGTAGCGACGGCCAAGTGTACGGACGCTTTGCTTTGTGTCGTTTCATGATCCCTCTTTCAAAGTTGGCGGCACTCTAGCGCTCACATGTGGGGATAGGCTGAATCTCTATGGCCGAATTTTAGCAAAAATTGTCTCAAGTTGGTCCTGATTGAGGATCTACCGCGCTTTCTGGTCGATTTGTGTCAGTTTTGGCGATAGTGCTCAGGAAAAGCTGCTGAATTATCGCCGCGCAATTGCCAGCTCATGCAGCGGTGTTGCGGAAGCGAACCGGAGTGGCTGCATTGGACAGGCCGTAATCCCGCGCCCAGATGTCCTCCATCGGTGCGATGGCAACATGGTCCGGTCCGAGCTTGTCGGCGTAATCCGAATAGGCCAGCTCATCCGTCAGGATCAGGACATCATCGCCAGCGGCCATAATGAGTTGGGCGTAGGTGATGTGGAAGTCGAAGATTTGGTCAGCGACTTCTTCATAATAGGGATCGCCCGCTTGCGGTGCGGCCAGGACAATCAGTTCCGCTTCACCTTCAGCTTGGACGGCGGCTTGGACGGCGGCTTGGACGGCAGCTTGGACGGTATTTGTCATGAAGAGCCCCAACAAAGTGAGTGCAAGAATAAGGCTCTTCATATGTTTTAGTTGCCGTGCCGCATTTGCAGGATGGTTTTGCGGCCATCGCCGGTTGGCTGGTAGACAAGGCTGAGTTCGCTGATCGCTGCGTCGAACATCTCAAGCGTTACATTGTCGGCTACAATGAAGGCATCAATGCCGCAGCGGGACATAGCGAGCCACTGGTCGCGCAGGACTTCGCCGGTTGCGCGAATTTCGCCCTGGAACCCAAAACGCTCCCGCAGAAGGCGCGCGTATGAATAGCCGCGACCATCCTTGAAAGCAGGGAAGTCGAGGGCGACCATTGTGAGGCGATCCAGATCGGTTTCGAGTGGATCTGGCGCTTCGCTGCTTGCAAGCTTCACGGCGATAGGTGCATTGCGCCCAATGAGACTGTCGCGCTCTGCCTGCCAACGGGTCAGCGACAGAATGACGGGCTTGTCAGCCGGCAGGTCTGCGTCGTCTTCCACGACGATCCATTTGTCATCTTCAAAGGCACCGTTCTTAACGAGTGGCATAGAGGTTCTCCTTGAACGGGTCTTTGCCGATGCGGCGATAGGTATCGATGAAGCGCTCGTCGGTCTGGCGGGTGCTCAGATAGGTCTCAACAATGTTTTCGATCGCGCCGACCAATTCATCTTCCGTGAAAGCAGGGCCGACAATCTCGCCGATGGAGGCATTTTCGTCAGCGGACCCGCCAAGGGAGATCTGATAGAATTCAGTGCCTTTTTTGTCGACGCCCAGAATGCCGATATGCCCGACATGATGGTGACCGCAGGCATTGATGCAGCCGGAGATCTTGATTTTCAGCTCACCGATATTGTGCTGGCGATCCAGGTCCGCGAAGCATTCCGCGATCTGCTGCGAGATCGGGATCGAGCGGGCATTGGCAAGTGCGCAATAGTCGAGCCCCGGGCAGACAATATGGTCGGTGATCAGGGCAAGGTTTGATGTGCCGAGTCCGACATCTTCAAGCTTCTGCCACAGTGCAAACAGATCATCTTTTTTGACATGAGCGAACGTGATGTTCTGCTCGTGGGTGATGCGCATTTCGTCAAAACTGTAAGCTGTCGCCAGGTCCGCGATGACGTCCATCTGATCAGCGGACGCGTCGCCTGCGACGCCGCCAACCGGCTTGAGCGAGATATTGGCAATCGCGTAGCCTGGCTGTTTGTGCGTGGCGATGTTTGTTTTCACCCAGTTTGCGAACGCTTTGTTTGCGCTCATGGCCTGATCGAGTTTGGCGGAAGTGTCACTCAGTGTTTCATAGGCAGGGGGCGAAAAGTAGGCGCGGATGCGTTCGATCTCTGCCTCTGGCAAAGCCAGTGCGCCTTGCTCCTTCACATGAGCAAATTCTTCTTCAACCTGCCGGCGCATTTCATCGGCACCAATCGCGTGGACGAGGATTTTGATCCGCGATTTGTAGAGATTGTCGCGGCGTCCGTTCATGTTGTAGACGCGCAGTGTCGCTTCCAGATAGGCGATGAGATCATCTGCTGGAATGGCGGTGCCGATCAGTGGTGCGATCATCGGCGTGCGGCCCTGACCACCGCCCACAAAAATATCAAATGCGGGCTTGCCATCTTTGCCGGCCACAATTTCGATGCCGATATCGTGGAAGCGAATGGCGGCGCGGTCTGTGTGCATGCCAGCCACAGCGATTTTGAACTTGCGGGGCAGGTAGGTGAATTCGGGATGGAAGGTTGACCATTGGCGGATGATTTCCGACCAGATGCGCGGATCATCAATTTCCTCCGCGGCAGCCCCTGCATATTGGTCCGACGTCACGTTGCGAATGCAATTTCCACTTGTCTGAATGGCATGCATCTCCACCGATGCGAGATCGGTGAGGATCGCAGGAATGTCTTTCAGCGTTGGCCAGTTATATTGAATGTTCTGCCGCGTGGTGAAGTGACCATAGCCCTTGTCATATTTGCGGGCGATATGGGCGAGCATATGCATCTGTTTGCCGGAAAGCGTGCCATAGGGCACCGCCACGCGAAGCATGTAGGCGTGCAATTGCAGGTAGACGCCATTCATCAGCCGCAAGGGCTTGAATTGATCTTCCGTGATTTCACCTGCTAGGCGGCGTGCGACCTGGCCACTGAACTGGGCGACGCGCTCCTGCACAAGCTGGGTGTCAAATTCGTCGTAGCGATACATGTCGGTTTCTTTCCATTCAGAAAGGCATTGTACTCAGTAGGCGGCACAGCGGATGATCAGGTGCCGACCGCTTGTTTGCCGAGATCCAGCCGGATTGTCGGGCCTGCCATGCGAATTTTTTCCCGCACGCTTGAGGGGATGATGACACCGTCTTCTACAGAGATTTCAAACAGGTATGGGTCGACAATGTGCTGGGACGCAACAAAGGGAAGCGCCTTGGCCAACAGGGCCTGACAGGCTTCCTTGCCGTCTGCCACGGCTGCGTCCTTCAGCCAGTCAGACCATTCGCCGGCCGCTGTCAAATACACAACTTCTCCGTCAATCAATCTATTGGCGGTCACTGACTGTGTTGTTGCGCGTTTATTCGTGTGTTGGGCCAAACCCAATCCTCCACAGATTATTCACGACAATTGGCTTATCGGCGGTGATTAGCCGATAGCTTGTTTCAATTGGCGCAAACATGGTGTTTTTTGTAATCAACGTCAATAGGTGTGTGAAATGTATTTAAATACAGTGCAAAAATGTAAAAAAGAAAAACCCGAGTTTTTTCGGGCTTTGCGTCCGCCAATTGTGGCTTCTACAGCGCTTGTGGCTTCTACAGCGCTCACCGCTCGTGAGACCAAGGGGTCAAGTGCGTGAGTTGAGGAACTCGGCAATTGTCGCCTCAAAATCGATCGCGTCGGAGAGGCCCCGCATGCGCCCAGCGGTTAGGCCACCATCGACCGCGATGATCTGCCCGGTGACGAAGCTTGATGCGTCGGATGCCAGAAACAGCGCCATCTCCGCGATGTCGTTTGGCAAGCCCGACCGAGCTACAGGCTGCAGTTTGGCGAGCCTTGGTTTCATAAACTCGGCAAATTCGTCGGCTGCATTGGGGCCCAGGTCCAGCGCATTGGCGAAAATCGGCGTGGCGATGCCTCCCGGGCAGATTGCGTTTGAGCGGATGTTGAAGGAGCCCAGTTCAAGGGCTGCGGTTTTGGCCAGGTGGGCGACCGCCGCTTTACATGCGGAATAGACTTGCGGGCCAAACCCTGCCTGCAGCCCCGCGACACTTGCGGTGGAGATAATGGAACCGGAGCCTTGTTTCTTCATCTGCGGGATCGCGTGTTTGTAGCCGAGAAACACACCCTTCAGCAGGACGGCGACGGATGTGTCGAAACCTTCCATATCAATTTCATCAAGCGCGCCGCCGACGCCCCCGAAACCGGCATTGTTGAAGATGCAATCAAGCCGACCATAGCGGTCGACTGCATGGGCAACCATTGCCTTCACATCCGCTTCCTGAGAGACGTCGGTATGAATATAGGCGAAATCATCGCCAAGGCTCAGGGTCATTTCTTCACCGCGATGGTCTTGTACATCTCCCACGACGACTTTTGCGCCTTCGTTCAAAAACAGATCAACGGTGCCGCGGCCAATGCCACTTGTGCCGCCAGTGATGATGGCGACCTTGCCTTTTAGTCTCTCGCTCACGTTTGCTCTCCCTCTTTTTGTTTTGATTATTTGCCGGTGAAAACGGGTTTGCGCTTTTCCATGAAAGCGGTGCGGCCTTCGGCGTAGTCAGCGCTGCCAAAACACTCGGCGATCAGGCGCATGCAGGCCTTTTTGTCGAAGCTGTCGGCTTCGCGAATGATATGGTCGATGATCTTCTTTTCATTTCTCAGCGTGAGCGGTGCATTGGTATCGATTTCGGCTGCCATACCGCGAATGCGTTGCTCAAGTTCGACTTTGGTGGTGACCCGGTTGATGAGCCCCATTGCGAGCGCTTCGTTGTGAGTGAAACGCTGTGCGGTGAAGAATATTTCCTTGGCGAAGGCCGGGCCCACAACATCCACAAGTCGTTTGGTGGAAGAAAGTGGATAGGCGAGGCCAAGCTTGCCCGCGGGGATGCCGAAGGTCGATCCCTCCGCCGCAATGCGAATGTCGCATGCGAGCGCAATGCCCAGACCGCCACCAATGCAATAGCCGTCGATCATCGCGATGGTTGGACGGTTGCTGTTGGCAATCCGGTCGAAGGCCGAAGTTGAGATGTCTTCGTAAAGTTGCACTTTATCGGGGCTTGAGCGTGTTTCTTCAAACTGGGAAATGTCGGCACCTGCAACGAAGGCTTTGTCGCCAGCGCCGGTCAAAATAATGGTTCTGATCTCCGGGTCTGCTTCAAACTCATCCAGAATGATGGGAATGGCCTGCCACATGTCCAGGCTCACAGCATTGTGCCGCTCCGGATTGTTGAAAATCATCCAGCCGATGCTGCCTTCTTTTCGGGCGATCATCCGTTCGGTGGGTGAGGGCATGAGAAACTCCTTGGACTTAAAAATGCAGTAATCAGGATTGCAGAAATTGGTGGGCTTGAGGTATTGCGCTCCGTGAGCGCGGTATAGCTTACCGGGTTCGACCACGATGGTCAGGTCTAGTTTGAGGTATAGTTTGGAGGTTATCGGGTCGCGAGAAAATCGAGCATTTTCGGGATGGCGGCTTTGTCTTGCAGCATGAAGAGATGACCGCCTTCAAACATGGCAAGCGTTGCACCTGGAATACGGTCCGCCAATTTCACTTGAGTTTCCGGTCGGGCAATGCCGTCATACTTGCCACCACAGATGAGCGTGGGGCAGGCAATGTCGCCCAAGCGGTCCCAGGTGTCATGGTGTTTGCGTGCGTCCAGTTGGCGCTTTGCACCCATCGCACGGTCCGGTTCGCCCTTGAACAAGTCGGTCGATGCGAAGTCCACCATCATCTTATGTGTTGCAACATTTGCGGTGGCCCAGGCGGCTTCGTGCCGCGTGTCCGAAATCGGGATCATGAATTTTGCGCGCTCCACTGGGTCCATGCCTTCCACCTCGTGGAGCGGGTAGGAGGCACCGCCTTCACCGCCCGGCGATGTGCAGGCCAGCACGAGGCGGCTGATGCGTTCTTGGTGCCTTAAGGCAAACTCTTGCGCGACCATGCCGCCAAAGGAGACACCGATTACATTTGCGCGTTCCCAGCCGATAGCGTTCAGCAGAGCTGCGGCATCATCTGCATAGTCCGCCATTGTGTAAGGCGTGTCTGGTTTCTCCGTCTGGCCGAGACCGCGTTGGTCGTAGGCCAGCGTGTCGAAGAGATGGGGGGCGGGGCCATCCATGAAATTTGGTTTGTTGCGAAGATCAGCGCCGGTGCCGCTGATAAAAAGCAGCGGTGCCCCGTCACCCTTTCGCTCCACGTACATTTGTAGACGCTCTGTCTTGATGAAGGGCATGGCGGGCGATTCTTTCACGAAATTTCAATGAAAAAGCCTAACAAGTTGGTGAGGCGGCGTCACGCGGGGCGTTTTGAATGTGGGCGGGGCCGTGTGACGGGGCCGTGTGTCGGGGCGGGCAGGATCACATTTGATGATCAGGTGCTGTTGAATTGGGCAGGAGCCCATCTTATGTGCTATCATGGCGAACGAAAAAGACGCGGAATTCTGCGGAAGAACGAGGGAGACCCCCATGCCAAAACCCGTCGAGAAAGTAAAGATTGTCGATCCTGTATGGGATCGTATGCGGCTTGAAGCAAAAGAAATGGCGGCCTCGGAACCCGTTCTTGCCAGTTTCATTTTTGCGACGGTCCTCAATCATGATCGTCTTGAGGAAGTGTTGAGCTTCCACCTGGCGCGCAAGCTTTCCAGCGCTGAAGTCAGCGCGATGGTACTGCGCGAAGTGTTTGAAGACGCGTTTGAAGCGGACCCCTCGATCATTGATGCGTTCCGCGCTGACACGATGGCGGTGTTTGATCGCGACCCGGCATGTGACGCCTATTTGCAGCCGCTCCTGTTCTTCAAGGGTTTTAATTCCATTCAGGCGCACCGTATTGCGCATTGGTTGTGGCATGAAGACCGGAAGGCTATGGCTTTGTTCATTCAAAGCCGTGTGTCAGAGCTTTATGCGGTTGATATTCATCCTGCCGCTCGAATTGGCAAAGCGATCATGATGGATCATGCCACGGGCGTGGTTGTTGGTGAGACGGCGGTCATCGGCGATGATGTGTCTATGCTGCATGGCGTGACGCTTGGCGGTACTGGTAAGGAAATTGGTGATCGGCACCCGAAGGTGGGGCGCGGCGTCTTGCTGGGCGCTGACAGCAAGATTATCGGCAATATTACAGTTGGTGATTGCGCGCGTGTTGCGTCTGGAAGTGTTGTGCTGGCGGATGTGCCGGCCAATTGCACCGTCGCCGGTGTGCCAGCAAAGGTCGTTGGATGTGCGGGCTGCCCGGAGCCATCACGTGCGATGAATCAGATCATTAAAGATGAAGACATGGATGACGCCGCCGAATGAGCGGCGTCGGTTTTCCTCATCTCTTTTTCGGTGTGCTTTACGGCAGGCGATCTTTCAGCGCGTAGAAAAGCATCCCGGCGACAAGGCCTGGATAGCGAAGCAATGTCCCGCCGGGAAATTTTGTGGCCTGAATTTCTGACATGAGGTTGAAGCGTTCCGGCGTCGCATGGCCACCAGCCACAGCTGCTACGGCTTCGGCCAACAGTTTCCCGCCCAGCGTTGCAATGTTTACCCCTTGGCCTGAATAGCCATGACCGTAGAAAAGGTTGGGCGCGTAGCGTCCAAATTGAGGCATGCGCTTGAGCGTGATGGCGAGAGTGCCTCCCCATGCGTATTCAATATGTGTGTCTTTGAGCTGCGGGAACACACGCAGCATGGGCTTGCGCACGAAGCTTGCTATGTCGCGGGGGAAGCGGCTTGAATAATTTTCACCGCCACCAAACAACAGGCGACCGTCTGCAGAAAGGCGGTAATAGTCGATCACAAACTTTGTGTCCTGGATGGCGACATCATTCGGGATGAGGGCTTTTGCCTTGTCACCCAATGGTTGCGTTGCGATGATGAAATTATTGATGGGCATAATGTAGCCTGCGACGCGGGGCTCCAGATTTCCCAGGTAGCCATTGCAAGCGAGGATGACCTGCTTCGCCGTCACCGTTCCGTTTTCGGTTTTGACCTTTGAGGGTGCGTCTCGTGTCACGTCGAGGACGCGGGTGTGTTCATAGATTTTTGCGCCATGTGATATGGCTGCGCGCGCGATGCCCAACGCATAATTGAGCGGGTGGAGGTGCGCGCCGCCCTCATCCAATAGGCCGCCTTTGTAGGAGTTGGATTGCACCTGTGTGCGCATCTCCTCATTGGTCAAGACGCGCAATTGGTCATAGCCATATTTCCGGGACATGTGTTCAGCTTCATTCCGAAGCGCTGGCATGTCACTTTCTTTCCATGCCGCATGGAGAACGCCGGGCTTCAGGTCGCAATCAATCTTGTAGTCCCGGATGATTGTGCGCACGGTCGTGACAGAATCGCAGGCGAGATCCCACATGGCCTGTGCCCGCGTCTCTCCCAGCATTGCTTCAAGTTCGGCCTGTCCCTTGCGGTGTGTTGTGCCCATCTGGCCGCCATTGCGACCTGATGCGCCCCAGCCGATGCGTGCGGCCTCCAGCACGATAACGCTGAATCCTTGTTGAGCGAGGTGGAGAGCGGCGGACAGGCCTGTATAGCCTGCCCCCACAATGCAGACATCGCAGGTTTTGTCTTCGCTCAGACTTGATGTCTCAGGCGCTCCCTTTGCCGTCGCGGCATAATAGGAGTCTGGATGTTCCGTTCCGGCAAAAGCATTTCTGTGATTGATCGGTTGGGGATTGATCGGTTGGGTCATGGCCCATGATATGCCGCGTTTCGATTGCTTTTCCAGCGGTCAGTTTGGATATCAGATAATGATATTAAACGTTTCGGTGACCACTTTGTCGGAGAAGGTTTCGTTCAGGTCCATCGCGGCTTCCCAGGGGGCTCCGTCCTGGGTTTCGGAGAGCTGCTCCAGGCTTTCCCATTCGGTCAGAAAAAGGACTTTACCTTCTTCGTGCTTTCGGAAAACGCGGGCCCGGATAAATCCATCGGGTGGGGAGCGATCCAATTCGCGCTCCTTGTACCCGATGCTCTGGGAGACGATCGTGTCAGGCGAAGATGTTGTGTAGGTCACGAGGTAGGCGATGGGCATGTGCGTTTCCTTCATTTTGGCTCTTCATATCAATCAGCGGGTGAGAAAAA
>JAVKCY010000126.1:0-12482 GCA_040223265.1 Parvibaculum sp. | reverse complement strand
GAGTATGCCATTGATCGCTTCACGATGGAGGTGAAGCGCCAGCTGGACGTGCTTGACCGCCATTTGGCGGACAATCAATATTTCTGCGGTGATGAATACACGATTGCCGACATGGCGATCTGGCCCTGGTATGGCGGGCTTGTGAAAGGCGTGCTGTACGAGGCGGGCGAGTTTATCGAGGCGCATACCTATAAGAACGTCATTCGCTGGGCAGACCAGCTGGGCGAGCGTAAGGCCGTGCAACGGGGTCGCATGGTCAACCGTGTTTGGGGTGAGCCAAATACACAGCTTATGGAGCGCCATGACGCGAGCGATTTCGATACGAAGACTGGAGACAAGCTCGCCGCGAAAGCGTGACGGCCAATGTTTCTTTGACGGATTATGCATGAGTTGAAAAAGGCCCCTTCGTGGGGCTCTTTTTTTAGGGCGCCTTGCATTCTAGGGTACTTCGGTGCATGTGAGACCCATCGTAAGGAGTTGAAAGCGGAGTTGAATGAAGCAACATTTGGGGCGGAATGCGGTGACGGGCCTTGCGCTCTTCACACTACTGGGTGGCGGGCAGGCGCTGTTTGGTCCGTCGCTACCAAGTTTTCAGGCTATCCATGGTCTTTCAGTGCCGGAGGCCGGGCTCATTCTCACCTTCTACTGGATGGGTGGGCTGTCTGCGGTTCTCCTGATCCTCGTGCCGGGGCTTGCGGCTTTGATGCGGTGGCGGGCGGGGTTTGCCTCAGCCCTTCTGGCGCTGGGTTGTTTTGGTGTAAGTGACAGTGGGGCGTGGCCGCTTGCGTTGGCGGGAGCCGCGCTCATGGGGGCGGGACACGGGCTTCTCACGGTTGGTCTCAATGGCTTTTTTGCGGCTTCTTTCGGGGCTCGGACGCCGGTTCTTCTCAATCTGCTCAATGCCATGTTCGGGGTGGGGGCAGTGGGCGCACCCATCTTGCTTGTGAGTTTGGGTGGTGATGTGGAAGCGGTTTTTCGTGTACTCGCGCTCTGCTTCTGCCTCTTGTTGCCCGTGGCTGTGATGCTGGATGACCGGGCTGGGGGCGAAGTCGCGCGAGCGTCTGCCGGTTTTGCCTCGCTCATACGGACCGCGCGCACCCATGCATTTTTCCTTGTGCTTATGGGGATTGCCGTTGGGCTTGAAGTTGCAATTGTCGGGTGGGGTGTCACTGTCTTGAGTGCGGCGCTCATGCCGCTTGATGAGGCGCGTACCTTCACGTCCTTCTTTTATGTGAGTTTCACCTGCGCGCGTTTGGCGGCGGTCGGGCTGTCCTTCCGCGTGCAGCCTTCGCACTTCGTCCTGGGTGGTTTTCTCAGCGCTGTCGCACTGCTCATTGTCGCAAACAGCGGCGGTACTTTCGCTGGTTACGCGTTTGCCTTGCTTGGGTTTTCCATTGGACCGCTGTTTCCCAATCTGTTTGCCTGGGCCGCACCGCTGATCGCTAAAGAACCACCACTCTCTGCCTTGGTGATTTGTGCGGGCATGTTGGGCGGTATTGCGGGGCCAACGTTGCTCTCAAGTCTCGGATCCCTTTTGGGCCAAGGCTATGCGTTTTATGCACTTGCGGCGATTGCGCTTTTTGCGAGCGTGATGGTCACAATTTTCCTTAGAACGGGCAGGGGTCAGTGAAAGTGACCCAGGTGCCGTCTTTCGGGTGACGCAGACGCAAGGTCTCTGAGTGGAGTTGCAAGCGGTCTGCCGCGTGCAGTGCGTCGTCGTGGGCGTAGAGCGTATCGCCCAATATCGGGTGGCCGATACTCATCAGGTGTACGCGCAATTGGTGAGAGCGGCCCGTATGGGGTTTGAGGCGGAGACGTGTGATGGTGCCTTCACGCTCCATCACTTCCCAGTCGGTGATGGCTTCGCGACCTTCTTCAAAATCGATCATCTGTTTTGGCCGGTTGGGCCAGTCAAAGCGCATGGGCGCGATGATGCGGCCTTCATCTTCGGATGGTGTGCCCCAGACGCGTGCAACATACGACTTTCGGAGTTTGCGTCGCTCAAACTGGAGGCCGAGATGCCGATGCGCTTCCCGCGT
This sequence comes from Parvibaculum sp., assembly GCA_040223265.1. Taxonomy (GTDB): domain Bacteria; phylum Pseudomonadota; class Alphaproteobacteria; order Parvibaculales; family Parvibaculaceae; genus Mf105b01. The sequence continues at coordinate 10,443 of JAVKCY010000126.1, read as the reverse complement.
GCAGGCCATCACGATGACGCCTGATGTATCCATGTCGAGCCTGTGCACGATGGTCACGTCCGGAAACTCCTCCAGGACACGGGTCTTCAAACTGTCAAAATGTTCTTCCGGCCTGCCGGGCACGCTCAGTAAACCACTTGGTTTAGCCAGCACCAGCAGATGGTCATCCTTGTGGATTACGCGCACAGGCCCCGGTGGGGGCGCGTAGACGAAGGGGCGCTCCTCCACATCTGTCGGGACGGGCATGTTGGCTGCGGGCTTTTCAGTTTCAGACATGTGAACTCAGTGAGAGCGGGGGGCGAACCAGACAAGTGGCGGATCAGTAATGCGGTGGCGGCGGTTCGTCGCCAGGGCTCGTCTTGCTCGAACTGTCTCCTGCTGAGCGCATGTGGTCGGCAAGTAAAGTTGCGGTTCGGATTAGTTTATCGATCTCCGCCCATTGCTGTTTCACCATCTCGTGCAGTTCATCAATCGTGTGCGCTTGATGCGCGAGTTGGACTTCCAGATCGGCAATCCGGTCCTCGTTTGAAAGTGTGTTGGGTGATGAAGGTGTGGACATTTTTCGGTTTGGACCTTGCGTCAGTCGGGTTTGCCGTGGGTTTCAACAAATTTGCGCTTTTCGGCAGCGCTTAGTTGTTTGAACTGGTATTCCGCGCGGGCGGCTTCTGTGTGGTCATCGAATTCCAGCGACAGAAGACAGGCTTTGGGGGTGAAGCTGCGTGTGAATTTTGCGCCTCGCCCGGCTTTGTGATCCTTCAGCCGCCGCTCAATGTCGGTCGTGATGCCGGTATACAGGCGCGACCCTTCGCATTCCAGCACATACATGTGCCAGCGGCGGGTGGTCGTTTCACCTTCCGGAGGGCTCGGGGTGCTGGACATTGCATCTGGTGCGAATTGTGTCATGGAACAGTTCTAGCCTATTGACGAAAAAACGGGAAATTCTGTGGCTCCTTTACCATGGTGATGGATTTGTCGGGTCTGGTTCGGTGTTCAACAATATGATATCCCGATGGCCTATTCGGGGACGGTGTATTTGAAAAAGAAGAAAAAAGGGCGAAGTGGCGCCATTCGGGGCCTTGCCGGTGTGGGAACACGCCGGGTGCCAGACGGCAACAGCGTGGGTGCCGTTCTTGACGGGTTGGGCGACCGCAGTTTCGGCTGGGCTCTTCTCTTTGTAGGGCTTCTCAACATGCTGCCTTTGCCCTATGGCTCCAACATGGTTTTTGGCCTGCCGTCTCTGTTTATTTCAGTGCAGATGATGCTGGGGAAGAACACGCTCTGGCTACCGAGGTTTATTCTCAAGCGTCATATTGAGCGGGAGACATGGCGGAAGGCGGCGTTGAAGGCGCTCCCGATTGCGCGGCCTTTGGCTCGGCTCACGAAGGTGAGGCTCACTTATCTCTTCCGGGGACGGGCGGAGCGTGTGCTTGGCATTGTGCTGGTCGCGTCTGCGATCAATCTCTGCCTGCCGATCCCTCTGTCTGCCTGGCTGCCTGCCATTTCATTCGCGATTGTCGGGATCGGTCTGGTGGAACATGATGGTGCCATCGTCGCCCTTGGCGGCGGGCTTGCGATTGGCTCCATCATGATCTCGATTGCGATGGTGATTGCATTCTATTTCGGCGTCAGCTTTTTTGCAGGCTGAGCTTTCACCTAAAAGCTGAAATGCTCACCGAGCATTTTCTCTGACACAGCCCAGAGTTTTTTGGCGGCGTCTTTGTCCTGCGCATAGGCTTGGACACCTGAATAAGGCACGTCCTTCCGCGCGGGTTCTGCGATGTGGCAATCCTCGCAATATTCCCCGCCATGGCCTTTGAGACTGGGGGACGTGGCTGCCCATACGGCCGTTGCCGCACCACCTGCGGGTGTTTTGAAACCCTCGACTGGCTTGCCGTTTTCATCGACCCAGCCCATGGCCCGAATTTCCGCATCCGGCATGTCACGCTGAAGATTGGTCATGATCCCGCCGGGGTGGACGGAAAAGGCGTTCACGCCCTTCGCCGACAGGCGGGCATTCAGCTCCACCGCAAAAAGCGCGTTGGCGGTTTTCGCCTGGCCGTAGGCGACCCATTTGTCGTAGGGCGTTGTGTCAAAATTGATATCGTCAAAGAGGACCGGAGACCGGCGGTGGCCGATGGAGGACAGGCAGACCACGCGGGCAGGCGCTGCCTTGATCAGTGCGGGGACGAGCAAGCCTGTGAGAAGCATGTGGCCCAGATGGTTGGTTGCAAACTGGCTTTCATAGCCTTGCGGTGACCGGCGGAGCGGGCAGGCCATGATGCCCGCATTGTTGATGAGAATATTGAGTTTGCTCTCCCGTTTCAGGAAGTCGGCCGCGAACCGGCGCACGCTGTCATAGTCGGAGAGGTCCATCTGTGCGACGTGGATCTTGTCGTTGCCAGTGCTTTTGGCTAGTTCTTTCGCGACGCTATCGCCCTTGGCGAGATCGCGGACCGGCATGGTGAGTGCCGCTCCTGCGGTGAGGAGGGCGCGCGCCGTCTCCACGCCCAGGCCAGAGGCTGCACCTGTCACAATGGCGGTCCTGCCTGACAGATCGACCCCCTGGACAATCTCGCCTGCCTCCGTTTTTGCGCCAAATTCTTTTGTCATTGTATCACTCCCTCGCATCTCAATTGATTTTGTCTATTGAGGCACGGGGCGGGGCAATGCGCAATAAAATATATTATCGAGAACTGGCTGGGTCGTCGGGCCCACGGTTTTTCAGCCCGCGATTGACGGCATCAAGGGCTTTGTCAACGGCGTCCTTGGCGTTTTGGGTCAAGCCGCCTTGCTCATATTTCCTGCGGGCCAGCTCATCCAACCGGTCGACCAGGGCGTCGATATTGTTGCCCTCGTCGGTATAGGTGGCAGGTGGTTTTACGTGGCTTGTTGCACCAAAGAGGTTGATCCAGTGTTCGGAGCGACGGCCAAAGTAAAGCAGGTCGTAGAATTGACGACCGGGCTTCTCTCCACCAGTGACAAGCGCGATGATGGCGGCAGCGATGGAAAGAGGGCTGAGTATGAGATCGCGCAGGCCGTCGAGGACGAGTTTGCCTTGAAAGACGAAGACATCGCGGATCAATGTCCAACGGTCGACGTTATCCGGCCTGGCATCGTCAATTGCCGCTGAGGCCAATGTTCCGGCCTCAGCCTGTGTCGGATTTTTCTTATCAGTGTCTGTCACTGAACCCTGCCGACCGGCCTATTCAGCCGCTGATTTGCGGACAAAGGTCACGGCATAGAATTGTTCACCTTCAAACAATTCTTTCGGCTCGCCCATGCCTTCGATCATCTGGAATTTGCGGGGCACAATCTGCCCTTCCATCCGATAACCCTTTGCGCTCATGTTGCGGCGGTGAAACTCCATCGCGGCGGGCGTAAAGTCCTTTGCCAATACGGTAATGCGTTCTGGCATATTGTCATCGTTTTGGTCGGCCATGGCTGTCTCGATATCCTGACTCTTGTGTCTGAAACAATCCGGTTTGGAACCGGATGATGGGGGTGTGCCGTCCCACAAAATTGGGTACCTGACCCCGGTATGCGGGTCAGTATGGGCGGCAGGCAGTCACTTGTCGATAGAGGGTTGTGGCCGGTTTGGCAAGCCGTTGTCCCGGCCTGTGCCTGCCTTGCTGATCTGGCGGCATGTGGGGAGAGAAGGGGCTCTTTTCATGAAAAAAGGCCCGCATTTTGTGTCTGCGGACCTTCTGTCTTTGTCACGTGTCTCTGTCGTGCCTTAGTCACGGTGATTCGGATCGCTTAGAACCCTTCGAGGGTTGCATACCGGTCGCGATGGAAGCCTGCATTGCCAAAGGTCGCGGCGGCCACGCGGGCACGTTTCATGAAGAGACCAATGTCATATTCGTCGGTCATGCCGACACCGCCATGCATCTGCAGGCACTCATTGGTGATATGCCGCGACGTCTCAGACAGGCGCGCCTTGGCGAGGCTTGCGACTGACGGCACATCATTTCGGCGGTCTTCGATGGCACTGAGCGCGTCGAGGACAATCGAGCGGCAGACTTCCAGTTCTGCAAACATCTCCGCCATGCGGTGCTGCAATGCCTGGAACGAGCCGATCACCTTGCCAAACTGTTTGCGCTCTTTGATATAGGCAAGGGTTTGATCGAAGCTTTCCTGGATCAGGCCCAACAATTCTGCTGCAATCCCAATGCGCCCGAAGTCCAGCAATGGCTCAAGGATGTCAGCACCCGCATCCTTGCTTCCAAGGATTGCCGAGTTTGTTACCTTTACATTGGTGAGCTTGATGTTTGCGGCGTTGTGACTGTCGGTCATGATGGTCCGTGTGACCGACATACCATCCGTCTTGGACGGAATGAGGAAGATGGTAAGGCCGTTCCGGTCATTAACTTCGCCAGATGTGCGTGCAACCACGATCAGCTGATCGGCAACATGGCCATCCAGCACGAAGGTTTTTTCACCGTTCAGAATGTATGCGCCACCCTCTGCCTTGGCGCTTGTCGCAATCCTTGTCGGATTGTGGTGTGGCCCTTCTTCCAGCGCGAGGGCGAGCAACATATGTCCGGCTGCAATCTCAGGCAGCAAGGTCTGGCGCTGGGTGTCGGTACCGCCGAGCTGAATGGCGGTTGTGCCCAACAGAACTGTCGAGAGGAGCGGCGTTGCGGCAATGGTGCGTCCGGCCTGCTCCAGAATGAGGCCAAGGCCGACGGGTCCAAACTCGGTTCCGCCATAGGCTTCCGGCACCAGAATTCCGCTAAAGCCGAGATCCGCCATTTCCTTCCAAGCTTTGCGATCAAAGCCGTCCTTGTCTTTCTCGTTGCGCAGCGTGCGCAGGTTTGCAACCGGCAGTTTCTCCTGGAAAAACTGTGTTGCTGTTTCTTTCAAGAGCACTTGCTCTTCTGTGAGTACTAACCCCATGGGTGGTCCCTGTCTTTTTGTTCTGAATGTTCAATATAGATTTGAAGCGATATGGCTCAATCGGGCAGTCCCAGAACGCGCTTGGAGATCACGTTCATCTGCACCTCTGTTGTACCGCCTTCAATCGAATTGCCTTTGGAGCGCAACCAGTTGCGGGGGGCGGCCAATTCCTCTTCCGAGAAAGCTTCGCCCTCCCAGCCCAGGCCTTGCGTCCCCATCAACTCGATAATGAGTTCATTGCGACGCTTGTTCAGCTCCGTGCCGTAATATTTGAAAATGGATGAGGCGGCACCCGTGCTCTGCCCGGCTTTGGCTTCTTCCATCGTGCGTTGCAGGGTGAGGCTGAAGGCATGACTGTCCATGCGCTGGCGGGCCACACTGTCGCGCACGGTTGCATCGGCAATGCGGCCGTCTTTTTCACCGACATAGTCTTTTGCGAGATTGGAAATGCCACTGGCGCCACCGCCGCTCCCCATGCCCATGCCAGAAATCATTTCACGTTCATGCTGCAGCAAGCGCTTGGCGATGGTCCAGCCCTTGTTCAGTTCGCCCACAAGATGATGCTTGGGCACTTTTACATCCGTGAAGAAAGTTTCGCAGAAAGGTGATGCGCCGGAGATCATGGTAATGGGGCGTGCTTCGACGCCCTGTGATTCCATGTCGAACAATAGGAACGAGATGCCTTCGTGCTTCACGCTTGCGTCAGTGCGAACAAGACAGAAGATCCAGTCGGCCTTGTCTGCGTAGGAGGTCCAGATTTTCTGTCCGTTGACGAGATAATGATCGTCCTTGTCTTCGCATTTTGTTTGGAGGCCTGCGAGATCGGACCCGGCACCCGGTTCTGAATAGCCCTGGCACCAGCGAATTTCTCCGCGCACAATTTGTGGCAGATATTCTTTCTTCTGTTCTTCGGTGGCGAACTCAAGAAGGGCTGGGCCCAACATCCAGATCCCAAAGCTCATCAATGCCGGGCGGGCTTTGATGGCGCGAAGCTCCTGCTGGAGCACTTTGTTTTCTTCTTTGCTGAGGCCGCCGCCGCCATATTGTTTGGGCCATGTGGGGGCCGTCCAACCGCGGGCACCCATAGCATCCATCCATTTTTTGGAGTCCGGGTTTTTCCATTTGGCCCTGCGCCCGCCCCACGGGCTTTCATCTTCCGGCATGGGGGTTCGCATGCTTGGGGGGCAATTTGCTTCCAACCAAGCCTTAGTATCTGCCCTGAACTGATCGAGATTGTCCATCAACGCTTCTCCATTGTTTCAATTTCGTTTGAAGAGAAGCATAACGGTCAGACCGGGCTTGGCAAGCAGGCTGGTAAAGGTTTCTTACCAAACGGGCTTATGTCGTTTTGTTATTGTCCCCAACTGCCTGTGGTTTCTGTGAACGGTGATCGTTCCAGGAAAGCGGACCGTAGCGGAAAGCTGTTCTTCACGAAGATTGCTTCTTCAACGTCGATTGTGACAAGCCGTTCTGCGCCCGCAAACCCTTCCAGTTCCGCACCACCCCAGATGATCTTTGCCGCACCGGTCAAATAGACCATGTCGCGTGTATCGTAATTGATGAACAAGAGCCCCGCCTTCGGGTTCATCTCGATATTGCCGAGCGTGTTGAAGATGCGGTTGCCATTAAAGTCAGGAAAGGTGAGCAGGTTTCCTTCCACCTTTGTGAAGCCTGGTTTGCCGCCGCGATGTGAGACGTCGACGCCATTGGCAAGAGGGTTGTCATCATTCTCGAACGCGGTTGCGATGTAAAACGTGTCGGCGGCCGCAATGATCGCGCGCATGTGGTTATCCAGGCCGTCACGGTGAATGGCAGGCAGAGCCTGTGTTTCATCACCAGTGAACCCCATCGTTCTCGTGTGGATATAACGGGGGCAGTTGCCAAAACTTTGTACAACGTTAATGTTGAAGCCAATGTCTGTACATCGACTGATCGTACCGTTCATTCTGTTGCGGCGGCGCGTGTGAGGTTCCAGCCCGAGGACGCCAACCGCAATCCCGTTTTTGATATGGGCCTGAAGCGGGCTTGAGGGCAAAGTCTTTGCTGTAATATTGAGGTGATGCGGGTCAGGGCTTTTGATGAAGCCTGTTTTTCCGGCGACCAGGGAGGCCCAGGGGCGCCGCTTGTCGTCGACCGTTCCAAGAAGCAGGAAAGGTAGCTGTTCAAAGAATGTACGATGCTGTTCCGGCATGTAATCACGAACGGAACGGCGGGCCATTGCGTCTATTCGATCCCTGAAACCCAGTCGGCCTTGAATACGCAGCTCACCTTCGTGAAATGGCGAAGCGACATGCGGCCATCCATTTAACGGTGTTGAGTCCGCCATGATTCTCTCCTGTTCGGGTTTGGCTTTTGTTCAAGCGGCGGGGGCGATGAATTCGACGCGAATGTCTCCAGGAATCGTACACATGAAATGTTGTGTTTTGCTTGCGCCCAGGGGTTCCGGCGCGAACTCTATCTTGACCTTGGGCGTGTTTTGGAGCGTGCCGTAAAGTGAGCGCAGAGCGTTTGCGTCGGCGACTTTGAACGCGATGTGATGGAGACCTATATTCGTTTTGCGGTTGAACGGGGTGGCGTCCTTGCCGTTCACCGCCTGCCAGAGTGTGATCATGGTCGTGCCGTCGGAGACGAAAAGGGCGGGATAGTCTGCTTTTTCAGCGATAACGGCAAATCCGAGCGTTTGAGTGAAGAAGTTTGCAGCGTCGGTCAGGTTCGGCACGGTCAGGCCTACATGATGGGCGCCCAGGGTGAGCGGGGTTGCTGGCGATTGCGGCATGAGATTCTCCTGTGGGTTGGTGTCTGTTTTTTGCCTGCCTACAGTTGATGTTTTTCCTTTTCATATGAATATGTTATTTTCAAACTTTATTATTTTGTAATATGGAATAGTTTCCATGGACCGGTTCAAGGCACTTTCAATCTTTGTGGCCGTCGCGGAGGAAGGTGGGTTTGCCGCTGCGGGGAGGCGCGTGGGCCTGTCGGCCCCTTCGGTGACACGGTTGGTGTCTGAACTTGAGACAGATCTTGGCGCGGCGCTCTTCCATCGTACGACCCGATCTGTTCAGCTCACGCAGGTTGGGGAGGGGTTTTTCGTTCGCACCGTGCAATTGCTGGGAGACCTTGATGAAGCCGTTCAAGCAGTGGCGGGCCAGCAGGATGAGCCCAGCGGAAATGTGAGCATTACCGGTTCCGTTTTGTTCGGCCGGATCGTTCTCACCCCTTTGATTTTTGAGCTTATGGACCTTTACCCGTTGCTCAGACTTTCGACATTGTTTGCGGACCGGATTGTGCACATGGTGGATGAGGGGCTTGATGTCGCCGTGCGTCTCGCGCATCTGCCGGATTCCAGTCTTATGGCGATACGGGTTGGGGCGGTGCGCCGTGTTGTGTGTGCGTCGCCTGCATACCTTGACGCGTATGGAGAGCCGGCGTCGATTGGCGACCTGGAGGCGCATCAGATCGTGCAGTTCGCGCAGAATCTCAATCCGGAGGCATGGAGCTTTCAGAAAGCGGGGCAGGTGGTTTCATTTCGTACCGTGCCGCGCCTCATGGTCAATAATGCGGATGCCGCGATTGCCGCAGCGGTTGAAGGGCGCGGTATCACGAGGGTTCTTTCCTACCAGATTGCTGATCATGTGGCGGCCGGGAGATTGGTTCATCTTCTTGAGGCATATGAAGGGGAGCCTATTCCCGTCCATGTCGTTCACAAGGAGGGCGCGCATGTGTCGCGACGGGTGCGTGTTGTTGTCGATCATCTGGTGAGTGCGCTTCGCGTATCCTCCTTGCTGGCACGTGAGACCAATTGAAAAGGCCCGGAACATACCGGGCCTTTTTGGTTATGAGTTTTGTGCGGTGTCTTGCGCGGGGTCAGCTGATGCCGAGCGAAGAAAGTGCGAAAGTCGTGACGCCCTTATAGTCGGCCTTGCCATTTGGCGCGCGGAAAGGGATTTCATCCCCGACCAGAATACGCTTTGGGGTTTTGTACCCGGCAAGGGCGGTGCGCACGAATTCACGCAAGCTTTCTTCGTCAAAGTCCGCACCAATGGCGAGCTTCACAATGCCGGTGACTGATTGGCCCCATTTTTCGTCAGGCACGCCCACCACCAATGCATCGTCTACCGACGGGTGCTTCTTCAGCACTTCCTCGATTTCTTCAGGATAGACTTTTTCACCTGCCGTGTTGATGCAGACAGAGCCACGACCCAGAAGGGTCAAGGTGCCGTCCTTTTCAACGGTGCACCAGTCGCCGGGAATGGAATAGCGGACGCCGCGAACTGTTTTGAAGGTTTTCGCGCTCTTTTCCTCATCCTTGTAGTAACCGACAGGGATCGAGCCTGTGAGGGCGATAAAGCCCGGCGTGCCTGAACCCGGTTCAATTTCATTGTCCTGCTCGTCAAACACTTTGCAGCGTTCGCCAATTGTGAACTTCGCTGTCTGTACCGCGCCGTCGGCGGTGGTGAGCGATGTGCCAAAGCCCAACCCTTCAGATGAACCGAAACTGTCCGCCATAATGGATTGCGGCATATGTTTCAGGAGCGCCTGTTTTACTTCCGTTGACCACATGACACCTGATGAGATGATGGTGATCATGCTGGACAGGTCGTACTTGCCCGGATTTTCGTCGAGCACTTTCAGGAGTGGTTTGGCAAACGCGTCCCCAACGATTGCTGCACTATCCACCTTGTTCTTTTGGATGGCGATCAGCATTTCTTCCGGGCTGAACGAATGGTGGGAGAGGGTGACAACGCAGCCACCTGACATTTGATTGCCGAGTGCGGTGAGAAGTCCTGTGCCATGCATGAGTGGGCAAGCGGGAATGATGCGACCGCCCGGGCCTTGCGCTTTGATGGCTTCGATAAGGGCTGGCAGTGTTTCCGGGACTTCGCCAAGGCGGCGGAGCGCCGCAAGCTGAGCTTCGCGCAGGGCATCATGGCTCCACATTACGCCTTTCGGCATGCCAGTTGTGCCGCCGGTATAGATGAAAAGCTGATCATCGGGAGAGCGCTTGATGTCGAGCTTTGATCCATCCCCTTTTGTGGCGAGGGTTTCATAATTTTCAGCAAAGCTTGCGACATTGCCATCTTCACTGACTTCGATGAAGGTTTTCACTTTTGTCAGGCGGTCTTTAAGTTCTTCGATAATGTCGCGGAACTCGCTGCCATAGACGATGGCCTGCGCGTCTGAATTATCAAAAATGTAGAAAACTTCATCTGCTTTGTAGCGATAGTTGACGTTTACATGGGTCATGCGGGCTTTGAAGCCAGCGGCCAGTGTTTCCATATATTCAGGGCGGTTGCGCATATAGAATGCAAGTTTGTCACCTGGTTTGGCACCGCGCTCAATGAGGGCGCGCGCGATATTGTTTGAACGCTTGGTTGTTTCGCCCCATGTGATGACACGGTCGCCGTGGATCAGCGCTGGTGCATCTGCGGGCAAAACCGTGGCAATAGAGTCAAGTATATCACCGTAATTCCAGGCCATTTAGTCCTCTCCCATGTTCCCTTTTCGCTCAGGCATTTTTCTGCCCGTTACGAAAACTCCTGAACTGGG
>JAVKCY010000122.1:0-8488 GCA_040223265.1 Parvibaculum sp. | reverse complement strand
TGGCACGGGTTGCATGCCAGCGTCTTCAAACATGCGTGTGAGTTTTTCCATCAGCGGCAGGCGTTTGTCGCCCTCCATCCCTACGTGAAAATCATCCATGCCGGCGATGGCGAGCATCCAGACATTGCGTTCCAGAAGTTCATCGACAATTTTGGGTGTCACAAGATCGCCGGTTGTCTGCATGGAAAGGCGGACACCGCTGCGCCCATATTTCTCGTTTAATGCATCGAGTGTCGGGTAGAAAAGGCGCTCGCGTACGGGATCGATTAGTACCTCGCCGCCTGCAACAATGATCCGGCCCACGCGTTCCTGCGGCCTGCCTGCGGCGTCCAGATGTTTGGGATCTTTGTAGATCATGCTGTCTGGCAGATTGGCGATGATCTTCTTGTAGTGGGTGTCACTTTCACCAAGCACATTTTCCAGCGCGCCGCGCACGTAGGGGTGGAAACGGTCATCGTAGCAATGTTTGCAGCGCCGATGGCACGCCCAGGTGAGCACGTAATAAATCGACTCCACAAGATACCTCTTTTGTTCCCATCGTTCGACAGCGGACGAAGACATGGCAATCTGAAGACATGGCAATCTAGCAGGTTGCGGGCCTTTGCGCGGTCACAAAAAAGAGAGGATCAGCGAGGCCGATCTCCGTTCACTGTGACCCGGCGCATATGCCGCCTGTGTCCGTGATAATCATTCAGCGCGTAGTGCTGCACGGCGCGATTGTCCCAGAAAGCGACGGCGCCCGGCGTCCACCGAAACCGGCAGGTGAATTGTTCCTGGGTCGCATGTTCAAACAGAAATTGCAGCAATGGTCTGCTTTCCCGCCGGGTCATGTTTTTGAAATGCATGGTGAAGGCGGAATTGACATAAAGTGCTTTCCGCCCGGTTTCGGGGTGTGTGCGGACGACAGGATGCTCGAACCGGGGCACGGTTCCTTCTTCCTGCTGCTCCACCTGCATGCCGTCCCGCTGCATGGCAGAATGGCCTTTGCGGCCATATTCTTTTTCTGCCGTGTGGATGGCTGTCATGCCGTCCAACATTTCCTTCATGCCCTCGGAGAGAGCGTCATAAGCCGCTGACTGGCTTGCGAAAAGGGTGTCTCCCCCATAAGGTGGGACCTCAATTGAATGGAGGATGGAGCCCAGTGCAGGCTCCTCTTGGAACGACATGTCAGAATGCCAGCCGCCGCCAAAATTCTCCCGCTCATGTTTTTCCTTGATGATCTCCATGATCTCTTCATGACCGCTCATGCCCTTTACATATGGATGAATGTTCAAGGAGCCGAACCTCCGCCCAAAACGTATATGGGCTTCCGGCGTTAACGTCTGACCACGGAAGAAGATGACCTGATGGTCGAGAAAAGCCTGATGAATGTCGTCGAATGTTTCATTGTCGAGATCGGCTGTCAGTGTCACGCCTTCAATCTCGGCACCAAGCGCGCCAGCCACTGGCTTCACGTCGATGTTTTTGTAAGTCATTTTCCCCTCCAGTAATTCTTGCGGTCAGTCGCCCATTTCCCCATTGGTTTTCTCATTTGCTTTCCGGTCACAGGTCGACGCCCAGAGTTTCCCTCAATGCGGTGATAAAGGAACTGGCCTGACTGAAGAAAACAAAGAGAAGGAAAATGAGAATAATGTTGAATGCAATCGCCCTTATCTGATTGATGCGGTAGTTTGGCAAATTCGTCGTAGCGCGCATGATGATGCCGACGTAACCCGCTACCGGGGTGATCAGCAGGCTGGCGGTAAAGGCCATGCCCACATTCCCGATGGCTGAAAATATTTTCGCATAAGGAATGTTTTGCGCGCCCCATGTCTCCGCGAGAAAATGAATGGATGTAACGAGCGAAAATCCCAACAGGATCTGAATACCTCGTTCCAACTGTGACCAGAGCGGGTGGGTGATTGAAATATCGAAGGGGCGCTCACCGGCAGAAAGGCGGTCCGCCGGTTTTTGTATCTCTACCTGTTCTGTGTCTGCCATTCTCGTCGCCCTCTCAAACTTTGTTCTGAGAGCCTAGCGTAGTTTTCAGGCTAAGGAAAAGGCCGCCGGTTTAGCCGCGGCGGCCCTGGTTCTTGTCCGTGCAGATTGCGGGTGTTTAAGGTGCTTCGTTTGAGAAGATGATGGTGCCCGATGCGCCAAACATGCCACCAACACCGTGCGCGACGGAGATCTTTGCGTCCTTCACTTGTGCCGGTGCAATCCCCCTCATCTGGCGAACACTTTCCTGCAGAGCGTACATGCCATACATGCCGGAATGCATGTAGGAAAGACCGCCGCCATTTGTGTTGAGGGGTAGTTTTCCGCCCGGCGCGGTGTTGCGTTCCCAGATGAAGTCAGCCGCTTCCCCAGGTTTGCAAAAGCCCAAATCCTCTAACCCGTAGAGAGGCAGGTGCGCAAAGGCGTCATAGATCATCAGATGGTCGACATCGCCCTGGGTGATGCCTGCTTCAGCAAAGGCTTGCTTGCCGGACACACGGAACGCCTTTGAAGAGGTGAAGTCTGCCATCTGGCTGATTAGGGGTGTTTCCACGCTTTCGCCCGTGCCCAGTATGTAAACCGGTTTTTGTGGCATGTCTTTCGCGCGATCCGCTTTGGTCAGGATGAGCGCGCCCCCGCCGTCGGTGACGAGGCAACACATGAGAAGGCGGAATGGGTAAGCGATCATTCGGCTCGACAGCACATCATCGATGCTGATCGGCTCGCGGAAGCTCGCCCGCGGGTTCATGGCGGCCCATTCCCGCTGTATGACAGCGACTTGCGCCAGCTGTTCTTCACTCACACCACGTTCCTTCATGTAACGAAGCACCGGGATGGTGAACATGGTTGGCGGTGTGGTGACACCGTAGGGAAGTTCAAATTGTCCCATCAGGCTTTCCGGTGAGCGGGCAAAGCGTCGCGCGCCGACGCGGCTTTTGCCGCTTTCTGCATGGGTGATAAGGACCGTGTTGCACAGACCTTCATTGATGGCCGCCGCCGCGTGACGGACATGCAGCATGAAAGAGCAGCCGCCGACGGATGTTCCATCGACCCATTTTGGGGTGATGCCCAGATAGTGTGCGGTCTCGGTTGGGCTTTCGCCTGCTGTTGCAACGCCATCAATGTCTGATGGTTTGAGCCCTGCGTCAGCCATGGCGTTCAGCGCGGCGTCTGCATGCAGCATGAGTTGCGACATGCCCGGAATTTTGCCGAGCTCAGTGGTTTCGGCTGCGCCGACAATAGCAATGGATTTCTGTTTCATGGATCAGGCCCCCATTGCAGCTGGTTTGAACTTGGGCAGGCTGATTGTCTCGCTTGCTTTCTCGAACGTGACCTCAAGAGCCATGTCGAGCACAAGAGCGTCGGGGGTTTGAGCGCATTCGACAATGTTGGTCATCATGCGTGGGCCTTCTGCCAGTTCCACAACGGCGATGGAATGTGGTTCTGTTCCAAAGTCGGGCCGTGGCCGGTGATTGATAATGTAAGAATAGAGCGTCGCCTTGCCACTTGCCTTGTAGATGCTGACATCGCGTGAGCCGCAGGCGGGGCAAAAGGGGCGTGGGGGAAAGTAGCTCGTGGCGCAGTCGTCGCACTTCTGCAACCGCAGCTCGCCTTCCTTGCAGCCAGTCCAGAAATGCTCTGTTTCCGGTGTGGGCTCCGGCAGGGGACGTAGAAAATCAGCCATATCATCCTCATTTTTGTTTTCGTTTGAGGAGAGCATAGCGGGCCACACGCCAGTGGCAAGGCTGCGATATGGAAGTTGGGCCTCTGACCAAATTGCAAGAAGATTGCGAGTGTGTCGCTACGTCCGATGTTCAGTCTTCAAAAAACCGCGTAAAGGCGTTGACCGGCTCGCGCTCGGAGACAAGCGTGTTGACCGGCGCTGTTTCGTCAGCGTGGCCCAAAGACATGCCGCACAGAACATATTCATTGTCGGGAATGTCGAGAACGCGCTTGGTCACTTTCCAATATTGGTTCCATGCGCCTTGCGCGCAGGTGTCAAGACCTTCAGACGTTGCCAGCAACATCAGGCTTTGCATGAAAATACCAATGTCGATCCAGTTGGTGGGATCGAGGTTCTTATCAATGGTGAAGATGAGACCGACAGGTGCGTCAAAAAAGGCGTAGTTCCGGCCCCACTGGTGCCAGTTTGCTTTCTGGTCGCCCTTTGGAATTTCGAGCAGCGTATACATGTCTTTGCCAAGCTTGCGCATGCGCGACAGATAGGGTTCCACGCGCTTGTTAGCGGAGGGCCATTCTTTCGCGCCATCGTCGGGATTATCTTCCCGATAAGCCAAAAGCTCATTGCTCAACCGGTCACGCGCCTTGCCCATGACGATGTAGATGTTCCACGGCTGGACGTTGGTGCCTGATGGGGAGCGTGCGGCCCGCGCCAGCAGATCCTCAATTTTCTCACGGGAAACGGGATCACTTTTGAAGGCGCGGATTGATTTGCGACGATTGAGGGCTGTGTTGAGGTCCATCTTGCTCTCCCTGGTTCTGATGCGGGCTCTCTAGCATGCGACAGGTGAACAGTCACGCGCGTGGTTGATGATCCGGGCTTGCAAAGCTGCGGGATATCGTCAGCATAAGTTCTGGAACGCCGACCGGCGGGGTAGGGAAATGAATTGATGTTGTCACTTGCGAATTTGCCGGATCGGTTCTTGTTGTCATGGGACCAGCGGTTTGTGCGGAAACTCGGCGGGCGTCCCGGCATAGCGGCCTTCGTGGTGGCGGCTCTGGTTTTTGGCAGTTTTTGTTTTCTGGCTTCGATTACGGGCATTTACGAGATTATGGGGCAAGGCGACTTGCCGGAGACTGCCTATACGCTTGGCCTTGATCCTTATACATGGGCTGCGCTCATTTCTTCTCTGCTCACCGGGTTTGGTGTGTCAGCGGCATCGTTTGCGCTCGTTCACGATGTGCAGGATATGGAGGAGGCCGCACCGGTTCTGGGTTATGAAGCGGACGAGATGATTACGGACTGGCTTGCTTATTTGCGGGATGCGGAACCACTGGCGCGCGTGATTACATTTGGGTTTTTCGTGATCGGGTTTTTGATTGCCGTCACGAACGTACCTGGGGCCCAGGACTGGTTGCGCCCTGAGGCTGACAGGATCTTTCCCTGGTTTCAACAGGTGCCTGCCCTCTGGTTTCTTATTGTCATTCCGTTCAATTTTGCGCTGATTGGCAAGGGTGCTTACTTCACATTAGTGGAAGGTCGCTTCAGGCGTCGCATCCGTACGGAGCGCCTGGCCATCAACCTCTTCCATCTGGATGAATTAGCACCCTTCACCCGCATGGCGCTTCGGCGTTCGTTTTTGTGGATTATCGGGTCATCTATCTGTCTTCTGTTTTTCCTCAATGAGGCGGTGCATCCATCGGGCCTGCTGCCGTTCATTCTGGCTATCATGATCGTGGCGGTGGTGACGCTGGTGGCGCCCCTTGTCAGTATTCACCGCAAGATTTCAGTGGAGAAAGTGGAAGAGCTTCGCAGGGTCCGTGATCAGCTGCACGTGCATAAGAGCGAATTGATGGAAGGCGGTGTCGGCGCGAATGATGCGGCGCGCCGACTGAGCGGACTTGTTGCTTATGAAGCGCGGGTGGAGAGAGTTTCTGAATGGCCGCTGGACATGCCAACGCTGGGGCGGTTTTCCTTCTACCTCGCAATCCCGCTTTTTTCCTGGGTTGGTGGTGCGCTGGTGGAGCGGGTCGTGGATTTTCTGATCTGACGCCTGTGCCTAAAGACCCAAAACGGCCTTTGACATGATGTTACGCTGAATTTCGTTGGAGCCCGCATAAATGGGACCCGCACGATCGTTCAGATATTTAGGCAGTACTGTTACGCCGTAATCCGGACCAATGCCATGTTCATTCGCCGACGCTTGTGGTGCGCTCAAGACCGGACCGCCGGGGCTCGTCAGGTGGGGCTGGAACGGGGCGATGTAGTGATTGAGTGCTTCGACCGCGAGCTCGGTCAGCCGGTTCGACATTTCGGTGCCGCGTGTCTTCAGCATGGAGCTTGCAGCACCCGGCGCGCCGCCTTGGGATAGTTCCGAGAGTATGCGGTGTTCGGTAAACTCAATGGCGGTGAGATCAATCGCGGTCTCTGCCAGTTTGTTGCGGAAGTCGGTATCGTCGATGAGCGCTTTTCCATCGCGCCCTGCCTCAATGCGGCTCATGGTGATGATCTTGTTCAGGTGGCCTTTGAGTTTAGGTGCATAGGCGTTGCCGCGTTCAAACTGAAGCAGGTATTTGGCGACCGTCCAGCCGTCGCCAATTTTGCCGACGGCGTTCTTCTTTGGCACGCGCACGTTTTCAAAGAAGATCTGGTTTTGAATATGCTCGCCCGTCAACATGATGATGGGTTCAACTTGGATGCCGGGACTTGTCATGTCGATCAAGAGAAAGGTGATACCGCGTTGGGGAATGTCTGAATTGTCCGTGCGGACAAGGCAGAAGATCCAGTTCGCGTGTTGTGCATGGGTGGTCCAGATTTTGGTGCCGGTGCAGATGAAGTCCTCGCCATCTTCGACCGCCTTCATTTGCAGGCTCGCAAGATCTGATCCCGAGCCCGGTTCGGAATAGCCCTGACACCACCAATCATCGCCGGACAGGATGCGCGGCAGAAAATAATCTTTTTGCTCCTGGTTGCCGTGACCGATCAGCACCGGCCCGCACATGCCAACCCCCATGGGGGAGAGGCTTGGGGTCTCATAGGCTGCGCATTCGCTCTGCCAGATATAGCGCTGCCCGATATCCCATCCGGTGCCGCCTTGTTCCACGGGCCAGCCGGGGGCGACCCAGCCTTGGACGTGGAGTTTTCTGTGCCATTTCAGGGTCGTCTCATAGTCGGAATAGACACTTGTCATGCCGGCGCCTGCTTTTCGCAGGTCGTCGGTCATTGCTTTGTCGAGGAAGCGACGAACCTCGTCTCGAAAGCCCTCATGTTGTGAATTGAACCCAAGTTGCATCGTGCCGACCCCACAGAGTTTGTATGCTTTTTGCGAGAGTAGGCTGGTGGGCTGCCAAGTCAAATATGGAGTTGTCAATTGGGGTGTGCGGCCTGTTTTGTGTGACCGCGGTTTGTATGACAATCTCCTGCCCGCCTTCTTTTTTGACTGGATGGAAGCTGAAAGGGGGTTTGGAGCAGATTTTCTTCGCTTCACCCATTGGCGTTCACGCAAATCTGTCATAAATGAAGAAGGCGCTCCGATAGCTGGCCGGTGGCAAGCCCTCGCAGGGGCGCTTTTTCATTTTGGGGTTGCGCTTTCCGGATAGGGGCCATGACCGAACCGTCATCGAACAGATCACCGAACGACAATGAGCTTCCTGGGTTGAAGGCGACCACGCCGGAAGAACGCCGGAGAGCGTTTGGCATTCTCTTTGTGTCGCTTCTGTCGCTCGGTATGGGGCAGTCGCTCTTTTTTGCGGTTCTGCCGCCCATCGCCCGTGAGCTTGGGATGAGTGAGTTTGAGACGACAATGATCTTTTCATTGTCGGCTCTCCTGTGGACGCTGACGAGTCCGTTCTGGGGCATCCGCTCGGACATTATCGGGCGCAAACCTGTTATGCTCATTGGCCTGATCGGGTTTGGCATTTCCACACTTGGCTTTGCTGCTGTTGTTATGGTGGGGCTTTGGGGATGGGTTTCGCTGGGGCTCATGTTCCCGCTGCTGATTACGGTGCGTGCAATCTTTGGTACGTTCGGGTCCGGCACGATGCCTGCTGCGCAAGCCTATGTTGCAGACCGTACCACACGGGCGGAGCGTGCCTCCGGGGTGGCATCCCTTGGAGCGGCTTTTGGCATGGGGACGGTGATTGGCCCGGGCTTTGCGGCTGCCATGGCGACGCTCCACATTCTTGCGCCTTTCTTTGCCGTCTCGGCTATTGCCTTTGGGGGTGCGCTTTTCATCTGGTGGATGCTGCCTGAGCGGACGACGCCGAAGCAGAAAGTTGCCGATCGCCAGAAGCAGCGTCGGCGGTTGAAGTTTACCGATGGTCGGGTTTTGCCGTGGCTTCTGCTCGGTGTGGTTTTGTCGCTCGCTCAGTCGATCACCATGCAGCTTGTCGCATTCTATTATATGGACACGTTCAACATGCAAGGGCACGAAGCGACGCAGTTTGTGTCGGTCGGCCTGATGGCGATGGCGATGGCGACGATCTTCACGCAGATGGTAGTCATTCAGCGCTTTGATCTTTCCGTGCAGTTTTTGCTGCGGGTGGGCGCGGCGGTTATGATTGCGTCTTTTGGTATTCTGATCGCCGCCAATGCGTATGGGTTGTTTGTGTCCTCGCTGGCGCTTGCCGGTGTCGGATTTGGCTTCCTCAGGGCGGGCCTCAGCGCTGGCGGGTCGCTGTCTGTTTCACCGCGGGATCAAGGCGCGATTGCGGGGCTTATTGGGGGCACGGCGGCGACGGGGCACATTATCAACCCGATGGTTGGTATTCCGCTCTATCACTACATGCACCAGGCACCCTTTTTGCTGGGCATCGGCTTGATGGTCATCAT
>JAVKCY010000103.1:0-27152 GCA_040223265.1 Parvibaculum sp. | reverse complement strand
AAAGGTCCGTGCACATTTCATTTCTGACAAGGGAATGGAAGAGGTGACGACTTTTTCACTAAACGCACCTGACACTTCCTGTGTCGGACGCAAGCCAATTTTGACTTCATCATCTGAAAGTCCCAGCACAACGGCCAGTGTCCATGGCGCGACGTCGCCCGGCACCTCGGTTTCGGCCAGTGCCGTCGTCCAGGTAGTGTTCGCCTCCAGCTTGGCGACGGGGCCCCGCCAGCCATGTCGCTGGTCATAGGCGATCAAACCATCGCGCAGAGCCTTCAGGGCCTTGAGTTGAAGGTCGGTATTCAAAGTCGTGCGGACCGACAATCCGCTTTCATAGAGTTTTTCTTCGCCATAGCGTTCGTAGAGAGAACGACGAACCTGCTCGACGAAATAGTTGGCTTCGATGATCTGGGCGCCAAAGGCACGTGGTGTCACGACCAAGTCTTCTGCGCGGGCAACAGATGCCTGATAGGTGGTAATGAAATCATTATCCAGCATTCGACCAATGACCCAATTGCGCCGCCCGATGGCGCGTTCACGCTGGCGGAATGGGTGGTAGTTGCTCGGTGCTTTTGGCAGTGCTGCGAGATAGGCGGCTTCCGCCAAGGTGAGCTCTGGCAGGCTTTTGTCAAAATAGTTAAGTGCTGCGGCAGCAACGCCGTAAGACCCCAGCCCTAGATAAATCTCGTTCAGATAGAGCTCAATGATCTGGTCTTTGGTGAAGGCGCGCTCAAGCTTTAGCGAGAGCAACGCTTCCCGGATTTTGCGCTCAACTTTCACATCGCTGGAAAGGAAGAAATTCTTGGCGACTTGCTGTGTGATGGTGGATGCACCCACAAGCCGTCGATCATTCATCACGTTGAAAATGTTTGTCACGACAGCACGCATGATGCCTGTGAAGTCGATCCCGGAATGAGAATAGAAGTTTTTGTCTTCCGCCGCGAGGAAGGCCTCAACAACATGTTTTGGTACCGCTTCGATCGGCACGAACATGCGACGCTCACGGGCATATTCCGCGATGAGACCACCGTCGCCTGCATGCACACGGGTCATCACTGGTGGCGCATAGTCCGCCAGGTGCTCATAAGACGGGAGGTCTTCGGAAAGACGCCACAGCATATAGACGCCGGCAAGTGCGGCTCCAAGACCCAGCACAACCATTCCTGCAAATAGTGTGGCAAACACTCGCAACTTCTGCTGACCGACCCCTTCGCCTCTTTCGACTGGTATTTTCACCAGTCACCTATCTCATTTCACCCGCCCCTAGATTTACCACATGGCGGACAACCGGGAAGATCGGGACCGGGAAAATTGGAAAAATAGGCTCTAATTCATGCTCTTTGGTTAACGTTGATAGCCTGCGCACGCGAAACCAAGGCCATTGTGTCTGATAAACCGTAATTGTGTCTGTTAGACTGTAATTGTGTCAGGTTCTTGGCGCCTTTTTTGCCGAGTCCCCTCGTTTCACGGCTTCCGATGGGAGACTTATCCTAATAGCTTCCCTCGGCATAGCGCTCGCCGAAATAGCTATCTACGGATTTAACGAGCGCCCCCGCGACCCGGTTCCGCCAGTTGGTCGAAATCAGGTTCTGCTCGTCGGTGCGGTTGGTAAGAAAGCCAAGCTCCACCAAGACGGAGGGCACATCAGGTGCTTTCAAGACCCTAAATCCGGCAAAGCGATGGGTGCGATCAAGCAAGGGCGTCACGCCACCGGCATTTCGCACCACCGTCTGCGCAAATCGCACTGAGAAGTTCTTGGTCTCGCGCTGCGCCAGGTCGATCAGAATGTCTGTCACCTCGTTTGACTCGCCATAGAGATCCACACCGGCAATCAAGTCGGAACGGTTTTCCTTGGCGGCCAGCGCGGCTGCCTCACTATCAGAGGCATTTTCAGACAAGGTGTAAATCGACATGCCGTTCACTGTGCGCCGGTCAATCGCATCCGCATGGATCGAAATAAACAGGTCTGCCTGATGTCGCCTTGCGATGTTTACCCGTTCGGTTAACGGGATAAATCGGTCTGTGTCTCTCGTCAGATGAACTTCATATCGCCCGCTTGCCCGCAATTGGTTGCCAAATTCCTTGGCAAAGGCGAGTACGACATCTTTCTCCCGTGCGCCTGACTGACCATGGGTCCCCGGGTCCACGCCACCATGGCCTGCATCAATGACAACAACGCGCTTGCCGACACGGCGGTCTGTCGGCTCCTGTGGGGTTGAAACGGGCGGTGTCGCGGCCGCTGGCGGGGTGACGGGTCGCCCCAAACCGACGGACTGGTTAAACTCAGCCGGGCTTACCGACTTCAAATCAATAACCACACGGCGGCCAAAACCGCTTTGGGCGGCAAGCACGAAGCTCCGGTCAATCGCAACCGGGCCTTTGACGTCCACGACGATGCGCGAAAGGCCTGCTTGAAACTGACCGTAACGGAAACTGCTGACAAGACCGCGCGACGCCTGCCCTGCATTTGCGGGGAGCCTAAATTCAACTTCGGGTAAATCGATCACGACGCGGTGCGGATCAGCCAGGGTGAAAACGTTTTGCGGTGTCGTGTTGGCGGCTCCCGGTGCTGCCTCGCCCATGTCGATCACAAGACGGGTCATTGACCCTTGCTCGCCCAACCGGACGTTCGACACAATCATTTTGCCCGAAGCTGCGGCACCACCTGATGCAACCGGCTCCGCCGAAACCGGCAGGACGAGCCCAAAACCAGACAGGATAACGCCAGACAGGATAACTACGGCCGCCACGAATGCATGCGACAGAAACGACCCTGCCCGAGGCAAAGCCGCCACTTGTTCCACCGATTGGGACCGGTTCCCACTCATTACGCTACCGTTCCTCGTTCCGCCTCGTCGCCCGATCTTACGCTTATTGCAACAGATCAGGTCTCGACATCTTGCCTCAAACCAACAATCCGACAATGCCCAACAAGCAGGCGTTGGGCCCAACAAGCAGGCGTTGGCCTCTGCACTGCTATTTGGGCTGCCGGGTGGAAATTTACCCGATGGGGCAGACGGTCTTGAGGGACCTCCTGTCCACAATCGCGAGTTTCACCGTCAGCGCTTGAGATTCCGTTACTTTGCGGGTTATTAGCAATTTTTCAATGTCTAATATGGTTAATCGTTGGTGAGAGACAGATTGTTCCCATTTGAGCGATTTGGCTGAATTTTGCCATTTGCGCAGCGGTGCGCGCCCTGGAGAGCAAAACCATTGCTTGCCAAGGCCGAAAGCAAGGCGCTAAAAGTCTCTCACCTATTTCGTCGACACGTAATTGAGTCGGGTTAACCGGCTAACGGGCGGCAGGATGGTGGTTTTGGAGGAAAAACCACCTGTTCGTGACAGAAAGCAATGGGTTTCGCCTTATTTTTGGTAGAAACCTTGAGGTTTTCAACATGAGCAACTCTGATGATGGCCTTTTGAGGCCTGCCCACAAAATTACCTGTTGGCGTCTCGGTCGGCCAAAACCGGCCCGTTTTAAACCCTGCGGACGCTCAAGCATGCGCCGCACCTAACGCACAGGTTGCCCGCGCCCGGCGACCAAATTTTCCAGGGCGCAAAGAGAAATGATGCAGACAGCACGGCCTGAGACACAAAGCGGAATGAGCATGACGACCAACAATGGTCTGATGAGTGCAACTTCACGCCGCGCCTCGTGCGATCTGCCCCCACTATCATCAACTCGCCGCCACACTCGCCACGCGAAAGCCCTTCAGGGCATCCGTTCGGCCGGTCGTGTTGACGGCTTTACATTAAACGCCGCCCCGTCACCTTTCAGCGAGCCCCTTGCGGATTGCTCAAGTGACGGCGCGAAACGGCGTTTCGGAGATACCCCTTATGGGAAACAAAATGTTGATCGATGCCGCCCACCGGGAAGAAACCCGGGTTGTGGTGGTACATGGAAACCGCGTCGAGGAATTTGACTTCGAATCCGAAGCCAAAAAACAGCTTCGAGGCAATATTTATCTGGCCAAGGTCACGCGGGTAGAACCCTCGCTGCAAGCCGCCTTTGTGGAATATGGCGGCAATCGCCACGGCTTCCTCGCCTTTAATGAAATCCATCCAGACTATTATCAAATCCCGCTTGCGGACCGCGAAAAGCTGCTGCGCGAATGGGCTGCCGAAGACAATCTCGACGACGAGCCCGAGGCAGCTGAAGCCGCCACACCCGCTGAAACTGCATCGGATGATGATGCAGACGACGCGGATGGCGATACTGAGCAGGTCAATTTCGACGATACGGTCGAAGCCGTTGGCGAAGGCGATGATGCGCTGGAAGAAGCCCAGCCAAAACGGCAGCGAACATCCGCTCGTACCTACAAAATTCAGGAAGTTATCAAGCGTCGCCAGATCATCCTTATTCAGGTTGTGAAGGAAGAACGCGGCAACAAGGGCGCCGCCCTTACAACATATCTCTCGCTGGCAGGCCGCTATTGCGTTCTGATGCCCAACACGGCACGGGGCGGCGGGATCTCCCGCAAGATTACCAATGGTGCTGACCGCAAGCGGTTGAAGACCGTTGCTGAAGGTCTTGATGTGACAGACGGCATGGGTCTGATTGTTCGCACGGCAGGTGCTTCGCGGACAAAAGCAGAGATCAAGCGCGATTATGAGTACCTCATGCGGCTTTGGGAAAAGGTCCGCGATCTGACACTCAAGTCGATCGCGCCTGCCCTCGTCTATGAAGAAGGTAGTCTGGTCAAGCGTTCAATCCGCGATCTCTATTCCAAAGATATCGATCAGATTTTGGTGGAAGGTGACGATTCCTACCGTGAAGCCAAAGACCTGATGCGTATGCTGATGCCGAGCCATGCCAAGAACGTCCAGCCTTACAAAGACCGGGAACCTATCTTCCAGAAGCATGGTGTGGACGCACAGCTTGATGCCATGTTCTCAAATACCGTGACGCTCAAATCTGGTGGGTACATCGTCATCAATCAGACAGAAGCACTGGTTGCGATTGATGTGAACTCCGGTCGCTCCACCAAAGAGCGGAATATTGAAGCGACAGCACTCAAGACAAACCTGGAAGCTGCCGCCGAAGTTGCGCGCCAGATGCGTTTGCGCGATCTGGCCGGTCTCATTGTGATCGACTTTATCGACATGGACGAGAACCGGAACAATCGTGCGGTTGAACGCAAACTCAAAGAAGCCTTGAAGAACGACCGGGCGCGCATCCAAGTTGGTCGGATCAGCCATTTCGGTCTGCTTGAGATGTCCCGCCAGCGCATGCGGGCCGGGATTATCGAAGGCTCGACGGTCACCTGCCCTACCTGCTCTGGTTCGGGTCTGGTTCGGTCGGTTGAATCGACTGCGCTCCATGTGTTACGGGCGGTTGAATCTGATGCGATCAAAGGCAAGCACGACAGCTTCACCGTGACCGTGTCTCCGGAAGTCGCCATCTACATTCTCAATCAGAAGCGGCCTCACCTGCTCGGTATTGAAGAAACTTATGGCGTATCCGTTTTTGTTGAGACGGACCGTGATGTGCACGGTGCGGACCATAAGGTAGAGGCTGTGCAGTCTCGCGGTATTGCCAAACCCGCCCAGTTTACGGTTAGTGAGGCAAGCATTATCGAGGACGAAGAAGCGGACCTTGCGGCCGAAGAAGCCGAAATTCGCGATGAAGCTGACGCCGAACTTGATGTAGTTACAGATGCTACGAGCGAAGATGATCAGCCGAAGAAAAAGCGTCGTCGCCGTCGTCGCCGTGGTCGTCGCGATGAGAATGATACGGATGCTCAAGATGCTGCCGCTCAAGACAATGAAGCTGCTGACAGCTCTGATGAGAATGGCGATACAGATTCTACCGCCTCTGAAACCGCTGACGATGCAGAGGTCTCCGGCAATGACGGAGACCTGGATGAAGAGGGCAAACCAAAACGTCGTCGCCGTCGGGGCCGTCGTGGTGGTCGCCGTAACCGTCGTAATGGCGAAGAGGGTGAAGAAATTGATCTTGAAGGCAATGCGGATGCGCCCGCTGCCGAAGATCATGTTACCGCTTCTGATGAAGCCGATTATGCTCAAGACGCAGACGGCGAAGCACCTGTTCTGATCGGGTATTCACGCAACCCCGTGATTGCAGAGCCCGCGAACGAAACCGTCGCGCCTGCTGAAGTAGACGAGACTCCGGAAGCTAACAAAATTGCGGAAGCTAACGATATGGTAGAAGCTACAGAAGCTGAAGCCAAAGATGTGGAACCGGAAACCGCTGATGATGCTCAAGACGAGCCTTCTGGGCCTGCGCGTACCGGTTGGTGGCGCCGTAACAAGTCAGCCGATTGAGGTCAATGACGGATTAGCCCTTATTGCATAGGGCAATAAATTTGGGGGCGCGGCGCTCGTTTGATCGCTGCGCCCTTATTTTTTGGAGGCAAGGCAGCTTATTTGGAGGCAAGCCAGGATTGCAGACGGCGTGCGGCCTCGGCAATGTCGGTCGTTTTCCCGGCAAATGAAAAGCGCACAAAGCGATGGCCCTGAACCGGATCAAAATCAGCACCGGGTGTTGCCGCGACCCCGATCTCATGCAGCATGCGATGACAAAAATCTGTGCTGTCATCACACAGATCAGATACATCCGCGTAGAGATAGAATGCGCCATCAACTGGCGCAAACTTCGTGAGCCCGGCCTCTGGCAAAGCCGCCAGAAGCAATCGCCGGTTTTCAGCATAGGCAGCAACGTTCTCATTCAATTCCGCGGTCGCGTCAAACGCTGCCTCCGCCGCCATTTGAGACAGAGTCGGCGGTGAAATGTAGAGGTTCTGCGCCAGCCGCTCCACCGGGCGCACAAGCTCCTCCGGTAAAACCATCCAGCCCAAGCGCCAACCGGTCATGCAATAATATTTTGAAAAACTATTGATGATGATTGACCTGTCGCAGCATTGCAGCGCCGTGATGTCGGCTTTGCCATAGGTAATGCGATGATAGATCTCGTCGGAAATGAACCAACGTCCCTTGCTATCGCAATCATCTACCAAGGCCTGAAGTTCTTCCCGGCCCATCGTCACGCCGGTCGGGTTTGATGGGCTCGCGACAAGAACACCTTTTAGAGAGCCATGTTCTTTTTCAGCTTTGGCGATCGCCTCTGGTGTTAAGACCCAATCTGTCTCTGGCCCGACCGGTATACCAACCGGTACACAACCCAACGCCTTCAGCGTGTTTCGGTAGGCGGGATAGCCGGGCTCTGTCACCCCGACACGGTCGCCTGCTTCGAAGCAGGCAAGAAACGAGAGGATGAACCCGGCAGACGACCCACCGGTGACAACGACACGATCCGGGGACAGGCTGAGGCCGTGATGGGTGCCATAATAGGCTGCGATCTTCGCCCGCAAGGCAGGCAGACCCAGCGCGTCTGTGTAGCCGAGTGCGCCCTGCCCCAGTGCCGTCTTGGCCGCATCACGAACGGTGGTTGGCGCCGGCGTACCGGGCTGGCCCACTTCAAGATGCAAAATGGAACGGCCTTCGGCCTCCAGACGGTTTGCTTCCCGCATCACATCCATGACGATGAACGGGTCAACACCGCCCCGCTCCGCCGGACCCAGTTTGTGGCCCCCGTCAGCGACCATGTCAGCGACCATGTCAGCGACCGATAGCTTCGACGCCCAGGCCCGCACCATCAGGGTCCACACCAAAAGAACAGCTCTCTAAGCCATACGGCAGACCCTTCGGGCAGGCGATGGCGTTGATCCGCACGGACGCATCACGTGCTGCTGCGGCAAGCGCCTGTGCAACCGTCTTATCGCCCCCCAGGGTCTGCCTGATTGTTTGCTGAATGCCCGCAGCAGCGGCTGTGTTGCCACCCGCAGCGCCGGCGAACGCGAGGTTTGTGCTTTTGGGCCCGGTGACGAGAACTGGCGATAAGAAAGCAGACGCCAGCCCTTTGACTGGATCAACTGGTGTCGTCGCCAGCGTAATGCCGCGGCTGTAAACAGAGCGCTGCGCACCAAACGCACCATTTAGCGTCACAGCACAGGCGACAGCGTCTCCGCGTGCAGATGCAACGGCAAATCCGGTCGAGCCCAGGTCACTGGGTGCACTGACGGCTGCCCCAAGCTTTGATGCAGCCTCCGCCGCAACGCGGTTTGCCGCCTGACTGTCGTTCGCAGGTACCTGTTGCAACGCCTGCCACAGCGCGGCAGCATAAGCACCAGCGCCTGTTGCTTTTGACGGCAGATGCAGTTCCGCCCCATTGACGGAAAGCATTTGCGTTTCCGAGACGATCGGACGGTAATTACGCAAATCATCGGCGCTCACTTTACCGCCAGCATCCTGAATACCCTTTGCGAGCCGGTTCGCGCCATCGCCCACGTAGAATGCATTTACGCCCTGGGACCTTATCTGACCCAGCGTTGCGGCTAATTGAACTTGGCGCAGGTTTCCCAACTCGCGCAGTGGTGCGCCTGTATAACCCGGCAACAATTGCGGTTGGTTCGCTAACAAATTCCTGTACGGCTCAAGCGCTTGAACCATTGCACGGGATATCGGTACGCCTGTCGCAGCCATTCGTTCTGCGGGCGCAAGAAGTTGCTCCCACGCCGTGCGGCCATGACGCGCGTGAAGCAGCGCAAACCCACGCACATTACCAGGCACGGCAATGCCACCGCCCTGGGTCGCCTCGCGCGGCAGGAACTCAATACTCTCGGTGATCCGGGTGCCCGGATTGGTCATAAGGCAGATGCCGCCGCCGCCCAGACCCGCCGCCTGCGGTTGAGTGATGGCGAGGGTGAAGTAGAGAGCAACAGCAGCATCGGCCGCCGATCCGCCTTGCTCCAACACATTTCGCGCAGCCAGGGATGCCTGCGGTTCGTCTGAAACAATAAATCCGCCCGCGATGGCTTCAATCGCGGAAGCCTCTGACACGCGCCCGACGCCCGTGAGACCGCGTTCATTCCGATCAGGTCCGACCACCGCCCCCAATGGCGCACTCGTGTTCGGTGCGTCATCGCCCAGAAGCGACCCACATCCTGCAAGGGACAACCCCAGAATGGTCATAATGGACAGCGTTTTTAATCGCGAGGACACCGATCCGGCGAAACCGGTTTGTAAAGCGAAGGCTTGGGTGACGAAATTGGGCTTCATGGGAAAAGGCACTTCCTTGATATTTTCCTGGGCAGGGGGCTGCCCCTTTTTGCTGACGGGAGGTTTGCAGACAAATGGTTTGTGAGCAGGCGACCCTAGACTGAAGATCCGCCCCACCCATTAACCACCAGACTATCCGTTTTGCTTCCAAAGAACATCTTTGGTCACGAATAGGTGAGTTTACCTCAGCCGGAGATTGACCGCATCCTTTTGCACACCTAGGGTCAGGAATGAAGGGTGTTTGACGAAATCTGCCTAAATATTGACGATTTTGTCTGGCAAAGAGGAACCTGCAAACAGGCGGTGCTTGCGAGCCGTCCCGATATTGCTTCACTGGCCGCCTTGTCGGCTTTCAGTGAGCTTGAGGATATGATGGTGAAAAAATTGGCCCAACTCCCTTCGGAAAATATGTGCCCTTCGGAAAATATGTCCCAAAATCTTGTCCGCTCTCTGGCGGCACGTGGCCGACGGATTGGTGTCGTACTTGTTGCCGCACTCGTGGCTTTTTCTGCCCCTGCACATGCACTCGGCCTCGTCCGTGATGCTGAAACAGAATATCTGTTGCGGGAGTTTTCCACTCCCATTTTCAAGGCCGCTGGCCTGCAGGCTGATGCGGTCAATATTCATCTGGTCAACGCCAATACACTCAACGCCTTTGTCGCTGGCGGACAAAGAATGTTCATCCATACCGGCCTCATTTTGGAAGCTGACCGCCCCAATATGCTGATTGGCGTGATCGCGCACGAAACGGGCCACATGGCCGGGGGCCATCTTTCGCGCACGCAGGAGGCACTTGCCGGGGCATCCACGTCAACCATCATTTCTGCGATCCTCGGCATCGGCGCAATTGCGGCGGGTGCAGGTGATGTCGGAATGGCGCTCATTACGGGTGGCCAGACCCTCGCCCAGCGCCAGTTCCTTCAATATAGCCGGATGCAGGAATCGTCTGCGGACCAGGCTGCCGTGACCTATCTCGACCGCGTCGGCTGGTCCGGCAAGGGTATGATGGACACGTTCTATCTGTTTCGCGGTCAGGAAGTGTTGAGCGACCGTCAGCAGGACCCCTATTTGCGGTCCCACCCTCTGTCCGGAGATCGGCTAAGCGCCCTTGAAGATCGCGTGCTAACCTCACCCTATGCAGATGTCAAAGACTCGGAAGAGTGGATGTTTGCCTTCAACATGGTGAAAGCGAAGCTTTACGGGTTCCTTGATCGTCCGGATCTCACTTTCCGCCGGTTCCCCGCAACCGACAACAGCATTCCCGCTCACTATGCGCGTGCGGTGGCGCATCACAAGCGCGGCGACCTTGCCCGCGCAACGGCGGAGCTGGCACCCATTATTGCTGCACTTCCGGATAATCCATGGGTGGCGGAGCTTCATGGGCAGATCCTGTTTGAAAGCGGGAAAGTTGCTGAAAGCATAGCGCCCTATCGACGCGCGGTAGAACTTGCCCCCAATTCGCCCCTGTTGCGGGTCGGGCTGGCGCAGTCACTCATTGCCACCGAAGACCTTGCATTGACCAACGAAGCGATTGAGCAGCTGGAAATCGCACGCCAAAGCGACGGCGAAAACGCGACGGCCTATCATCAGGCGTCCATCGCTTACGCACGGGTTGGTGATTTCGGGAATGCTGAGCTTTCCACCGCTGAACGATTTTATGCGATTGGAGATTTGTCACGATCCCAACAGCATGCAAGACGTGCCCAAAGCGAATTGCCTGCCGGTTCGCCCGGGTGGCTCCGTGCTGAGGACATTCTGTCGGAAATCCCGCAACGACCTTGAACTGAAACTGGCGCACTTACGAACAGGGTTCGTTAAATCGTGCGTAGAGACGAGAGTAATATGAAGAAAGTAAACACGCTCCCTCTTTGGGGTGCCGCATTGGTAGGGCTTTTGAGCCTTGTTGGCTCTTTGATTACCGGGGCTACATTTGCAGCGGCGGAAGACCCGCAAACGCGCTTCAACGCGAATGACACGAAGGCGATCGAACAAATCGTGCGGAACTACCTCGTCGAAAACCCTGAAGTCATGTTGGAGGTTTTTGCAAAGCTTGACGAAAAACGTGAAGCCGCCGACAAGGCTGCGGCGCTCGCCGCCATTTCAGAAAATAAGGCTGGTCTATTTGAGGATGCATATTCCTTTGTCGCAGGCAATCCCGACGGTGACATAACAATCGTCGAATTTTTTGATTACAAATGCCCCTACTGCAAACAGGCCGTCGATGACATTCTCGCGGCGGCGGACGAAGACGGGAATGTGCGTATCATCTATAAGGAATTCCCGATCCTGTCGGATGAGTCTACCCTTGCGGCCAAGGCAGCCATGGCGGCCATTTCCCAGAACAAATATATGGAACTCCACCGCGCATTGATGGAAACGCAAGGTCCCATGCCGGAAGAACGCATTCTCCGCATTGCTGAAGATGCCGGGCTTGATGTTGACCGGTTGAAACAGGATATGGCCGATCCAGCGCTGGATGACGCCATTGAACGCACACACACGCTTGCCCGCCAGCTCGGCATTGAAGGTACGCCTGCCTTCGTGATCGGCAATCAGCTTGTGCCCGGCGCCGTCAGCAAAGAGCGCCTTCTTGAGGTGGTTGAAGAAGAACGCACTGCCTGCGTGAGCTGCTAAGCACAAATCCTCCTGCGGCACATCGCGGGAGGATGTTGCCCCATCAAAACCTATATTAGGCCAGCAACGGGTGAGCTTGGGTCCGCATAGCGCTTGCGCGGCATGCGGCCGGCAAGGTATGCCGCACGGCCAGCCGCCACCGCGTTCTTCATCGCCTCTGCCATCAGGATCGGGTTCTTGGCTTCGGCAATGGCGGTGTTCATCAAAACGCCGTCGCACCCAAGTTCCATCGCGAACGCTGCATCGGACGCCGTCCCGACACCTGCATCCACCAAAACGGGCACGCTTGATTGTTCAACGATCAAGCGAATGTTGATCGGGTTCTGCACGCCGAGGCCGGACCCGATGGGCGCGCCCAGCGGCATGATCGCCACGCACCCCATATCCTCCAGGCGCTTGGCGAGGAGCACGTCGTCGGAGCAATAGACCATGACCTTGAACCCCTCCTTGATGAGAAGCTCAGCAGCGCTCAGTGTCTCGATCATATCCGGGTAGAGGGTTTTACGGTCCCCCAACACTTCCAGCTTGACCAGATCCCAGCCGCCGGCTTCCCGCGCAAGGCGGAGGGTGCGCACTGCCTCCGCCCCGGTGAAGCAACCCGCCGTGTTCGGCAGGTAGGTGTATTTTTTCGGGTCCACGAAATCCATCAGAATGGGTTCGTTCGGGTTGGTCACATTGACCCGCCGGACGGCGACGGTGACGATCTCGGCGCCAGACGCTTCAATCGCACAGGCCGTCTCCTCAAAATCCTTGTACTTGCCGGTCCCGACAATCAGCCGCGAGGAATAGCTCTTGCCCGCGATCTTGAAACTGTCGCCTGAGGGCTGGAGAGCGGGCAATTTTTCTGCTGCCTTTTTGGCCATTCTTTTTCCTTTTGAGGTCAGTCAAGTGCGAACTGGAGGGCGGCGAATTGGGGGGATCAGCCACCACCCACAAACTGCACAAGTTCCAGCGTATCACCATCATGCACCGCGACATCTGCATAGGTCGAGCGCCGCACAATTTCGAGATTATGTTCCACTGCGAGCCTTTGCGGATCAAGGCCGAGCTTCACCAATAGACCCGCAATCGTGAGCGGTTCTTCTCGGTCTTGGCTAAATGTGTGGCGTTCACCATTGATGGTGAGTTTCAGCGGTTCGGACATGAGCCGAAAATCTCACATTAAGTGCCAGAATGTAAGGGCGTGCGTGTCGATTTTTGTGCTCATTCCTGTGCGATGATTGCAACCTCCCCCTGCGGCATCAGAGCTTTACTCACCACCCCTCGACCTTGGCACTGTCCCGCGCTATCCAATGGCACAGGCATATTTGAGACGGGAGGCTCTTATGAACGCTTTTGGGAACCCACTGGATTTTTCGAACAAACGGGTGCTTGTGGTCGGTGGCTCAAGCGGTATCGGGAACGGGATTGCCCGTGCCTTCCATGCCGCCGGTGCTGATGTACATGTCTGGGGCACACGGGCAGCCGCCGCTGACTATGCCGGGGATGAAGGCTCAGACCTTACCAATCTTTCTTATGCGCAGATGGATGTGGGCGATTTCGCCGCTATTGAGGCCTACTCACCACCCTTCCAGACGCTCGACGTGCTGGTGCTGAGCCAGGGCACTGTGCTCTACAAGCGACAGGAGTTTGAGATGGCGGGTTTCCAGAAAGTGATGGATGTGAACCTTGGCAGCCTCATGGCGTGCGCCAACAAGTTCCACCACATGCTGGCGGCGGCAAAAGGCTCTCTCATCACGATTTCGTCCACAGCCGGGTATCATGCGACACGCGGCAACCCTGCTTACAGTGCGTCCAAAACCGGTGCTATTGGCCTGACGCGCACGCTGGGCGAAGCGTGGGCGAGCGATGGCATTCGTGTTAACGGCATTGCGCCCGGTCTTGTGGATACCAAACTCACCAAGGTGACAACTGAGAACCCCAAGCGGCTGGAAGGTACGCTGAGAAGCATTCCGCTCCACCGGCTTGGAACGCCGGACGATATGGCGGGTGTGGCGCTTTTCCTTGCGTCACCCTTATCGGCTTATGTTGTTGGTCAAACGATCCCTGTCGATGGCGGCCTTATTCTCTCGTGACGTTGGGTGGAGGTGTCCTGCGAGGCTGATTTATGCATTTGCCACCTTGCTCCGCTCAAAGCATTGGCATGGAGGTTCCCAACCGCGTATAAGAGCGGAATCGCGGCGGCGGGTTTGTTAACCCATTGGCGCGATTGGGGCTTTATAAGGGTTGTGGGGCAAGTGGAACACAATTTTGCCCCTTTCGACTTCTAGACAGAGCCCCGCGGGGGTATACCCAATGCCAGCAATTTTTGCCATTTGGGGGCTGAAACGGAACGAACATGGCTGCGACTAAGGCAACGAAGAAGCCCAAGCCGATCTATGTGCTGAATGGGCCGACGCTCAACATGCTGGGGAGCCGCGAACCGCATATTTACGGATCGCAGACGCTCGCCGATGTGGAAGCGATGACCGCCGAGCGCGCCAGAGCCCTTGGCCACACGATCGATTTCCGGCAGACAAATTCTGAAGGTGAGCTGGTTGACTGGATTCTGGAGGCACGAGAAAAAGCCTGCGGGATCATTATCAATGGTGCCGCCTATACGCACACATCTGTGGCATTGATGGATGCGCTTTCCGCATCCGAGTTGCCAGTGATTGAAGTGCACATATCCAATATTTTCAAGCGGGAGCCCTTTCGGCACCACTCTTACGTCTCGGCTGTTTCCCTGGGTATCATCTGCGGGCTTGGGCCTATCGGATATGCGCTGGCGGTTGAGGCACTTTCTCGTTATTTGTCGGATAAATCAGGCAGTTGAACAGTAAAGAAGGGCACTAGGCCACATGAGCAAAAAAGGCATTGATCAGGACCTGATCCGGGAACTTGCTGATCTTCTCAAAGAGACGGATCTCAGTGAGATCGAGATTGAAACTGATGATCTGAAGGTTCGCGTTGCGCGGCAGTCTTCGCATTTTGTCAGCGTTCCCCCTGCAGGCCATGCTCCAGCGGCAGCAACAGCACCAGCCGCCGCCGCACCAGCTGAGGCCGCAGCCCATCCTGGCGCACTGCCCTCGCCCATGGTCGGGACGGTCTACCTTGCAGCCGAGCCTGGTGCCGCGCCGTTCATTGCTGTTGGCACCGCCGTTACGCAGGGCCAGACGGTTCTCATCGTCGAAGCGATGAAGACCATGAACCAGATCCCTGCCCCGCGCTCCGGCACGGTAAAACAAATCCTTGTCGAAGATGGTCAGCCGGTCGAGTTCGGCGAACCACTTCTCATCATCGAATAAGCGGGGGCGCCGCGAACCGATGTTTGAAAAAGTCCTTATCGCCAATCGCGGCGAAATTGCCCTTCGCGTTCATCGCGCGTGTCAGGAAATGGGCATCTCCACTGTCGCGGTGCACTCCACCGCCGACTCCGATGCTATGCATGTCCGTCTGGCGAATGAAAGTGTGTGCATTGGCCCGGCGCCCGCGTCTGAGAGTTATCTCAACATTCCGGCGATCATTTCCGCCTGTGAGATCACCGGCGCGCAAGCTGTGCATCCGGGCTATGGCTTCCTGTCAGAGAATGCGCGGTTTGCCGAAATCCTCGAAGCGCATGACATCACCTTTATCGGGCCGAAGTCTGATCATATCAAAATGATGGGCGACAAGATTGTCGCAAAGGCGACAGTCAAGGCGCTCGGCATTCCCGTGGTACCGGGGTCTGAGGGGGGCATTACGTCGGAAGAACAGGCGATGAAGGTCGCCAAGGAAATCGGCTTTCCTGTTCTCTTCAAAGCAGCAGCTGGCGGCGGCGGGCGTGGCATGAAAGTCGCCAAGGACGAAGATCATTTGCTGGAAGCACTGCGCACCGCGCGTGCTGAAGCTAAAGCTGCCTTTGGTGATGATGCGATGTATGTCGAGAAATATCTCGGCCAGCCGCGCCATATTGAAGTGCAGGTTGTTGCTGACTCCCATGGCAATGTAGTTCATCTGGGCGAGCGTGATTGTTCACTTCAGCGTCGCCATCAGAAGGTACTGGAAGAAGCCCCATCACCCGCGCTTAATGATGCTGGTCGCGAGAAAATTGGCGAGATTGTTCGCCGTGCGATTGGCAAGCTTGGCTATCTGGGCGTTGGGACGATTGAATTCCTCTACGAGAATGGTGAGTTCTATTTCATCGAAATGAACACACGTTTGCAGGTGGAGCATCCGGTAACAGAAGCCATTACCGGCATTGACCTTGTGCGGGAGCAAATCCGCATCGCAGCTGGTCTGGAGATGAGCTTCACCCAAGCGGAAGTTCAGTTTAACGGCCATGCGATTGAATGCCGTGTGAATGCTGAAAATCCGAAAACCTTCACGCCCTCACCTGGTACAATTCGCAGCTTTCACACGCCGGGTGGGCTGGGCGTGCGCGTTGATAGTGGCGTTTATGCCGGCTACAAAATTCCGCCCTACTATGACAGTTTGATCGGTAAGCTCATTGTGCATGGGCGCAACCGCAATGAATGCATCATGCGGCTGCGGCGCACGCTGAACGAGTTCGTGATCGAAGGGGTTGATACAACAATCCCGCTCTTTAAAGACCTGATCGCCGAACCGGACTTCATGAATGGCGACTATCACATTCATTGGCTTGAAGAGTTTCTTGCACGTGACTGAGGGCACGGCGCCCCATGGACATTATTGATCCGGACATTCTTTTACGCGCCTATGCCTATGGGGTTTTCCCCATGGGCGAGAGTGCGGGTTCCTCCAAGCTATACTGGGTTGACCCGGAAGAACGCGGCCTGTTGCCGCTTGACCGTTTCCACATACCCAAACGGCTGCAACGCACCATCCGCAGCGACCCGTTTGTTGTGACGGTCGATACCTGCTTTCGCCGGGTGATGGAGGCGTGCGCCACTGAAACCGATGAGCGCAAAGGCACCTGGATCAACGAAGCCATCCTTGATGCCTATACGATCCTGCATGAGCGCGGCGCGGCACATTCTGTCGAGTGCTGGCAGGATGGTGAACTAGTGGGTGGTCTTTACGGTGTCTCGCTGGGCAAAGCCTTTTTCGGCGAAAGCATGTTCAGCCGCACACGGGACGCAAGCAAGATCGCGCTGGTGCATCTGGTGGGTCGTCTAATTGCCGGTGGTTTCACCCTGCTCGACACACAATTTGTGACGGACCATCTGGCACAGTTTGGCGCGATTGAAGTGCCACGGGAAACGTATAAAGCGCGTCTTCACAAAGCACTGCAGGGCGATGCCGGCGACTTTTACTCGCTGGGGGCGACAGTTTCAGGCTCTGACATTTTGCAGTCGATCAACCAGACGTCGTAGACCGGATGTTCAACCGCATTCAGACCGGGGCTTGATGCAAACATCCAGCCTGAGAAAATCCGTCCTGCCGCCTCGTCAATGGCAG
This sequence comes from Parvibaculum sp., assembly GCA_040223265.1. Taxonomy (GTDB): domain Bacteria; phylum Pseudomonadota; class Alphaproteobacteria; order Parvibaculales; family Parvibaculaceae; genus Mf105b01. The sequence goes on along the minus strand of JAVKCY010000103.1, from coordinate 10,040 downwards.
GATTTGTAGCGGGGTCTGTGGTCAGTGGTTCGGCTGGTGCCGCATCCACGAGGGACTGCCCAACGTCGAACACTTCGACAAAGGCTGTTGTCTCCGGTGTTTCTTCCGGTGGGCGTTTGCTACAGCTGTCTGCTTTCACATCCAAAGAGCCGAAGCGCATCCGCTCCCCGATAGGTACTTCAAGGCGCGTAATGCGCGCCGTGATCTTATCGAGGCCTGTAAAGATAGCAATGCGGCCCGCAGGTTCTGCAAGGGCCGGGCTCAGGCCGCCAATCGAGAGGAGCGCGATGACTAGAAGGGCACGCATCATTCTGAACCACTCGTCGCAGAGAAGACCGCTTGGCCAACCAGGCCGATCAGATCGACGGAGCCTTGCGTGAACTGGATCTCGCTGCCATTTTCCAGCATCTCATCTGAGCCACCGGGAGTGATCGAAACATAATTTCCGCCGAGCAGACCTTCGCTCGTGATCTTGGCGGAGGAATCCACTGGCAGTTTGATCTCGTCCGAGAGGTTCATCTTCACGACCGCAAAATAATTGCTGGTGTTGAGATATTGAGCCGTCACGGTGCCGATCTTGATGCCGGACATGCGGACGTCGGAGCCGGAGGCCAACCCGTCAATACGGTCAAACTCCGCCTTGACCTCTATCCCCTCAACACGACCGGCATCCGTGATCGAATAGCCATATGCCAGGAAGGTACCGGCAATGGCGACAACGATGGTGCCAACCAGTGTTTCAACAAAACTATTATCCATTATCTGCCTCCCGGAATACGCGTCCGGCTGTGGTTCGTGCCGAGTTCCGCTTTCTCTGGGTCAGAGAATGCCGAAATTCAGTTTGAGTTTCCCTAATGCGCGCACATTTTCCAAGGCATGAAGCCGGTATTGTAGAGAATTTTGCGCATTTTCGCCCAAACAGGTCTTATTCAGGCCGCCAGGCTTCATAATCACCGGTCACACGAGGCCGATCCCCGCCCGCCAACAGACTTCCATCTGGCCGGTACGCATAAGGTGTTCCTGTCAGATTCGGCTTATGGGGCAGATGCCAATCCCGCGCCTGGAAAGTCTCTTCCGATGGCAGCTGATCGACGGTGTGGTGGATCCAGCCATGCCATTCCGCCGGAATGCGGGACGCTTCCACAAGGCCGTTATAGATCACCCAGCGCCGATCTGTGCCATCGGCCGAACCGTTGCGCGTACGGTAATATTTATTCCCTTGCGCGTCTTCACCAACACATTCTCCCTTGCGCCAGGTGTAAAACCGCGTCGCAAGTGTCTGACCGCTCCACCAGGTGAAGAACTGCATGAGAAAGTTCATGGGAATGCCCGTCTTTTTCCGTGAAATTTCGCCGAATATGACACCCGAAGGCGGTAGCGTCCAGCCTTCTATCATCCGCTATGTGGTTGAGCAAAGAGCGGGTCCATCGCGCAGAGGCGCTTGAGCAGAGGGCTATGAAAACCTTTGTAATTTCAATCCCTTACGCCATCAGCGACGCACCGCACATTTGCCTTCTTCCTCTCGCAGTGGCGTTTACGACCGTGGCCACCAGATCCACAGGCCGGTGATGGAGAGCACAATCAGGAGAAGGGCTGCCCCATCCATGGCGAGTCGCCCCGCCGTTGAGAACAGGCGTCCGGAATGAAGATCCAAGATGATGCGGTAGAGCGGCAGGCCACCGCCAGTCAGCTCCCGGCTCAGATTGGCCGCCACATCGCCCGGCAGGGGTGTGAGTTTCGACCAGCTCCCAGCGTTTGTCTCCGTCCGCTCCCAATGAAGGAGCTGCGGATCGCTCTGATAGGCACCTGCTTGCGTTTGCAGGATGATCGCCTCGCCATGATTTCCCAATGCGGTGAAGCGACCTGTCACGCCATTTGGTACAAAGCGCTCAATGAGGTCGCCTTCTCGGGTCAAAAGGGTCAGTTGAAACTCGTCTGCGACGAGAAACATGTCCGGCAGGCTGATCGCGCCGACAACGGGCGCGGATAAGGCTCCAACAGATTTCAGATCAAGATAGAGCTGGTCTTCGACGAGGATGAGCCACTGCCCGTTCAGGTTGATCCCTTTGGTCTCCGCGTTCACGCCTTCCATACCGTACCAGTTCAAGACCCACGCGGATGTTACCTGAACCTTGTTGAGGTTCAAACGTGGCTCATGATTGAGGATCAGCCCCGTCACCGCGAGGATGATTGTGAAAGCCGCCACAACGATCCCCATCCGCCGGTGCCAGGTCCTTAATGTTCGTCCCCCCGCCATTCTTTAGCTTCCCTGCCGGGCAAAGGCATCATAGGTCAGCGCCAGCCGCACCAGTTTGGTGATCGCACGCACCGAAAGGGTTGCCCCGGAAATGCCATCGACGCGCGACGAGAGATCATTGTCTGCATCCAGCGTCATACCGCGAAACTGATCGGTGAAAAACGGGTAACGCACTTCCCATCCATGGCTCTCCCGGTAGATCAGGATCTGGACACGCTCAACCGCGCCGTCCTTGATGGAGATACCTGTGGTGATGGGTTGGGTTTTGCCGATTTCTTCGACAATCCAGACGGTGCGCCCGTCCGCGCGCCAGTACCGTTGACGAAGACCGCCTGCGTCCCGGTCCAAAATTTGACGGGCAGCCTCTTTGACCTCCCCCTTCAGCCAGAGGAACGACGGGTCAGGCACCGTATTTTCAAAAACTTCGGTCAGAAAGGCGTCAGGCTCCTGAAACACATCCACAGCGTGGGATGGCAGGATCAAGACAAGCCACAAGGGAACCAGCCACGCCAAGATACGCATGATTTTTCCTAACATAAAAGACGGGGCATACATAGACACCCCGTCTTGCCTTGGTCTGTCACTCAAGTTTAGAACTGGTAGCCCAAGCCCACATTCAGACGATTGTCTTCTGATGCGGCGGTTGGCGCATCATCAAACTGATAGTCGATCTTGAACACGGTATCTGGTGTTGGCCAGAAATTTGCGCCGATACGGGTTTGCGAGAAAACGGAGTCTGCCGCATCACCGGCAGAATTATCCCATTCCGCATATTGCACAAAGAAGCCGAGATCGCCCCAGTCTGTGCCGAAGCGATAGGATGGTTCAACATACCATCCATATTGCTCATCCCGGCCAATTGCGGCTGCGGCTGTGCTGTCGAGATCCCAAACCGCTGCCAGTGCACGCAAGCCGATGGTCCCCGGGCCGAGCGCATAATTCGCATCGACATGCCCTTCCACCAGAACCGCTGGTGTTGCCTGAGCCGACCCCTGGGTCAGATCTTCCTGGTATTGAACGGATGTTGCCACTTCAACACCTGGAATACCCGTAAAGCTCAATCTGCCTGTGGTTGCACCGTCACGCGCGTCTGCGTTCGCCACCTTTTGACGACCATTTCTGACGCGGAAGGCATTGCCTCCGGTTGTCGGGACTTCAAGACCGGAATGGTACATCAGATCGTAACTGAAGCCCTCGCCAAGCTCACCGCTGACACCCAGCCCTGCTTCCCACCATGTGGTTGGGATGATGTTGGTTTCGACCTGGTTGCGTTCAACGCCGTAAAAGGTTGGCGGCTCATGCGTTTCGTTCATGATGCCGACCGGGATCAGCTGAACACCGGCGCGCAAGGCATGGTATTCTCCCAGATCAAACTCCAGAAATGCCTGCTCAAGTTCGACTTCACCGGGCTGACCCTCACCGGCCAATGCATGCTCAATCTCGACTTCCGAGAACATGCGCACGTCATCATTAAATTCGTGCCCGAAGAAAAGCACAAACCGATGAAAATCAATCCGGTCGGTCTTGCCACCATTATAGTGAAGTTCGCCATAGCCCCCGATACTCGTCCGCTGCCACCAGCCCGGCGTCGACGTGGAGCCACTCGCGGCAATCGTCTCCATGGCCTCGCCTGTTGCTTCGACCTTTTCGTCGGTGTTTGTCAGCTTGCGGGAAAGCTCCGAGATTTGCGCCTGTTGGGCCTGAATGACTTTCCACATCTCCTCGCGGCTTGGCAGGTCTTCTGCCAAGGCCGAGCCGGTGGGAAGCCCCAAGCCAGCAATCAGCATCCCAATGCCCATTTTTTTGTTGAGTTGCATTTTCATTTTCCACTTTCGATATGTGAATCCCGTATGGCCTACATCCGCCATTCCATGCGACATCCTATGTAGTTAATAATAGTCGTTTGCAATAATTTATTGCAAATGCGTCGCACTTAGTTTTTTTCTGTGTTAAATTTGCCCCGCACCGCTGTTTGGTGCTTCGACCGCTCTACTTGTTTTCCCGGAGGATTTTGGTGCGCTTAAGCCGACGTCGATTTATGCAGCTATGTGCCTGCGCGCCCCTTGCGCCGGGGCAAGCGTATGCCGCACCTTCTCACGCACATCGCGCGTGGTACGGCACGGCCATGGGTGGTGATGTATCAATCTCGCTTGACGGGTTTTCAGATGATGCGGCTGACCGGCTGATTGACCTTGCCCAACAGGAACTCCATCGTTTTGAAGCCATTTTTAGCCTCTATGATGCGAGGTCGAGCATCAGCCACCTGAACCGGGATGGTCATCTCGACGCGCCGCCGCGCGAACTCCTGGACCTGCTCGATCATTCCGATGAGCTCTTTCAGCTCACCGGCGGTGCCTTTGATCCAACGGTCTCTGCGGGCCCAGAGGGTGCACCTGGCAACACAAGCAGCTGGCAGCATGTCGAATGGAATGCGCAATCGGTCAAGCTACCGCCCCGTGCGGCGCTGACGCTCAATGGCATCGCGCAAGGCTATGCCACCGACCGTGTCTGTGCATTGTTTGCTGCCGAAGGCGCCTCACATTCACTCGTTAATCTGGGAGAGTATCGCGCCACGGGGCCGAAACTGGATGGCGCGCCGTGGATCATCGGCCTTCGAGACCCCGACGCTCTTTGGCGTATCAATGGGGAGGTTTTGCTTGTTCAAGAAGCGGTGGCGACATCGTCCAATACCACACCTTTGGGCGTGCACATTCTTGATCCAAAGACAGGCCGCCCGCCCACCCATTTCAAATCGGTCAGCGTTCGCGCACCATCGGCTGTGCTTGCAGACGGGCTCTCCACTGCCCTCTTTGTCCTGCCTGTGGAGCAAGCTCTCAAGACAGTGGAAGCACAAAACGAGGTGGCGGCACGCTTTATCACGGCGAATGACGAGATCATTTCAGCTGGGCCATGGGCTGAGCCCGGCGAGCGGTCTTAAAGGTCGAGGTCCCAGGCATCGCCCAATGCGACTTTCTGCTCAGCCGTAGCGATGGAGGCCTTGGGCAAGCGAAGTGTCATTTGCTGGCGCACGCGCCCCTCTTCCTCGAAGAAAGGCCTGTCATCGGCGAGCACCCACTCAATCCGGTGGAGCAGATTACCCGGCGTCAATGGCTTTACAAGAAACTGGCTTGCACCGGCATCGAAGGCCTTGCGGATCAGGTTTGGCCGCCCATGTGCCGTCAACATAATGACCGGGATATAACAGGCGGGCTTGTTCTCCGCATTGCGCAGTTCCTCCAGAAACGCGCAGCCGTCCATCGGGCTCATCTGCCAATCGGAGATGACAAGGTCGGGCAAACGAAAGCCGATTTCCTCCAAGGCTTGCGTGCCGTCTTCCGCTTCGCGCAATTTAGGCAAATCAAAAGCATTGAGGATGGTGTTGACGAGCTTTCGCATATGCACATTGTCATCGACAACGAGCACGTCCAGCTCTTCAATTTTTTTCCCATAGGCTCGGCTGTGGATCGGCATTCATTCGTTCCCAAGTCTACCCCCACTTATACCGGCTCCCTCTTCCCAACCCGTTAATTTTACGAATCGAGATTTAGACAGGAATCCGATTCCCACCGGTGGAGGTTGTGCTAACCCGACGGGAATCCGCTATCCCAGCGCCATTACACACAAGTTCTTGACGCGTGGTTAATGCAGCCCCACAGTTTGTGCCGCACACGATCACCAACACATGATCTGGTGCAAACGGCGACAAGACGGCATTCACCTCTTTCCACCGTTTCCCTCACGTTCCGGCGCTTTCTGCCAGTGGGACGTGCGCGGAAGACGCGTCTGACAGGCAAGCCGTCGATAACGAAACATAATCGGGTGAGCGCGGCGGCGGCACCCTTCAGCGGATGGCAGACGGGGGCTCAATGCGTATTCATCGGTGTTTTACGGACGAAGCAAAATCACCTTATGACGGAATTGAATTTCGGACGGTGACAAGTGAAATCAAGAACCCCGATGGCAGCACCGTTTTCAAGCTGGCCGACATCTCCGTACCGGCGGACTGGAGCCAGGTTGCCAGCGATATCATCGCGCAAAAATATTTCCGTAAGGCAGGCGTGCCGGCGGCACTCCGCCCCGTCAAGGAAGACGATGTCCCAACCTGGCTTTGGGCCCACGAGGCAGACGCAACACGCCTTGATGACCTGCCACAGGCAGAGCGCTTTGGCCCGGAGATGGATGCACGCCAGGTTTTTGACCGGCTTGCCGGGACCTGGACCTATTGGGGCTGGAAGGGTGGCTATTTTGATGCTGAGGTAGATGCGCGCGCCTTTTATGATGAGCTGCGCTTCATGCTCGCCACGCAGATTGCCGCCCCCAATTCCCCGCAATGGTTCAATACCGGTCTTCACTGGGCCTACGGCATTGATGGCCCTGCGCAAGGCCATTATTACGTGGACTACCAGTCGGGAGAGCTGACGGCGTCCAAGTCTTCCTATGCACACCCGCAGCCTCATGCCTGTTTCATCCAAGGCGTGGAAGATGATCTCGTCAATGAGAATGGCATTATGGATCTGTGGGTCCGGGAAGCGCGGTTGTTCAAATATGGATCTGGTACCGGCTCCAACTTCTCATCTATCCGGGGCGAAAGCGAAGGCCTGTCCGGTGGCGGTCATTCGTCGGGCCTTATGTCCTTCCTTAAAATCGGCGACCGGGCAGCGGGTGCGATCAAGTCCGGCGGGACAACACGCCGCGCAGCCAAAATGGTCGTGGTTGATGTTGACCATCCCGACATTGAGCATTTTATCAATTGGAAGGTGATTGAGGAGCAGAAGGTCGCGGCGCTCGTCACCGGTTCCCGCACCAATCAGAAATTCCTCTCTGCGGTTATGAAGGCCGCCCATAATTGCGACGGCCCAGAGGGTGATTGCTTCGATCCGAAAAAGAACCCTGCCCTCAAGCGCGCGGTCATTGCAGCGCGTGAAGCCATGGTGCCAGAGAATTACGTTCAGCGTGTCATTCAATTTGCGAAACAGGGTTTCAAGGACATTGAGTTCCGCACCTATGACACCGATTGGGATTCAGAAGCCTATCTCACTGTGTCGGGGCAAAACTCCAACAATACGGTTCGGGTGACAGATAATTTCCTGAATGCGGTAGAAACGGATAGTGACTGGGACCTGATCCGCCGCACCGACGGCAAGATCGCCAAGACGCTCCCTGCCCGCGAGCTTTGGGACCAGATCGGCCAGGCGGCATGGGAGAGTGCCGATCCGGGCATTCAATTCCACACCACCATCAATGAATGGCATACGTGCCCACAGTCGGGCGAAATTCGCGCAAGCAATCCGTGTTCGGAATATATGTTCCTGGACAATACGGCCTGCAATCTGGCGTCCATCAACCTGATGACTTTCCGCCAGGCATCTGGCCGTTTTGATGTTGAGGCGTTTGAACATGCCTCTAAACTCTGGACCATCGTCCTTGAAATCTCTGTATTGATGGCTCAGTTCCCATCGAAAGAGATTGCAGAACGGTCTTACAGATACCGCACACTTGGGCTCGGCTTTGCCAATATTGGTGGCCTTCTCATGTCGTCCGGTGTGCCTTACGCCTCTGCCGAAGGGCGCGCCATGTGCGGCGCCATCTCTGCGATCATGACCGGTGTTGCTTATGCAACGTCGGCTCAAATGGCCAAGGAACTTGGCGCATTTCCCGGTTACAAGGAGAATGCAGACGATATGCTCCGTGTGATGCGCAATCACCGGCGGGCGGCGCGGAGTGCGACGGATGGCTTTGAGGCGCTGTCCACCCACCCTGTGCCACTCGACGCTGCAAATTGCCCGCAAGGAGATTTGGTCGAGCATGCACGTGCGGCGTGGGACATCGCCGTTTCGATGGGTGAGCGGTATGGCTACCGCAATGCACAGACCAGTGTTGTCGCGCCGACCGGCACGATCGGCCTTGTCATGGATTGTGATACAACCGGCATTGAACCTGACTTCGCTCTTGTTAAGTTTAAAAAGCTCGCGGGTGGCGGATACTTCAAAATCATCAACAGAGCGGTTCCCCAGGCCCTTCGCACCCTTGGCTACCAGCCGCCACAGATTGAGCGGATCGTCGCTTACGCTGTTGGGTGTGGGACGTTGAAAGAAGCCCCTGGCATCAATCATGAGGCGCTTGCGGCCAAAGGCTTCACCCCGGAGGTGCTGGCACAAATCGAGGCCGGGCTCGTTACCGCCTTTGATATTCGCTTTGCCTTCAACAAATGGACGGTGGGCGAAGCGTTCTGCACGGAAGTGCTGGGCCTTGATGCGGACGCGATGGACGATATTGATTTCGACATGCTGGACGCGCTGGGTTTCACGGCGAAGGAAATTGAAGCAGCCAATCTTTATGTCTGTGGTGCCATGACGCTGGAAGGCGCGCCGGGCCTTGCGGAGGCGCATCTGCCGGTCTTTGACTGTGCGAGCCCTTGTGGCCGAATCGGCAAACGGTTCCTCTCCACAGAAGCGCATATTCATATGATGGCTGCATCGCAGCCCTTCATCTCCGGTGCGATCTCCAAGACGATCAATATGCCAAACAATGCAAGCATCAAGGACTGTACCGAAAGCTACATGCTTTCCTGGCGTCTGGGCCTGAAAGCAAACGCGCTTTATCGTGACGGGTCCAAACTCTCGCAACCCCTCAATGCGCAATTGCTCGACGACGAAGAATATGATGATGAGGTGTATGACGACAAGATCGGCGAAACACACGTCACGCCAACGCCCCTTGTTGAGCAACCCGCGGCGCAACAGGCTGCCACGCTTGCACAGAAGATTGTTGCCCGCTCAATTGCGTCAGCGTCTTCCGCCACCCATTCGCCGGAGGCGGATCGGCCCGGTTCGCGTAGCGAGCGCGCCAAACTGCCAGATCGTAGAAAAGGCTATACACAAAAGGCCATTGTCGGCGGCCATAAGGTCTATCTGCGCACAGGTGAATATGAAGATGGCACGATCGGTGAAATCTTCATCGACATGCACAAGGAGGGTGCCGCCTTCCGCAGCCTGATGAATAATTTTGCCATCGCCATTTCGCTCGGGATGCAATATGGCGTGCCTCTGGAAGAATATGTGGAGGCGTTCACATTTACCCGCTTCGAGCCTGCGGGCCTTGTGCAAGGCAACGACACGATCAAGAACGCAACCTCCATATTGGACTATGTCTTCCGGGAACTCGCGGTCTCCTATCTTGGTCGCCATGATTTGGGCCATGTTGATCCGGCTGACCTCATGCCGGACGCGATGGGGGATGGGGCGGATGAAGGTAAATTGCCGCCCATGCTTGCAACAGCCATTGCCTCACCCGGCTTTGCGCGCAATACACAGCTTGCCAATCTTTATGTTGTACGCGGCGGGGCCGCAACGCAGCGGGCAGGCAGTGCGGCTGAGAAAGTCGCAACCACTGCCCTTCTCAATGCTGAATTGGAGGCAACAACAATCCTTGCAGGCGCCACCGAGAAGCTTGCTGTCGGGAGTGGAGGCGGTGCGTCGAGCGCGCGCGGGATCAATCCTGTCGTCGAAGCCCGCATGAAGGGTTACGAGGGCGAAGCCTGTAGCGAGTGCGGCAACTTCACCATGGTGCGGAACGGGACTTGCCTGAAATGTGACACATGCGGCGGCACCAGCGGCTGCTCATAAGACCAAGAAGCGCCTTACCGCTGAATTTGAAGGCCCTCAGACCTGGTTTGAGGGCCTTTTTATCACTATTTACTGACGCAAAACAAAGACAGCAAACATAGACTTCATCCCAAATACTTGGTAAAATTCTCATTATCCTCTTGGGCTGACGATTGGGT
>JAVKCY010000094.1:0-16095 GCA_040223265.1 Parvibaculum sp. | reverse complement strand
GCCACTACCCGGTGCAGGATCAATCAAACTTGATCTTCAATTCGGGCAAGCGATTCGGTCTGTCCGAGTGAAGCCAAAACATCATAAATTCCCGGCGAAACACTGCCTCCGGTCAGGGCAGCCCGGAGCGGTTGGGCAACTTTGCCGAGTTTTATGTCCTTTGAGTCAAGAAACTGTGTAACAGCAGTTTCAATGCCGGGCGCCGTCCAGTCCGAAAGGCCCTTCAGCGCCGGGCAAAGCTCACCGAGCAAACCCTTGGTTTCATCGGTGAGGGCTTTTTCTGCCTTGCCAGAGAGCGTAATCGGACGCGAAAGGCGCAGATATTCCGCCCCCTCAATAAGCTCTGGCAAGGTCTTGGCCCGTTCTTTAAGGCCCGACATAGCAAGCCCCAGCCGCGTGCGGAACGTCTCGTCTTCAACCGGCCATTCCCCAGACTTGGTCATGAGGTCGAGCACCGGCCCCATCAGGCGTGCATCGTCTGACTGGCGAATGTAATGGGCGTTCAGATTTTCCAGCTTGGCAAAGTCGAAGCGCGCGGCCGATTTGCCGATGCTCTCCAGGTTGAACCATTCCACGGCCTGTTCAGTTGAAAAAATTTCATCATTGCCGTGGCTCCAACCAAGCCGCACCAGATAATTGCGCATGGCTTCAGGCAGGTAACCCATGTCGCGATAGGCTTCCGCCCCAAGCGCCCCATGGCGTTTGGAAAGTTTAGCCCCGTCGGGCCCGAGTATCATTGGGACGTGGGCAAAGACAGGCGGTGTCCATCCAAGTGCCAGATAAATCTGGCTCTGGCGCGCGGCGTTGGTCAGGTGATCGTCACCGCGAATAATGTGAGTGATGCCCATATCCTTGTCGTCAACCACGACAGAAAGCATATAGGTCGGCGTACCGTCGGAGCGGATAAGGATCAAATCATCCAGTTGCTCATTGTCGAACGTCACATCACCTAGCACCTGATCTTTCACAACGGTCTTGCCGCCCAGCGGTGCCTTGAAACGAATGACGGGGTCAATGCCCGCAGGCGCCTCTTTGGGGTCGCGGTCGCGCCATGTGCCGTCATACCGCATCGGCTTGCCTTGCGCGCGGGCCTGTTCACGCATCGCGGTCAGGTCTTCCGGCGAGCAGTAGCACTTGTACGCATGGCCTTTTGCCAGCAACTCATCCGCAATTTCCCTGTGTCGTGCCTGACGCGAAAACTGAAAAACCGGCTCCCCATCCCAATCAAGCCCGAGCCAGGACAGGCTGTCGAAAATGGCATCAACAGCTGCATCCGTTGAGCGCTCACGATCCGTGTCCTCGATCCGCATGAGGTAGGTACCGCCATGATGGCGGGCAAACAGCCAGTTGAACAAGGCTGTCCGCGCGCCACCAATATGGAGAAAGCCAGTTGGCGACGGGGCAAATCGGGTGACTACTTTGGACGTTGCACTCAAAAGGTCAATCAAGCTCCGGGTCAGCGCGAAGTGGTTTCGCGTCGGAAGGATGGAAAAAATGGGTCAGCCCGTCCCGCCACCCGAAAAGCAGGGCGGCTATGGCTTCACCCGTTTCCATGGTGTGGGAGCAGATGACGCGAAGGCTGGCGTTCTTTAGCACATTGTGGCTCTGCACCAAAGCGGGCCGCGCGCACTTTTGTATGCAGACCCTCCGTTTTCCGGCATAGTTAAGGCGAAAATGGCTATTTTTTGGGAAAAATCCGGCGCGTCCCCGCCCGGACAGCGGTTTCGCAGGCAAATGGACCGTCTGGTCCTGCTGGTCCTGGCCTTTTGGGCAGGCTTGAACGCCGCAATCGTCCCAAGAATCTCTGTTGAGCAAAGCAGGATAGGCCTCTGGGCACCCGTTGCGATGGCAGCAGGCATTGCACTTTATTTTGCCTGGCCGGTGGAACCGGCGGGTCGCTGGTCACTGATCGCGCTCGGCACCGCAATCTTTATCGCCTATCGGCTGCGATCCTCAAACTGGTTGGCGCTTGTGTCCCTTGGCCTCGTGGCCGGTGCCTTCGGGTTCAATGCGGCTCTGCTGCGCACTACACTTGTTGATGCGCCGAGCCTCGCACGGGAGATGCGCGGTGTCAGCCTTGAAGGTCGAGTGATTGAGGCGAACACTGATGAGAGTGGCGGCCTGGTGCTGATCGTGGAGCCATCTCATATTGATCGCCTTTCAGCGGCGGAATTGCCAGCGCGGTTGCGTCTGAAGGTAAAACAGAAACAGGCAATGCTCTGGCCGGGGGATCACATCACAACGCGGGTCCTGCTTTGGCCGCCGTCAGAGCCTGTGGCACCGGGCGCTTTTGATTTTGCAAGGCAGGCATTCTTTCAGCGGCTGGGGGGAACAGGCGTCACACTCTCATTGCCGATTGTCGTCAGCCGGGGCGAAAGGGCGAGTGCGAGCCTCTGGCTGGAGCAGACACGCGAAACCATCACCCGCCATATCATCAGCTCGCTTGGGCCGGAGACCGGGCCTGTCGCTGCTGCCCTGATGACCGGGCAGCGTCGCGCTATTCCCGATGAAACCGTTCAACACCTGCGGGACTCCGGCCTTGCGCATATTCTGGCGATATCCGGACTGCACATGGTGTTGTTCGCGGGCACCTTGTTCTGGCTGCTGCGTGCGGGGCTCGCCCTTGTGCCGCGTCTGGCGCTGCACGCCCCGATCAAAAAATGGGCCGCGTTCGCAGCGCTTTTTGGTGCGCTGGCTTACCTGCTCCTGTCGGGCAGTGCCGTGGCGACGCAACGCGCGTTCATCATGACAGCGCTCATGTTTCTGGCCGTGTTGTTGGATCGTCCGGCCTTCTCGTTACGCAATGTTGCCCTGGCCGCGATGATCGTCCTGACCCTTCGTCCTGAAAGCCTGCTGGAGCCCGGCTTCCAGATGTCGTTCGCGGCGGTGACGGGGCTGGTCGCCGTCTACCAGAACCGCGAACTTCAATTGTTGCGACTGAAGGAAAAATCAACCGGTTTTCGCGGCCTCATCAATATGGGCATTGTCTATGTTGCAACGCTCGCCCTGACAAGCCTCGTGGCAGGTGCCGCGACTGCCCCCTATGCTGCCTTCCATTTCAACCGCATGGCGACATTCGGTCTTGTTGGCAATTTGCTCGCAATGCCGCTGGTGGGCGCGGTGATCATGCCGGCCGCATTGATCGCCTATATCCTGATGCCGTTCGGGCTGGATGGCCCGGCATTGTGGGTAATGGGTTGGGGTCTTGAGGGTGTGTTGTGGGCGGCGGAGCTGGTCGCGGGATGGGACGGTGCGGCTGTTGGCGTTCCGGCAATGTCGGACGCCAGTCTTGTCACCATAACGCTGGGCGGATTGTGGCTTGCCCTTTGGAGAACGCGGCTCCGTCTCGCAGGCATTCCCCTCATCGCGCTCGGACTTTTGATGGCCGCAAACTTTCAGCAACCAGACATACTGATCAGCGCGGAGGGAAAGCTCATCGCCGTGCGTGGGGTAGATGGAAACTACACCTGGTCCGGGCGAGCGCCCCGATATGCCGCTGAAACATGGGGTCGGCGGAACGGAGAGGCAGCGAGCGCAACACCACGGGCGAACCCGATGACCTGTGATCTGTTGGGATGCGTTGCAACCACGGTCGATAAGCGCGTTGTCATCGCCTTGAAACCCGAAGCGCTTGAAGATGATTGCGCCCGCGCCGAAATTCTGATTGCGCAATTCCCGGTGCGGGGGCAAAGCCGCACATCATGCGCGGCCTCTTTGATTATCGATATTTTCGACATGTCACGCCATGGCGCACATGCCATTTATCTGGAAGAAGATCATACCGCCCGCATCAGCACCGTCGCGGAACTGCGGGGGGCCAGACCTTGGTCGTCACACTAGCCCCCAAAGCGGTAGCCACCGTTTAATAGCGGCGCATCAACCCCACGAGGCGTCCCTGTACTTTCACGCGGTCGGGCCCGAAAATCCGTGTCTCATAGGCAGGGTTGGCAGCTTCCAGCGCGATCGAATTTCCCTTCCGGCGCAGACGCTTCAACGTTGCTTCCTGATCATCCACAAGCGCCACAACAATCTCGCCATTGTTGGCGGTGTCACACCGCTCAATGATTACTGTGTCGCCGTCAAGAATGCCGGCCTCAATCATGGAATCGCCTTTGACCTCAAGCGCGTAATACTCCCCGCGCGCAAGCATGTCGAGTGGCACAGAGACCTGATGACTTTCCTGCTGCAGCGCCTCAATTGGTGTACCGGCAGCAATCCGCCCCATCACAGGCACAGACATGGAATCTTCGTTCGCAGCAACCGGATGTGAAGGCTGAGCGGAAGCAGAAGCCTCCTTGCCAAGGCTGCCTTCAATAATAGCGGGCGAGAACCCGTTGCTGTTGCGGCCAAAGCTCGGCGAGGCAGATTCAGGGAGTTTCGTAATTTCAAGCGCACGGGCCCTGTGGGGCAGGCGGCGAAGAAACCCGCGTTCTTCCAGCGCCGTGATCAGACGATGGATGCCCGACTTGGACCGCAGGTCGAGAGCCTCTTTCATCTCATCAAAAGAGGGCGAAACACCGCTCTCTTTGATCCGTTCATTAATGAACATCAGAAGTTCATGTTGTTTACGTGTCAGCATACTGACGTCCCCGAAATATAGAACAAATCAAAAACATTCATGCATGTTCTAGTTTAGTTCTCAGGGGGCGTCAACCCTAATCTGTGGATAAGTTTGTGGTCCGCAGCAAAAGTGCCGGCACCACCTCCCCCGCGCTCACCGCCGCCGCGTGGGGTGCACGCACAATCAGGCAATCACTGGCCGACAGGGTAGTGAGGAGCGAGCTGTCCTGAACGGGATAGGGCGTTGCGGCCCATCCGCCACCAGACGTCACACGGAGCTTCGCCCGGAGATAATCCTGCCGCTGGTCATTCTCTTTCAGGTCGGCGCCTGCAAGCACAGGCTGCAACACCGGGTGTTGTGCGGCCCGGCCGAGCGAGGCATCAATCGCCGCTCGCAAAAACAGCTGGGCACAGATGAGAGCGGAAACCGGGTTACCCGGCAGCCCGATAAACGGCAATTTGCCGAGCGTCCCAAACATGAGCGGCTTGCCGGGGCGCATAGCGATCTTCCAGAAATCCATCTCAAGACCCATGGATTTAAGGACCGGTTGGACGAGGTCATAATCGCCGACCGATGCCCCGCCAATCGTCACCAGAATGTCCGCGTCACGGCCACGTGTCGCATGGGCGCGAATGCTCTCTTCATTGTCACGAGCAATGCCAAGGTCAATCGGTTCGCCACCCAATTCTCGAATAAGGATGGCAAGACCCGCACTGTTTGAACTGACAATCTGATCGGGCTTGGGCGTCTCGCCGGGGCGGACAAGTTCGTCGCCTGTCGCAAAGAAGGCAACGCGAGGTCGTCTGTAAACGGACAGTTCCGGGACATTCATTGCAGCCGCCAGCGCAATGTCCGCGCTGGATAATGTACGCCCCGTATGGAGATATTGATCACCCTCTTTAAAGTCACCACCGGCGCGGCGGATGTTCTGCCCCTCGCGTGGCGCAACGAGGATCGTAACAGTCTCTCCATCGCGGCTCGTGTTCTCTTGAATGACCACACTGTCAGCGCCTTTGGGGACGGTCGCGCCGGTGAAGATGCGTGCGGCTTGCCCGGCTTTGAGCGTGCCCTCAAAGGCACCACCAGCGGCAGAAGTGCCTATGATAGGCAGTGTAACCGGCACGTTTTCGACATCAGCAAACTTGACTGCGTAACCATCCATTGCCGATCCGTCAAAAGGTGGTTGCGTTCGGGTGGCGGTGAGCGGCCCGGCAAGTACGCGGCCTCCCGCATCGGCAAGCGGTACGGTTTCAACAGGAAGAGCCGGACAGGCTGCCGCGATGCGCGAAATGGCGTCGTCAACGGGAAGGAGAGGGGAACCACTCATGTTGCGTCATACCTGCCAGACTTGCCGCCGGACTTGTGGGTCAGATGAATCTCGCCAATCACCATCGCCTTATCAACCGCCTTCGCCATATCGTAAATTGTGAGGCACGCGATGCTGACCGCGGTGAGCGCTTCCATTTCCACACCGGTCTTGCCGGAGACACGCACACTCGCCGTAACGTTGAGCGCATCTGCGGCCTTATCGGGCACGATATCAATATCAACTTTCGCAATGGCGAGCGGATGGCAAAGCGGGATCAGGTCATGCGTTCGCTTCGCACCCATGATCCCGGCAATACGCGCAATCTCGATCACATTGCCCTTTGGCGTCTGGTTGGCAAGGATAAGTGTGAGCGTCTCCGGTGCCATGACAACGCGGCCCTCTGCCGTTGCAATCCGGTCTGTCACCTGTTTGTCGGTCACGTCCACCATGGTGACGCGCCCCGTCTCATCAAGATGGGTCAGTTTGTTCTCGCTCATCGGGCAAGCTCCTTTCGCATCAGACAGCGCCGGGACATATCAAGCCCATTATGCTCCTCCCTTCCGCGTAACATCATCATGGCAGGCGAATAGTCTCCAGAGCCAATGATCGAGAAACCGAGCTTGGTATAGAAGGGCGCATTCCAGGGAAGGTCTGAGAAAGTGGAAAGCGTGATGGACTTAAAACCCTCGCCCTTCGCCCAGTCGCAAACCCCTTCAATAAGCTTGCGACCCACTCCGTGCCCCTGATGGTCGCGGGAGACGGAGACCTCATAAAGATGGGCCGTGCCGTCATACTTTGCAGCAAGTGCAAAGCCCGCGAGCGTGCCCTCAATCTCTGCCACGAGAACCGCGCCAAAACGTGCACATGAAAGGAAAAAGGGAATGTCTGTCGGTGGATTGTCTGCCACGTCGGCCAGGCCGTGCTCACGAAAAAGCTCCCCGGCTGATATTTCAATGGCCCCGAGTTTGGGGAAGTCCTCTGGTTCCGCACGGCGGATGATAACACTCATGCATCAGCTTTCGTAAGCAACGCGCGCGTGGCTGTCGCCACATCGGCCTGGCGCATCAGGCTTTCACCAATGAGAAAACTATTGATCCCGGCTTTGGAGAGCTGCGCAAGATCGGCAGGGGTGCTGAGCGCGCTCTCGCCAACGACGAGCCGGTCAGCAGGCACGCGGGGTGCCAGATCAAGCGTTGTCTGCAAGCTCGTCTCAAACGTGCGCAGATTGCGATTGTTGATGCCAATGAGCGGGCTCTTGAGCTTCAGGGCACGGTCCAGCTCAGGCCCGTCATGCACTTCAATCAATACGTCCATGCCCCAGTCGAAGGCGGTTTGCTCAAGCTCGGCAGCTTGCGTATCACCGACGGACGCCATGATGATGAGAATGCAATCGGCTGTCCACGCGCGTGCTTCTACCACCTGATAAGGGTCATAGAGGAAGTCTTTCCTGAGCGCAGGCAGCGACACGGCCGCCCGCGCCGCTGTCAGAAACTCCGGCGCGCCCTGAAAGCTCGGACTGTCGGTCAGGACAGAAAGGCACGCCGCCCCCCCATCCTCATAGGCTTTGGCCAAAAGCGGCGGGTGGAAATCCGCACGGATCAGACCCTTGGAGGGACTTGCCTTCTTGATCTCGGCAATGAGCGCATACCGGCCCTCGTCAATCTTCGTCTTCAGCGCATTTGCAAATCCGCGCACCGGCGATGCGGCTTTCGCCGTTTCTTCCAGCGCGCTCAATGGGATCGCCTGCTTGGCCGCTGCAATTTCTTCAAGCTTATAGGTTTTGATCTTTTCAAGAATGTCGGCCATCTACTTCATGCCTCATTCGAGATTGAAACGAGTTTCTGAAGCGCTTGACGCGCGCGACCGCTGGCAATCGCGTCCGCGGCCATGTCCACACCCTGTTTCAGCATCTGCACTTTGCCTGCCACCAACAGCGCCGCCGCAGCATTCAGCACCACAATATCGTGATAGGCACCGCGCTCCCCATCAAGCAGGCGACGAAGCGCTGCTGTGTTTTCCTCCGGGTCGCCACCTTTCAGGTCAGCAGGTTTCGCGCGGGGAAGCCCTGCATCCTCCGGTGAAATTTCAAAGGTTGAAATCTTCCCGTTCTTCAGCTCTGCCACGTGTGACGGGCCGGTTGTTGTGAGTTCGTCGAGCCCATCACTGCCATGAACAACCCAGACGCGGGTGGAGCCAAGATTTTTCAAAACATGCGCAAGCGGTTCAACCCACTTCTTGGCAAACACGCCCATCACCTGGAAGGGGGCACCGGCGGGGTTGGAAAGCGGTCCCAGCAGATTGAAAATCGTCCGTGTGCCAAGTTCTGAGCGCGTAGGGCCCACATGTTTCATCGCCGCATGATGCGCCGGTGCAAACATGAAGCCAATACCCGCTTCTTCAATACAGCGTTTGATCTGCGCGGGCTTAAGGTCAAGCCGCACCCCAAGCTTTTCCAGCACTTCCGCAGAGCCAGATTTTGATGAGAGTGCCTTATTGCCGTGTTTTGCGACAGGCACACCACAGGCCGCGACCGCAAAAGCGGCGGCCGTCGAAATATTGTAGGTGCCGGAAGCGTCACCACCCGTACCACATGTGTCGAGTGATCCCGCAGGCGCATCGATCTTCACCGCCTTCGCGCGCATGATCTTCGCCCCGGCGGTAATCTCGTCAACCGTTTCACCGCGCACGCGGAGCGCCATCAGGAAGCCGCCTATCTGCCCGCTCGTCACCTCACCAGACATCATCGCCTCAAAGGCATGCTCAGCATCCAAGGCGGAGAGAGGGTGGCCGTCAGCAACTTTGGCGATCAGGCTTTTGAAATCAGTCATGGAAACTCTGCTTTATGAAGTGCGTTTGTCAGACAGGTTCAGTTAAATCAGGCAAGCCCGGTTAAACAAGCGCCGCGCGTTTGATACCCGCAAGGTCGAGGAAGTTCGCCAAAAGATCACGTCCATGCTGCGAGGCAATACTCTCCGGGTGGAACTGCACACCGTGAATGGGCAGTTCCTTGTGAGAGACGCCCATGATCACACCATCCTCAGTCCAGGCGGTTTTTCTCAGGCAATCAGGCAGACTTGCGGGCAGGATCGTCAGCGAATGATAGCGCGTCGCCTCAAACGGGTCCGGAATGCCTTTAAAGACGCCGGTGCCATCATGATGAATATTGCTCATCTTGCCGTGCATCATTTCCGGCGCGCGGACAATCTGCCCGCCAAACGCCTGACCGATAGACTGGTGCCCAAGACACACGCCGAACAACGGGACTTTCGCGTCTGCGGCTGCTGCGACAAGCTCCAGACAGATGCCCGCCTTGTCCGGGTCGCATGGGCCGGGCGAAATGATGATCGCCTCGGGCTTCCGCGCCATCGCCTCAGCAACTGAAATCTGATCATTGCGGAACACATCACAGGCCGCGCCCACATCGCCCAGAAAATGGACAAGGTTGTAGGTGAAACTGTCGTAATTATCGATCAGCAGCAGCATGAAATTGAGGCTCCAAACAGGCGAAAACGGGTTCCTATGTCTTATAGGGTTGCGCTTGGCTGGCAACAAGGGCTCGCCAGCAATCAGGAAGGAAGAAAACTTGTGGATAAGCCTCCTTGGCAAATCCAAAAGGATGGGCAAATCATACCAAATGTGGTGAAATGCCAGCGCTTGAATACAGCATATAGTTGCCAGCGGAAATGAGAAGGGGATGAGAAGCGGATGAATGGGGCTTGAACTCCCGGAAATCGGCTGAGAATCCCCCAAGATCCATCTAATGGCCATGCGGAAATCAGTAACCGGGGAAAATTGTGCGGCAGATACCAGAGATTGCAGAGCCGGAAGGGCTGACAAAGACACATGTCTTTGCCGCCGCGCTTTCGCTCGCTCTTTTGGTCGGCGCGGGCTTTGGTCTCGCGATAGGCCATTTCCTGCCAGCCAATGCAACAAAATCGGCGAGCCTGCCGGTTGAGCCATTGGTACGCAGCGCAGGCCCCCGCCCACAAATCTTGAGCCCCAGTGGTGCCGCGCCAGCCGCTGGTTATGCAGTTTTGCCATCGGCACTGCGGTCCTCAGCCCACCTGCCAACGGGCGGCACCCGCGCTCCAAGCCGCCCTCCAAGCCTATCGGTGGCAGATGCGCTCGATCTGCCCCTCGAAGAGGCTTTAACCAGCGTGCGGCAGTATCCCGTCGCCGTGGCATCCGCATCACCACTCAACATGACCGATGTGGGAAACCGGGCGGGCGAGGGTGCTCAGCGCCCACAGATTGCCGTCGTTCTGGACGATCTGGGGCTGGATGAAGCCTCCACACGGCGCGCCATTGCGCTCCCGGCAGCGGTCACGCTCTCCTTTTTGCCCTATGGCAAGGCGGCACCCGGCCTTGCTGAGGAGGCGCGGGCCCGCGGTCATGAGATCATGGCCCACATTCCGATGCAGCCGGAAGGACCGGAGGATCCGGGCCCCAATGCACTGCGTGTAGACCTGCCCGCTGATGACATCTCGGCGAGGCTAGCTGTCCAGCTCGACAAGTTTCCAGGCGCCATCGGGTTCAACAATCATATGGGGAGCCGCTTTACCTCCGATGTGAGAGCGCTCCTCCCCGTCATGAGGGAGGCACGGGCGCGCGGTCTCATCTTCCTCGATAGTCGCACCACGGCAAACTCACTCGCGGCCAAGATCGCGCTTGCGTCTGGCACCGAGACACTGACGCGCGACGTGTTCCTCGATCATGCATCAGGCCCAGACGGGCTTCTCTCTCAATTGGCGGAGCTGGAACGCATTGCCCACATGTCCGGCAGTGCCATCGGTATTGCACATCCACATGCCTTGACGCTGGATGTGCTTGACGTGTGGAGCAGAGGGCTGGAGGCGAAAGGTTTTGAGCTTGTGCCCATCACCGTTCTGGCGCGCGGCAAACGGGAAAACGGTCTACTGGCCGCGTCCGGCCTCTGAGGCAAATCGCACCGCTTCTTCAGCAGCGCGGAAGAGCGCCTTCGCCTTGTTCACGGACTCCTGATATTCGTTTTCAGGTGTGGAGTCAGCCACAACGCCGCCGCCCGCCTGCACATACATCTTGCCGTCCTTAACAACGGCTGTGCGAAGCACGATGCACGTGTCCATGTCGCCACCAGCGGAGAAATAGCCCACCAGCCCCGCATAGGTGCCGCGTTTTTCAAGCTCCAGCTCGTCAATGATCTCCATCGCGCGGACTTTGGGTGCGCCTGACACAGTGCCCGCCGGATGGCCAGCAATCAGTGCGCCAATCGCATCAAATTTCGGATCAAGCTCACCTTCCACATTCGATACAATGTGGATGAGGTGAGATGTGTATTGAAGCGCGAATTGATCTGTCACCCGAACCGATCCAAGCTTGGAGACACGGCCCACATCATTGCGCCCAAGATCAAGCAGCATCAGATGTTCTGCACGTTCTTTCGGGTCTTCGAGCAGGTCTGCCGCGATGAGCGCATCTTCAGCACGGCTTGCCCCGCGATGGCGCGTCCCGGCAATGGGGCGGATGGTCACTTTACCGTCGCGCACCCGCACCAGAATTTCAGGGCTCGACCCGACAAGCGAGAAACCCTCAAAATTCAAAAAGAAGAGATAGGGCGATGGATTGATGCGGCGGAGCGCGCGATAGAGAGAGAAGGGCGATAACCCAAACGGTGCCTCGAAGCGCTGACTAAGTACAACCTGAAAGATATCGCCTGCGGCAATATATTCTTTCGCCGCGCGAACCATTTCAAAATAAGTTTCTTTCGGCGTGTTGGAGACGGGGGCAGGCATGGTTGCGACATCAAGATTTGGCTCCCGGTGGGCAATCGCCTGATCAAAATCGGCAATTGTCACCTCAAGCCGCGACAGCGCGCTTTCATAAGCCATCTTCGCGGTGATGCCGCCGCCAGGGCGCACCGGCGTAACCAGCAGAACTTCATCTTTGACTGAATCAAAAACAGCGATCACTGTCGGGCGGAGGAAGAGACCATCGGGCAGGCCCAGCACATCCGGGTTCTCGTTGGGCAGCTTCTCCATGAGTCGAACGGAATCATAGCCCATATAACCAAAGACGCCCGCAGCCATTGGCGGCAACGCCTCTGGCAGGTCAATGCGTGCACTTTCGATAAAGCCCCGCAAGGATTGCAAAGTACCGCTCTCGCAAGGCTGAAACGCCTGAGTGTCTGTTTCTGCCTGCAGATTGAGGTAGGCTTTGTCGCCATGCGCCTTCCAGATGGCATCAGGTTTCAGGCCGATGATCGAGTACCGACCGCGTGTATCGCCACCCTCGACAGATTCCAGCAGAAAACTGTTGGGAATCTGCTGAGCAATTTTGAGGTAGGCGGAAACCGGTGTCTCAAGATCTGCAACAAGCCTTGTCCACACAACCTGTGGCGTTGCGGACTGATATACGGTGTCAAAGCTCTCAAAGTTAGGGTGAAACATTGGTCTGTCCAAAACTTAGTTCAATAGGGCGCGCGCCGACTGATTATGAAGCGCAAAAAAAAGGCGGGTAACCGTGAAGGGCACCCGCCTTGTTCACGGCTAAATCAGGTTCAGCTTTGCCACCAATACATCACTTAGTCCGCTCCTGATATTCAGATAGCTACCCCGAGACTAGCTGCCAGAGGCATCGCCAATCATTTGGTCCAGCAGACCATAATTGACTTCGACCACATGTTTTTCCTGTAAGGCAGTAACCAGTGAGGCAATCAAATCATCGCCCGCACGTTCGGAAAGTGCGGCCTGGATTTCGTCAAGACCATCTGTCCCGTTTCCAGGCTCAGGCGTTTCGATCTTGGTGACCTGCATCACCACCATACTGTCGCCAAAACCGGCAAGCGCGTAAGAGAATCCGCCGTCAGGCGATCCAAACAGACCGTTCACGCCAATACGCGAGAACGTATCGTTGGAGAAACGGCGAAGCATGGGTGTAGATGCTTGCGCAGCACGTGCGTGCTCTGCAGCCAGTGCATCGATAGAGGTGCCTGCATTACCGCGCTCGACGAGCGACTGTGCAAGCTCATCCAGAAGGAGTTTCCGCTTTTCCCGCTTCCAGAGATCGAGAACTTGACCGCGAACTTCGTCGAGCGGTTTGACCTCCGCAGGCGTAACACCCGTCACTTCCACCCAGTAATATCCACCATCGGCAAGCTCATTCGCAGGCGTTTCAATGCCTACATCATTCTCATAGACCTCTGCGATGAGACCCGGAATATTGGGCATATTTGCGGGCGGCTGCCCTGCGCGGGTAAGCCCCGTCTGTGTTGCTTCATCAATCGTCACGACCTCAAGGGAGAAACGCGAAGCTATTTCTGCAAGGGAAGCACCACCAGCGCGTTCGTCTTCGATCGTGTTGTAAAGATCAAAAACGGCGTCAGCCGCTTCATCCTCAACAAGGGCTTTGCGCACCTCATCCTTGTGCTCTTCAAAAACAGCAGGTGCGGCAGCCGTAATGTTCTCAACTCTCAACACGACATGAGCAAGTGGGCCGTCAATCGCATCGCTGACCTCACCCACGCTCATGGAAAATGCTTTTTCAGCAATATCGGGTGACAAGAACCCGCGTTCCGTGACGTCTTTAAGCGTAACGTCATCAAGTGACAGTTCTTTTTCGGCGAGGATCGTCTCGAGCGCCTCTCCCGCTTTCAGGCGTACTGATACGTCGGCGGCGGCTTCGGCATCAGCAAGCGGGATCTGGATCAGGGTCCGTGTTTCCGGCTTGTCGAGTAGACCACGGCGGTCCTCGAATGCCTGCAAAAGCTGTGCATCATCCACACCAATCGTTGGCGCAATGTCAGAGGGCTTAACCGTCAGCACGGCAAAGGAGCGGGTTTCTTCTTTCGTAAACCGGTTTGACGCTTGAGCGTAATACTCGGTGATCACGTCTTCAGCAGGGTCTTCAATTTCGCTCACAAGGTCTGGCGGCAGCACGATGTAGCGCGCCGTCCGCGTCTCATACTGATATTCATACATCGCTTCGGCAAGCCCGGCGGGCACAGTAGCACCTTCAGCCACCGCCTTCAGAAGCTGATCGCGAGCAATGAACTCACGACGGTCATTAACAAAAGCGGCCTCTGAAATCTGCGCTTGTGCGAGCGCCATATCATAGGTTTGGCGGTCAAATTTGCCAAAGGCCCCAAAGAAATTCTCATCGCCGCGAATGTCGGCTGCAACCAGCGCATCCGAAATTGCGATGCCAAGGTCCGACGCTTCCTCAGACAGGACGGCAGAACCGGCCAATTGCGAGATGACACGCCGATCGATCCCGTATTTTCGTCCTTCAGCAGCAGACAAAGGTTGCCCAATCCGCTCGGCAAACTCGTTCAGACGCTGACGATACTCCGCCGCGAACCGATCGGCCGGGATCTCTGTATCTCCAGCCGTCAGAATCGTCGTGTTCGTGAAACCACGAAAGACATCGGCAATGCCCCAGACTGCGAAAGCCATGACAAGCAAACCAATAAGGATCTTGGCGACCCAGCCGCTGGCGTGATTTCTGAGGAAATTGAGCATCGTTTACTGTCTTTCACCGCTTGAGTAAGAGTTCGAGCCGGATAGGCCGGTTCGAAGCGCGCCGCATGATAGGGGGGAGGATGATGTAAGGGCAAGTGGCATCAAAGAAATTTGGCTTCAGATGGGTCTCTTGCTTGGCCTCACCCCTTCATTCTGGTAAACGCAACTGAAGGTTCGCACGCGCGCAGACGAGAGGGGATAAATATGGCCACGAGAAAACCAAAGCCACTTGTTGCAGGCAATTGGAAGATGAACGGGGCGAAAGCCTCTGCCAAAGAGCTGAAATCTTTAGATGCGAAGCTTAAAAAGGCAGGCAAGGCACCATGCGAGGTGCTGATTTGCCCGCCCGCAACCCTGATTGAAGGGTTTGCCGCCAAAACAGGTGGGACCAAAATTGCGATCGGCGCTCAGGACTGTCACCCAAATACCAGCGGTGCCCATACTGGTGATATCTCGGCGGAGATGCTGAAAGACGCTGGCGCCAAATATGTGATCGTCGGCCATTCGGAACGCCGTGCCGACCATGGCGAAGATAGTAAACTCGTCTGCACCAAGGCTGAGGCCGCCCACCGTGCGGGCTTGATCGCCATCGTCTGCGTTGGCGAAACAGAGGCAGAGCGGGATGAAGGCTCTACCCTTAAAGTGATCTCCGCACAGATCAAGCTCTCGCTGACAGACGATTTCACGGCCAAAAACACTGTTATTGCTTATGAACCCGTCTGGGCCATCGGCACGGGGCGGACGCCCACGCCGGAAGATGTGGCAAAGGTCCATGGCGCCATCCGCAAGCGCCTGATCACCCGTTTTGGGGACGAAGGGGCCGCTTTCCGCATCCTTTATGGCGGATCAGTAAAGCCCTCGAATGCGGCGGAACTGATGGGGGTCGAAAATGTTAACGGCGCCCTCGTGGGCGGCGCCAGCCTGAAGGCAGAAGATTTTTTCGGCATTATCTCTGCTTATCTTTGATATTCCAACTTTTGGCAGGCGCGAAGGGCTGGCAAAGGCCGCATCAATAGGTTAGAAACGCGCCCGTCTGCCTTCCCGGATCGCTGTGCTGATTTCATGCACGGCAAGAACCGCTGAACCGCCCAAAGGAACCGCAAATGGCCACCATTCTGCTCGTGATCCACCTGATGATCGCAATCGCACTCGTTGCAACCATCCTGTTGCAGCGCTCAGAGGGTGGCGCGTTAGGCATTGGCGGCGGTGGCGGCGGTTTCATGTCCAACCGGGCAGCAGGCAATGCGTTGACCCGGGTTGCAGCCATTCTGGCAGCGGCCTTCTTTCTGACGAGCATTGGCCTCACTGTGATTGCAAAGTTCGATGATCGCGGTGCCTCCATTCTTGACGTTGTTTCAGAGGAAGAAACGGCACCGCTTATCCCCGCGACACCAAACGACACTGGCGACGCAACACCGCCTCCGGCCCCTCTTGGAGCAACTGAACCGGCTGCACAGGGCCCATTGGTACCGCGAGCTGAATAGCGCGCGGACAAATAAGCTGACTTTTTCTACACGAACCTGCCATTTTCCAGTTTTTTTGCGTGTAAGACGTTTCTTTGCTTCGAATCGTCGCGCGTACCATTTAAGTTGAGGGTCCATGACGCGGTACATATTCATCACCGGCGGCGTGGTCTCTTCTCTCGGTAAAGGACTGGCTTCCGCAGCACTCGGCGCGCTTCTGCAGGCACGCGGTTATACCGTTCGCCTGCGCAAGCTTGATCCCTATTT